>NZ_JBEFTH010000004.1:0-482275 GCF_053483935.1 Mycolicibacterium sp. XJ879
GATAAATGGGCGCATACCAACGCTGCAATTCATGGCGCGTGACGATGCCGCGCTCGACGGCTTCTCGTCCGATGAAGACGTCCCCCATGTGCCGATATTGGCGACGCGCACTGACACGTTGCGTCGCTGTGCTGCGAGACTGCGTTTTCGCAGGGCCTTACTCGCACTTTTCCTGCTGGAATGCAGTCTCGCGGCAGAAGGAGTTAGGCGAAGCTGTGCTCGATCTCGTCGCGGCTGCGCACCGGATCGTCGCCCGGGTGGTACGTCGGCAGCGTGTGCTTGACGGTCGTTCCCGACTTGACCCGCTCCTTGGCCTGACGGAACTCCGGTGGGATGCCGGCGGCGGTCTGCAGGCCGTTGATGATGCCCCACACCGTGGCGCGTCGGGCCGTGCGCTCGATGATGTTGGGGTCGGTGTGCTGGATCATCTGCTTGGCCCATTTCGGCATGGTGTCGCGGATGGCCCAGTCGACGGCGGCCTGCGGCATCGGCAGGTTCGAGCCGGTGGCCATGGCGGTGCCGTGGGTGACGGCGAGCTTGGGTAGGTAGCTTTCGAGGCACTCGGCGGTCTCGGCCTTGGTGGTCGGCAGATCGGTGCCGCCCAGCGCATGGCCGACGCGGACGAACTCGCCGTAGTACTGGTCAAGTTTCTTGCCGCGCAACGGGTTCGGGTGATAGAGCTCGTGCGCGGTGGCCAGGCCCCAGACGACGGTCGCGTAGTTCCAGCGCAGCCAGTCGGGATCGTCGGCGTCGTAGGCGGCGCCGTCGGGGCGGGTGCCCTTGATGGTGTGGTGCATGGCGCGCACGCTCTGGGCCAGTCGCTCGGCGGTTTCGGTCGAGCCATAGGCGGTGCCGATGAAGAACGCGACGGAGTGGCCGAGTCGCACCAGGGCGCCCTTGGGGTCGATTTTCGGGACCGCCACCCCGTTCTCGTCGCGTTGGACCAGCCGCGAATGGTGCATGCCCATCCAGTAGATCGACGGGTCGAGCCGCTCCATGTAGGCCGCGCACTGCAGACCGAAGATCAGCGAATACATGTGCGAGTGCACATGCCAGACCGCGCTGCCCGGCCCGAACCAGCCGGGGTCGCCCACCGGGGCCGCGAACTCCATACCTTTGAAGAAGTTGCGACGAATGCCCTGGTCGAAGCGTTTGTTGAGCATCTGACCGACGATCTGGTGCGGCAGGAACAAGGCTGACCTCTTTCAGGTTTGGTCACGGCTGTAACCAGAATACAACTTTGGTTACATCTGTGACCAGAGACGGCTTACCCTGAAGGCCATGTCCAGTCCCACCCGATGGGCCGGTGTGCCGTTGACCGACCGGCGCGCGGAGCGTCGCGCGCAGTTGGTGGCTGCGGCGTTCGAGCTGTTCGGCTCCGGTGGGGAGACCGCGGTGTCGGTGCGGTCGGTGTGCCGCGCGTGCGGGTTGAACACCCGCTACTTCTACGAGAGCTTCGCCGACGTCGACGATCTGTTGGGTGCGGTGTACGACGAGGTGAGCGCGGGGTTGGCTTCCGAGGTGGCGTCAGCGATAGAGGGCGCGGGCGAGTCGCTTCGGGCCAGGACGCGGGCCGGGATCGCGGCGGTGCTGGGGTTCAGCTCGGCGGATCCGCGGCGCGGACGTGTCTTGTTCACGGACGCGCGGTCGAACCCGGTGCTGGCGGCGCGGCGGGCGGCGACGCAGGATCAGTTGCGCGAGGGCGTGCTGACGGAGGGTTGGCGTCTGCACCCGTCTTTCGATCCGGTGGCCGCACAGGTGGGCGCGGCGATGTACACCGGCGCGATGGCCGAGTTGGCGCAGCAGTGGCTGGCCGGCCGGCTGGGCACGGATCTGGATGCGGTGGTCGACTACGCGGTGCGGATGGTGCTGCGGTAGCTGCTTTGGCTGCTTTGGCGCCGAGCGCACGGTTGTTGTACGCAAACGCCGAGTAAGGGCGCGAACAACCGTGCGCTCGGCGAACTTAGGACGACGGCCTCCAACGCTTGATGAAGTCGGTCTCCGGCCACTCCTCGTTGGCGGCCATCAACTCGTACATCGTTGCGCCGTCGACCGATTCGCGGATGATGTCGGCGTGACCGGCATGCCGGGACAGCTCTTCGATCAGATGCAGCGCCACCCAGCGCACGTCCCAGTGGTCGATGTCCTTGGGGAACCACGGCACCTCGTGCGGCACCGGCACCGGCGTGTCGAGGGCAACCGAGCCCAGCACCCGCAGCGTCTCCGCGTTCTGCCGCTTGAGCTGATCCAACAGCCCGTCGAGCGTCTCGTCGGAGCGCATCGCGTACTGATCGGCGTACTCGGCCATGATCTCGGCCATCGGCCGCTCATCCTTCGGCGGAAACTCCGGCGCATAGGCGGCGCGGTCCGTCCAGCCCTTCTGCACTCCGGCGGCGTGCTTGACCAGCCCGCCGATCGACAGCGCGCTCACCGACGGCGTTGAACGCGCCTGCTCATCGCTCAGGCCGTATGCCGCCGCGAAGAACGCGTTCTGCTGAAACGCCAGAAACTCCAACAGCGCCTCGCGCTCGTCGCGGGCAGGTGCGGGCAATCCTGGCATATCAGTTCCCTTTCGTATGGATGTAAAGATCTCGGATACAGGCTATTTCAGCGCCGTGATGAATCACTTCGCGGTTGATGTGCAACACCAGCTCGGCCATCGGGTGCTCGGCCCACGGCCCCTCGGCCGGCCCGACCGGGCGACCCAAGTCGTCGTCGGACAGGCCGCGCACCCCGGCGGCCCAGCGGGTGTACGCGGCGTCGAGCTGACCCAGTGCCGTCGCGGCGTCGGTAGCGTACGACCACGTTTCATAACTCGCCGGCGGCGCGCCGAAGTGCGAGTAGTTGCGCACCGCGAGCACGCCGACGATGACGTGCGCCAGCCGCCACGCGATCGTCGTGAACGGCTCCGGCTCCGGCGGCGGATAGGCGAAGTCGATCGACCCGTCGCGGCGCACCGTCCAGCAGTCCGGCACCGGCTCCCAGAAGTACTCGTCGTCGGTTAGGCCATCCAGCCGGGGCCGCAACTGGTGCGTCCAGTGGAAGTCGAGCTGGTCGGCGATCAACGCGGTCAGGTCCATACGATTACGCTGACATCTATATAGGACAGTTTCGGTCCTATAACTGCGACAGGGTCGGCATATGGCGGAGACGACGAGCCGGGTGCTGCAGCTGCTGGGTTTGCTGCAGTCGCGGCGGGTGTGGACGGGCGAGGAGCTCGCCGAGCGCCTGGGCGTGACCACCCGCAGCGTGCGCCGCGATATCGAACGGCTGCGCGACCTGGGCTACCCCGTGCACGCCAGCAAGGGCCACGGCGGCGGATACCAACTCGGCGCCGGTGCGGCCCTGCCCCCGCTGCTGCTGGACCCCGACGAAGCCGTCGCGATGGCCGTCTGCCTGCGGCTGGCCGCGGGCGGCACGGTGGCCGGCGTCGGCGAATCGGCGCTGCGCGCGCTGTCCAAGCTCGACCAGGTGATGCCGTCGCGGCTGCGCTCGCAGGTCTCCGCGCTGCACGACGCGACCGTCACGCTGACGTCGCCGTCG
The DNA here is from genome assembly GCF_053483935.1 of Mycolicibacterium sp. XJ879. Classification (NCBI taxonomy): domain Bacteria; kingdom Bacillati; phylum Actinomycetota; class Actinomycetes; order Mycobacteriales; family Mycobacteriaceae; genus Mycobacterium; species Mycolicibacterium sp. XJ879. The sequence goes on from NZ_JBEFTH010000004.1 coordinate 3,544, forward strand.
TCGGTTGCGCCCGTCGCACCCGACGTGTTGATGACGTTGGCCCGCGCCAGCCGCGACCACGAACACGTCAGCGCCGGCTACGTCGACATCCGCGGCAACGCCACCCAGCGTCGGCTCGAGCCCTACCAACTGGTGACCACCGGGCGGCGCTGGTATCTGCTGGCCTACGACCGCGATCGGTGCGACTGGCGCAGCCTGCGGCTGGACCGGATGTCGGATGTGCGCGCGCTGGGGACAACGTTCGTCGCGCGGGAGGCGCCCGACGCCGCCACCTATGTGCGACGCTCGATCAGCAGCTCGCCGTACCGCTACGTCGCCCGGGTGCGCTATCTGGCGTCGGAAGATGCTGTGGCCCAGCACTTTCCACCTGCTTCGGCGACGATCGAACCCGACGGCCCCGACGCCTGTATCGTCACCGCCGGCGCCGACGACCCTGAGCGGATGGTGCTGTACTTCGCGACGGTCGGCTACGACTTCGAGGTGCTCGAACCTCCCGAGGTGGTGGCTGCGGTGGCGGCCGTCGCGCAGCGCCTGCGCTCTTTGGCGCCGAACGTGGGTTACCCGCACACCTCGGGCGCTCGAGACGTGCTTTGACGCCACACTCGGCGGCAAAGTTAAGGGGTGATCTCCAGCTTGTCGGCGAGCACCAAAAAGGCAGCCGCAAACGGGTTTTCGGAGGTGTCGGTGATGAGGCGCCCCCAGTCCAGCTGCTCACGGACAGCGCGGAAGGCGGGCAGCAGCGCCGAGAAGTCGCAGTTGTGCTCGTTGAGGGCGTTGAGCTTTTCCACCAGCACGTACGTCGGGGACAACACTTTCATCCGGATCGCGAGGACGTCGTACTCCTCGGCGGCGGCGATGGTGTCGGCGTCGACGGCCACGCCGTTGAGCCGGTGCAGCACGTCGATGACGAAGTCGTCCTCGACGCAGGCCTTGAACAACCAGTCCTCGGGGGTGCGCTCGATGGTGAAGCCGGCTTTCTCCAGCGTCAGCGCGGCGGCTTCGGTGTCGGGTTCGGCGACGACGAAATCCACGTCGTGCACGGGTTCGGGACCGCCGAACACCCACAGCGCGTAGCTGCCGCCCAGGGCGAAATCGGGCCCGTGGTCGCGCAGCGCCGACGCGGCCCGTCGGAGCGCGTCGCGCAGATCGTCATTTCGTGCGGGCACGGGTCTCCTGTAGGGCTCGGCGGACATTGTGGGTACTTGAGTACCCATGCGGATGGCGACGTTCAACATCCTGCACGGGCGCAGTGTGCACGACGGCGTCGTCGAGCAGGACCGACTCGTCGAAGCCGTACGCGAGCTCGACGCCGACATCCTGGCGTTGCAGGAGGTCGACGTCGATCAGCCGCGGTCGAACAAAACGGATCTGACCGCGGTGGCCGCTGAGGCGATGGGCGCGCTGAGCCACCGGTTCGTGGCCGCGATCTCCGGCACGCCGGGCGCGACGTGGATGGCCGCGACCGGCGACGAGCAGCCCGGCACCGCCGCCTACGGCATCGCGCTGCTGTCGCGGTTTCCCGCGGAGAACTGGCAGGTGCTGCGGCTGCCGCGGATCCCGACGCGGTTCCCGATGTATCTGCCGGGGCCGAAGCGGGTGCAGGTGGTCGACGAGGAGCCGCGGGCGGCGATGGTGGGCCGGCTGGACACGCCGCTGGGCCCGTTGACCGTCGCGAACACGCATCTGTCGTTCGTGCCGGGGTGGAACCGAGTGCAGCTGAGGCACCTGCTGCGGGATCTGCGGGGGCTCCCAAAGCCGTCGGTGCTGATGGGCGATCTGAACATGACGCCGGGGCCGGTGCGACGCTGGAGCGGGCTGCGGGCGCTGGCGCACGGGATGACGTTTCCCACCGAGGCACCGACGCGGCAGCTCGACCACATCCTGACCGGCGACTCTGGGTGGCGCGTGGAGCGGTGCTGCGCGCCGTTGTTGCCGGTGTCGGATCACCGCGCGCTGGTGGTCGACGTGTCGCGGGCGTGAGGTTTCCCCGGCGAGCAGACGCAGAATCGTGTTCCGCTCGGCGTGTCGACACGCTTTTGCGTCTGCTCGCCGCACGGGCGGTCGCTGACTCACCGCGCGAATCCAATAAATTCCGTAGGGTTTTGGCGTGCGGGTGATTTCGGCGGAGTCGACGGATCTGTTCGTCGGGCCGCCGGACGCGCCGCTGCAACTGGTGCGCGTGACCTACACCGACGGTGCTGGCACGGTGCGCGTCGACGGCGACGCCCTGAGCGGCCAGGCCTCGGTCCCCGCGGGTGACGGCAGCGTCGAGGTCCCGGTGACGGTCACCGACCCGGTCGTGGGACAGCAGCGTGACGCCCGCGTCGCCGACATCCCGTTCACGTTCACCGTCGCCGAACCCGGCTGGACCATGTACATGGTCAGCCACTTTCACTACGACCCGGTGTGGTGGAACACCCAAGCCGCCTACACCAGCGTGTGGACCGAGGATCCGCCCGGGCGCGCCCGGCAGACCAACGGCTTCGACCTGGTGCGCGCGCACCTCGAAATGGCCCGCCGCGAACCGGAATACAAGTTCGTGCTCGCCGAAGTCGACTACCTCAAACCGTACTGGGACACCCACCCCGAGGACCGCGCCGACCTGCGCCGCTTCCTCGCCGACGGTCGTATCGAAATCATGGGCGGCACCTACAACGAACCCAACACCAACCTCACCAGCGCCGAGACGACGATCCGCAACTTCGTGGCCGGCGTGGGTTTTCAACGCGGCGTGCTGGGTGCTTCGCCCGAAACTGCCTGGCAGCTCGACGCGTTCGGCCACGACCCGCAGTTCCCCGGCATGGCCGCCGACGCCGGCCTGACGTCGAGTTCCTGGGCGCGCGGACCGCATCACCAGTGGGGCCCGATGGCCGGTGGCGGCGATCCCGAGCGGATGCAGTTCTGCAGTGAGTTCGAATGGATCGCCCCGTCCGGGCGCGGGCTGCTCACGCACTACATGCCCGCGCACTACTCGGCGGGCTGGTGGATGGATTCGGCCGCGACGCTCTCGGACGCCGAGGCAGCGACGTATGAGCTGTTCGCCTCGCTGAAGAAGGTCGCGCTGACCCGCAACGTGCTGCTGCCGGTGGGTACCGATTACACGCCACCGAACAAGTGGGTCACCGAGATTCACCGCGACTGGAACACCCGCTACACCTGGCCGCGGTTCGTCTGCGCGCTGCCGCGCGAGTTCTTCGCCGCCGTGCGCGCCGAACTCGCCGAACGCGGTGTCGACGCGTCGCCGCAGACCCGCGACATGAACCCGATTTACACCGGCTGTCACGTGTCCTACATCGACACCAAACAGGCCAACCGCGCCGCCGAGGACGCCGTGCTGGACGCGGAGAAGTTCGCGGTGTTCGCCGGATTGCTCGGGGGCGCGACCTATCCGCACGCCGCGCTGGCGAAGGCGTGGGTGCAGCTGGCCTACGGCGCCCACCATGACGCGATCACCGGCTCGGAATCCGACCAGGTGTACCTCGACCTGCTGACTAGCTGGCGCGACGCCTGGGAACTCGGCACCACCGCCCGCGACAATGCGCTGGCGCTGCTGTCCAGCGCGGTCGACGAACCTCTCGTGGTGTGGAATACGTTGGCGCACAAGCGCACCGACATCGTCACTGCCCGGCTCGCCGAGCCGGCGCCGGCCGGGGCGCGGGTGCTGGACGTCGACGGGACGGCGCTGCCGACCCACGTCTCGGGCCGTTGCGTCAGTTGGTTGGCGCGCGATGTGCCGTCACTGGGTTGGCAGTCGTATCGGCTGGAGGCCGATGACGCGGCGGGCTGCTGGGAGCCGTTGGACGGCAACACCATCGGCAACGAGCACTACCGGCTTACCGTGGACCCGGTTCGAGGTGGCGGGGTGTCGTCGCTGATCACCGAGGGCCGCGAGCTGATCGCCGACGGCCGGGTCGGCAACGAACTGGCCGTCTACGACGAGTATTCCGCGCACCCCGAGGCCGGTGAAGGGCCGTGGCATCTGCTGCCGAAGGGACCCGTGGTCGCCTCGTCGGCCGGGACGGCGGAGGTGCAGGCCGATTGCGGATCGTTGGGGCAGCGGATCGTGGTGCGCGGCCGCATCGGCGATGTGCTGCGCTACACGCAGACGCTGACGCTCTGGCACGGCGTGGCGCGGGTGGAGTGTCAGACCACGATCGACGAGTTCACCGGCGCCGATCACCTGTTGCGGGTGCGCTGGCCCTGCCCGGTGCCCGGTGCGCTTCCGGTCAGCGAGGTCGGTGACGCGGTGATCGGGCGCGGCTTCGGCCTGTTCCACGACGGCTCCGAGTCCGCCGTCGACTCGGCGAAACACCCCTGGACACTGGACAACCCGGCCTACGGCTGGTTCGGGCTGTCGTCGGCGGTGCGGGTGCGCGTCGGCGACGGTGTGCGAGCCGTCTCGGTCGCCGAGGTGGTGGCGCCGACGGACGATGGGCAGGCACGTGATCTGGTGGCGGCGCTGGCGCGCGCCGGTGTCACCGCCACCTGCAGCAGCGCGGACAAGCCGCGTTACGGCGATCTCACCGTCGACTCCAACCTGCCCGACGCGCGGATCGCGCTGGGCGGTCCGGACGAAAACGCGTTCACCGCAGAGGTTTTGGCTGAAGCTGATCCGGTGTATCGCGAGGAGCTCAAGCGCCAGCTGTATGCCACCGGGGCGGCCCGGGTGTGGGTGCCGCCGACCGCACCGTTGGCCGACGTGTGGGTGCCCGGCGCCGATCTGCGTGATGTGCGGGCGCTGCCCGTTCTTATCGTGGCGGGGTCGGCGATCCCGGCGGTGGTCGAGGATCTCGGCGATTTCGAGATCCGTGTCGAGCAGGCGGTGCCGTCCGAACTCGAGCCGTTCGAGGCGCGCACGGTCGCGGTGCTCAACCGCGGATTACCCGGCTTCGCAGTGGAATCGGATGGCACGCTGCACATGTCGCTGATGCGGTCGTGTACCGGATGGCCATCGGGCACTTGGATCGACCCGCCGCGGCGCACCGCGCCGGACGGCTCCAACTTTCAACTGCAGCACTGGACGCACACGTTCGACTACGCGCTCGTCTCGGGCGACGGTGACTGGCGTCAGTCCGATTTGCCGGCGCGCAGCGCGGAGTTCTCCCACCCGTTGCAAGCCGTCACCGAAAAGCCCTATGCAACAGGGCGGTTGCCTGCGACCGGGTCACTGCTGGAGATCGAGCCGGCCGGCCAGGTGCAGCTCGGTGCGCTGAAAGCGGCGGGCAACCCGCTGGAGTCCGGGAGCAGCCAGCGGGTGGATCCGTCCGACGGCGTGGTGATCCGACTGGTCGAGACCTGCGGTGCAGCAGCCGATGTCACCGTGCAGTCGGGGCTGCAGCGGGTGTCGGGGGCGGTGCGGGTCGACCTGCTCGAACATCGGCAATCCCCGGCAACGGATGAGCTTCAGATGCACGGCTACGAGATCGCTACGCTGCGCGCCCAGCTCAATTTGCCGCGCACACTCGACGCCGACCACACCGCGTTGGCGCCCGACGAAGAAGCAGCCCAACCGCTGTATGCGCGGTACTGGCTGCACAACCGCGGACCCGCTGCGCTGGGCGGCATGCCCGTCGTCGCGCACCTGCATCCGCACACCATCGATGCAGAGCCGAACCAGACTGTGTCGCTTCGGCTTACCGCGGCCAGCGACTGCAGCGATGCGGTACTGCACGGCAGGGCGGGGCTGCGCTGCCCGGCCGGCTGGACGGCCGACCCCGCCGAGCTGTCGTTCATGTTGCCGCCGGGGGAGTACCTCGACACCGAGGTGACGTTGACGCCACCACCAGCCGTCGCGCCCGGGCTGTATCCGGTGCGCGCGGAGTTGACGCTGTCCGGCAGCCATATACCCGAGGCGTGGCGGCAGACGGTCGAGGACGTCTGTGTGGTGTCGGTCGACGCACCGCCCGATGACCGGCTGCTGCGACTGGTCACCGAACCCTTGGGGGTCGACGTCAGAGCCGGTGACACAGCCCGCCTCGGCGTCACCGTCGGCACTGAGGCGCACGCCGACATCGCGGTCGAGGCACATCTCATCAGCCCGTGGGGCACCTGGGAGTGGATCGGCCCGGCTGCACGCGGTGCCGGGATATCAGCCCGCGGCACAGTCGAACTGGGCTTCGACGTCACCCCGCCGCCATGGGTGCAACCCGGCGAATGGTGGGCGTTGATCCGCATCGCGGGCGCCGGCAGCCTGCTGTACTCGCCCGCGGTGAAGGTGGTGGTGCGATGAACGCGGCGACCGTCGACGGAATCCCGGTGACCGTCGACGACGTCGATGCGCGGGAGGCGCAACTGCGGGCCACCCGCCTGGCGGCGTCGCTGCCGCGGCCCGGCACCAGCGAGGGACGACAACTGCGCCGCTGGCTGACCCAGCTGCTGGTGACCGAACGCGTGGTCGCCGCCGAAGCCGGTGCGTCGGGGCTGAGCGCCGACGATGCGCCCACCGAGGACGAACTGCTGCCCGACACGGTGACCCGGATGGAGATCGGCAGCATCGCGGCGTCGGTGCTCGCCGACCCGGTGGCGCGCGCGGTGTTCGCGAGCGTCACCGCCGGCGTCGACGTCACCGCCGAGGACGTCGCGTCGTACCGGCAGCGAAACCCGTTGCGGTTTAAGGCTGCCGACGAAGTCGCCGAGCATCTGCGCGGGGTGGCCCGTCGTCGTGCGTTCCGGCTCTGGCTGGATGCGCGCTGCGCTGCCGTCGTCGAACTCGCCCCGGGATACGAGCACCCCGGCGACCCGCGTCAGCCCGACAACACCCACCGGCACTGATGACCACGCTGGCGATCGACATCGGCGGTACGAAGATCGCCGTCGGTCTGGTCGACGACGACGGCACCCTCGTCCACCAATCCAGGCTGCCGACGCCGGATGGGGACGCCGAGACCGTGTGGGCGGCGGTCGAATCGCTGGTCACCGGCGCGCTCGCGGTGGCGGGCGGCCGGGTGCGCGGGGTTGGCATCGGGTGCGGCGGGCCGATCGACCTGGCGGCGGGCACTGTCAGCCCGATCAATATCCCTGAGTGGCAACGCTTCCCGATTGTCGACCGGGTGGCCGCCATGGTCGGCGCCCCGGTGCGCATGCACGGTGACGGGGTGTGCATGGCGTTGGGGGAGCGGTGGCGCGGCGCGGGCCGGGGCGCGCAGTTTCTGCTGGGCATGGTGGTTTCCACCGGTGTCGGCGGCGGGCTGGTGCTCGACGGCGCACCCTACGGCGGGCGCACCGGCAACGCCGGGCACGTCGGCCACGTCGTCGTCGACCCCGGCGGCGCGCGGTGCAGCTGCGGCGGACACGGCTGCGTCGAGACCATCGCGGCGGGCCCGCGGATGGCGCAGTGGGCACGCGCGCAGGGCTGGGACGCACCCGTCGGCGCCGACGCCAAGGAACTCGCCGACGCCGCCAACGCCGGAAACCCCATCGCGCTGCGGACGTTTCGGCGCGGGGCCACGGCCGTCGCCGCCATGATCGCGTCGGTGGCCGCCGTGTGCGATCTGGACCTCGTCGTCATCGGCGGCGGCGTGGCGAAATCCGGCGCGCTGCTCTTCGACCCGGTCCGTGAGGCGCTGGGCTCCTATGCCGGGCTGGAGTTCCTGCACGACCTGCGGGTGGTACCCGCCGAGCTGGGCGGTGAGGCGGGCCTCGTCGGCGCGGCCGCCTTGGCGATTTCGGTGCGGTAACCCGCGCTGAGCGCTGGTTTGCGCGCCGAACTCGCGAAGGTGGGAGGGTCGAAGGCATGGACGCAACCGTGGGAGCCCTGGCCCTGTTGATCACCGGCCCGCTGGTCGGCGTGGAGATCGCGGTCGCGGCGTTCACCAACCCGGTCTTCGGCCGGCTGCCCGACGACGGGTTCGCGCAGGCCCGCAGCGACGGCAGCCGGGTGCTGGGCAAGGTGATGCCGTTCTGGTACGTCGGCACCCTGCTGGTGCTGATCGCGACGGCCGTCCTCACCTGGGAGAACTGGTTCATCGTCACGGCCGCCGCGGTGATGGCCGTCGTCGTGCTGATGACCGTGATCCTGATGGTGCCGATCAACAACCGGATCGGCCGCTGGTCAGGGGCCGCCGACGTATCCCGCGACGAGGCCCGGCTGTGGGATCGGCTGCACTGGCGGCGGGTTTTCCTGCTCGTCGCGCTGTACGTGCTGCTGGTGATCGGCCTGATGTTGTGATTTTGGCGCGCTGACGGACCGTGACGGGTTGCGAGCGCGCCGAAATCGCCGTTTTGGCTGATCGGCCCGCGGCAGGCTATTCTGTGTCGGTTCCACCGAAGACCGTCGGTCACCGATGAGCAGGAGCAATCGGTTGAAGGTCCGGGATTACCCGGCGGCCCACGCAGGAGGACGAGGCTAACGCTGTATTCGTGTGCGCCCCGACCTGTCTGCGTCGGGGCGTTCGTCATTCTCGGGGCGGTTTGAGGCGGAACGCCCAACACCAACCACGAGGAGGCATGCATGGCCACGGAGGACAAGGCCGCCGCGATTGCCGACATCGTCGAGCGATTCAACTCGTCGACGGCCACGGTCGTCACCGAGTTCCGCGGGCTCTCGGTCGCCAACCTGGCCGAGCTGCGGCGGTCGCTCGGGGATTCCGCCAGCTACCGGATCGCCAAGAACACGCTGGTCAAGCGTGCCGCGGCGGAGGCGGGCATCGAGGGGCTCGACGAGCTGTTCGTCGGACCCACCGCGATCGCGTTCGTCAAGGGCGAGGCCGTCGACACCGCCAAGGCGCTGAAGAAGTTCGCCAAGGACCACAAGGCCCTCGTCATCAAGGGCGGCTACATGGACGGCCGCCCGCTGTCCGTCGCCGAGGTCGAGCAGCTCGCCGACCTGGAGTCGCGCGAGGTGCTGCTGGCCAAGCTGGCCGGCGCGATGAAGGCCAACCTGTCCAAGGCCGCCGGCCTGTTCGCCGCTCCGGCGTCGCAGGTCGCCCGGCTGGCTGCCGCACTGGAAGAGAAGAAAGCTGGCTCCGAAGAGGCGGCGTAGCCGCGTAACCACCCAACTTGGGGAGCCGCAACCGCGCTGAGCGCGGCCAGGACTCCACAAATCGCAACAAACTAGGAAGGACCCATCATGGCCAAGCTGTCCACCGACGAGCTGCTCGACGCGTTCAAGGAACTGACGCTGCTGGAGCTCTCCGAGTTCGTCAAGAAGTTCGAGGAGACGTTCGACGTCACCGCTGCCGCCCCGGTCGCCGTGGCGGCCGCTCCCGGCGCTGCTGCCGGCGCGCCCGCCGAGGCCGCCGAGGAGCAGTCGGAGTTCGACGTCATCCTCGAGGGCGCCGGCGACAAGAAGATCGGCGTCATCAAGGTTGTCCGCGAGATCGTCTCCGGCCTGGGCCTCAAGGAGGCCAAGGACCTGGTCGACAGCGCGCCCAAGCCGCTGCTGGAGAAGGTCGCCAAGGACGCCGCCGAGGAGGCCAAGACCAAGCTCGAGGCCGCCGGCGCGACGGTCACCGTCAAGTAGTTCAACGGTTCGCACCGCCCGGGATCACCACGATCCCGGGCGGTTCGGCGTTTCTAGGGCACCTGGATCGGCCAACCCGGGGGCTGCGGCGGGGCGCCCGGCGGTAGCGGCGCATCGCCGGGAACCGCCAGCGGTAACGGCGGACCCCCGTACGGCGTCGGGATCGTCCACCGCCCGCGCGGGGTGGGATCAGTGGTCGCGGCCAGATCCGCGCCCGGCGGGGGCCCGGCGGTATCGTCGCCGGCGGGCCGCGGCGCGTTGCGCGCCCCGCGGATGAGCACCGACGGGTCCGGGTCGTTGCAGTAGGTGTATCGGCGCGGCTCCGGGTAATCCGCGGACGACGGCGGATGGCGCGGCACCTGGTAATCGCATGCGTAGCGCGGGTACATATCGCCGATACCCCAGGCGGCGCCGTCGTGAAAGACCGTCAACATGTTCTCCAGCATCGAACCGCGAACGGCGGGGTCGGGGAACAGCGCGTGCAACGCGGGCACCCGCACATACGACAGTTCGGCGACGGTGGCGAGGTTGCCCAACAGCCGCACCATGGTCTCGGAGTTGTCGGCGAAGAGGTGGTCGATGCCCCGCAGGTTGTCGGGGGCGCGCGCGACGAGCGTGCGGAATCCGCCGTCCATCCGGGCCATCCCGGCGAACAGCGCGCCCAGGCTCTGCCCGGTGGCGGCCAACCCCGGGTCGACGTCGGCCACCGTCGTGAACACCGCCCGGCTGGTGGACAGCAGGCTCACCGTCTCCGGAAGCACCCCGTCCAGCGCCGAGATGAGAAACGTTCCGCCGTCGAGGATGTCGGCCAGCTTCTGCGGGCCCTCGGCGCTGACACCGAGTTCGCGGCGGATGACCGCCAACTTGTCCGGATCCACTTGTGTCAGAGCGCCGTTCGCGTTGGCCAACGCCTGCGCCAACGTCACCGGCACCGATGTGCGGTCCGGGTCGACCACGCTGCCGTCGGCCAGATACGGGCCGGAATCGGCGAGCGGGCGAAAGTCCAGATACTGCTCACCGGCCGCCGACAAACCCGACACCCGCACCGCGCTGTCGACCGGGATCTTCGCCCGCGCGTCGATCGAGGCGACCGCGGTCACCCCGCCGTCGGCCAACACGACCGATTCCACGCGTCCGACCGGCACACCGCGCACGGTGACGTCCTGATTCGGCAGCAGCCCACCCGATTCGGTCAGCGGAACCCGCACCTGGATCGTGGTGCGGGCCGGGTTGATCCGCAGCGCGCCGAACGTCAGGTAGGCGACGCTGACGACGAAGATGACGACCAGTGACAGCCCCGACAGCGCAAACCGGTTGCGGCGGACCGCCACCCACGTCGTCAACCACACCGCGGCGGCCCGGTCGATCACGGTCCCTGCCCGACGACGCGTTCCTGCAACCGGAACAGGGTGTACTTCAGGCTGCCGACCATGAAGTGCCAGTCGGCCCGCTTGGGACCGTGGAACTGCGGGTCACCCAGGTAGCCGATATCCGGCATGCTGCCGAGAGCCAGCTTGGCCAGGTTGCCTTTCCCGGCGATCGCGGTACCCGAGGTCGCCTTGACGAACGGCGGCAGCATCCGGCTCATCGCGAGCATGCTGGTGTCCGGGCTGACCACCACGTCGTTGAAAGCGCTTGAGAGCGCGTTGATGTCGGCGACCATGCTGCGGGTGTCGGTGCCCTGAAGCGACGGGAACCGCGACAGCTGGCGCGACATGGCACCGGTGGTGTCGAGAAGGCCGATCAGTTCGCGGGTGTCGACGGCGCCGATCGCCGGCGACGACGCGGCAAGCAGTTCGTTGATGCTGTGCTGGCGGCTGTTGACCGTGTCGATCAGCGTTGCGGTGTTGTCCAGGGAGGTCCGGATCTGTTGCGAGCGTGCGCTGAGTGTCTCGGTGAGCTGGTTGGATTGGCGCACCAGGTCGCGGAAGGCGTCGCCGTTGTCACCTGCGGCGCTTCCGATGCCGTTGACCAACTTGGTCAGGTTGCGTACGACGCCGCCGTTGACCAGGACGGCCGCCGAGCTGAGCACTCCCTCGACCGTCGCCGCGGACCCGGTGGAGCCCAACCCGAGGTTGTCCCCGTCGGCGAGCAGTGCCTGCCCCGGGGTTTCTGGCGGTTGCACCGCGACGTAGACGTCGCCGAGCGGGGTGGCGGTGCGCAGCTCGGCCATCGACCCGACGGGCAGCTGCACCCCTTTTCGGATCTCCATCGTGACCACCGCGGTGTAGTCCTCGGACTTCATGGACACGACTTGGCCGATGTCGGCGCCGCCGAGGCGCACCTTGGCCTTCAGCGGCAGGTTCAGCGCGTTGGCGAACGTCGCGGTCAACGTGTATGACTCCGCACCCACCGAGGGTGCCGGCAGCGGAATGCGGTCGAGACTCGGTGCGGCGCAACCGCTGAGGGCCAGCACAGCGCTGAGGCCGAGGATGGCGCACCGGCGAAGTCGCAGGGTCATCGCTGCCCCATCCGTGCCATGCCGTCGAGCATGTACGACAACCCGAAGTCGGGACCGTAGTCCTGCAATGTGCCGGTGCTGCAGCCGAGTTGGCGCAGACCCATCATGTTGCAGACCTCTTTGGTCATTTGGCTGTCGAACATCATCTTGTCGACGAGGGCATGGGCGCGGATCGCCCCGTTGTTCGCGTCGATCGCGTTGTAGACGTTGTCCAACAACAACGGCAGCAGGTCGAACGTCTCGGCGAGTTCACGGTTGTGGTCGTTGGTCGCGGTCAGCAACACATCGCTGTTGGTGACGGCCTGTTGGATCGTGTCCCGGTTCTCCTCAAGCAGATCGGCGGCGGCCTCGAGCACCTCGTTGGCCCGACTCCCGGTGGTGCCCGAACCGAAGTTCTCGGCGGCCAGCACCGCGCTGGTGGCGCGCACCAACGAACCGAACTCGCGGATCGTCGCGTCGTTGTCCGACGCCGCCTTGGCCAACGCGCTCAGGCTGGTGACGATCGTGGTGAGGTCATCTTCGGTCTGCGCGCCGTCGGAGGTCATCCGCAACGCCTGCGACAACTGATCGAGTGCGCCCTTGATGTCGTTGCCGTTGCCCGCAACGGTTTTGGCGCCCATGTTGACCAGATCGGCCAGCGGCCCGCCGCCGTGACCGTCGCCGTGCATGGCGGCCATGAGCCGGTCGATGGTGGCCAGTACGCGGTCGAAGCCGACGGGTGTGCGGGTCCGGTTGAGCGGGATCACGTCGTGGTCCTCGAGCACGGGACCACCGGTGTAGGCCGGGGACAGCGCGACCCGGCGGTCGGTGAGGATCGAACTGGAGATGGTCGCGGCCATTACGTCGGCCGGTATCTGGACGTCCTCGTCGATGTTCAGCACCACCTCGACGTAGGAGCCCTTGGCGGTGACGCTTTGCACCGTGCCGACCTGCATGCCGAGCACCTCGACGGCGTTGTCCGGGTACAGGCCGGAGGCCTCGTCGAAGTGGGCGGTGACGGTGATGGGCCGCGACGCAATGCCCGATTTCGCCGCGGTGAGGTAGCCGATGGCCGCCACCGCGAGCACCCCGACGACGCAGGCGAGGATGAACTTCTTCATCCGCAGTCCTTGAAGTACTCGACGAGGTCGAACTGGGTGGCGCGGCCGCTGATCGCGCACATCCAGTCGTCGATCAGGATGCCGTTCGCGGGAAAGATGTCGACCGCCGGCGCGGTACCGGTGGCGTTGGTGAGGTTGCGGATCGGAATCGGCAGCGCCTGCAGGGTGTTGCGGAACAGATCGTCGTGCTCGGCGGCCATCGCGCTGAGCTCCAGCAGGTCGTCGACCAGCTTCTCGGCGGCGGGCCGGTCGGCGACCACGGCCCTGCTCAACAGGTCGACGAGCTGGGTCAGCGACGCCATCAGCTGCCGGAACGACTGTTGTCGGGACACGAACTCCGCCAACAGGTCCCGGCCCTGAAAGACCAGCTGGCCCAGGTTGGCCTGCTGGCGGCGCAGCGTGGCGGTCAGCGTGGCGCTGGCCTGCAGCAGGGTGCCGATCTGGTCGCGGCGCGCCGCGATGATCCCCGACAGATTCTGCAGGTTCGTCATGGCCTGCGGCAACGCTTCGGGCAACCCGTGGAGTTGGTCGGAGAGCACGGTCAGCGCGGATGCGAGCCGATCGGTGTCGACCTGTTCGAACGTCGACGTCGAGTCGGTCAGCAGCGCCTGCAGGTCGTAGGGGACCTCGGTGTACTCCAAGCGAATCAACTTGTCCTGCAGCGGTTGTTCCCCCCGTGGGCGCAGCTCGACGTAGCGCGATCCCAGCAGCGTGGTGAGCTTGATCGCCGCCCGGGTGTGCGCGCCCAACGTGACGTCGTCGCGTACCCGCAGCGCGACGATGACGCGGTCACCGGCCAACGCGACGGACCTGACCTCGCCCACGCTGATGCCTGCGATGCTGACGTTGTCGCCGACGCGCAGCTGCGCGGCCTGGGCGAATTCCGCGCGGTAGCTGGTGTATCCGAACCCTGCCGTGCGCGCGATCAGCAGGGCGGCGACCACGACGGCGGCCATCACGAGCGCCACCAGCCCGATCCAGAATGGGTGGTAGGACTCCAGCCGCGGCGTGCGTGTCTTCAGTTTCATCGGGTGGGCCTGCATTTCGGCGAGTTCTGCACGTCGTTGCCCGGCGAGGCCAGTTCGACGATCTTGGGCACCAGCTCGGTGAGGCCGGGGAAGAAGCCCATCAGGTTGACGCTGCAGCCGTAAGCGTTTGCGTACGCGCCGTCGCCGGACATCCGCGCCAGGCCCTTGAGCAGCAGCGGCGTGTTCGAGCCGAGATAGGCCAACTGGTCGGGCATTCCGGCGAGGTGCTGGGCGAAACCCGGTTCACGGTGCAGCAGTTCGGACATCTGCGGGTAGACCGCGTCCCCGATCGCGGCGATCCGGGCGGCGGTGCGGTTCAACGGGCCGGCCGACGCGATGAGGTGCGTGCGCCGGTGGTTGAGTTCGGACACCATCGCGTGCGCCGAGGTGATCATCCCGTCGAGGTTGGCGTCCCGGGCCGCGAGGTCGCCGACGATGGTGTCGAGGTTGTCGATCACATCGCCCAGGATTTCGTCGGGGCCGGCGAAAGTGGCGGTGAGTTCGGCGGTTTGGGCGACGAACTGGGCGACGTCGACCGAATCGCCCTGGAAGGCGTCGATCATGGCGGTGGTCAACCGGTCCACCTGCGCGGGATCGAGCAGGGTGAACAGCGGCTCGAAACCGTTGAGCAGGGCGCCGACGTCGAAGGACGGTTCGGTGCGCTGCAACGGAATCTGGCTGCCAGGGGCTAGTCGCGGTGCGGGTGCGTTGCTGCGGTCGCGGGACAGCCCGAGATAGCGCTGGCCGACGATGTTCTGGTACATCACCGAGGCGACGGTGTCCGGGTAGATCGACTGTTCGCTGTCGATCTGGAAGGTGACCTGCGCGACGTCACCGGCCAGGGTGACCGCGTCGACGCGCCCGACGCGCACGCCGGCGACGCGGACGTCGTCGCCGCCGCGCAGACCGGTGACGTCGGTGAACAACGCCGAATAGCGGTCCGTGGGACCGTCGGGGTCGCGACGCAGGGTGCCGTACACGAGAACGGTCAGCGCCATGGCCACCACCATGAATGCGGAAAACCCGATCAGCGCGCCACGGAACCTCATCGGCCACCGTCGCCGTCGGGAGCGGGGCTGACCGTCACGGCGGTGCCGCGCGCCACCGGTCCGAGCAGGACCTGCTGGGCGCTGTTCGCGTCCTCGCCCAGGATCGTCGAAAGTTGTTCGCGCTCACCGATGCTGCCGACAGGCCCGACGTTGCCACCGTACGACGCCGGCAGCGTTCCGGGCGGCGGAGCCAGGCCGGGCGGGGCCTCGTAGCTTTCGGGCAGCAGCACCTGCGGAATGTCGAACTTCTGCGGCGTCTCCGGAGCGGTGTGGCAACTGGGTCCCTCGAGCGGGCCGTAGCGCGGGCAGTCGGCGCGAACATAGGTGCGCAGCGGCGTGAACGACACGATGAAGTTGCCGCTGAAGACCTGCTGTTCGGCGTCCCAGGCGTCGGTCATGGCCTTCTCGGAAAGGCGGGTGAGCCGGGTGGCGATCGGCAGGAACTCGTCATGGTTCATGGCCAGCACGCCGAGGACCGGTTCCAGATGGGTGGTGATGCCGATGAGTCGGTCGGCGTGGTTGTCGAACGCGGTGGCCGCGGTCGCCGACGTGTCCAGGCCGGCGGCGAGCAGGCTGCGCAACTCCGCCTGTTTCTCGGCGAGTGTGCGCATCGGCACCACGGCGTTGTCCATGGAGTCGAGGAGCCCGGGAACCGTCGCGGACAATGTGTCGGCCATCTCGCTCAGCGCTGAAACCGTCGACGGCTCATCGGAACTGCGGGCGATCAACCGGTTCAGCTCGGTGAGGATGCGCTGCACGCGCGCCCCCGAACTCAGCAGCGCGTCGCCGCGGTGATCGGTGGCCTCGGCGAGCAGGTTGATCATCCCGACCGGCGGGTCGGTGCCGTCGCGCTGGGTGGCCGCCAGGATCTGGCGCACCCGGTCGATCGTTGTCTGGAACAGCACCGTGGGCAGTTTGGTGTCCTCGGCGATGACGGCGCCGTTGTGCAGCGGCGGCGCACCGCCGTTGTCGACCAGCTGCACCGAGGAGACGGCGAACACGTTGCTCGGCACCACCCGGGCGGTGACGGTGCTCGGAATACCCTGGGCCGCATCGGGTGTGAGGTTGATCGTGACGATGTTGGGTCGGCCGTCGAGCGCGGGTGCCACGCTGCTGACCGCCCCGACCAGCACCCCGCGGAACTTGACGTCGGCGCGCTCCGGTAAGCCGTCGCCCACGTTGACCAGTTCGGCCGTCACCCGGACATGGCGATCCAGGTGGCCCTGCGATTTGGCCAACAGCACGCCGGTGATCAACGTCGCGGCCACCAGCACGACCACGCCGCCGACCAGAAGCTGGCGGTCAGACCAGCCGCGGCCGTTGGGTTCGATCGAGTTTCCCATGCTCAGCCGCCGAACCTCGCACCGGAGGCAGCGCCCCAAATCGCCATCGTGAGAAGCATGTTGACGACGACCACGGTGGTGACCGCCGCCCGCATCGCGTGTCCGGCCGCGACGCCGACGCCCTCGGGTCCGCCGGCGGCGAAATAGCCGAAGTAGCACTGGATCGTCGACGCCAACCAGACGAACACCACCGCCTTGAGCACCGAGTAGATGATGTCGGCGCCGCTGAGCATCAACGAAAAGTAGTGCAGGTAAGCCCCTGTCGAGCCGCCACCGGACAGGCTGACCACCACCTGTGCGGTCAGATATCCCAGGCACAGGCACATGACGTACAGCGGCACCACCGCCACCGCCGAGGCCAGCATCCGGGTGGACACCAGGAACGGGATGGGCCGAATGGCGAGCGCCTCGAGGGCATCGATTTCTTCGTTGATGCGCATCGCGCCGAGCTGGGCGGTGAACCGGCAGCCGGACTGCATGGCGAACGCCAGCGCCGCCATCATCGGAATGAGCTCGCGCGTCGAAACCAGCGAGGACACGAAGCCGGTCGCCGGCCCCAGCCCCATCATGCCGAGCATGTTGTAGGCCTCGATGCCGATCATCGCGCCCGCGGCGATACCGAGCACCGCCGCGACGCCCGCCGTTCCGCCGCCCGCGACGACCGAACCGTTACCCCAGGTGACATCGGAGAGCAGCCGGAGAAACTCGGCGCGGTAGTGGCGCAACACAATCGGGATAGACGCGATCGACTCGATGAAGAACGACAGCATGTGACCGAGCCGTCGCACCGTCCGCGTGACTGCACGGACGGATGCCACGAGCGGTCGGGTACCGGGGACGAGATACGTCGAGGGCGTCACGGATCACAGCCCATGTTGCGGCACCATCAGCACGTAGACCTGGGTGATCGCCACGTTGAGCAGCATCAGCACCAGAATCGACTCCACCACCGCGGCGTTGACGGAATTGGCCACGCCCGCGGGCCCGCCCTTGGTGCGCAGACCCTTGTCGCATGCGACCACCGCGACGATCAACCCGAACAGCACCGCCTTGAACAAGGCGAGCATCAGGTCACCGACCGTCGCGAATGCGGAGAACGTGCTGACGAAACTTCCGGGCGCCCCGTGCTGAAAGTAGACGTTGAACAGGTAGCTGGCGAAGAAGCCCACAAAGCACGTCGTGCCGGTGAGCCCGACGGCCACCAACATCGCCGCGGCCGCGCGCGGGACGACGAGGCGCCGGATGGGCGACACCCCCATGACTTCCATCGCGGCGACTTCCTCGCGCATGGTGCGCGAGCCGAGGTCGGCGGTGATCGCCGAGCCGACGGCCGAGGCCATCATGACCGCGGCCACCAGCGACGCGCCCTGCCGGACGATCGCGAGCCCGCTCGCCGCGCCGGCCAACGACGTCGCGCCCACCTGGCCGGCCAGCAGCGCGAACTGCACGGACAGCGTCACGCCGATCGGTATCGCCACCAGCAGCGTCGGAATGACTGCGGTGCCCGACATGAATGCGCCCTGTCGGACGAACTCGCGCCAGGCGAAGCGGCCGGTGACGATGTCGAGAAAGAGGTACTGCAGGCAGCGCAGCCCGAGGACGACCTGGTTGCCGGTGGTCTCGATCGCGGCGACGGGGTGGGTGCGCACGTAGCCGCGCACGGAGTCGGCGACGACGGCACGCTCGGGCACCCCGGGCGGGTCACACACGGACTGCTGCGACAACGATGCGTCTCCCTCTGGTCGGCTCCGATCTACCGCGGCGCACCGATCGGACCCCCGAATTCATGCGCCGACCAGCCCGTCAATATGTGATGCGCTTCATGGAGTGCGCCCGACTGTGATCCACCGCACCGCGGATATTAGCCGAGCTTGGCGCTGCGTACTGAGCATTCAACCGAGCGGCTAGCAAGATCAGTTCGGCCGTCGAACGGGGCGCGATTCGTTACGTCGAGGACCGCACCCGGTGGGGTCGCCACGCCGCCGTGCTGGGAATCCGGGCCGGCGTGGCAACGTACCGAACGCATTGACGTACCAGTAAATTGACATGGTGGAGCCGGTTCAGCAAACGATTTAGCATGGAATTTCCGGGGCGGGTGTACGTGTCGAGAGTGTCGATCGCCGGAGGCGGTGATATTGGTCGGGACACAACCGCAGTGCCGGATACCGACGTGCGCTACAGTGACTCAAGCCACAGGTGGGAGCCGTGTGGCGCAAAAATAGGGCGGAAGGATCTCGCGTGGGCATTGGCATTCAGGTCGAAGGGTTGACCAAGTCCTTCGGCCCCCAGCGAATTTGGGAAGACGTGACGCTTGAAGTGCCGCCGGGTGAGGTCAGCGTGCTTCTGGGCCCGTCGGGTACCGGTAAGTCGGTTTTCTTGAAGTCACTGATCGGACTGCTGCGCCCCGAGCGCGGCAAGATCATCGTCGACGGCACCGATGTCATCCAGTGCACCGCCAAAGAGCTTTACGAGAT
Organism: Mycolicibacterium sp. XJ879; assembly: GCF_053483935.1. NCBI lineage: Bacteria > Bacillati > Actinomycetota > Actinomycetes > Mycobacteriales > Mycobacteriaceae > Mycobacterium > Mycolicibacterium sp. XJ879. The sequence continues at coordinate 22,459 of NZ_JBEFTH010000004.1, forward strand.
CCGCACGCTGTTCGGTGTGATGTTCCAGGACGGCGCGCTGTTCGGCTCGATGAGCATCTACGACAACACCGCTTTCCCCTTGCGTGAGCACACCAAGAAGAAGGAAGGCGAGATCCGCAACATCGTCATGGAGAAGCTCGAGCTGGTCGGTCTGGCCGGCGACGAGAACAAGTTCCCCGGCGAGATCTCCGGTGGTATGCGCAAGCGCGCCGGGCTGGCCCGCTCGCTGGTGCTCGATCCGCAGATCATCCTCTGCGACGAGCCCGACTCCGGTCTGGACCCGGTCCGTACTGCTTATCTGTCGCAGTTGCTGATCGACATCAACGCGCAGATCGACGCCACGATCCTGATCGTCACGCACAACATCAACATCGCCCGCACCGTGCCGGACAACATGGGCATGCTGTTCCGTAAGAAGCTGGTCATGTTCGGGCCGCGCGAAGTGCTGCTGACCAGCGATGAGCCCGTCGTCAAGCAGTTCCTCAACGGCCGCCGGATCGGCCCGATCGGTATGTCGGAGGAGAAGGACGAGTCGACGATGGCCGAAGAGCAGGCCATGTTCGACGCCGGCCACCACGACGGCGGTGTCGAGGAGATCGAAGGCGTGCCGCCGCAGATCCAGGCGACGCCGGGTATGCCGGAGCGTCGCGCCGTGGGCCGCCGCCAGGCTCGGGTGCGCGAGATCCTGCACACCCTGCCGCCCAAGGCGCAGCAGGCCATCCGCGACGACCTCGAGGGCACGCACCAGTACCCAGCCAGCGAGTTCGGCGACACCGAGACCGCCCGCCATCATGCCGTCGAGGACGACGCCCCGACCGGCGCCATCCCCACCGCCGAAAGGTAGCCCCACGACGGGGTCGGAATGACCCGCCAGTACCTGCCCACGTTCTGCCGGATCTGCGAGCCGCTGTGCGGCATGATCGCGACCGTCGAGGACGGGCGGCTGGTCGAACTGCGCCCCGACAAGGACCATCCGGTCTCGAAAGGCTTTGCCTGCCAGAAGGGCATCGCGTTCACCGAAGTTGTCAACGACCCCGACCGCGTCACCACCCCGCTGCGCAAGCGCGCCGACGGCCGCTTTGAGCCGGTGTCGTGGGATGCGGCGATGGCCGACATCACGCGGCGGCTCGCCGATCTTTGTCGTGCGCACGGCGCGGGCGCCATCGGCTGGTACTTCGGCAATCCCGGCGCGTTCAGCTACTCGCACACGTTGAGCCTCACCTCGTTGATGCTCGGCTTGGGCCCGCGCATGCATCTGTTCACCGCGGGCTCACAAGACGTCAACAACCGCTTCGTGGCCAGCCAACTGCTGTACGGCACCCCGCTGGCGCTGCCGGTGCCGGATGTGCTGCGCGCCGACCTGTTCGTCGTGATCGGCGCCAATCCCGTTGTGTCCCATGGCAGTGTGCTCACCCTGCCGAGGATCAAGGACCGCATGCAGGACGTCGTCAAGCGTGGCGGGCGGGTGCTGGTGATCGATCCGCGCAAGACTGAAACCGCGGCGGCGTTCGAATGGCTGGGCATCGTGCCCGACGGCGACGCCTACCTGCTGTTGTCACTGCTGCAGGTGATGTTCGCCGAGAACCTCGTGCACCGGGGCCGGTTGTCGCGTCAGGCCGACGGCGTCGTCTGGCTCGAGCAACTCGCCCGACCGTTCGCCCCAGAGGTCACCGCGCTGCACACCGGGATCGACCCGGATACGGTACGCACCCTGGCCCACGATCTGGTGCGCACCGAACGTGCCGCGGTGTACGGGCGCGTCGGCACCAGCACCGGCGAAAACGGCACGCTGACAACGTATCTGCTCGATGCGGTGAACCTGGTCGCCGGTAACCTCGACAGGCCCGGCGGCGCTATGTTCGGCCGGTACGGGTTGCCTGCGGAGCGGTGGCTGAACAAGGCAGGTGCGGCGTTGCTGCGCTCCGTCTATCACCGCAGGCGTTCCCGCATCGGCGGGTTTCCTTCGGTGCTCGGGTCCGAACCCGCCGGGGTGATGGCCAAGGAGATCACCACGCCCGGGCGCGGGCAGGTCAAGGCGTTGTTCGTCAGCGCGGGCAACCCGGTGCTGTCGGTGCCCGACGGTGACGAACTCGAATCCGCGTTGGCCGGACTGGATCTGATGGTGGGCATCGACCTCTACGTCAACGAGACATTGGCACACTGCGACTATGTGTTGCCCGCCGCCAGCATGTATGAACGCGACGACTTCCCGCTTCCGTTCCAGCCGCTGCAGCCCACGCCGTTTCGGCAGGCCACCGAGGCGGTGATCGCGCCGGTGGGGCAGGCGCGCGCAGAGTGGGAGATCATCGACGAGCTCACCCGGCGGTTGTGGCGTCGCACACCTGGTTTGGCGATGCTGGCGTTGGCGCGAAAAGCGGTGGGAGTCTTCGGTGTTCGGCTTTCACCGCGGCTGCTGGTCGATGCGCTGATCCGGCTGGGGGAAGGCGGCGACCGGTTCGGACTGCGGCGCGGCGGGTTGAGCTTCGCGGCGCTGACGCGGGCACACCCGCACGGGAAGGTGTTGGCGGCCAACCTGCGCGCCGGGGTGCTGCGCGAGGTCGTGGTGTATCGCGACCGACGAGTCCACTTGCGCCACGACGAGATCAGCGCCGAAGTCTCGAAGTTGACGCGACGCAGCGCGCCTGCTGGCTATCCGATGCGGTTGATCGGGATGCGGGAGGCTCGGTCGGAGAACTCGTGGATGCACAACTCACCGTTGTTGATGCGCGGCGAACGCACCCAGCACGCCCGCATGCACGTCGACGACGCCGCGGCGGCCGACATCGCCGATGGGGACGTCGTGCGGATCGCCTCGGTCAGCGGTGAGATCGAACTGCCGGTGATGGTCACCAAGGACATCGTCGCCGGTGTGGTCGCCGTCCCGCACGGCTGGGGGCATCCGGGCTCGGGCGGGTGGCGGTTGGCCAACGATGCGGGCGGCGCCAACGTCAACAAGCTGATGTCGAGCGACCCCGACGACATCGAGAGCCTGGCCGGGATGGCGAGGCTGACCGGTGTGCCGGTGCGCGTCACGCGGGCCTAGCTGGGCCTAACCCCGACCGGAGACCGACGAAGAGGCGAGATCTACTCGCATTTTTCCGCCCGTTTGTCCCTTTCGGCGTCGTTGCGCGCAATAGATTTGCTACCCATGGGCGACTCGATCTTGAAATGGTTCGGCGCGGGCGTGGTGACCAGCGCGATGGTGGCGGCGATGCTCGCCGGCGCGGGCGCAGCGGTCGCCGACGACGACTCCGGTACTACCTCGAGTTCGACCAGCACCTCGGAGTCGTCGAAGTCGAGTTCGACTGAAGATAGCGAGGATTCGGCGGCCGACACCGAGGATGGCGAGCCCACCGAGCAGGAGCCCGCTGCCGTCGACGAGGAGCCGTCCGACGACGAGCCCGCCGTCGTCGACGAGGAAGAGCCGGCCGTCGACGAGGAGGAGCTCGTCGACGAGGAAGAGCCCGTCGTCGAGGAAGAGCGTGCCGACGACCGCTCCGACAACGACCGCGGCGTCGACACCTCCGCGGCCGCGCAACCCACGACCCGGCCCGTGGCCCAGCAGGCACCCGAAGAAGAAGCCCCCGTCGACACCGAGCGCGAGGACAGCACCGCCGTCGCCGCCGAGGACGACGAGGCCGCCGAAACCGACGTCGCACCGGCGGCCGCACAGCGCGCCACCGTCGTCGTCGAGGACGTCGCCGCGGAGCTCAAGGCCATCCCGAAGGTCGAGGCGATCACGTTCGCCGCCGCGGCGCCTGCCGTCAGCGCCACCGCGTTCCGCAACCCGCTGACCACCGTGCTCGACTTCATCGGCACCGTCGTCTTCGGCATCTATGCCGCGGCGATCCGGGTGTTCGGTGGATCGGCGACGCTTCCGCTAGGCAGCTCGGTGACGGTGCGCAGCACCACGCTGCGGATCGACTGCGGCTGCGCGCCGGGGGAGGGCACCAATGTGCCGGTGGACTGGTACTTCCCCGAAGGCGCCGAGGAGAGTCCGCCGGACCGGATGATCTACCTGCAGCACGGCTTCCTGGCCGCGGGCCCGTGGTACAGCTACACCGCGGCGGCGCTGGCCACCCAGACCGACAGCATCGTCGTCGCGCCGTCGATCACCTCGAACTTCTTGGCCGCCGACGCCTGCTGGCTCGGCGCCCCGTCGATGCACGAGGCCATCGCCGACCTGTTCAACGAGGACAACACCGCGCTGGCGGAAAGCGTCGCGCGCACCGGCTACACCGGGCCGGTTCCCGACCGGGTGGTGCTGATGGGCCACTCGCTGGGCGGCGGCGCGGTGTCGGGAGCGGCCGGCTACATGGCCGACAACGGCACGGCCGACCGGCTGGCCGGTGTGGTGCTGCTCGACGGTGTCGGTCTGGACGATTCGATGACCGACGCCTTGCGGAAGGTGCCGCTCGACATCCCGATCTATCAGATCGCCGCACCGCGCTACTTCTGGAACCAGTTCGGCGTCGGCAGCACCGCGCTGCTGGACGCCCGGCCCGGTCAGTTCGTCGGCGTCACGCTGGAAGGCGGCTCGCACGTCGACACGATGCGCGGCGGCAACCCGCTGATCCAGTTCGCCCAGCAGGCGGTGTCCGGGTTCTCCCAGCCGCGCAACGTGGCGGCGGCCCGGCACCTGATGGTGACCTGGGCAAACGACATGTTCGCCGGCGACCAGGCCACGGGGGTCTATGACCTGGGGCCCGGTGAGCGGCTGGAGATGCGGAACCCTGGCGGCCTGGCCGTCATGGTCGGGCTGCCCAACCCGTTGACCAAGCTGTTCCCGCTCAACCTGCTGCAACCGTTCGTCCAGCTGGGTGACGGCATCTTCCGCTTCAGCCCGGCGTGCACCGCCGCCTCCATCGGTGGTGCGGCGGCGGCGGAATCGTGCTCGTCCTCGATTGCCGCGTGATTGCCTGATGTGCTGTCCGGGTTGCTATGGGCGAGATTGCGCCCAGGGTTGCGCACAGCCCTCACATCAATCTCGGTCATAGCACGCACAACGGGGTGGTACTCCAGCACGCTTGAAACCCAAAACTCCACACCAAACACCGCGTTATCTCTTGACGGAAAGGCCACGACGCGCCAGTCTGTTGGACAGCATGTGTGCAAGGGTTTATGACGCCAGCCAGCGACCCCTGTGATTACGCACACGGTGGTTGAGGAATGCGCCGTCCTGCGCTATTGTTGGACGTTGCGCTGGCTGCGTCCTGCCCACCTAAACCCGCACTTGACACCGCTGTCCTAGCCTGAGCTCCGCTCGGTGATCTAGTCGCGTGCCGCTTGTTCGGGAGGCTGTGGTTCCTGGAGAGGCCAGCCGAACCGATGCAGATATCGCGGCCGTTCGGGAAAACCGGCTCAACCGGTCTTCCAGATAGTCGCATGAGGTGCTGGAAGGATGCATCTTGGCAGGGTCCCGCCCAAACAAGACAGCTGTAGCTAACCCCAATAACTCCGTCCCAGGAGCACCCAACCGAATTACCTTTGCCAAGCTCCATGAACCGCTCGAGGTTCCGGGGCTTCTTGATGTGCAGACCGAGTCGTTCCAGTGGTTGATCGGCTCGGATGAGTGGAAAGAAAAGGCCAAGGGCCGCGGCGACGTGAACCCGGTCGGTGGCCTCGAAGAGGTGCTCACCGAGCTCTCGCCGATCGAGGACTTTGCGGGCAACTTGTCGCTGACGTTCACCGATCCGCGCTTCGACGACGTCAAGGCGTCGGTGGACGAGTGCAAAGACAAGGACATGACGTACGCGGCCCCGCTGTTCGTCACGGCCGAGTTCATGAACGCCGAGAGCGGCGAGATCAAGAGCCAGACGGTCTTCATGGGTGACTTCCCGATGATGACCGAGAAGGGCACCTTCATCATCAACGGCACCGAGCGTGTCGTGGTGTCCCAGCTGGTCCGCTCGCCCGGCGTGTACTTCGACGAGACGATCGACAAGTCCACCGAGAAGACGCTGCACAGCGTCAAGGTGATCCCCGGCCGCGGCGCGTGGCTGGAGTTCGACGTCGACAAGCGCGACACCGTCGGCGTGCGCATCGACCGCAAGCGCCGTCAGCCCGTCACCGTGCTGCTCAAGGCACTGGGCTGGACCAGCGAGCAGATCACCGAGCGGTTCGGCTTCTCCGAGATCATGATGTCGACGCTGGAGAAGGACAACACCGCCGGAACCGACGAGGCGCTGCTCGACATTTACCGCAAGCTGCGTCCGGGCGAGCCGCCGACCAAGGAATCCGCGCAGACCCTGCTGGAGAACCTGTTCTTCAAGGAGAAGCGCTACGACCTGGCCCGCGTCGGCCGCTACAAGGTCAACAAGAAGCTGGGCCTGAACCCCGGCGAGCCGATCACCACGACCACGCTCACCGAAGAGGACATCGTCGCCACGATCGAGTACCTGGTGCGCCTGCACCAGAACGATCAGACGATGACGGTCCCCGGCGGCGCCGAGGTGCCCGTTGAGGTCGACGACATCGACCACTTCGGTAACCGTCGTCTGCGCACGGTCGGCGAGCTCATCCAGAATCAGATCCGCGTCGGCCTGTCGCGCATGGAGCGCGTCGTGCGCGAGCGGATGACGACCCAGGACGTCGAGGCGATCACGCCGCAGACCCTGATCAACATCCGTCCCGTCGTGGCGGCGATCAAGGAGTTCTTCGGCACCAGCCAGCTGTCGCAGTTCATGGACCAGAACAACCCGCTGTCCGGGCTCACCCACAAGCGCCGCCTTTCGGCGCTGGGCCCCGGCGGTCTGTCCCGTGAGCGCGCCGGCCTCGAGGTCCGCGACGTGCACCCCAGCCACTACGGCCGGATGTGCCCGATCGAGACGCCGGAGGGTCCCAACATCGGCCTGATCGGGTCGCTTTCGGTGTACGCGCGGGTCAACCCGTTCGGCTTCATCGAGACGCCGTACCGCAAGGTGCGCGACGGCATCGTCACCGACGAGATCGAGTACCTGACCGCCGACGAGGAGGACCGCCACGTCGTGGCGCAGGCCAACTCGCCGATCGACGACAAGGGTCGCTTCCTCGAGGAGCGCGTGCTGGTCCGTCGTAAGGGCGGCGAGGTCGAGCAGATCTCGTCGAGCGGGGTCGACTACATGGACGTCTCACCGCGCCAGATGGTGTCGGTCGCGACGGCGATGATCCCGTTCCTCGAGCACGACGACGCCAACCGTGCCCTGATGGGTGCCAACATGCAGCGCCAGGCGGTTCCGCTGGTGCGCAGCGAGGCCCCGTTGGTCGGTACCGGCATGGAACTGCGTGCCGCGATCGACGCCGGTGACGTCGTCGTCGCCGACAAGGCCGGCGTGATCGAGGAGGTCTCCGCCGACTACATCACGGTGATGGCCGACGACGGCACCCGGCACACCTACCGGATGCGTAAGTTCGCCCGGTCCAACCACGGCACCTGCGCCAACCAGCGCCCGATCGTCGACGCCGGCGTCCGGGTGGAGGCCGGCCAGGTGATCGCGGACGGGCCGTGCACCGAGAACGGTGAGATGGCGCTGGGCAAGAACCTGCTCGTCGCCGTCATGCCGTGGGAGGGCCACAACTATGAGGACGCGATCATCCTCTCCAACCGCCTGGTCGAAGAGGACGTGCTCACCTCGATCCACATCGAGGAGCACGAGATCGACGCCCGCGACACCAAGCTGGGCGCCGAGGAGATCACCCGGGACATCCCGAACGTCTCCGATGAGGTGCTGGCCGACCTCGACGAGCGCGGCATCGTCCGCATCGGCGCCGAGGTCCGCGACGGCGACATCCTGGTCGGCAAGGTCACCCCGAAGGGTGAAACCGAGCTGACCCCGGAGGAGCGGCTGCTCCGCGCGATCTTCGGTGAGAAGGCCCGCGAGGTCCGCGATACGTCGCTCAAGGTGCCGCACGGTGAGTCCGGCAAGGTCATCGGGATCCGCGTGTTCTCCCGCGAGGACGACGATGAGCTGCCCGCCGGCGTCAACGAGTTGGTGCGCGTCTACGTCGCGCAGAAGCGCAAGATCTCCGACGGCGACAAGCTCGCCGGACGCCACGGCAACAAGGGCGTCATCGGCAAGATCCTGCCCGTCGAGGACATGCCGTTCCTGCCCGACGGCACGCCGGTGGACATCATCCTCAACACCCACGGTGTGCCGCGACGGATGAACATCGGCCAGATCCTGGAGACCCATCTGGGCTGGGCCGCGCACAGCGGCTGGAAGGTCGAAGGTAAGCCGGACTGGGCCGACCAGTTGCCCGACGATCTGATGGAGGCCGAGCCGAACACCATCGTCTCGACCCCGGTGTTCGACGGCGCCACCGGTGACGAGCTGCTGGGCCTGCTGGCCTCGACGCTGCCCAACCGCGACGGCGAGAAGCTGGTCGACTCCGACGGCAAGGCGATGCTGTACGACGGGCGCTCCGGTGAACCGTTCCCGTACCCGGTGACGGTTGGCTATATGTACATCCTCAAGCTGCACCACTTGGTGGACGACAAGATTCACGCGCGTTCCACCGGGCCGTACTCGATGATCACCCAGCAGCCGCTGGGCGGTAAGGCGCAGTTCGGCGGTCAGCGGTTCGGCGAGATGGAATGTTGGGCCATGCAGGCCTACGGCGCGGCGTACACGCTGCAGGAGCTGTTGACCATCAAGTCCGACGACACCGTCGGCCGGGTCAAGGTGTACGAGGCGATCGTCAAGGGCGAGAACATCCCCGAGCCGGGCATTCCGGAGTCGTTCAAGGTTCTGCTCAAGGAACTGCAGTCGCTGTGCCTCAACGTCGAGGTGCTCTCCAGTGACGGCGCGGCGATCGAGATGCGTGACGGCGACGACGAGGACCTGGAGCGCGCTGCGGCGAACCTGGGAATCAACCTGTCGCGCAACGAATCTGCCTCTGTCGAGGACTTGGCTTAGCGATGAGCGCTTGCGCGAAGAGCATTGAGCACAGTCGCGGCACCGCCGCGGGCACTAGTTAGTTAGTTTCTAAACCCGCAAGGGGAAAGGGAGTTACGTGTTAGACGTCAACTTCTTCGATGAGCTCCGGATTGGCCTTGCCACTGCGGAGGACATCCGGAATTGGTCCTACGGTGAAGTCAAGAAGCCGGAGACCATCAACTACCGCACGCTGAAGCCGGAGAAGGACGGCCTGTTCTGCGAGAAGATCTTCGGACCGACTCGGGACTGGGAGTGCTACTGCGGTAAGTACAAGCGGGTCCGCTTCAAGGGCATCATCTGTGAGCGCTGCGGCGTCGAGGTGACCCGCGCCAAGGTGCGTCGTGAGCGGATGGGCCACATCGAGCTGGCCGCACCGGTCACCCACATCTGGTACTTCAAGGGTGTGCCGTCGCGGCTCGGCTATCTGCTCGACCTGGCGCCCAAGGATCTCGAGAAGATCATCTACTTCGCGGCCTACGTCATCACCGAGGTCGACGACGAGATGCGCCACAACGAGCTGTCGACGCTCGAGGCCGAAATGGCCGTGGAGCGCAAGGCCGTTGAGGACCAGCGTGATTCGGATCTGGAGGCCCGTGCGCAGAAGCTCGAGGCCGACCTGGCCGAGCTGGAGGCCGAAGGCGCCAAGGCCGACGTGCGCCGCAAGGTGCGCGACGGCGGCGAGCGCGAGATGCGTCAGCTTCGCGACCGCGCCCAGCGTGAGCTGGACCGGCTCGAGGAGATTTGGACCACCTTCACCAAGCTGGCGCCCAAGCAGCTGATCGTCGACGAGCTGCTCTACCGCGAGCTGCAGGACCGCTACGGCGAGTACTTCACCGGCGCGATGGGTGCGGAGGCCATCAAGCGGCTGATCGAGAACTTCGACATCGAGGCCGAGGCCGATTCGCTGCGCGAGACGATTCGGAGTGGCAAGGGGCAGAAGAAGCTTCGTGCGCTCAAGCGGCTCAAGGTGGTCGCGGCGTTCCAGCAGTCGAGCAACTCGCCGATGGGCATGGTGCTCGACGCGGTTCCGGTGATCCCGCCGGAGCTGCGCCCGATGGTGCAGCTCGACGGTGGCCGGTTCGCCACGTCGGACCTCAACGACCTGTACCGCCGCGTAATCAACCGCAACAACCGGCTCAAGAGGCTGATCGACCTGGGTGCGCCCGAGATCATCGTCAACAACGAGAAGCGCATGCTTCAGGAGTCGGTAGACGCGCTGTTCGACAACGGCCGGCGCGGCCGTCCGGTCACCGGGCCGGGTAACCGCCCGCTGAAGTCGCTGTCGGACCTGTTGAAGGGTAAGCAGGGTCGGTTCCGTCAGAACCTGCTCGGCAAGCGCGTCGACTACTCGGGCCGTTCGGTCATCGTGGTCGGCCCGCAGCTCAAGCTGCACCAGTGCGGTCTGCCCAAGCTGATGGCACTCGAGCTGTTCAAGCCGTTCGTGATGAAGCGTCTGGTCGACCTGAACCACGCGCAGAACATCAAGAGCGCCAAGCGGATGGTGGAGCGTCAGCGTCCGCAGGTGTGGGATGTGCTCGAAGAGGTGATCGGCGAGCATCCGGTGCTGCTGAACCGCGCACCGACGCTGCACCGCCTCGGCATCCAGGCGTTCGAGCCACAGCTGGTGGAGGGCAAGGCGATTCAGCTGCACCCGCTGGTGTGTGAGGCTTTCAACGCCGACTTCGACGGCGACCAGATGGCCGTGCACCTTCCGCTGTCGGCGGAGGCGCAGGCCGAGGCTCGCATCCTGATGCTGTCCTCGAACAACATCCTGTCGCCGGCGTCGGGCCGCCCGCTGGCCATGCCGCGTCTGGACATGGTGACCGGGTTGTACTACCTGACCACGATGATCGACGGCGAGGCCGGCGAATACACGCCTGCCGCCAAGGATTCCCCGGAGTCGGGTGTGTACAGCTCACCCGCCGAGGCCATCATGGCGATGGACCGCGGTGCGCTGTCGGTGCGCGCCAAGATCCGGGTGCGGTTGACGCAGCTGCGTCCGCCCGCCGATATCGAGGCCGAACTGTTTCCCGACGGCTGGAATCCGGGCGATGCCTGGACGGCCGATACGACGCTGGGCCGGGTGATGTTCAACGAGCTTCTGCCGGTGCAATATCCGTTCGTCAACGAGCAGATGCACAAGAAGGTGCAGGCCCGCATCGTCAACGATCTGGCCGAGCGGTACCCGATGATCGTGGTGGCGCAGACCGTCGACAAGCTCAAGGACGCCGGCTTCTACTGGGCTACCCGCTCGGGTGTCACCGTGTCGATGGCCGACGTGCTGGTGCCGCCGGAGAAGCAGGAGATCCTCGAGCGCTACGAGAAGGAAGCCGACGCGATCGAAAAGCAGTACCAGCGCGGCAAGCTCAACCACGAGGAGCGCAACGGCGAGCTGGTCAAGATCTGGCAGACCGCCACCGAAGAGGTGGGTGAGGCGCTGCGTAGCCACTACCCGTCGGACAACCCGATCATCCTGATCGTCGACTCCGGCGCCACGGGTAACTTCACCCAGACCCGCACGCTGGCCGGCATGAAGGGTCTGGTGACCAACCCGAAGGGTGAGTTCATCCCGCGTCCGATCAAGTCCTCGTTCCGTGAGGGCCTGACGGTGCTGGAGTACTTCATCAACACCCACGGCGCCCGAAAGGGTCTGGCGGACACCGCGCTTCGCACCGCCGACTCGGGTTACCTGACCCGCCGTCTGGTGGACGTGAGCCAAGACGTCATCGTTCGCGAGACCGACTGCGAGACCGAGCGTGGCATCAACGTCACGCTGGCCGAACTGCAGGGCAGCGGCAAGGATGCGGGCTTGGTGCGCGATCAGCACATCGAGACGTCGGCCTACGCACGGACGCTGGCGACCGACGCCGTCGACGCCAAGGGCAACGTGGTCGTCGAGCGCGGCCACGACCTGGGCGACCCGGCCATCGAGGCACTGCTGGCCGCGGGTATCACCGAGGTGAAGGTCCGCTCCGTGCTGACCTGCGCCACCGGCACCGGCGTGTGCGCCAAGTGCTACGGCCGTTCGATGGCGACGGGCAAGCTCGTCGACATCGGCGAGGCCGTCGGCATCGTCGCCGCGCAGTCCATCGGCGAGCCCGGCACGCAGCTGACCATGCGTACGTTCCACCAGGGCGGCGTCACCGGCGGTAGCGATATCACCGGTGGTCTGCCACGCGTGCAGGAGCTGTTCGAGGCGCGCATCCCGCGAGACAAGGCGCCCATCGCCGACGTCTCGGGTCGGGTACAGCTCGAGGAGGGCGAGCGCTTCTACAAGATCACCATCATTCCCGACGATGGCGGCGAAGAAGTGGTGTACGACAAGCTGTCTCGTCGTCAGCGCCTGAAGGTGTTCAGGCACGAGGACGGCACCGAGCGGCTGCTCGCCGACGGCGACCACGTCGAGGTGGGCCAGCAGCTGATGGAAGGCTCCGCCGACCCGCACGAGGTGCTGCGTGTCCAGGGCCCGCGCGAGGTGCAGATCCACCTCGTCAAGGAGGTCCAGGAGGTCTACCGTGCTCAGGGCGTGTCGATCCACGACAAGCACATCGAGGTGATCGTCCGGCAGATGCTGCGGCGCGTGACGATCATCGATTCGGGTGCGACGGAGTTCCTGCCCGGCTCGCTGACCGAGCGGTCCGAGTTCGAGTCCGAGAACCGTCGGGTGGTCGCCGAGGGCGGCGAGCCCGCGGCCGGTCGTCCGGTGCTGATGGGTATCACCAAGGCGTCGCTGGCCACCGATTCGTGGCTGTCGGCGGCGTCGTTCCAGGAGACCACTCGCGTGCTGACCGATGCGGCGATCAACTGCCGCAGCGACAAGCTGATGGGTCTGAAGGAGAACGTGATCATCGGCAAGCTGATCCCGGCCGGTACGGGTATCAACCGTTACCGCAACATCCAGGTGCAGCCGACCGAAGAGGCCCGCGCCGCTGCGTACACGATCCCGTCCTACGAGGATCAGTACTACAGCCCGGACTTCGGCCAGGCCACCGGTGCGGCGGTGCCGTTGGACGACTATGGCTACAGCGACTACCGGTAGTTGTTGACGCGAAAACCCCCGGGGTTCGCCCCGGGGGTTTTCGTTGCTTCGGCGGCAGGGGGGCGCGAACGTGGGTTACCCGCACGCCCCGAGCCGGTTTCGCGTTACGCGCGCCCACACTCGGCGGGCTAATTTGCATTTCGGCGTCGGCGCAGCCGCCACGGATGCTTGTCGTGCGGCCACATCTTTTCGATCTCGGCGTTGAACTCCGCGCCGAGCAACACCGCGAAAGCCGTGATGTAGAGCCACAGGACAACGGCGATCGGCACGGCGAGCTGACTGTAGACCGCGTCGTCGCGCGCACTGACCGCCAGATAGGCGCGCAGGCCTGCCGAGGCCACCAGCCACAGGACCATCGCCAGCACCGCCCCGGGTATGTCGCGGCGCCAAGGGGTTCGCCACGGCACACCGAAGTGATACAGCGTGACCAGCCCGACCAGGATCAGCAGCGCCACCCCCGGCCAGAACAGCAGATCCAATGTGCGCAACGTGCTGTCGGTCAACGGGTCGGGCGTCACCCACGCCACGAGGTCGGGTCCCAGGACGAGCGGCGGCAGGATCGCCACGGCACCGAGGAGCCCGGCGATGGTCAGCCCCATCGCCAGCAGCCGTCGCCGCCATGCGGGCCGGGGCTCGACCCCGTAGGCGATGGTGATCGTCTCCAGGTACCGGTTCACCGCCCGCGAGCCCGTCCACAGGCTGAGCAGGATGCCGATGGAGATCACGCTTCCGCGCGACTGGGCAAGCCCGGCCTCGACCACGCGACGGTATGACTCGAAGGTTCGTTCGGCGAGAAAGGAGCTGGGCACCTCCAGCAGCAGCCGGTGCAGTTGCTCAGTGCCTTCCGGGCCGAGCGCTCCCGCGATGAACCCCAGCGAGCCGAGCACCGCAATCAGCAGCGACGGCAGCGAGATCAGCGAGAACAGCGCGACCTCGGCGGCCAGCCCGGGTACCCGGTCCCGCAGTGTGTCGTTGACCGTGCGGACGATCAGCCGGCCGGCCTGCCGCGCAGGTCGGGGCGCACGCGACAGATTGGATAGTGCGCGTCGTTGCAGTGTCGAACGGGCGGAGGCGACCGTGTCAGCCCACGACGAGAACGGTGCCCGGTCGCTTCCAGATGCCACGCTCCGAGCCTAGGGGCGCGCGTCGAACCCGGGTTATCCGGATTCGCGCACGATGCAGCATGAAGCGGATGAACGCGGGCATATCCGTGGCGTTCTCGTCGTGGTAGACGCGCGGCGACCCGACCTGATAACGACGGCCGCGGGCCTCGATCTCGCAGCCGTCGGCCGCCAGCACATTGCGCACCCAGTCGGCCTCAAAGCCGTACGTCAAGGCGATGACGAAACCGCCCTGTCGCCGAAACGCCCACAGCGGGGTCCGGTAGAGGCGCTGCGATTTGCGGCCGCGGTGACTCCTCTTCGTACGGCACCAGGACCGTGGCGCCGACGGCGTTTCGGTCACCGATAGCGCGGTGCGCTTCGGCGCCGTAGCCGTGCATCCTGATCGCCTTCATACGAAACTCCGTTGTCCGAGGGTCGTTTCGAGATAGGCCGATACCGCATCCGCGTCGTCGGCGAGCACGGCGATGTAGCCGTCGGGCCGGACCAGCGTCAGCCCAACACCGTCGGAAACGTGGCGTACGTCGACCAGCGCGGAGTAGTCGGCCAACCGGGGCGGTACAGTGCCGTGTACCAGCAGCGTGAACTTCGTTGGGTGCAGCAGCCCGATGTCGGGGAACCGGTCGCCGACGGCGATGCGGTCGTCGTTGCTGCCGCCGCTGCCGTCGCGGTAGGACACGTCGAGCTGGGTCAGTGCGCGACGCAACACACGCTGCAGGGCCGGGCGCGGGGTGATGTGCGGGGCGATGTGGCGTCGCGCAGCCGTAGCAATTGGATTGCGCAACAATGTCATCCGTGTCGCTCGCCGCGTACCCTTGACCAACCGCCGCGCGACCGGAGAGCGTTCGTCGGCGTAGGAATCCAGCAGCCGGCGGTGGGCATGGCCGTTGACGACCGCGGCGAGCTTCCAACCCAGGTTGAACGCGTCTTGTATGCCGGTGTTCATGCCCTGGCCGCCGACCACGGAATGCACATGTGCTGCGTCGCCGGCGAGGAAGACCCGGCCCACCGAATGGCGGGCGACCTTGCGCTGGTTGATTTGGAAGCGACCCGCGTAGTGGATTTCTGCGATGCGCGCGCCCGGAGGTGCGCCGCGGTCGACGGCGGCTTGGAGTTCGTCGTAGGTCACGTCGCCGGTCGGGGTCTCGCCGGGGCGGTAGGCGATGGTGAGCCGGTGCAGTCCACCGGGCATCGGGAAGTAGGCGGCGAAGTTTCCGCGGTTGAGGAACGCGTGAAACACGTCGTGCGGCAGCGCCCAGTCCATGCGGACGTCGGCCACCGCGAAGTTCTCCTCGAACGCGGCGCCGACGAACTGCACGCCGAGCTGGTGGCGCACCGTGCTGTGGGCGCCGTCGCAGCCGATCAACCACGACGTCCGCGTCGTCTCCGTGGTTCCGTCGCCGTGTCGCAGCGTCGCTTGCACCGCACTGGAATTCTGACTCAGCGCGGTGAGCTCGGTGCTGTGCTCGACGCAGACGTCGAGGCTGTCGAGGCGCTGCCGCAGCAGCGATTCGACGCGTGGCTGCTGCAGCATCAGCAGATACGGGTACGGGCTGTCCAAGCCGTCCACGTTCAGGTGCAGGAACTGTTTACCTTCGCTGAACACCTTGAAGTCAGTGACGCGCGTTCCCGCTGCCACCGCGGCGTCGGTCAAGTCGAGGCGCTCGAACAGCTCGAGGGTTCTGGGTTGCACGCCAAGGGATCTGGTCTCGGTGGTCGGGGTAGCGGCGGCGTCGATGACGCGCACCTTGACACCGCGACGGGCCAGTTCGGCCGCCATCGTCAGGCCCGTCGGGCCGGCACCGACGACGAGTACATCGGAGTTCATGAGTTCTCCTTGAAGTCTGGCGAAGTGATCGCCGCGAGGAGCAGGTCCACGTGGCTATCGACGTCGATGGGCTGCACAGCCGAGTCCTCGCTGGGAGCCACCAGCAACACGTTGATCAGCGTGTGTAAAACCAGCGGACCCAGGAACATTCGCGCCGCTGTCAAGACGTCGATGTCACCGATCAGGCCGGCGTCCTTGCCCGCAGTGAGCAGCGCGCCGGTCAGCTGAAAGGCCCGCCGCGGCACCGACTGTCGGAAGATTTCGCCGACGTGCGGCAGTCGCGGGGTCTCGGCGATCACGATGCGTACCAGTTCGATGTAGTCGCGCGTGATGAGCTGCTCACCGAGTTCGGTCGCGAGCGACCGCAGTGCGTCGCGCAGGTCGGCGATGCTGGCCGGTGCGGGGATGTCCACGTCGGCGTCGAGCTGGCCGAGCGCGATGAGGTGCTCCAGCACATCGGCGAGCACGGCGTCCTTGTTGGGGTAGCGGGAGTACAGCGTCTCCTTGGAGACCCCGGCCGCTTTGGCCAACGCCGCGGTGCTCACGCCGGCGAAGCCGTGTTTGAGGAACAACGTGTGCGCGGCCGCCCTGATCTGGTGGACCTTGATGTCGTCCTGGGGCATCCCGAACCTCCCGCGGAGCCGAACCGAACGGTACGGTTCGACGATAGCGCGGGCGGGCGCCGGCAGGCAAGGTGCGCCTCCCGCCGTTGGCGTCACCAACGGAATTTGTTGCTACGGCCGAGAATGCGCTCAGGGCTGTTGGTCCTCGTCAGCAGCCCTGGCTGCAATCTCGCCCCTAGCACTGATATCGGAACCTGCTACCAGGCCGGCGAACCCGCCCGGCCGTTGGCCGTGACACGCGGCCGTCTGTCGGACCGCCCACCTAGACTGGCGTCGTGCTCATCGGTTCGCACGTCCACGGTGACGACCCCCTGGCCGCCGCGCAGGCTGACGGCGCCGACGCGGTGCAGTTCTTCCTCGGCAACCCGCAGAGCTGGAAGAAACCCAAGCCGCGCGAGGACGCCGAGGTCCTCAAGGTGTCCAGCGTCCCGCTCTACGTCCACGCGCCGTACCTGATCAACGTCGCGTCGGCCAACAACCGGGTGCGCATCCCGTCGCGCAAGATCCTGCAGGACACCTGCGACGCGGCGTCGGAGATCAACGCGACGGCCGTCATCGTGCACGGCGGTCACGCCGACGACAAAGACTGGGAAGCCGGCTTCGAACGCTGGGTCAAGGCACTCGACTACCTCGAAACCGACGTGCCCGTCTACCTCGAGAACACCGCAGGCGGCGACCACGCGATGGCCCGCCACTTCGACACCATCGCCCGGCTGTGGGACCACATCGGCGACAAGGGCATCGGCTTCTGCCTCGACACCTGCCACGCCTGGGCCGCGGGGGAGAAGCTGATCGACGCCGTCGACCGGATCAAGGCCATCACCGGGCGCATCGACCTGGTGCACTGTAACGACTCCAGAGACGCGGCGGGATCCGGCGCCGACCGCCACGCCAACTTCGGCACCGGCAAGATCGACCCGCAACTGCTGGTCGCGGTGGTGCAGGCCGCCGGCGCCCCCGTCATCTGCGAAACCGCAGACGAAGGCCGCAAAGACGACATCGCCTTTCTGCGCGAACACGTCACGACCTGATAACCGAACCCCAGTCGAACCCGCGGTAACGGTCCGGTGAACTAGATTCAACGGAGTGTCTGCGGTTGACCAGTCGTCAATTGCGTCGCAGCGTGCCCCAGAGGCGAACCAGACGCGGGAACGCCGACTCAAATATGCGCGCTGGATCGCGGTTGCGATATGGGCTGCGGTCGTTCTATATCGCACGGTCACCGACGGTTTTGCGTTCAACCGTGAGCTGGTGCTGCTCTACATCGCCACCGGTCTGCTGGCCGCGAGCATCGGTCAGGTCCGCCGCATGTTCTATGTCATCCGCGACTGGCTGCCGTTCGCGTTGATCCTGATCGCCTACGACCTGAGCAGGGGCGCCGCGGACATGATCGGGCGACCGACGCTGTGGGAGTGGCCCGTCGACGCCGATCGTTGGCTGTTCTTCGGCACCGTACCGACCGTGTGGCTTCAGGAGCAGCTCAAACAGGGGCATCCGCCGTGGTGGGAAGTGGTTCTGAGCTGCGTCTACATGTCGTTCTTCATCCTGCCGTACGTGGTGGCCGGGGTGCTGTGGCTGCGTGACCGTGCGGAGTGGAAGGCGTTTGTTCGCCTGTTCGTCGGCCTGAACTTCGTGGGCCTGGCCATCTACGCCGTGGTGCCGGCCGCGCCGCCGTGGGCAGCAGCCCGGTGCGCTCCCGCCGACGTCGAAGGCGGACCGGCCTACGCGCGTTGCATGTTCGGCTCGGCGCGCGGCGTGCCCGACGGCGGTGTCCTCGGCGCGATGCAAACGAGCCAGGACGGGGCGAACCAGTGGATCGAGCGGATTGTCGGCCGCGGCTGGGGCAACCTGAACATGCACACCGCCAGCGCGCTGCTCGACGCGGGCCAAGCCAGCGTCAACCTGGTGGCGGCGATACCGTCCCTGCACGCGGGCATGACCGCGGCCGTCGCGGCCTTCCTGTGGCGTCGCGTGCACGGAGCGTGGCGTCCACTGCTGGTGGCCTATGTGCTGCTGATGGCCTTCACGCTGGTGTACACCGCCGAGCACTACGTCATCGACATCCTGCTCGGCTGGGCGCTGGCCGCCGCGATCATCGTCCTTCTCCACCGTTACGAGGCGTGGCGACGGGGGAGGGCGTTGCGCTCGGCGGAACGTTCGGTCGAGATGGTCCCGCTATACGGCCGACCCGCCGAGCCCGCAGTTGAACCCGAGCCTGTGGTGAATCCCGAGCCGCGCCGCCGCGACGTCGTCGCCGAACTCGACAGCCGCTGACGTGGGAACGGACGTCCTGCTCACCGTCGTCGGTGTGCTGGGCGTCGTCGTCGCGGCGCTGTCGGCCAAGATGCGTCGACTACCCCTCTCCGAGCCCCTGCTGGGCCTGGCCGCCGGAGTGCTGATCGGGCCGCAGGTGCTCGACGTGGTGCGCATTCCGCTCGTCACCGAAGAGCAGTCGTTGCTGCACCAGACGAGCCGGATCCTGTTGGCGGTGTCGGTGATGGCCGTGGCGCTGCGGTATCCGATCAGCGATATCCGGCGCATGTGGCGCCCGGTGACGGTGCTGCTGTTGGTGGCGATGCCGGTGATGGCGGTCGTGACGGCCGCCTTGGGGTGGCTCGTGCTGTCGATCCCCGTCGCGCTGGCGGCCCTGCTGGGCGCCGCGCTATGTCCCACCGACCCGGTGCTGGCCTCGACGGTGGTGACCGGCGATGACGCCGAACGGGACCTTCCGGCGCGCAACCGCCAGATGCTGTCGCTGGAGTCCGGCGCCAACGACGGGTTGGCGTTGCCGCTCGTTCTGGTCGCCGTCGCTGTTGCCGGCGGAATGGGCGTCGGTGCCGCGATCCGGGAGTCACTGTGGCAGGTGTTCGGGGCGGTCGTGATCGGCGCCGCCATCGGGTGGGCCGGCGGCAAAGCGCTCAGGTGGGGCGACGAATACGGCGCGACCGACGCCGCGCCGGCGTTGTTCTTCACGGTGGTACTTGCGCTCGGGATTCTCGGGGCGGCGGGGCTCGCGCACACCGATGGCGTTCTCGCGGTCTTCGTCGGTGGTCTTGTCTTCAACGCGGTGGGCAGCGGCCGGGAACGGGCAATGGAGGTGTCGATCGACGAGGCGATCAACCGGTTCGCGGTGATGCCACTATTCGTCCTGGTCGGGATCACCCTGCCGTGGCAGGCCTGGTTCGAACTCGGTTGGCCCGCAGTGCTTTTGGCGGTAGGCGTGCTGCTGCTGCGACGCATCCCCATCCTGTTGGTGCTGCAACGTCCGTTGCGGCTGCGCGTCCGCGACGCGCTCTACCTGGGCTGGTTCGGCCCAGTGGGCGTCTCTGCGCTCTTCTATCTGACGTTGGAATCCGAACGCGCGGGTGTGAACGAATCGGTGCTGGCCGCCGGGTACCTCGTGTTGGTGATGAGCACGATCGCCTTCGGGCTGAGCGGAGCCCCCGGCCGCGCTCTCTATGTCTCGGCCGCGCGAAAGACGTAACCCTTCCCGACACATTACATGCATTGTGCAGTTGTCGAGAAAGTGTAATAGTGGTGATATGCCAGACACGCACGTCGTCACCAACCAGGTCCCACCCCTGCAGAACTACAACCCGGCCACGTCGCCAGTACTCACCGAGGCGCTGATCCGCGAAGGCGGTGAGTGGGGCCTGGACGAGGTCTTCGAGGTTGGTGCGCTGAGCTCCTCCAGGCAGGCGCAGCGCTGGGGTGAGCTGGCCGACCGCAACCAGCCGATCCTGCACACCCACGACC
Organism: Mycolicibacterium sp. XJ879; assembly: GCF_053483935.1. NCBI lineage: Bacteria > Bacillati > Actinomycetota > Actinomycetes > Mycobacteriales > Mycobacteriaceae > Mycobacterium > Mycolicibacterium sp. XJ879. Next base: position 42,741 of record NZ_JBEFTH010000004.1, read on the forward strand.
GCTACGGGCACCGCGTCGACGAGGTCGAGTACGACCCCGCCTACCACGAGCTGATGACGGTGGCGATCGGGCACGGGCTGCACGCCGCGCCGTGGGCCGACGACCGCACCGGCTCACACGTCGTGCGGGCCGCCAAGACATCGGTGTGGACGCCCGAACCCGGCCACATCTGCCCGATCTCGATGACGTATGCCGTCGTGCCGGCACTGCGCCACAACCCCGAACTGGCCGCGGTCTACGAACCACTGCTGACCAGCCGGACCTACGACCCCGAGCTCAAGGTGCCGACCACCAAGGCCGGCATCACCGCGGGCATGTCGATGACCGAGAAGCAGGGCGGCTCCGACGTGCGGGTGGGCACCACCCAGGCCACCCCCAACGGCGACGGCAGCTACTCATTGCGCGGGCACAAGTGGTTCACCTCCGCGCCGATGTGCGACATCTTCCTGGTGCTCGCGCAGGCGCCCGGCGGGCTCAGTTGTTTGATGTTGCCGCGGATCCTGCCCGACGGCAGCCGCAACCGGATGCACCTGCAGCGCCTGAAGGACAAGCTCGGCAACCACGCCAACGCGTCCAGCGAGGTCGAGTACGACGGCGCGATCGCGTGGCTGGTCGGCGAGGAGGGTCGCGGCGTGAAGACCATCATCGAGATGGTCAACCTCACCCGGCTGGACTGCACCCTGGGCAGCGCGACTAGCATGCGCAACGGGTTGACCCGCGCCATCCACCACGCGCAGCACCGAAAGGCGTTCGGCGAATACCTGATCGACCAACCGCTGATGCGTAACGTGCTGGCCGACCTGGCCGTGGAGGCCGAAGCCGCAACGATTCTCGCGATGCGCATGGCCGGCGCCACCGACGCCGCGGTGCGCGGCGACGAGCGCGAGACGCTGCTGCGCCGCATCGGCCTGGCCGCCGCCAAGTACTGGGTCTGCAAGCGCGCCACCCCGCACGCCGCCGAGGCGATGGAGTGTCTGGGCGGCAACGGCTACGTCGAGGACTCCGGTATGCCGCGGCTGTACCGCGAGGCGCCGCTGATGGGCATTTGGGAAGGATCAGGCAACGTCAGCGCGCTGGATACGCTGCGCGCCATGGCAACTCGCCCGGAGTGCATCGACGTGCTGTTCGACGAACTGGCCACCACCGCAGGCAACGATCCGCGGCTGGACGCACACGTCGAAACGCTGCGGCCCGCGCTGTCTGACCTCGAGACCATCCAATACCGGGGCCGCAAGGTCGCCGAGGACATCAGCCTGGCGCTGCAGGGCTCGCTGCTGGTGCGACACGGCCACCCCGCCGTCGCCGAGGCGTTCCTGGCGACGCGTATGGGCGGTGCGTGGGGCGGCGCGTTCGGAACCCTGCCTACCGGACTGGATCTCGCGCCGATCCTCGAGCGGGCGCTGGTCAAGGGATGACCCACGCGATCAGGCCCGTCGACTTCGACAACCTGAAGACGATGACCTACGAGGTGACGGGTCGCGTCGCCCGCATCACGTTCAACCGGCCCGAGAAGGGCAACGCGATCGTCGCCGACACCCCGCTGGAATTGTCGGCGCTGGTAGAGCGCGCCGACCTCGACCCCAACGTGCACGTCATCCTGGTTTCCGGTCGGGGCGAAGGGTTTTGCGCGGGCTTCGACCTTTCGGCATACGCCGAGGGCTCCTCGTCGGCGGGCTCGGGTGGATCAACTGGCAGCCCCTACCGCGACACCGTGCTGTCGGGTAAGACGCAGGCGGTCAACCACCTGCCCGATCAACCCTGGGACCCGATGATCGACTACCAGATGATGAGCCGGTTCGTACGCGGCTTCTCCAGCCTGATGCACGCCGACAAGCCCACCGTGGTCAAGGTCCACGGCTACTGCGTGGCCGGCGGCACCGACATCGCGCTGCACGCCGACCAAGTGATCGCGGCGGCCGACGCCAAGATCGGTTATCCGCCGACCCGGGTGTGGGGGGTGCCTGCGGCCGGGATGTGGGCGCACCGGCTCGGCGACCAGCGCGCCAAACGGCTGCTGCTGACCGGTGATTCGATCACCGGCGCGCAGGCCGCCGAATGGGGGCTCGCGGTCGAGGCGCCCTCGGCCGAAGATCTCGACGAACGCACCGAGCGGCTGGTCGAACGGATCGCCGCCGTGCCGATCAACCAGCTCATCATGGTCAAGCTGGCGATGAACTCCGCCCTCTACCACCAGGGCACCGCCAACAGCGCCATGATCTCGACCGTGTTCGACGGCATCGCACGGCACACCCCCGAGGGGCACGCGTTCGTTGCGCAGTCGCGCGAACACGGCTTCCGTGAGGCCGTGCGCCAACGCGACGAACCGTTCGGCGATCACGGCCGGAAGGCATCGGACGTCTAACGATGCCGAAGCTTTCGCGGATGACGGCCCGCTCCGTCGTGCTGAGCGTCCTGCTCGGCGCGCATCCGGCCTGCGCCACCGCAAGTGAACTGATCGGTCTCACCGCCGATTTCGGCATCAAAGAGTCGACGATACGGGTCGCGTTGACCCGGATGGTCAGCGCGAAAGACCTGGTGCGTGCCCCGGAGGGCTACCGGTTGTCCGAGCGGCTGCTGGCCCGGCAGCGCCGCCAGGACGACGCGCTGAACCCACGACTGCGCGAGTGGAACGGCGACTGGACGACGCTGGTGATCACCAGCGTCGGCATCGACGCCCGCACCCGCGCGTGTCTGCGGACCGCACTGCAGCACAACAGGTTCGCCGAACTACGCGAAGGGGTGTGGCTGCGCCCCGACAACCTTGACTTGGTGTCACCGGCCGACGTGCTGGACCGTGTGCGGGTGTTGCGGGCCCGCGACGACGACCCGGTCGCCCTCGCCGCACAGCTGTGGGACCTGTCGGGCTGGGCCGCAGTGGGCTATCAGCTGCTCGACGAAATCGACAGGGCCACAGACATTCCCGGCCGGTTCGTCGCGGCGGCCGGCATCGTGCGGCATCTGCTGACCGATCCCGTGCTGCCCGCCGAGTTGCTGCCCGGGGGCTGGCCCGGTGCGGCGCTGCGCGAGGCCTACACGAACTTCGCCGCGGAGTTGAGTTCGCGGCGCGACAGTACTGGATTGTCGCTCACGCGACGTGAACAACTGATGGAGGCGACATGAGCGGTGGAGTCCGGGTCGAACGCGACGGCGCGGTGACGACGGTCATCATGAACCGGCCCGAGGCGCGCAACGCCGTCAACGGCCCAGCGGCCGCCCAGCTGTACGAGGCCTTCGACGCGTTCGACCGCGACGACTCCGCAGCCGTCGCGGTGTTGTGCGGTGACAACGGAACATTCTGTGCGGGAGCCGATCTCAAGGCGTTCGGCACCCCGGACTCCAACCCGGTGCACCGCACCGGCCCAGGTCCGATGGGCCCGAGCCGGATGGTGTTGTCCAAACCGGTGATCGCCGCGATCAGCGGGTACGCCGTCGCGGGCGGGCTCGAGCTGGCCCTGTGGTGTGACCTGCGGGTGATGGAGGACGACGCGGTGATGGGCGTGTTCTGCCGACGCTGGGGTGTGCCGCTGATCGACGGCGGCACCGTGCGGTTACCGCGCCTGATCGGCCACAGCCGCGCGATGGACCTGATCCTGACCGGCCGCGCCGTCGACGCCACCGAAGCCCTGGCGATGGGCCTGGCCAACCGCGTGGTGCCCAAAGGCGAAGCGCGGCAACGGGCCGAGGAACTCGCCGCCGAACTGGCCAAGCTGCCGCAGCAGTGCATGCGCGCCGACCGGCTCTCGATGCTGAACCAGTGGGGCATGCCCGAAGCCGAGGCGATGGACTTCGAGTTCGGCAGCATGTCGCGCGTCGCCGCGGAATCGCTGGAAGGCGCCGCGCGGTTCGCCGCAGGCGCCGGACGGCACGGGGCCGACGCGTAGAAAAGAGGCGTCAGGCCTTGTTGATCCGGTTGTCGCGGCCGGTGTCGTTGATCTTCGGGTCGCCGTCGCTGTAGGTGACGGTGTTGTTGAGCCCGACGACGCTGAGTTCCTTGTCGATCCGCTCGAACGTGATCTTGTTGTCCGCGCCGCCGATGTTGACGTTCGCGCAGGTGCCCTTGACGGTCAACGTGTTGTTCGAGCCGCCGATGTTCAGCGATTTACCGTCGGCGCAGTCGATGTCGGCCGTTGTGCCGAACGAACCGTAGTTGATCGTGTTACCGACCTCGACTTGAGCGCCCGAGGTGCCCGCGGTCGCGGTCGGCGTGTTGGTGTCGGCGCTTTCCGAACCGCAGCCGGCGAGCACGACGGCAGCCGACACGGCTGCTGCGGTGGCGAACAGGCGGATGCTCATGCGACCAGCCGATCGACGTGGTTGGTCATGCCCAGCTCTCGCCCGCGGTCCCACACGATCGGGGAGCCGTTCTTGTACAGCACGGTCTGATCCCAGCCGTACACGGTCACGTCATTGACGATGTTGTCGGCCACCACGAAGTTCGAGCTGCCCTGAACCGTCACCGCAAGGCAGGATCCCAACGCGGTGATCCGGTTGTTGGCGCCGTTGACGAACAACGTGGCGTCGTTGCAGTCGATGGTCTGCGTGACGCCCAGACCCGTCACGTGGGTGTCGCCGTGCTCCGCGGACGCCGCGGGCGCTGCCACGATCAGCGCGGGCACCGCGAGCAGGCTCGCCGTCAGTGTCCTGGCCACAACAGTCGACATCATGGTCGGTAAGCGTACGTGGCGTGCGGTGTGAACGACGGCGGTTCGCACGAGTCGCCATCGGCGTCGGCGCTGGGTAGCGTGAGATGCGATGCGTTGGCGTGTCAATCAGGTTGCTGTCGTAGCGGTCACGGCGGCGATGACCGTTGCAAGTTGCTCTTCGACCGTTAGCGGGACCGCGCAGCGGGCCCGACTTGGCGTGCCCGATTCCGACCGCAACTACGGCTACGTCAACGACCGCTGCGGTCTGCTCGCCGACGACACCGTGCAGCAGATCCTGGACGCCGATTCCGTCGTGCGCCCCTACAGCGGCGCCGTCTGCCAATACGTGTTGATGCGCGGCGGCGCCGTGATCGATGTCACGTTCTCCTGGTTCGAATCCGGCAGCCTGGACCGCGAACGGGCGCTGGCCGACCAGCGTGAGGCCGAGATCACCGACACCGTCATCGAACGGCGCCCGGCGTTCGTGTCCCGACGCGACGTCACCGGCGCGGCCTGTTCGGCGACCGCCGCCGCCGGCGCCGGGGTGCTGAGCTGGTGGGTTCAACTGCGCGACGAGGCCAGCGGCGACCCGTGCGTCGGCGCCGCAAAGCTGCTGTCGGCGACCCTGCAGTCGGAGATGTGACCATGCGTGGGGGACTGCGGGGCGTGCTGGTGGCAGCGGCGGTCCTGCTGGCCGGCTGCGGGGCGGATGACCCGCCGGCGGCGCCGACAGCCACGGCCACCGGGTCAGAAAGCGGCTTTCACAGCGTCGACTGCAACGGCATCACCGACGCCGACATCGGCCACGCCGTCGGCCCGGCGATGTTCACCAGAACCGTGGTCAGCGACGCCGGCTGCTTCTGGCAGGAGAACACGGTGTTCGGCAGCGTCGGCGCCGGCATGGGCATCTCGACGTGGTGGTACCGCGGCAGCGACATGGACACCGAGCGGTCGCTGGAACAGCGGGCCGGCCGCACCATCGAGGAACTGTCGGTCGATGACAACAAGGGCTTCAAGGCCTACGACGGCAATGCGTGCAGCATCTACGTGGCCAAGGGCGGTGACGTCATCACGTGGTCGGTCCAGACGATGAACCCGGCAGTGCTGCCCGACCTGTGCGCGGTCACCGAACAACTGGCACACCTGAGCCAAGAGCGGGTGAACTGAGTTGCACCGGACCAGTGAAAACTAGAGGTGTTAGTTTGGCGCTGCCCCTTTTTCGGGGTTCCGCGTCGACCTAGGAGAACCGCATGGCAGCCGAGCCGGAGCCGCACGCTCCACCGGCCCGCCCAACGGGACGCCGACCTGCCAGGCTGAGCCGCGATTCCATCGTCAACGCCGCCCTGACGTTCCTTGACCGCGAAGGCTGGGATGCGTTGACCATCAACGCCTTAGCCCAGCAGCTCGGCACCAAGGGCCCGTCGCTCTACAACCACGTGCACAGCCTGGACGACCTGCGCCGAACCGTGCGGATGCGGGTCGTCGGCGACATCATCGAGATGCTCAACACCGCCGGACAGGGCCGCACCCGCGACGACGCGGTGATGGTGATGGCCAGCGTCTACCGCAGCTACGCCCACCACCACCCGGGCCGGTACTCGGCGTTCACCCGGATGCCGCTGGGCGGCGACGACCCCGAGTTCACCGCGGCCACCAGGGCGGCCGCTGCGCCGGTGATCGACGTGCTGGCCTCCTACGGGTTGGGCGGCGAGGATGCGTTCTATGCAGCGCTGGAGTTCTGGTCGGCGATGCACGGTTTCGTGCTGCTGGAGATGACCGGGGCGATGGACGGCATCGACACCGACGCGGTGTTCACCGACATGGTGATGCGGCTGGCTTCAGGTATGGAACGGCGCTGAGCTAGTCTGTTGACCTGCACGAAGGGGCCGTCGGACGAGTTTGTTTCGGCGCGGGCTGCCCTGGTATTGTGGACGATCGTGCCTGGCAGATAAGGCGCTTGCGGCTGGAAATTTCCGCAGGCATGCCTGCACGCTGGGCAAATTCGCGCGTCGCCATGCCCTGAGAATTAGGCAATGCCTTGAATTGTCACGGCGGACGCGCGCGACACACCCGGTCGCGGGGTACGTGAGCGGGGCATAACAGCAGTACAGAGACTTAACAACAGCAGAGAACACAGAAAGCCGGTAGATGCCAACCATTCAGCAGCTGGTCCGCAAAGGCCGCCGTGACAAGCCGAGCAAGGTGCGAGTTGCGGCCCTCAAGGGCAGCCCGCAGCGCCGTGGCGTGTGCACCCGCGTGTACACCACCACCCCGAAGAAGCCGAACTCGGCGCTTCGGAAGGTCGCGCGCGTCAAGCTGACCACGCAGGTTGAGGTCACCGCTTACATCCCGGGTGAGGGCCACAACCTGCAGGAGCACTCGATGGTGCTGGTGCGTGGTGGTCGTGTGAAGGACCTGCCGGGTGTGCGCTACAAAATCATCCGCGGTTCGCTCGACACCCAGGGTGTGAAGAACCGCAAGCAGGCACGCAGTCGCTACGGCGCCAAGAAGGAGAAGAGCTGATGCCGCGGAAGGGACCCGCGCCCAAGCGTCCGTTGGTGAACGATCCGGTCTACGGCTCACAGCTGGTCACCCAACTGGTGAACAAAGTTCTCGTCCGAGGGAAGAAATCGTTGGCCGAGCGCATTGTCTATGGTGCGCTCGAACAGGCCAGGGACAAGACCGGCACCGATCCGGTCATCACCCTCAAACGCGCTCTCGACAACGTCAAACCCGCACTCGAGGTCCGTAGCCGCCGCGTCGGCGGTGCGACCTACCAGGTGCCCGTCGAGGTGCGTCCCGACCGGTCCACCACGTTGGCCCTGCGCTGGCTGGTGAGCTTCTCGCGGCAGCGCCGGGAGAAGACCATGGTCGAGCGTCTGGCGAACGAGATCCTCGACGCCAGCAATGGCCTCGGAGCCTCCGTCAAACGGCGTGAGGACACCCACAAGATGGCCGAGGCGAACCGCGCCTTCGCGCACTACCGCTGGTGAGCGCCAAAGCTCCGCTTTGGCGCGCGAGCGCAGCGAGCACTTAAGACAACGACAGACTTCAGTCCGTTTTAGTTCCCGGAGGGAATGCATGGCACAGAAGGACGTGCTGACCGACCTGAACAAGGTCCGCAATATCGGCATCATGGCGCACATCGATGCCGGTAAGACCACGACGACCGAGCGCATCCTGTACTACACCGGCGTCAACTACAAGATCGGTGAGACGCACGACGGCGCTTCGACCACCGACTGGATGGAGCAGGAGCAGGAGCGGGGGATCACCATCACCTCCGCGGCCGTGACGTGCTTCTGGAACGACAACCAGATCAATATCATCGACACTCCCGGCCACGTCGACTTCACCGTCGAGGTGGAGCGCTCCCTGCGCGTGCTCGACGGTGCCGTCGCCGTCTTCGACGGCAAGGAAGGTGTCGAGCCGCAGTCCGAGCAGGTCTGGCGTCAGGCCGACAAATACGACGTGCCGCGCATCTGCTTCGTCAACAAGATGGACAAGATCGGTGCGGACTTCTACTTCACCGTGCAGACCATCAAGGACCGCCTCGGCGCCAAGCCGTTGGTGATCCAGCTGCCGATCGGCGCCGAGGCCGACTTCGAAGGCATCGTCGACCTGGTCGAGATGCGCGCCAAGGTCTGGCGCGGTGAGACCAAGCTCGGCGAGACCTACGAGGTCGTCGACATCCCGGCCGATCTGACCGAGAAGGCCGAGCAGTACCGCAATGAGCTGGTCGAGGCGGTCGCCGAAGCCGACGAGGAACTGCTGGAGAAGTACCTCGGTGGCGAAGAGTTGACCCTCGAGGAGATCAAGGGCGGCATCCGCAAGCTGACGGTGGCCAGCGAGGTCTACCCGGTGCTGTGCGGCAGCGCGTTCAAGAACAAGGGCGTGCAGCCGATGCTGGACGCGGTCATCGACTATCTGCCGTCGCCGCTGGACGTCGAGTCGGTGCGCGGACACGTCCCCGGCAAGGAGGACGAAGAGATCCTCCGCAAGCCCTCGGTGGACGAGCCGTTCTCGGCGCTGGCGTTCAAGATCGCCGTGCACCCGTTCTTCGGCAAGCTGACCTACGTGCGGGTGTACTCCGGCACGGTGGAGTCCGGCTCGCAGGTGATCAACGCGACCAAGGGCAAGAAGGAGCGGCTGGGCAAGCTGTTCCAGATGCACGCCAACAAGGAGAACCCGGTTGACCGGGCCTCGGCTGGGCATATCTACGCGGTGATCGGGCTGAAGGACACCACCACCGGTGACACCCTGAGCGACGCGAACCAGCAGGTGGTGCTGGAGTCGATGACGTTCCCGGATCCGGTGATCGAGGTGGCGATCGAGCCCAAGACCAAGAGCGACCAGGAGAAGCTCGGCACGGCGATCCAGAAGCTCGCCGAAGAGGATCCGACGTTCAAGGTGCACCTGGATCAGGAGACCGGCCAGACCGTCATCGGCGGCATGGGCGAGCTGCACCTCGACATCCTGGTCGACCGGATGAAGCGGGAATTCAAGGTCGAGGCCAACGTCGGCAAGCCGCAGGTGGCCTACCGCGAGACCATCAAGCGCAAGGTCGAAAGCGTCGAGTTCACCCACAAGAAGCAGACGGGTGGCTCCGGTCAGTTCGCGAAGGTCATCATCACGATCGAGCCGTTCACCGGCGAGGACGGGGCGACCTACGAGTTCGAGAACAAGGTCACCGGCGGCCGGATCCCGCGGGAGTACATCCCGTCGGTGGACGCCGGCGCCCAGGACGCCATGCAGTACGGCGTGCTGGCCGGCTACCCGCTGGTGAACTTGAAGCTCACCCTGCTCGACGGCGCCTACCACGAGGTGGACTCGTCGGAGATGGCGTTCAAAGTTGCAGGTTCACAGGCGCTGAAGAAGGCGGCGCAGGCTGCTCAGCCGGTGATCCTCGAGCCGATCATGGCGGTCGAAGTGACCACACCCGAGGACTATATGGGTGAAGTGATCGGTGACCTGAACTCCCGCCGTGGTCAGATCCAGGCCATGGAGGAGCGGAGCGGTGCTCGTGTCGTAAAGGCGCATGTTCCGCTGTCGGAGATGTTCGGCTATGTCGGCGACCTTCGGTCGAAGACCCAGGGCCGGGCGAACTACTCCATGGTGTTCGACTCGTATGCCGAGGTTCCGGCCAACGTGTCGAAGGAGATCATCGCGAAGGCGACGGGTCAGTGAGAATCTGCGGCGGCCGGAGGCCCGGCCAAGGTGGGAGCTCGGAGCTGGGCCGGAGCCGAGCCATGAATGGCGCGAAGGCGACGGGTCAGTAGATTCTGACCCGCCGGTTTGGCGGGACCGCACAACTGTAAAGATCAACACTGCTTACCAAGCACCAACACAGTCCAGGAGGACACCACAGTGGCGAAGGCGAAGTTCGAGCGGACGAAGCCGCACGTCAACATCGGGACCATCGGTCACGTTGACCACGGCAAAACCACGCTGACCGCAGCAATCACCAAGGTTCTGCACGACAAGTTCCCCGAGTTGAACGAGTCGCGCGCATTCGACCAGATCGACAATGCGCCCGAGGAGCGTCAGCGCGGCATCACGATCAACATCTCCCACGTGGAGTATCAGACCGACAAGCGGCACTACGCCCACGTCGACGCCCCTGGCCACGCCGACTACATCAAGAACATGATCACCGGTGCGGCCCAGATGGACGGTGCGATCCTGGTGGTCGCGGCTACCGACGGTCCGATGCCCCAGACCCGCGAGCACGTGCTGCTGGCCCGTCAGGTCGGCGTGCCCTACATCCTGGTCGCGCTGAACAAGTCGGACGCGGTCGACGACGAGGAGCTCATCGAGCTCGTCGAGATGGAGGTCCGCGAGCTGCTGGCCGCCCAGGACTTCGACGAGGACGCCCCGGTGGTTCGGGTGTCGGCGCTCAAGGCGCTCGAGGGCGACGAGAAGTGGGTCGAGTCGATCGTCGAGCTGATGCAGGCCGTCGACGAGAAGATTCCGGACCCGGTCCGCGAGACCGACAAGCCGTTCCTGATGCCCGTCGAGGACGTCTTCACGATCACCGGCCGCGGCACCGTGGTCACCGGTCGTGTCGAGCGCGGCGTGGTCAACGTGAACGAGGAGGTCGAGATCGTCGGCATCAAGCCGACCAGTACCAAGACCACCGTCACCGGTGTGGAGATGTTCCGCAAGCTGCTCGACCAGGGTCAGGCCGGTGACAACGTCGGTCTGCTGCTGCGCGGCATCAAGCGCGAAGACGTCGAGCGCGGTCAGGTCGTCATCAAGCCCGGCACCACCACCCCGCACACCGAGTTCGAGGGTCAGGTCTACATCCTGGCCAAGGACGAGGGCGGCCGGCACACGCCGTTCTTCAACAACTACCGTCCGCAGTTCTACTTCCGCACCACCGACGTGACCGGTGTGGTGACGCTGCCGGAGGGCACCGAGATGGTGATGCCCGGTGACAACACCGACATCTCGGTGAAGCTGATCCAGCCCATCGCCATGGAGGAGGGCCTGCGGTTCGCGATCCGCGAGGGTGGCCGCACCGTCGGCGCCGGCCGGGTCACCAAGATCGTCAAGTAGTTCTCTGCGCAAAACGGCGCTCACCTTCGGGTGGGCGCCGTTTTCGCAGTTGTGGTTCGCGAGGCGTACAAGAGGGCTGTGCTCCCCTCGACGACCACGACCCTGGTGTGCGTTTCGCGAGGCGTACAGGCGTAACGACCGCGGCCGCCGAACCGATTAACCACCCGAATGTCCCGTTCGGGGGATGGAAGGGTTGGGGTTTGTTGTTCCGCAGTATCACCACGCTCGCCAGTGCAGCCGTCGTTGCCGGCGCCGCTCTCGTCGGCGCGTCCGTCGCCCAGGCCCAGCCAGCGTCGTGCCCCGACGTGCACTGGTTCGGCGCGGCGGGTTCCGGACAGCGCGACGGCCACCTGACCACCAACGCCGGCATGGGCGACGACGTCTACCAGTCCTACCTGGACCTGCAACGGTTGCTGCAGCGCGACGGGCGCACGATGACGGCCGAGGCCGTCGAATACCCCGCAGTGCCCGTACCCGACGAGGGCGGCGTCGGCGACTGGATGGACTTCATGGACAGCGTCGACGTCGGCGCCGAAGCGCTCGCCGCCCAGTACGCCGCCTTCACCCAGCGTTGCCCCACGACAAAGGTGGTGCTCGCCGGCTACTCCCAGGGCGCGATGGTGGTGCACCGCAACCTGCACACCCTCGGCACGCAGCCGAACATGGCGGCGGCGTTGCTGATCGCCGACGGCGACCGCCGCCCTGCCGACCCGACCCTCAACATCGGCTCGGTCACCTCGGTCCCCGGCGCCGGAATGGGCGTCGCGCAGGACTGGCCCATCCTGGCCAGCGCTCCGGGACCGCTGCCGCCCGCCGTCGGCAGCCGCACGATCAGCGTGTGCGAACTCGGCGATGCGGTCTGCGACTTCGACCCCGAGGCCGAGGAAGTGTCGACGGCCGCCACGCTCATCCACACCAGCTACACCACCTCCGCAGGCGGATACCGGTGGACACAGCCGCTGTACAACCTCCTCGGACCGGCCCCCAGCGCACCGGAGGCACCGTCGGTCACGCCGTTGGGCGCGACGACGCCGGCTTCGTAGCGGTCAAAGCGATCGACGATACGGCTCACATCCGCCGGATCGGCGGTTATCTTGGCACCCGAGACAGCGCGACGACGGGAGCTCGGCCATGTCCACATTCTGGCGTTATCTCCGTATCCAAGCGTTCGTGCTGCTGTGCGGCATCGTCGGGCCGATCTTTCTGGTCGTCTACTTCGCGATGGGTGCCGACCCGATGCTGCAGTGGCTGTTCTGGACCGGCCTGCTGATCACCGCAGCCGACGTGTTGATCGCGTTGGGCATCACCGCGGCGGGGGTGAAGTCGTCGGCCAAGACCGCCGCGCTCGAGCAGACCGGTGTGCTGGCGTTGGCCCAAGTCGTCGGCATCCAGGAAACCGGGACGCGGATCAACGAGCAGCCCCTGGTGAAGCTCGACCTGCAGATCTCCGGTCCCGGTATCGCGCCGTTCGCCAGCCAGGACCGGGTACTCGCATCGATCTCCCGGCTCCCGATGATCACGAGCCGGAAGTTGGTCGCCATCGTGGACCCGATGACCGGTGAATACCAAATCGATTGGGAGCGCAGCAGTCTAATCAGCGGAATGATGCCCGCCAACTTCACTGTCGCAGAAGACAACACGACCTACGACCTGACCGGGCGGGCCGAGCCGCTGATGGAGATCTTGCAGATCCTCAAGGCGCACAACATCAGCCTCGACAACATGATCGACCTGCGGTCTAACCCCGGTGCGCGACACCAGGTTCAAGAGGTGGTGCGGCGGGCAGCGGCTCAGCAGAAGCCGGCGCCGGCCGCTGCGGCCTCCACCCCGTTGCTGACCCCGCCGGAACCGTCGACCGCGCAACGCCTTCAGGAACTCGAGACGCTACGCGCCACCGGCGCGATCAACGATGACGAGTACACCGCCAAGCGCCGAGACATTCTCGCCGATCTGTAGGTTTCGCCCGGCGCACGCCGCGTCAAGCCATCACCCAAGTCACCGCGAAGCTGTTCGCCTAAGAGGCCGCGACACAGGTGATCGTGGCAGGTATGCCGAAGCTGCGGGCGGCCATGCACCTGGACAACGTGTCCGATCGTCCGCGACCCTGTCGACTAGAACACGTTTCAGTTCTGCTGTTAGCCTGGTCCCGTGACGGCAACGGGCGGGCCCCTCGACGGGCGAGTGGCATTCATCACGGGGGCGGCCCGCGGTCAGGGCCGGGCGCATGCGATCCGGTTGGCCGGCGACGGCGCCGACATCATCGCGATCGACATCTGCGGTCCGATCTCCGAGACCATCACCTATCCGCTGGCCACCCCGGAGGAACTGGCCGAGACGGTGCGCGCGGTGGAGGCCACCGGTCGCAAGGTGCTGGCCCGCCAGGTCGACGTGCGCGATCTGGCCGCGCTGCAGCAGGTGGTGGCCGACGCCGTCGAGCAGTTCGGTCGGCTCGACATCGTGGTGGCCAACGCCGGGGTGCTGAGCTGGGGCCGGATCTGGGAGATGTCCGAGGAGCAGTGGAACACCGTCGTCGACGTGAACCTCAACGGCACCTGGCGCACCTTGCGCGCCGCGGTGCCGGCGATGATCGAGGCGGGCAACGGCGGCTCGATCGTCGTCGTCAGCTCCTCGGCCGGGCTCAAGGCCACCCCGGGTAACGCCCACTACGCGGCGTCCAAACATGGTCTGACCGCGCTGACGAACTCACTTGCGTTGGAGGCGGGCGAATTCGGGATCCGGGTGAACTCCATCCACCCGTATTCGATCGACACGCCGATGGTGGAGAAGGACGCGATGATGGCGTTGTTCGCCAAGCACCCGAACTTCATTCACAGCTTCGCGCCGATGCCGTACCACCCGGTCAACCATCAGGGTAAGAAGGGGCTGCAGGAATTCATGACGGCCGAAGAGGTTTCGGACGTGGTGTCCTGGCTGGCCAGTGACGCGTCGGCGACGATCTCGGGCAGCCAGATCGCCGTCGACCGCGGCACCATGAAGTACTGAGTCTGCGTCGGTCAGCGACGGTCGACTTTCTGCACCATCGTGACGCACACCGCGGCCGGGTCTGGGCCGAGGTGGCCACCGGCGTTCTCGGCCAAGCCGACCCGTGCACCGGCAATCTGCCTCGGTCCAGCGGCGCCGCGCAACTGGGTCACCAGCTCCACCAGTTGTGCGCATCCGGTGGCCCCCAGCGGATGTCCGCGGGACACCAGCCCGCCGCTAGTGTTCACGGGGATCCGTCCGCCCAGCCGCGTCGCACCGCTGCGAGACAGGTGTACCGCTTCACCCGGCGGGCAGATGCCGAGCTCTTCCAGGATGGTGAGCTCCGCGGGGGCCGCCGCGTCGTGTAGTTCGATGACATCGACGTCCCCGGGCCCGATCCCGGCGCTCGCATATGCGGCGTTCGCGGCTCGGCGTTCCGCGCTGGGCGACGCACCGTCGGTCTGCCCGGAAACCAAGCATGAGGCAACCAACCTGACCAACGGTGCTGGGCTTCGTTCGGCGACGCGGCGGGATGCCACGACCAGAGCGGCAGCACCGTCACCGATCGGAGAACACATCGGCAATGTCAACGGACCCGCGATGCTTCGGCTGGCCAACACCTCGTCGACGGTCAGCGCATCGCGCCGCTGTGCGAACGGGTTGAGTGCAGCGTGCCCACGGTTCTTCACGGTGAGTTCGGCGAAATCCTGCGCGGTCGCCGCGGTGGAATCCAGATATCGGCGTGCCTGATCCGCATAGATGTCCATGAAGAGGGACCGGCTGCTCGCAGATCCGGTTTCGCTGTGGAGTTTGGTTCGCAACGTTTCGACCTCGCCGATGTCAACCGCGGTGCCGATCGCTGCGAGACTGCGTGATCTGTCCGGATGACTCATCTGCTCGGCCCCGACCACCAGGGCAACGTCAACCGCCTCGGAGGCGACCGCGGTGCAGGCTAGATGAGCCGCGGTGGACCCGGAGGCGCACGCATTTTCGACGTTGACAACCGCCTGCCCGGTCAAGCCCGAGTCGCGAAGCGCGACCTGGCCGCGGATCATCTCCTGGCCGTGGATCAAGCCGTGCGCCGCGTTGGCGAAGTACACCGTATTCACCTCAGCCATGGTGATGTTGGCGTCGCGCACCGCCTCGGCGACCGCACCTGTCGCAAGTGCTCGAAGAGTCGTTTCCGGGTTGCGCCGAAATGGCGTCATCCCGGCCCCCACGATGTACACGTCCCTCATTGGGCGGCGCCGCTCGATGACCGCGACAGTTGGCGGATGCGGTCGATCCCCTTCGGGTCGATGATCTCGCCGTATCGAGCCAGGTTGTTGGCGTGCCCGGCGATATGCAGGCCGAACGCCCCGTCCATGGCCGAGTCGAATCCCTGAGCATTGAGCGCCTGGTTCACGCTCGACTTGGCCAGCCGCAGGCCGTACGCGGGCATCCGGGCGATTTTCTGCGCGAGCTCGAGAGCGAAGTCGGCGAGTTCATCGTCAGGCACGACGTGGTTGACCATCCCGAGGCGGTGTGCGTCGCGCGCGGTGAGCGGCTCGCCGGTGAACAGCATCTCTTTGGCTTTGCGGGCACCCACTTCCCACACATGGGAGAAGTACTCGGCCCCGTTGAGTCCGAACGCGGCAACCGGGTCGGAGAACACGGTTCCCGAACCGGCCACGATCAGGTCCATCGGCCACAACAGCATCAACGCACCGGCGATACACCGGCCGTGGGCGACCCCGATGGTGGGCTTCGGCAGATCGCGCCAGCGGCGGCACAAGCCGAGGTACGCCTCGCACTCGAACGCGTGCCGCCCCTCCACGCCCGGGGCATCCAGCGCGGCCGCGATGGTGGCCACCGGTTGACCGGGCAGTTCGGTGGTGATTTCCGATAGATCGTGGCCGGCGGAGAAGTCCGGTCCCGCGCCGGCCAGTAGCACGACTTTCACGTCGTCATCCGCGGCCGCCTGCTGGAACGCAGCATCGAGTTCATACAGCAGGGTGGCGTTCTGCGCGTTTCGGCGTTCGGGCCGGTTCAGCACGAGCCGGGCCACGGTGGGCGCTGGTCGTTCGAAAAGAACACAGCTGCTTGTCATTTCGCCTTCTCCATTGGTTCTTGCAGATACTGTTCCCGCAGTCGGCGCTTGAACAGCTTGCCGGTGTCCTCGCGCGGCAGACTGTCGACGAATGCGACGATGCGCGGCGTCTTGTATCGGGCCAGCCTGGCGGCGACGTGGGCACGGATATCGTCACCGGTCAGCCGGGCACCATCCCGCAGCTGCACATGAGCCGCCAGCACTTCCCCCAAATCCTCGTCGGGCACTCCGAACACCGCGACATCGGCGACGCCGTCGAGGCTCATCAGGCAGGACTCGACCTCAGCCGGATAAATGTTGACCCCTCCCGATACCACCATGTCGTTGATGCGGTCGCTGATGTACAGATAACCGTCCGCGTCGAGGTGCCCGACGTCGCCGAGCGTGACATGGTCACCGACGGCCACTGCGCGTCGCTTCGCGGCATCGTCGATGTAGGTGAAATCGGGCCAGCCCGTGAAAGGCCGGCCATATACGATGCCGTCGGTCCCGGCCGCGACTTCGTTTCCCGCATCGTCGAGTACCACGATGTGGGCATCGGCGATGGGACGACCGACGGTGCCAGGCTTGCTGATCGCATCATCGGAGTCGCAGATGGTCAGTACACCTACTTCGGTGCCGCCGTAGTACTCGTAGATGATGGGTCCGAGCCAATCGATCATCGCGCGTTTGGTTTCCGGTGGGCACGGGGCTGCGGCGTGCACCACCCGCTCCAGCGACGAGACGTCGTAGGCCCGGCGCACCCGGGACGGCAACTGCAACAGCCGAGCGAACATCGTGGGAACCACTTGGACGCTGCTGATCTTGTGATCATGGATGCCGCGCAGAAATGCCTCGGCCTCGAAGCGCGGCATGATGTGAATATCCATGCCGAGTGCCGCCGCGAAGGTCATGTGCACGTTGGGTGCGGAGTGATACAGCGGTGCCGGCAGCAGTGTGGCCCGACCAGGAGCCAGGTGAAGGAGGTCCGCGAGCGTCTTGGTGATTGCCGGTAGATGATCTGGCGTGATCGGTTGTCGTAACACGCCTTTGGCCAGCCCGGTGGTGCCCGAGGTGTAGATGACGCTCATCGGTGGCTGGGAGCTCGATTCCGGCCACGGGTCGAACTGCTGTACCCAATCCTCCACCACCGGCGCGGTTTCGGTCAGTTCGGGGTCGGTGATGCTGTACGCCGCGGTGACTGCGGCGGGAAGCGGCACTTCAGCCAGTTTCATCCCGCTGGGTGCGTGACGGCGGGTTCCTGGGAGAAGATCGCTGTGTGCGACGGCCAGTTTGGCGCCGCTGTTCGCGAGTACGTGGGCCAGATCGTCGCCGGTCCAGTGCCAGTTGACTGCTACTGGAACGGCCCCGAGCAGGCCGATGGCCAGGGTGACCTCCAGTTGAGCGATGTCATTACGCATCACCACCGCGACGCGGTCTTGCGGACCGATGCCGCAATTGTGCATTCCGGCGGCCATCCGGGCCGCTCGCTGCCTGACCGCACTCAACGGGCGGCAGTCGGCGCCGCAGTAGACGCTGGGTTCAGTGGACACGGTCATCTTTCGGTTCAGTGGAAGTCAGCCGGTACGGGAGTGAACGAGATCCGTTGCGTCCATTCCTGTATGGCGCGACCTAGCACTGCGTCGTAACTCATCCCGTCGATCGGCGCGATCTGCTCCACCTCGGCGAGCACGGCGGGTGGTGTGTCGTCGATGTCGATGCCGGCGGCTTCGGCCCACTTCTGGGTGGAGTTTCGGAACTGACGGGTGGTCAGCGGAGCTCCGTAGAGATTCACCGGATCGGCCATCGCCTTCTCGAGTGTCACGAAGGAGACGCCGCGCTGCGCCAATTCCCCGAGCACGCGGTCGATCGTCGCACCAGCGACGGTGGTGCCGTGAATAAGCATGATGTGGGCCGACTTACGGCCGATCGCGGCGTGGGCGGCCGCGACCTGACGCTCGATCTGAGCCACTGCCGTCGTCACCAGCATGTCCTCGATGGTCGCCATCGCGGCGCGGTCGTCGAGCTGGATCGCGCGGTCATAGGCGACCATGAATTGGGCGTCATAGAACCACAGCGTCACCGGCGCGGACAGGTAGTCCGTCTTGCTGAGGTGGGCCTGCACCTGACGAGTCTTCTCGACGGTGTCGCCTTCCATACCGAACGCGTACCGGAAGTAGCGCGACGGCGATGCGTCGATCCAGTTCTGTAGGACCTTCTCGCTCGCCTCGATGTCGGATATATAGGTTTTGCTGTCGAGCCAGTTGAGGCTGATGTGCTGGTGGGTGTGGTTGCCGACGAAGTGTCCGGCTTGGCACCAGACGTCAAGAACCTGCATCGCGCTCGGATCGTTCTCCGCAGCGGCCGTGCTGTTGAACGCGTAGACGCCGGGTACCGAGTGATTGGCGAAGGCCTCGATCATGGCTTCGGCGACCATCCGAGGCCCGCGGCCGGGCGGGAACGGGATTCCCGTCCACTGCCATTGGTCATCGACTGTGACCGCAATTTCCGTGCCGCTCAATTGCTTCAGGTTTTCGGCCTGCATCTCAAGGTCCTCTCTCGATAGTTGAGAGAAGCGTGTCAAGTAGGCAGCGCCCGGACAATATGGTGGGCTCGCACCTTTATGTGTTGCGGCACAACATATCGCCCGAAAAGCTGGACGAACCGCACGGTGTCTCCCATATTGGTAGCCATGACAACGCCGCACCGCGGAACGGTGTCCCTCGCCCCGTTGGTGCGCTGGCTCGACCTTCGCGGCGATGAACTGTTCGGCAATCTCGCCATAGAGCTGTGGCGGGAGATCCCCGAAATGCGAGGTACCGCACCCGTTACGTTGCCCGGGCTGGAAGCGTCGATCCGGTCCCATCTGCCGAGGCTGAAGGGCATGCTCAGCGGAGAATTCGTTTCGCCGCAACTGCCTGCGGCCGCCAGCGAGTTCGCGACGCGGATGGCCGAGGCCAGCGTGCCCCTTCCGGCGGTGCTGCGCGCTTATGAACTCGGGCATGCCGCGCTCTGGAACGCGTTTACCTCTCATCTTCGGTCCGCCGCGGAGATCTCGCTGAATGACCGGGTGGAGCTGCTGGAACACGGATCGACGCAACTGTTCGAATACATCCGGCGGATGACCGGACAAACGATCACCGTCTACAACTCCGTTCGAGATCGCCTGCTGACCGACGCCACTTCCCGACGAGCCGAGATCATCCGAGCGGTGCTGGCGGGCACGGGCGGTCTGCACGAACTGAACGAGGTTCTCGGCTATCGCACCGAGGGCCTGCATGCGGGCTACGTCGTGCGGTCTTCCGGGGTCGCATGGGGCGACGAACTGGCACAGATCATCCGGCGCGCGATCGCAGAAATCGCCAATCAGCACATTGCGATCCCGGCGGGTCCGAGTTCTTCGCATGGTTGGTTCCGATTGGTCAACGCCAACCTTTACCCGAAGCTGCGCGAGCTCGACCTGCCGGACGATGTCACGGTCAGTTTCGGCGCTGCGCGCGCCGGCTGCGTCGGATTTCGGACGTCGCACTACGAGGCGGTGCAAACCGACATCACATTGTCGGCGGCTGCAACGCCGGTGCTGTGTTATCCCGATGTCGCTGTCGTCGTCCTTGCCTCGGAGAACCGTCATATGGCCGACCAGTTGGTGATCGATGAACTGGGATCGCTGTTGGCGCATGAGGATGTCGATCGACTGCTACCCACGCTCGGGCGCTACTTGGACACCCTGGGGAGCCCCACCCATACCGCCGAGGACTTGAACCTTCATCCGAACACGGTCACCCAACGGATCCAGCGGGTGGAAAAGATTCTGGGACGACACATCGACGTCCGCAGTCTTCGGTTGCGGGTGGCCGTCGAGCTGGCCCGGCACCGGAGCGCGGCAACCGATCAATGACTGTCGCGCGCACGGCGACCTGAGGGGAGCCCACTCGTACTCTGCGGCCGCACCCGGGGCTGTACATGCTGGACAACCAATTGTATGTTGGACGACATAGAACTCGATCGTGGAGTGACCACGTTGAATGCGGAACCGGAAGACGACGACTAAAGGAATGACCCATGGCGGGGATTGACGGGCGCACGACCGAAGGCAAGACCGAAGCCGATCAGCTCCTCGAGGTGCTCTTCGGCGGCGTGGAGCAGGACCCGTTCCCGTATTACGATGCGCTGCGCGAATTGGGTGACGGTATTCACCCCATGGACATGATGCAGGGCGTCCTCGTCACGCGTTATGACCACATCCGGCAGATCGGCTCGGACCCAAAAGCCTTCTCCAGCGACGTATTCGCGTTGACTGGACCGGGAATCCACGACCCTACGGATCCAGAACACCGTCGATTCATCGGCACCGCTCGGCGCCTGTTCATGTTCGCCGATCCGCCCTGGCACACGCAGGTTCGTTCCACGTTTCGCCATGCGTTCACACCCGACGCGGTCCGCCGCTGGCACCCCATCGTGGAGGAAATCACCAGCGAAGCCTTGGCGTGCTTGCAGCCGGGTCAGGAGATCGACTTGATGAGCGGGCTGGCGGCCGAGATTCCGGTCGCGGTGATCGCCCGGATTCTGGGCGTACCTCGTGACACCTGGCCGTATTTCCGTGAGTGGTCGTTCGCCTATGCCTCGACGTTCGATCCGATGGTGCAAGGCGAGCGGCGTGATCGAGCGATTCGTACCAGCCTGGTGCTATTCGATTACCTTGGCGAACTCATCGACCAGCGTCGAGCGCAACCGTCGGACGACCTGATCTCGCACATGCTCAGCACGGAGACCTTTCAAGGCGACCTACTCGAGAATTCGGACTTGATCGCTCAAGTTGCGCTGCTGTTGGTCGCCGGCAACGAGACAACCACCAACCTCGTCGGTAACGGCGTCACGTTGCTGATGAATCACCCGGATGCAATGCGCGCCGTACTCGACGACCCCAGCCTGATACCGGCAGTCGTCGAGGAGATTCTGCGCTTCGACCCGCCTCTTCACCTGGCGGCGCGGAAGGTCACCACCGACGCCGTCCTGGGTGAGCACGTGCTACAGCCGGGAACCCTTGTGCTGACTTGTCTTCCGGCTGCCAACCGGGACCCACGAGTCTTTGATGCGGCCTCGGCCTTCGACATCCACCGTGCTGACCACAAACAGCACCTGGCGTTCTTCCACGGTATTCACTACTGCGTGGGCGCTCCATTGGCGCGACTCGAGGGCAAGGTGATCCTCGACAGGCTATTGCGCGCCTTCCCCGACCTCCGGGAGGGCAGTCAGCCACCCGTGCGACGTACGTTGAATGTGGCATCACGAGGCTGGGAATCACGGCCGGTGATCCTATGAGCGACGAGGTACACATCGAAGTGCGCGCAGAAACCTGTATGGCCAGCGGTTTCTGTAACCGCAGGGCGCCAAAGGTATTCGCTGAAGACGATGCAGGTTGGGTCAGGTTGCTTGACGCCGACCCCCAGGGCCAGACCGCTGCGGTGCTGGACGCCGCTGCCATGTGCCCGGTGGCGGCTATCGATGTCTTCGACCCCGACGGCCGCCTAATCTCTTAGAAGGCTGTTGGCACAGATTACGCCAACGATCGTTTGACGATCTTGCCCGAAGCGTTGCGGGGAATCTCCGCTACGAGCTCGAGTTCGTGCGGGAGCTTGTACTTCGCGAGGCGAGGTGCCGCGAAATCCCGCAGCTCCTGCAGAGTCAGCGTTGACCCTGCTGCCACACAGACGAACGCCACGATGCTCTCTCCGTAATCCGAGTGTGGACGGCCAACCACGGCGACGTCGAGCACATCGGGGTGGGCCGCAACGACACCTTCTACCTCGACGCAGTAGACGTTGCGGCCGCCGGTGATGATCATGTCCTTGAGCCGGTCCACCAATGTCATGTATCCGTCCGCGTCGAGCCGACAGACATCGCCTGTGTGGAGCCAACCGTCGACGATGGTTCGCGCGGTTTCGCCCGGGTTGTTCCAGTAGCCCTTCATCACTGTCTGACCGCGAAGCAGCAATTCGCCGGCATCCCCGGGCGCGACATCGCTGCCATCCTCGGAAACGATCTTGCATTCCATTCCCAGCATGGCCTGTCGACCGCTTGCGTCCGGCCGACACCGGACCTGCTCACCCGAGCTGAAGATGCCACTGGGGCCGGCCTCCGTCTGCCCGCAGAGTTGGATGAGGTTCAGTGATGGAAACGTCGCGCCTATCGCTTCGACCGTGCTGGCAGGCATGGGAGCCGCACCGAAAATACCGGTGCGCCAAGACGACATGTCGCGTTCGGTGATATGCGGGGTCCGCAGCAGAAACTGATACATGGTGGGGACGCCGAAGAACATGGTGATGCGTTCGCGTTCCAGGCTGTTGGCGACGGCGGCCGCGTCGAACTGACCCTCCACGACGTGGGTGGCCCCGACCAGCGTGCCAGGGATGAGCATCAGGCACAGCGCCGCGGCATGGTAGAGCGGAGCCGCGTGCAGGAGACGGTCGCCGTCCATCATCCCGCAGGTAGCGACGGAGGAGACGGCCACCCACAGTGCTCGATGATGGTCGAACAACGCCCCTTTGGGGGCGCCGGTGGTTCCCGAGGTATACAGGATCTGAGCGTCGTCGCCCTCGTGTACTTCTGGATCGGCGAAATCCGCCGGGTACCGGCGGGCCAGGGCGACCAGGTCGTCAAATCCCTCGGCATCGCCCAGCGCGAGGCAGTCGAGGGGCCCTGCTAGGGGCTCGGTCAGTACAGTGCGGGTCTTTTCCGCCAGCGCCGGCTCGAACAGCAGCGCCGTCGCGCGGCAGTCCCGGGCGATATGCGCGATCTCCGGCGCAGCGAGCGCTGGGTTGATCGGCACGAAGATGGCGCCGAGGCGGTGGATGGCGTAGAAGGCGACGACGAATCGGTCGGAGTTGCTTGCCAACAGCGCAACCCGGGCGCCCTTCGTCACCCCGCGAGCGGCCAGGACAGCCGCATACCGATCCACCTCCGCGTCGAGTTGGCCGTAGGTGTATTCGACGGAGCCGTAGACGAGTGCGCGACGCTCGGGCACGCGAGCAGCGGTCGCGCGGAGGGTCGATCCGATCGTGGGCATTGGCTGCTACCTCGTCGCCGCTGCGAGGTTGCCGTCAATCGTGGCACCCAGGGATTCGATCAGGCCCGGGGGGAGCGGCAGCCGCCAACCGCCGATGCGAGCCACCCGCTCGGCGATCCGCTCGTGTGCCTGCTCGATCAGATCGATACCTCGGCGCTCGACATCGGCCGGTAGCGAACCGTTGTCGACGACCATCCGTCCGTCGACCAGCACCTTGTCGATGTCGCGGGTGGTGGCCTGCAAGACAATGGAATCCACCGGATCGATCACCGGCCGCAGATGCAACCGGTCGTTGCGCAACAGCAGCAGGTCGGCGGCCTTGCCGACCTCGACCGAGCCGCAGGTGGAACCCAGACCCAATGCCTCGGCGCCCGACAACGTGGCCGCGCGCAGGATCTGCCGGGTGGTAAGCGGAAGCTCACCGACGCCGGCCAAGCCGGATGACTCCAGCACAGGCTGCAATGCCACCCCGCGTTCGGCTTGCATGAGGATGCGCATCGCGGTGAAGAAGTCACCGCTGTTGTTCGACACGATGTCCGCACCGATTCCAGCAATCACCCCTGCCGACTCGGCCCGACGGAATATCGGGAGGCCACAACCCATTTCAAGCTCGGTATCGGGGGTGCTGGCCACCGAGCAGCCAGTGTCGCGCAGCAGCGCCAGATCTGTCTGCGTGCACATGTTGGCGTGCGAATGGATCTGGCCGGCCCGCAACAGTCCAGCGCGGGAGAGGATCTCCACATCATTGACTCGCGGTTCGCTCCATATGCACCGGGTGTGCATGGTGACGGCGATGTCGAGTTCGGCTGCGATCTCGATTTCTTCGCGGGTGACGTCGAACGGCAGTAAGCCGAGTTCGGTGAGCGCGACGCCCATCCGGACCAGGCCGCCCTCACTTGCGAAGTGCGCGGTCCGGACCCGGCGCGCGTCGTTGAACCGGTCTTCTGGCGACGTGAAAATGGGATCGGCCATCGGTGACGGGAAGAACCCGTAGCACCACAGGGCGCGTACGCCACTGGCCTTCACGCCCTCGACGGCGGCATCCGAATGCTGTGGCGAGTTGGTGATATGCGAGTGGTCGATGGTGGTGGTGACGCCGGCGGCAAGCGCGTCGAGCCCACCCGCGTACTGGCCGGCGAATACGTCGTCGGGGTCGTGCAGACCGGCGAAGTGGTTGCGAATGTTCCAGTAGTAATCGGTGAGATTCCAGTTCGCCGTCAGCCCCCGCATGGTGGTCTGCCATAGGTGGCGGTGAGCGTCGACAAATCCCGGGACGATCCACCGGCCCGTCGCGGCGATCACTTGGGCGTCCTCGCGGGGGAGATCCGCCGCGATGGCCGTGATCGAGCCGTCCTCGATCAGCACGTCGGCCCGCCGCATGGTCGCGGTGAGCGGATCGCCGACCAGCACCTCGCCCCCTGCGAGAAGCGTTTTCTGTGACGACATCGTTGTCATATCCTTCCGTGCGGCGACGTAGGTCGTGATTGTTCGGAGCGAAGCAGGTGCTTTCGGATTTTTCCGACCGAGGTGCGGGGCAGGTCCGCCGTGAACTCGATGACGTCGGGGACTTTGCCTTTCGGGAGATGGCCGCGACAGAACTCAACCAACTGGTCGGCGCTGGGGACATCACCGCACTGATCATCAAGTACTACAAAGGCTTTGATTCCCTCGCCGTACACCGGGTCGGGCACCCCCACGACCGCCGACTCGAACACCGCAGGGTGGGCGTTCAGCACCCGCTCGACCTCCGCGGCTGCCACGTTCTCGCCGGAGCGTTTGATCATGTCTTTCGCGCGGTCCCGGAACGCGAGGAATCCGTCGTGGCGACGCAGCATCACATCGCCGGTGTTCAGCCATCCGTCGTCGTAAGCCTCGGCGAACGCCGTCGCGTCGTCAAGGTAACCGAGCATCAGTGTGGTGCCGGGGTGCCCGCCGACCAGCAGGGTTCCCGACTCGCCCGCCGCGACGTCTACGCCGGCATCATCGACGATCCGGACGCGGCCCGACTCTGTGGGCAGTCCCACGGTCATGTTGTCGTGCGGTCCGTACAGCGGGTTCATCAGCGGTGGGGCGATCGTCTCGGTCATGCCGTACCACTGCCGCAGCGGGCAGCCGAACCGCCGTTCGAAGGTTTCGAGTTGTTCAGCGGTCAGATTCTGCGCGAATAGACATGCCCGCAACCGATTCTGGTGATCCAGCGGTGAATTCGGTTGCGCGAGAATCATCCGTACCGGGGCGGCGAACAAACTCCCCAGCGTCGCGTCGCATCGGCTGACCTGAGCCGGCCATCGCGACGCCGAGAACCGTTCGGCGACGGCCACCGAGGCCCCCGACACCAACGCCGACATCACGCAGTAGTACTGGGCGTTGGCGTGGAACAGCGGCAGTACCACCATCCACCGGTCATCGGCCCGGATACGCAGCTGTTGTGCCACCACGTGGCCCGCGGTCACGTAATTGGCGTGCGTCACCATCACCCCTTTCGGGCGACTGGTGGTGCCGGAGGTGTACATGATCGACAGTAGATCGTGCGGTTCTACCGGGTGGCCGAGTTCCACGACGGCTTCTGCAGCGCGCGAACCGAAGTCGGTGCCGGTTACCACAATTGCCTGGGGTGCGCCGCGCCACGCATTGCGGACGGTCTCCAGTTGTTGGGAACCGCAGATGACTGCCTTACTGGACGAGTGCGCGAAGGCGTAGGTCAGGTCATCGGTCGTGCTGGCGGGATTGACCGGAACCACCGTTGCGCCGAGTATTGCGGCGCCGAACCAACAAGCGAAGAATTCCGGACAGTTGCCAACGACAACTGCGAACCGATCGCCCCGACCGACCCCCAGCGACGAGAGAACCGCGGCTCCACCTCGCGCCAGTTCCCACACTTCGGCGAAGGTGAGGGTGGACGGTTCGGCCCTATCGGTGTCGAAAAGCAAGAACGGCGCGTTTGGTGACGTATCGACGCGATGCCTCAACCCGGAGGCGACCGTTTGACGGCCAGCCGTCGGCAGCGCTGTGCTCATCGCGAACGTGCCCGACGGTCAAGCCATTCCGACTGAAGTACGAGCAGTTCGACGACCGAGTGCTGCGGCGTCTGCGGATCGAGTTCTCGGTAGCGCTGATAGATGTTGACGAGCACGCGCTCCGCGTCCAACCAGTCGGCGTACTCGCCGAGGTCGATCCTGTCGGCGGCCTCGTACACGGACTGACCAGCAGCGTGGGCGGCATCGCTGTATTCGACGACGTAGTTGAGATAGTCGCGCACCCCGCGGATCCCGTCGACGTCGGTGATAGGGCCGTGGCCGGGTACGACGATGGTTGGCTCCAACGCGATCATGGTCTCGCAGGCGGATATCCAGTTCGCGATGGGGCCGGACCATACGATCGGCGTACACCCGATGAAGAGCAGATCTCCGGCGAAGAGTACGCCGGCGTCGGGCACGAAAACGATTGAATCAGCGTTCGTGTGGGCCGGACCCAGATTGAGTACGTCAACTCTGCGGCCCCCGAGGTCGATGGCCAACTCACGCTCGAACGTCTGGTCTGCGTTTCTGAGCTTGATTCCGCTGAAGTCGAAGTACTTAAACCGTTCTCGGGCATACGCATTGGCGACACCGCCGAGGTCAGCAGACTGAACGAGGGCGAGCATCTCCGGCGCCATCCCCTCATCGATCTCCGATGCGGTGTCCGCGGCGGCGATGACCCGAACGGTGCTGTCGAGCAACTGGTTTCCGTGCGTATGGTCGCCGTTGGCGTGGGTGATGACGGCATGGGTGATCGGCGCACCGCGCGTTATCGAACGCATTCCGTCGAGCATCTCTTGGGTGAGCGCCAGGTCGAACAGCGTGTCGACCAGCAATGATTCGCCGTCGCCGGTGATGAGCCCGGCGTTGCTCCACCCGTAACCCCCGTCGGGGAGGGTCCACGCCCAGACCCCGTCGCCGAGCCCATGTAGCCCGCGAGTGAACGGAATCTTCGCGGGCGCTCGGTTCACCCTTGGGCTCGGGGGATCAGCTTCAGGATTGGGCCGCGGCGGTAACGGTTCCGGCGCCGGCGAGGAGACCACTCGTTGGCAGGTTTCGCCCAGTCCCGCCACCCTGAGCGTGACCACATCGCCGTGGTGTAACCAGCCCCGGAAGGCGGCTAGGTCTGCCATGTCGAGGTGTTCGATGAGGGTACAGCCGGGCACGGTGCCGGAACCGAAAACGTCGCCGGGAGTTAGCGGTACACCACGCGACGCGTAGGAGATCACCTCGGCGAAGGTCCAGTCCATGCCGGCGACCGATCCCGAGCCGACCACGTCGTCGTTGACCAGCGCGGTCGCCGTGATGTCGAGCCTGCCGTCGCTGCGATATGGGTCGAGTTCGTCGTAGGTGACCAGGTACGGGCCGAGCGTGATTGCGCTGTCCTTGCCCTTGCCCTGACCGATTGCGAGTTGGTTCTCGAGGAGCTGCAGGTCTCGTGCGGACCAGTCGTTGAGGATTGTGTAGCCGATGATCGACTCTTCCGCTTGTGTTACCGAGAGATCACGACCAGCTGGCCCCCCGATCACCGCCGCGATTTCCAATTCGAAGTCTTGCCAGGCACTTCCGGGTGCGATGGCGATGTCGTCGTACGGACCGGCAACGGTGGCGGGGCAGGTGAAGTAGAAAGCCGGTACGCGATACCAGGTGTCACCCAGTGCCCGGCTCCGGCCGAGTGCTTCCTGGCAGTTGCGCATGTGGTCGAGAAAACAGAGGCAGTCGCGGATCGATGGCGGCCGCGGGATTGGTGCCTTGAGCTTGACCTGATCGATTCGGAGCGTCTCGGCGGGTTGGGAAATCGCTTGCTCGGCGGCGTCGCGCAGGCCGTCACGTCCGCGGGGCAGCAGGTCGATGAGGGCGATGCCGTCCGGCATGGTGTGGATGACGTCGCCAACCACGACACCAGTTCTCTCGCCTCGTTCTGTTTCGCATGTGACCCACCGCACGATTGGCTGACCTCCTCGATACCGACATTTCTATGTTAATCAACATAGGCCATGTGCGTCGACATGTAAACGGTTGCGATGCTGGTATCAACCAACTCCGGGCGGGACGAGCATCGACTGCCATGTCGTGCCGCCCGGTGGGTGCTGTCCGAGATCGCCCTGGACGTAGGTGCGACCGTCAGGCCCGAGGTACGTGCCGGTCGCGGGATCGTAATGTGTCGCGGTAAGCGTGGGACCACTGGCCGCCGGTGGCAATTGCGGAATGTCTTGACCGGACAATGTCGCGTTCGGGTCGCCCTTCCAGTTGAACCCGTCGTTGAGCGGCACGTACTGCTCGTCGCTCTCGCACATCTTGACGGTTGGCGCACGCTTACCCGGCACGGTCAGGCACGGCAGGTTGCGCGCGCCGCGCACGTTGAACGGTGAATCCTGCGGCACCCGGCAGTACACATCACCCTCGGGCACATCCGGGTAGTCGGTCAGGGCGGGCGCCCGCTGCTGTTGTGCCGGCAGGAAACCGGTGGTGCAGGGCGGCGGAAGGTTGAGGTTCAGATTGAAGTCCAGGAAGCCGCCCTTGTAGTCCTGCCTGGTGCCGTGATTGGCCACCCCGACCCCTTGCAGGGTGGAAACCCCTTGTGGCAGCAGCACCAACAGTTGTTCCAGCGCCGGCTGATAGTTGATCGCCACCTGACCCACGCTGACGAGGTTCGCCATCAGCACGGGCAGCGTGGGTTGTAACCGGTCGATGAGGCGCCTGGCCTCCGCCGTGACTGACGGGCCCTGCTGCAGGATGCCCCGAACGGAGCTGTCTGTGGTTCGTAGCTGCTCGGTCACGGAGGCCAGATGAGATGCCCAGGCGGCGATCTCGTCGGCGGTGTCGCTCTGCGAGTCCAGTACCGGTCCCGCCTCGTCGATGAGTGTGACCATGGCGTCCAGGTTCTGTCGTGCGTCGATGGCCAGCTGAGTGGATCCCCTGACGATGCGGGTGAGCTCTGGCCCCAACCCGCCGGCCGCGATATATGACTCGTCGATGACCGTGCGCAGCTGCCGCTTCGGGATGGCCTGCAGCCCTTCACTTGTCGCATTCAACAAGGTGCCGATTTCAGGCGGAGTGGAGGTATGGTCGCGCCCGATGGTGTCACCGTTTGCCAGCGGCGCTGACGTGCTGTCGCGCGGATTTAGCGCAACATAGAGCTCGCCGGCCGCGGAAACGCTGCTTACACGCGCTTCCAGATTCGAAGGAATATCGATACCGGAGTCCAGTGACAGCCGCGCTTCAGCCCCCTCGGGAGTGAGGCGTACGTCGGTGACCTCACCCACCGTCGTGCCGCGGTAGGTGACGTTGGCGCTCGGGTAAAGCCCAGCGGTCTGCGCCATTTCGAGAACGACCTGATAGCGGCCGATGCCGAACAACAGAGCGGGCAGCTTAAGGTAGCCGCCGACCATCACCGTACCGGCGATCAACGCGACGATGGTGAAGAGCGCGAGCTGAACCTTGATGCGGCGTGTGAGATGCATGCTAGGGCCCCTGGTCCCATCGGTAGGGAGCCACCAACGGGTTCGCGGCGGTGTACGGGCTCGGCAACTGGCCAATGGTGCGGCCCCATTGCAGTTCCAACTCGGTCAGTGCACCTTCAAAGCGAGTGCCGGTGAGTAGGCCGGAATCCAGCCGGCTCAACGTGAGGTCGAAGATCGCTGTGATGTTCGCGTAGTCGCCGCGAAACCAGTTGTGGATGGTTTCATTTGGCCATGGATAGGTGCTAAACAAGGACAACGCACGTGTCATGGCAGGGCCGGCGTCGGCCAGCGACTTCAGCACCGGACCAAGCTCGCGGAGCTCGGCCACCAGAGATTCGGTGGTCTGATCGATCGTGGAGGAGGCCAGGTCACTGAAACTGCCGAATCGGTCGAGGGCATCCACCAGAACCTCTCGGCGCTCGGCGAGCACGTCGAGAGCTTCGGGGATCTGTTGCAGCGCCTTCTGGAGTATCGGCTGTTGCGAGGCGACTTGTGCGGTGAGCGCGTTCAACCTGTCGGTGGCGGCGAGCAGGTCTTCCTTTTGCGCGTCCAGATTGCCGATGAATCGATCGAGTTGCTCGATAAAGCTGCGAACGTCGCTTTCACGTCCGGCGAAGGCGGTGTTGAAAGCCGTTGTGATCTCTTGAATTTGACCTAGTCCGCCACCGCTGAGCACCATCGATACCGCGGCGAGCGTTTGTTCGGTGGTGGGATAGGCGCTTCCGAAGGGCAGCGGGATCATCGATCCGTTGTGCAGCCGTCCGCGGGGTTCGGCGTCGGCGGGCGGTGCGAGCTCGATGTGCAGCGAGCCGAAGAGGCTGGACTGGCCGACCGTGGCGGTGCTGTTCGCGGGCAGGTCGACGTCGCCGTCGATCGTCATGGTGACCAGGGCATGCCAGCCTTGGAGCTCGATGCGGCTGATATTGCCGACGGTGATGTCACCGACGCGCACCCGCGAGTTCCGCTCGATGTTCGACACGTTCGGCAGCTGCGCCTGGATCTCGAAGGCGTCTGCACCGTCGCCGGCGGTCCCCGGAAGCGGCAGCGAGTTCACGCCCTGCCATCCGCACCCGGCCATCGCCGCGGCGGCGAGCGCGGTCAGCAGTGCGGTCGACGCGCGACAGACGCTGAAGGTTTTCATCGCTCGCCCCCCGACGGCATAAGGATGCCGGTGAGCCCGTCGGCCGGGTCGGCGGGCGCCGCGGGTGTCGGGCGATGGTCGGGGCGCAGCCAATCCTCGCTGTAGGTGACCTCATTCGGCCGCGCCGTGGCGCCGACGATTGGGTTGAGACCGATGGGCGGGAAGTTGTATTGGCGGTTCTTGATGATCGGCGCCAGGTACTGCACACACAGCTTCGCCGACTGCTCGAATCCCATCCGCGAGGCTGCCTGCACCGCGCCGCACAAGAACGAGATCGGGTTGGCGAAGTGATTCACCACGGCGGCGCCCGTCAGCGACGCGTGCGCCGGCTCGTAGACGTTGATGACGTTCTGCAAGGTCGTCGGGCCGATATGCAGGACTTGTTCGATGTCGTCGAGTTGGTCGACCACTGCCGTCGAGATCGAGGTCAATTTGTCGGCGGCGGTGCCCACCGCATCTCGCTGCTCGGTCAAAAATGCTGTCACGTCGCCGGCGGCGGTGTTGACGTCTTCGATGGCCCGGGCGACCTCTGCGGGGTCGTTGGCCAACAACCCAGTCACTGACGCCAGATTGCCGTTCAGTTGCGCCATCAAGTCAGTGCTGCTGCGTAGCGCCGACACCAGAGTCGACAGGTTGCGGATGGTTGAGAAGACGTCACCGCTGTGATCGCCGAGCGCCGACAGGGCGCCGGACAGCTCGATGATGGTCTCGCGGATGCTCGTCCCCTGCCCGGAGAGGTTGTTGGCGGCGGTGTCGATCAGTGACCCGAGCGGACTCACGCCGCCTGACTCGGTCGGTTCCAGATAGTCGGTCAGCCGCTCCAATTGGTCCCGGAAGTCGTCCCATTCCACCGGGACCGCCGTGCGATCCAGGTCGATGACGCTGTTGTCAGCCATTTTCGGGCCTCCGGTGTAGGCCGGTGTCAGTTGGATCGCGCGCGAGGTGATCAACTGCGGCGACAAGATCACCGCCGAGGCATCGGCCGGGATGGGGTAGCGGTCGTCGACCCAGAATTCGATCTTGACGCGCTCGGGTTGCGGTTCGATGCGGGTGATCGAGCCGACGGGCACGCCGAGCAGTACGACGTCATCGCCCGGATAGATGCCGTTGCTGTTGTCGAAGTAGGCGACAATGTGGGTGCGGCTCATCGTCATATTCGATCCGATCAACACCACGCCGCCCGCTATCAGGAGCGCGGTGAGCATGGCGCCCAGCGTGATACGCAACCGGTGGGACCTCACGGTGTGCCTCCTTGGTTCTGCGGTACGGCCGGCGGTCCGGGCGGTGGGCCGCCAGGGGGCGGCGCCGGCAGCGGCTCCCGGTATGGATAGCGAGGGTCGCCGGGCTTGCCGGTGATCGCATCGGGAAGGTTCAGGTGTGGTTCGCCGCCCTGTCCGGTGCGTGGGAACGGCACTGGCAGAGCGGGGGTGGCGGGCTGCCCGACCGTCGGGTCGGTGCGCTCGGAGGGCAGCAGCACGTTGGGGTCCAGCCCGAGGTCGGAGAACGCGGCGTCGATGAACGGCTGAATGAACTGACCGGGGATCAGGTTCGCCAGGTATGACTTGAAGAAGGGCCCGGATGCCACCGACTCACCTAGCGACATGAGGTAGCCGCCTAGCAGGGTGATCGACTTCTGCACACGTTCTTTGCGGTTGTCGATGATCGCCAGTACGCCGTTGAGCTTGTCCAGCGCGGGACGCAGTTGCGCACGATTGTCCTCGACGAGTCCGGACAGTTGGCGGGCGGTGACCGACAGGTCACCGGAGATGTGATCGAGGGCGCTGCGGTGTTTCTGCAATTCGATGAGCAGTGCGTTGGTGTCGGCGATGAGGCCGACGACCTGGTCGGTGCGCTCGGCCAGCACCGTGGTCGCCTTCCTGGCATTCGCGAGGAGGTCGCGGAGATGCTGATCTCGCTCGTTGAGGGTTCTGGAGAATCTCGCCATCCCGGCCACTGCCAGTTGCAGATCTGCCGGGGTATCGGCGAACGTCTGCGACAGCACCCGCATGGAGTCGGCGAGCTGGCCGGTGTCCAGGTCGCCGAGCGTTGTCGTCAGTTTCCCGACCGCGTCGGTGAGTTGATATGCGGGCGTGGTGCGTTCCCCGGGGATAGGCCCGCGCAGGGTACCCTCCCCCCTGGGCGTGAGCTCGAGCGTCTTGGCGCCCAACAGACTCTTGGTGGTGATCGTTGCCTCCGTCCGGTCGCCCAACTGGACGTCGCCGGCGGTGGTGAAGCCGACCAGTACCTGCGGCCCGTCCAAGGCGATACGCGTCACCCGCCCCACCTCGACGCCGGCCACCTGCACTTCCGCACCGACGCGCAGTCCACTCGCCTCCGCAAAGTATGCGGAGTGGTGGTCGGTGTCATTGATCAGCGGAAGGTTCGGGTACTGGAAGGCCAGCACGGTGATGGCGGTGCCCAGCGCGAGCCCGGCGGCACCGAGGGCGAACGGATTGCGGTCGGAGAATTGCCTCATCGGGGTGCGCACCGGCCCGAGCTCTGGCCGGCGACCTTGACGTACACCGGCTGGCCGCCTTTGCCGTTGAGTTTGAGCACCAGGTCGCACACGTAGAAGCTGAAGTAGTCGCCGTAGAGACCCTGGCGGGCCAGCGCCTGGTAGGCGTCGGGCAGGGTGTCCAGGATCCGGTCCAGGTACTCGTGGTCGGTCACTGCGATGGCGGCGGCTCGATCCGTCTGGGCGACAGCTTCTTTCAGCGGGGCACGGCCCTGCCTGAGCAGGTCGGTGATCGACACGGACGCAGCGTCGACGGCCGACAGCGCGGTGCCGACATCGGTTCTTCGGGCGGCCAGGCCTGCGGTGAACTCGGCGAGCTTCTCCACCCCCTTGGCGAATTGGCCACTCTCTTCTGCAAGGGACCCGAGCACAGAATTCAAGTTGACGATCACCTCTCCGATCAGCTCATCCCTGTCCGCGACGGTGTTGGTCAACGCAGCGGTCTGAGCCAGCAGCGAGCCAATTGCCGGCCCCTGACCCTGCAACGCCTGGATCAGCTGGCCGGTCAGGTCGTTGAGTTGATCTGGATCCAGTGCCCGGAACAGCGGTTTGAACCCGCCGATCAGCGAGTCGAGGTTCAACGCCGGTTCGGTGCGGGCGAGCGGAATCGTCTGATTCGGCAACAACCGTTCGAAACCGCCGGCGCCCTCAGCCAATTCGAGAAATCGGTCTCCGATGATGTTGTCCCAGCGGATGAGCGCCCTGGTGCCATGGGTGAGGACGACCGATTCATCGACGGCGAACTCGACGAGAGCGCGATTGTCGGATTGGACGCCCACGTTCGTGACCTTGCCGACCTCGACGCCGGCGACCCTGACGAAGTCGCCCTCTCGAAGCCCTGAGGCGCTGCTGAACTCGGCCCGGAAGCTGCTCTGGGCACCAAATCTCAGTTGGGCGAACACCATCAACAGCGCGAACGTAGCCAGCGCCCCGACCATGGTAAAAGCAATCAGCCGCCACAGCGCGCTGATCAGGTCAGATCTCATAGCGGTGTCCCTTGTCTGGCAGTGTCGGTCACGGCTCACCTGCGGGCCCGGGTGCGGCCCACGGTGGTGGCGGCGGATACAGGGGTGCACCGTCGGGTCCGTACAGCGGTGCGCCGTAGGGTGGCGCGCCGAAGTAGGGCACCGGCCCGATCGCGGGCGGGCCTTCGCCCCGGATGCTCGGAGCCTCGGGAACCGCACGGGTCACCGGGAGATAGTTCGCGTAGAACGGGTGGCCGATACCGGGGTTCGGCCGCAGCTCGACGCCCGTCCCCCAACCGGTATTCGTGATGAGTTGGCGCACCGGAAAGTTCTCGCGCACAATGGGCAGCGACCCGCATCCGGGTTTGCCTCCCGGGCCGCCCTTCGCGGCGACGATCGGCAGGTTTTCGGGATAGCGGTAGGCGTCATCGCCCCAGTTGAATCCCGCGTCCAACAGCGCGGTTCGGCCGTTGCCCCCCATGATGTCGTAGGCGCCGTTGTCGAGCCACCACTTGGCTCCCATCAGCAGGCAGGTATAGCTGGGGTTGTACGTGTGCAGAAGGTTGGTCGTCGGCCGCACCAGGTTGATCGCCTCGATCAGGTCGGCGCTGGTGGGCTCGAGCAGATCGATACCGGCGCGAGCAAGTCCCGTGGTTTCCAACAGCAGCGCGTCGAGGTCATCGCGGCGTTCGCTGACGCTGGCACTGGTGGTACTGAATGCGTCCAGCACCGCGATGATGTCACTGGCTGCGGCGCCGTAGGCATCGCTGAAGCGTTGCGCCGCCTGCCAGTTCAGCCGCACCGTCGCCATCCGCGGATTCAGCGTTTGAAGTACCTCGTTGGCTGCGGTGGTTGCTTCGCCGATGCGCTCGCCCTGGCCGCGAACGCCGTCAGCCACTGCGGTCAGCACCGCGTTCAGTTTCGGCGGATCGATCTGGTGCAGAACCGCAACCAAATCCTCGAAGACGGTGTTGATCTCGGTGCCGACGTTCGAGGATTGCACCACGGCGCCAGCGGCGAGAGGCTTGTCGCTCGGCGAGTCGGGATAGATCAAGTCGACGTACTTTGCGCCGAACAACGTCGTCGCCCGTATCTGAGCGGTCACGTTGGCCGGGATGTGGCGGAGTTGGTCCGGCGAGATTTCGAGTCGAAGCTTCGTCTGCGAGCTCGGCCCCCCGCTCTCGGCGACCCGGCCCACCTCGACGCCGCGCAACCGCACCTTGGCGCCGGGCTCCATACCCAACCCGGCTCGTTCGGCTGTCACCGTCACTGGCACGGAGGTCCGAAACGCGCCCACGAACAGCGCCGAGCAGATCACCATGAACGCCACGCTGACGACGACCAGGAAGAAAACCCACCACGCCGGGCGAAGATGTTGCGGCCGTCCGCTATTGGGATGCATTCGCTACCCCGTGAAGTGGAAGTCACCGGACTGGCCGTAAATGGCCAGTGAGACGAACATAGTGACGACGGCAGCGCACACCAGCGACGCACGTACCGCCTGACCTACGGCCTCGCCCACGCCGGCGGGTCCACCGGCAGCGTTGAAGCCGTAGTACGTGTGCACCAGCATGATGATCACGCCGACCGCCACCGTCTGGACAAACGACCAGACCAGGTCGGTCTCGTTGAGAAACGTGTTGAAGTAATGGTCATAGACACCCGGGGACTGTCCATAGACGAACGTGGTGCCGAATCGGGCTGCCATGAACGACATCAGGACCGCGACACAGTACAGCGGTATCACCACGATCACTCCGGCGATGACGCGGCTGGAGGCGAGATAGGCGATGGACCGGATGCCCATGACTTCGAGCGCATCGACCTCCTCGCTGATTCGCATGGCGCCCAGCTGCGCGGTAGCACCCGCGCCGATGGTTGCCGCCAGTCCGATCGCGGATGTCAGCGGCGCGATCAATCGGACGTTGAAGTACGCCGAAGTGAAGCCGGTCAGGGCTTCGACGCCGATTTCGGCAAACTGGTTGTAGCCCTGTACCGCGATCAGTGCGCCGGTGGTCAGGGTCAGAAAGCCGACGATCGCCACTGTCCCGCCGATCACCGCTAACGCCCCGGTGCCCAGACCCATGATCGCGATCAATCTCAGAATCTCGGTCTTGTAATGCCGCAACGCATCTCCGGTGAAACGGAGAGTGGCAGCGTAGAACTGCGTCTGCAGACCTACCCGATCCAACGCCGTTAGCCAGTCGCGCCGGATGCGGTTGAGCCGGCCGAAATGTCGGCTTGGCAGGCTCGTCAACTGATCGCTCCCACCAGGCGGACGGTGAGAGCCGTCGTGATGACGTTGATCGCGAACAACGCGACGAAGGAGTACACCACCGTTTCGTTGACCGCGTTGCCGACCGCTGCTGGACCACCTTTGACGGATATGCCCTTGTAACAGGCGATCAATCCGGCGGCCAACCCAAAGAGAGCGGCCTTGATGATGGCGACCACCACGTCGGCGAGCCCGGTGATCAGGGTGAGCCCGGCGGCGAACGCGCCGGGGGTGACGTTCTGGACGAAGACCGCGAAGAAGAAGCTGCCGAGCAGACCGACAACGCTGACGATGGAGGACAGCACCACCGCCGCGAACGTCGCAGCCAGTACCCGCGGCACCACCATGGCGTGAATGGGATCGATGCCCATCACCCGCAGCGCATCGATCTCCTCCCGAATCGTTCGGGCCCCCAAGTCCGCGCACATCGCGGTGGCGCCGGCGCCGGCCACCACCAAGACGGTCACGATGGGACCGACCTGGGTGACCGTGCCTTTTGCGGCGCCGGTGCCCGACAAGTCTGACGCGCCGAATTCAGCGAAGAGGATGTTGAAGGTGAACACCAGCATGACGCTGAAGGGGATGGACAGCAGCACGGTAGGCACAAGCGACACCCGCGCCACGAACCATGCCTGAATGACGAACTCCCGCCACGGAAATGGCCAGCGCAGCAACGCCACCGAGGTGTCGAGCGCCATGCCGAAGAACTCACCGAGGCCACGGACCGGTTTGGCGGCGGTTGCCAGCGTCGTCATCGGTGCGCCCTGCCGACGGTTCGTGACGGGACAACTACGACCGGTGGGGAGGCGATGGCGTCGCTGGCCATCCGATGAGTGCGCACTGCCATCGAACCCACCTCCCTTCTGTGTTGGACAACATACAATCGGTTCTATGACATGTAAAGAGTCGATTGGCAGACTGTGAAAAACTCGGCGGGCGCTGATGGTGCGGCAGCAGTTCTGTAGACCGTCTCGCTCGCCTCGATGTCGGCCCGGTTGACCATTCGAGCTTCCGGCCGGCGCGATCGGGATTTCCGCCCAGTGCTATTGGTCGTCGACTGTGACGGCAATTTCTTTGCCGCTCAATTGCTTCAGCTTCTCGGTATGCAACTGAAGGTCCTCTCTCGGTAGGTGAGAGAAGCGTGTCAACAAGGTCGCGCCCAGGCAATATGACGTGCTCGCACCTTTATGTGTTGTGGCACAACATATCGCCGGAAATGCTGGACGTACCGCACCGTCGTCAAGGGCGGGACCCGCCACCGGCGTGTTTCATCAACCCACCGTCGCACTGTGTTGGATAACATACAGTCGGCCAGGTGACACGTAACGGGTCATCTGCCAGACTACGCATGCACTCAGAGGGCGGTGATGGGGCGGATGGCGGCGACCAGACGGGCACAGACAAGCAGTGAAAGCAGGCGGCTGTTGGTCGCTGCTGCGGCAGAGCTGTTCGCCGAGCAAGGTTTTCGGAAGACGACCGTCGCCGATGTCGCTGACCGCGCCGGCATCAGCCGAGGCTCAATCCCGTGGCACTTCGGCAATAAGGACGGCCTGCTCGAGGCGGTGATCGAACAGATTTCGAGCAGCTGGCTCGAGCAAGCCGAGGCTCCGGCGGGCGGCACAGCAGCCAGCTTGGATCGGATCAAGACACTCATTCAGGAGCCCAGCACCAGGCTGCTCATCACGTTGGTCGCCGAAGCCGTGGAGCCGGGATCGCCGGTGCACGGCTTCTATGCCGATTTGCACCGTTCGTTGCGCAAGTGGGTGGAGAATTGGACTCTCGATGCTTCGTTGCCACCCGGTGTCAGCCGGGAGGAATATGTCGCGGTCCTTACTGGCGCCATTATCGGCGTCCATCTGGAGTGGCGGGTGGCGCCCGACGATATCGACCTCGACCGAGCCTTCGAAACCTTGAAGGCGATCTTCATTCGGAAATGATCGGCCTCGCCGCCCATCCTCGACGCCGGTACCTGAGCCCGGGGATGGCCGAAACAGGTCTGGTGTGCCGAGTGGCGGTGGCCTGCTAGGCCAGGGTGGCGGACCGTACGCCGACGCCATCGTGTAAAAACTCCGCATGACCACTGCTAGGGGCATCGTCATCGTCGGTGGCGGGTTGGCGGCTGCCCGCACGGCTGAACAGCTGCGTCGTTCGGAGTACACCGGACCGGTGACGATCGTCAGCGACGAGGACCACCTGCCCTACGACCGGCCGCCGCTGTCCAAGGAAGTGCTGCGCGCCGAGACTGACGACGTCACGCTCAAGCCTGCCGAGTTCTACGAGGACAACGACATCACCGTGCTCCTCGCCAACGGCGCGCGCTCGGTGGACACCGCCGCCAAGACGTTGACGCTGGCCGATGGCAGCCAGCTGGGCTACGACGAGCTGATCATCGCGACAGGCCTGGTACCCAAACGCATTCCGTCGTTTCCCGACCTCGCCGGAATCCACGTGCTGCGCAACTTCGACGAAAGCCTCGCGCTGCGCAAGGAGGCGGAGTCGGCGCAGCGCGCGGTCGTCGTCGGCGCCGGCTTCATCGGCTGCGAGGTCGCGGCCAGCCTGCGCAGGCTCGGCGTCGCGGTGTCGCTGGTCGAGCCGCAGCCGGCACCGCTGGCGTCGGTGCTCGGAGAACAGATCGGCGAGCTGGTGGCCCGGCTGCACCGCGGCGAGGGCGTCGACGTGTTTTGCGGCGTCGGTGTCTCCGAGGTGAGCGGAAGCGACCGGGTCGAGAAGGTGATCCTGAGCGACGGCACCGAGCTCGATGCCGACGTCGTCGTCGTCGGGATCGGCTCCCAGCCCGCCACCGGCTGGCTGGAAGGCTCCGGCATCGACCTGGACAACGGCGTCGTCTGCGACGCATCCGGCCGGACCAGTGCACCCAACGTGTGGGCGATCGGCGACGTCGCATCCTGGCGCAACACTGTGGGTAAGCAAGTGCGCGTTGAACATTGGAGCAACGTTGCCGACCAGGCCCGCGTTCTGGTGCCTTCGCTGATCGGCCAGGAAGTGTCGGCGGTGACCGCCGTGCCGTACTTCTGGAGCGACCAGTACGACATCAAGATCCAGTGCCTCGGCGAGCCTGAGGCCACCGACACCGTGCACATCGTCGAGGACGACGGACGCAAGTTCCTGGCGTTCTACGAGCGCGACGGCGTGGTCGCCGGCGTGGTCGGCGGCGGCCTGCCGGGCAAGGTGATGAAGACCCGCAGCAAGATCGCTGCGGGTGCCCCCATCGCCGACGTCCTGTAGTGGGCGATTTCGGCGCGCTCATGCACCCTAGCGGGGCAAAAGCGCGCCGAAATCTCAAAATTCGCCGAGGTAGAAGCGGGTGCCCTGGTCGTCGGCGCACAGCGCCGACTTGCCATAGCTCTGCTGGGACGGCGCGTCGAGCACCGTGCCGCCAGCCTCGACCACCCGGGTGACCGCCGCGTCGACGTCCTCGACGGTCCACATCGGAACCGTCACCGACTCGGTCGCGCCGCCGGCCAGCCCCGCCATCGGATGGGTGTGCTGGATGCCCCAGCCGTCCTCGACCCGGCCCGGCTCAAATGACCAGAACAGCATCCGGCTGTAGAACGCCTTGAACGCCGTCGAGTCGGGCACCTGATAGGTGATGTACGAAAGCTCCCCTGGCCCAGCGCCGTTGAGCTTCGGTCGGCGGGTTCCCGGCGCAGGTTCAAACACCGCGAACGGGGCTCCTGCCGGGTCGGTCGCGTTGAGCACCGCACCGAAGTCGAATTCCTGCACATCGCCGACACTGCCGCCGCCGTCGAGGATGGACTGCCGTGCCCCCGCCAGGTCGGTGACCGCATAGCAGCACACCATCGTCGGCGTGCCGGGTGCCGCGACGATGCCGATGCGTTGCTCGGTGTTGGTGACCTGGCGGGTGGCCGGGTCGTAGGTCCAGCCCAGCACGTGGCCGTAGAACGCCGCCGCGCGGTCGGAGTCGGGCGCCCACACCGCGACGTAGCCGACGTCGCCGTGCTGGATCGGCGTCGCGGCGCCGGTCAGCGGTCCGCTGAGCGTCCAGCGGTGCCCGAACGGATCGATGATCGCCGCGCTGCGCGAACCGTGGGCTTCCCTGACCTCCCCCGCAACGGTCGCCCCATGCTCGCGGGCCCGCTCGACGGCGGCGTCGGCGTCCGGCACCGCCAGCATCAGCATCACGGAAGCCGCCTGCGGGGCAGGAGATTTCATGCCGATCTCGGGATATTCGTCGGCGAGGTAGAACATTCCGCCTGCGAGCGCGAGCTCGGCGTGGCCGATGCGGCCGTCGTCCATCACGATCGGCTCGCCGACCAGCGTCGCGCCCAGCGCGTCGACGTACCAGGCGATGGCCTCGCGTGCGTTGGACACGGCGAGGTAGGGCAGCGCCGCCGAGCGGGGCACGCTGGACGCGGCGGTTTCGGTCCCGGCAAGTTCGGCGATCGCGGTATCGGTGCCGCTCATGACAACTCCTTGGGTTCGATTAGGAAGGGACACAGCTGATTCGAGACGTGCGCGCAGCCGAGCCGCGAACGCCGGATCTGGGTGGACGGGAAGTTCGTCGCCGTGCAGCACGGTCAACGGGTCGTTGCTGTTGTTCACGACTTCCCTCCTTCCGGCTCCGGATAGTTCGATCTGAAGGCGCGGCGGGCCCGCACCAACAGCGCCTCGGTGGCGTGCACGGTTCGGCCGATCAACTCGGCACACTCGGGCACTGAACAGTCGTCCAGGTAGCGCAGCGCCAGCACGGTGCGATGCTGTTCGGGCAGCTTTGCGAGCACGCTCTCGGCAACGATGCGATCCAGTTCGACGTCCCAGTCGTCGGGCGCGTCGAGCGGTTCGGGCAGCTCGGCGACGGGGACGGAGAACCGGTCGTGGCGGCGGCGGTAGTGGTCAGCCAGCTTGTGGCGGGCCACCCCGAGCAGCCACCGCCGACTGATCGGCGGGGGATTCGCCTTTCTGGCGGCATCCATCGCCGCCAGAAAGGTCTCCGACGTCAGGTCTTCGGCGGTGCCACGGTCCCCGCAGCGCCTTACGAAGTAGCCGTAGACAACCGGCAGTGCTTCGTCGTACAGCGCCAGCAAGGCCCGTGGAGCGTCGTCGCCATCCGATTCGGCGCTCACACCCATATCGTCGCCATCCGGGCCCAAACTCCGACGCCTTCCGGCGAAATTATTTTCAGCCCCGGTATTCCGGCTCCCACCGCACCTGCGCGATCCGGGCCGCCAGTTCGGCCGGGCTACGGTGCGGGGCCACACCGTCGGTGACGGCCTGGACGGCGACGGCGTGTGCGATACCCACAGCGATCTCGGGTAGTTGCGACCACGCCGGCAACAGCGGTCGAGCCGGATCGGTGAGGGCGGGGGAGGCGTCACCGAGGGCAGCTGCCGCGGCCCGCATCATCTCGTCAGTGACGCGGCGGGCCTGCGCGGCGGTGACGGCCAAGCCGACGGCGGGGAAGATGTAGGCGTTGTTGCACTGGGTGACCGGGTGTTCGACGCCGCCGCGGCGCAACGGAGCGAACGGGGAGCCGGTGGCGATCAGCGCGCGGCCCTCGGTCCACTCGTCGAGTTCAGCCGGGTGGGCCTCGGCACGGCTGGTGGGGTTAGACAGCGGAAAGATGATCGGCCGCGGTGTCTTGGCCGCAACCTCACGCACGATTTGTTCAGTGAAAGCCCCTGCGGCAGTGGATAGCCCGATCAGCACGCCGACATCCACATG
Organism: Mycolicibacterium sp. XJ879; assembly: GCF_053483935.1. NCBI lineage: Bacteria > Bacillati > Actinomycetota > Actinomycetes > Mycobacteriales > Mycobacteriaceae > Mycobacterium > Mycolicibacterium sp. XJ879. The sequence goes on from NZ_JBEFTH010000004.1 coordinate 85,138, forward strand.
GTGCGCGACGTCGGCGAGCTGAGGTGGTTCGGTCAGTCCCCAGTCGGCGACGCGCCCTGCCGGCTGGGCGAACTTGTGTTGGTCCGGCGACAGATCGGTGCGGTCGTCGGTGAGCAGGCCCTTGATGTCGACGACCCAGATCTGCGCGGCGGCCTGCTGCGGCGACAGCCCTTCGGCGACCATCTGACGATGCACCATCTCCAGCACCCCGATACCGGCCGAACCGGCGCCCAGCATCACCACCTGCTGCTGTGACAGCGGCAGGCCCGCGACCTTGGCGGCGCCGTGCAGCGCACCGAGGGTGACCGCCGCGGTGCCCTGGATGTCGTCGTTGAATGTGAGCAGCCGGTCGCGGTAGCGCCGCAAGATCGGCAACGCGTGTGCGTTGGCGAAATCCTCCCACTGCAGCAGCACATCGGGCAGTTCTTCGGTTACCGTGCTGACGAATTCGTCGATGAACGCGAAATACTCGTCACCGTCGATGCGGCGGTGACGCCAGCCCAGGTACTGCGGATCCTCGAGGAGCTCCACGTTGTCGGTGCCGACGTCGAGCACGATCGGCAGGGTTCGGGCGGGATCGATGCCGCCGATGAGGGTGTAGAGCGAGAGCTTGCCGATCGGAATGCCCATCCCGCCGATGCCCTGGTCGCCCAGGCCGAGGATGCGCTGGCCGTCGGTGACGACGATGACGTCGACGTCATGGAATGACCGGTTGCGCAACACCTCACGCAGCCACTTCCGGTCGGGATAGGACACGAACAACCCGCGCGGGCGTTGGTAGATCTCGCTGAACCGCTGGCACGCCTCTCCGACGGTGGGCGTGTAGACGATCGGCATTGTGTCGCCGATGTGGTCGCGCAGCACTCGGTAGAACAGGGTCTCGTTGCGGTCCTGCAGCGCGCGCAGGTAGATGTGCTTGTCCAAATCCGCACGGCGCCTGCAGAACTCCTGCCAGCAGTGCTCGGCCTGCTGGGCCAGCGTCTTGGTGGCGGTTGGCAGCAGGCCCAGGAGCTTGAACTCGCGACGTTCATCATGGGTGAACGCGGTGCCCTTGGTCCACAACGCGTCGAACAGCAGAGCGTGTCCAGCTTTCTTCTCGGGCATCGAGAAATCCCCTCCGGCGACTGGCCCCCAAGTTAGCGCCGACGTCGTCGATGCGCGAAGCGTTTCAGCGTTCCAGTTCCGAGAGGCCGTCGCTGACCGTGTCGAAGGCCGCCCCGAGTGCCTGCGCCAGCGAAACCGTCTCGTCGGCCAACCAGTGTTCGTAGGCCGACAGGGCCACCCCGAGCATCGTCCATGCCACCGTCTGCGGTGTCAGGTCGGTTGGTCTTCCCCCTAGCCGGCGTGCCACGAACGCCGCGACGACCTTGCGCCAACCGGCATACATTGTCATCGAATAGGCTTGCAGTTCAGCGGTTTCCAGGATCACGCGCATCCGCTGGCGGTGACGGACCGTCTCCGCTTCGTCAAAGGTGTTGAACGCCAGCAGGGCGCCGCGCAGCGCCTCGCCGATCGGCACGCCCGGGTCGAGGTCGGCGAGCAAATCGCGCAGATGGTCGAGGTGGCCGTCGAAGTCACCCCACGGCAGGGCGTTCTTGGAGGGGTAGTAGCGAAACAACGTGCGGCGGGCGATCCCCGCGGCCTCGGCGACGTCCTCGACGCTGACCGCGTCGAAACCCCGCGCGTTGAACAGGTCGATGGCCACGTTGCTGAGGTGGTCGGTGGTCGTGGAGCGTCGACGACCCACGCGCGGCGGGGAATCCGGTCGCATCAGCCCACCCCCACTTTTAATTCGGCACTCGATGCCATATTATGGCGATCTCGCTCACAATTGTCGAGAGTCTGTGATCCGAAAGGTGGACCGCCATGGAGCCGAATCAGCAGGTCGAGAACACCGAGCTGGTGACCGAGACGCTGGTCGAAGAGGTGTCGATCGACGGGATGTGCGGGGTCTACTGACCGTGGCGTCGTCGATGGCGGTGTCCGGCGGCGACGCGGTGTCGCCGACGGGCACGGCGTTCGACCCCGGACGCGGCTGGCGGCTGCACCACCAGGTGGCGGTGCGGCCGGAGCCGTTCGGTGCGCTGCTGTACCACTTCGGGACGCGCAAGCTGTCATTTCTCAAGAACCGGACGATCGTCGACGTGGTCAACACCCTCGCGGATCATCCCGATGTTCGGTCCGCCTGCCGTGCCGCCGGCGTCGACGACGCGCAACAGGCTCCCTACCTGCATGCACTGTGTGTGCTTGCCCAATCGAAAATGCTGGTACCGCAATGACTTCTGTAGATATGCCGCCCGCGCCGGCGCCGGTTCCACGTCTGATCGAGCAGTTCGAGCACGGACTGGACGCCCCGATCTGCCTGACCTGGGAACTCACCTACGCCTGCAACCTGGCCTGCGTGCACTGCCTGTCCTCATCGGGCAAACGTGATCCGCGTGAGCTGAGCACCCAGCAGTGCAAGGACATCATCGACGAGCTCGAGCGCATGCAAGTGTTCTACGTCAACATCGGTGGCGGCGAACCGACTGTGCGTCCTGACTTCTGGGAGCTCGTCGACTACGCCACCGACCATCACGTCGGCGTGAAGTTCTCCACCAACGGGGTGCGCATCACCCCGGAGGTGGCCGCGCGGCTGGCCGCCAGCGACTACGTCGACGTGCAGATCTCCCTGGACGGCGCGACCGCCGAGGTCAACGACGCCGTCCGCGGCGCCGGATCGTTCGCGATGGCGACCACAGCGCTGCAGAACCTCGCCGACGCGGGCTTCAAGGACGCCAAGATCTCCGTCGTCGTCACCCGCCACAACGTCGACCAGCTCGACGAATTCGCCGCGCTGGCAGCGCAGTACGGTGCGACGCTGCGCATCACCCGGCTGCGGCCCTCCGGCCGCGGCGCCGACGTATGGGACGACCTGCATCCGACCGCCGAACAGCAGGTCCAGCTCTACAACTGGCTGGTGGCCAAGGGCGACCGCGTGCTGACCGGTGACTCCTTCTTCCACCTGTCCGGCCTAGGTGAACCGGGCGCGCTGGCGGGCCTGAACCTGTGCGGGGCCGGGCGGGTGGTGTGCCTCATCGATCCGATCGGCGACGTCTACGCCTGCCCGTTCGCCATCCACGACCGGTTCCTTGCCGGAAACGTCTTGCGCGATAGTGGTTTCGGCACCGGATTCCAGAATGTGTGGAAGAACGCGCCGCTGTTTCAGGAGCTGCGCGAACCGCAGTCCGCAGGTGCGTGCGCAAGCTGCAACCACTACGACAGCTGCCGCGGCGGTTGCATGGCCGCGAAGTTCTTCACGGGCCTGCCGATGGACGGTCCTGACCCCGAATGCGTCGAGGGCTACGGCGCCCCCGCGCTGGCCCGCGAGCGCGACAAGCCGCGGCCCAGCCAAGACCACTCCCGCAGTCAGCCGGTCATGCTCAAGCTGTTGACCAAACCTCCGGCCCGGCTGTGCAACGAAAGCCCGGTGTAGGAATGACGCGAGATACCTGGTTCGAAACCGTCGCGATCGCCCAGCAGCGGGCCAGGAAGCGGCTGCCCAAGTCGGTGTACGCGGCGCTGATCGCGGCCAGCGAGAAGGGTGTGACGGTCGCCGACAACGTCGACGCCTTCGCCGAGTTGGGCTTCGCGCCCCACGTGGTCGGCGGGGTTGAGAAGCGTGACTTGGCGACAACCGTGATGGGACAAGATATTTCGATGCCCGTCGTGATCTCGCCGACGGGCGTGCAGGCGGTGCATCCGGACGGGGAGGTCGCCGTCGCGCGCGCGGCCGCAGCGCGCGGCACTGCGATGGGGCTGTCGTCGTTCGCCAGCAAGCCGATCGAAGAAGTGATCGCCGCCAACCCGAAGACGTTCTTCCAGGTGTACTGGCTGGGTGGTCGCGACGCCATCGCCGCCCGCGTCCAGCGGGCCCGGGAGGCCGGCGCGGCCGGCCTGATCGTCACCACCGACTGGAGCTTCTCCCACGGTCGGGACTGGGGCAGCCCCAAGATCCCCGAGCAGATGGACCTGCGCACCACGGTCCGGATGCTGCCCGAAGGGCTGACCCGCCCGCGCTGGTTCCTGCAATGGGCCAAAACCCTGCGTCCGCCCAACCTGCAGGTGCCCAACCAGGCGGCCCGCGGTGAACCCGGCCCGCCGTTTTTCGCGGCGTATGGCGAGTGGATGTCCACCCCGCCGCCGACCTGGGCCGACATCGCCTGGCTGCGGGAACTGTGGGGCGGACCGTTCATGCTCAAGGGCGTGATGCGGGTCGACGACGCCAAACGTGCTGTGGACGCAGGTGTTTCAGCGATCTCGGTATCCAACCACGGCGGGAACAACCTCGACGGAACGCCCGCGTCGATCCGGGCCCTGCCCGCGATCGCAGAGGCCGTCGGCGACCAGGTCGAGGTGTTGCTGGACGGCGGCATCCGGCGGGGCAGCGACGTCGTCAAGGCGGTGGCACTCGGTGCGCGCGCGGTCATGATCGGCCGGGCTTATCTGTGGGGGCTGGCGGCCAACGGACAGGCCGGCGTCGAGAACGTCCTCGACGTCCTGCGCGGTGGCATCGACTCGGCCCTGCTGGGCCTGGGGCTGGCCGCCGTGCAGGATCTTGCGCCCGAGCACGTGCTCGTCCCGCCGGGGTTTGTGCAGGCGCTGGGGGTACCCGCCGATCCGGCGAGCTGAGGCCGTCGCTGCTGGTACAGGCGTGGCGCAGGGGACGGACGTGGTGACTCGGCTGTCGTCGGCGACGACTTCGGAAAATCAATTGCTACGCATGCACCAACAATCGGCGCACGACAGGTGAATTCGGCCTACCATCGGCGGGTGGCTTCCCTTCGCGCGCTCGGTAACGTGACGTCGAGGCAGCTACAGAACGCGTCATCAGCGTTGATCGTTCCGGTCGGATCGACCGAACAGCATGGACCCCACCTGCCACTGGACACCGACACCCGCATCGCGACCGCGGTGGCCTACGCCGTCGGGCAGCGGATGACCGACCGAGATGAATCGAACTGGATGGTCGGGCCGGCGATCGGGTACGGCGCCAGCGGCGAGCATGAGGGGTTCAGCGGCACCATCTCGATCGGCACCTCGGCTCTGCACCTTTTGCTGCTGGAGTTCGGCCGGTCAGCCTCGCGGTGGGCCTCGCGTGTCATCTTCGTCAACGGCCACGGCGGAAACGTCGACGCCTTGGTCAGCGCGACGACTCTGCTTCGCCGCGAAGGCCGGGATGCCGCATGGTGCTCGTGCAGCGTGGCGAGCGCCGACGCGCACGCCGGCCATACCGAAACCTCTGTACTGCTACATATTTCGCCGAAGGACGTGAGGCTCGACGAACGCGTGCCCGGTAACCGAGCGCCGCTGGCGGAGCTCATGCCCCAGATGCGTCGCGGCGGCGTCGCCGCGGTCAGCGAGGTGGGTGTGCTCGGCGACCCCACCACTGCGTCCGCGCAGGAGGGCACGTACTTGTTCGCGAGCATGGTCGACGGCTGCGTGCAGCGGATCGCCCGCTGGGCGCCGGGGCGCGACGGGATGTTGACATGACGGGCCCGCGGCTGCCGGATGGGTTCGCGATCCAGGTGGATCGCCGCGTCAAGGTGCTCGGCGAGGGCTCCGCGCTGCTCGGTGGATCCCCCACCCGGTTGCTGCGCCTGGCGCCGGCCGCACGGACCATGCTCAACGCGGGCCGCCTCGAAGTGCACGACGCCGTCAGCGCACAGCTCGCACGCACACTGCTCGACGCGACCGTCGCACATCCGCGACCGGCCACCGGACCCTCGCACCGTGATGTGACGGTCGTTATCCCGGTGCGCGACAACACAACTGGACTGCATCGTCTGGTCGCCTCGCTGCGCGGGCTGCGCGTCATCGTGGTGGACGACGGGTCGATCGCCCCGGTCCAACCGGCCGATTTCACCGACATGCACTGCGACGTCACCGTGCTGCGCCACGACCGCAGCAGGGGACCGGCGGCAGCGCGCAACGCCGGCATGGCGGCGTGCGGCACCGACTATGTGGCCTTCCTGGACTCCGACGTGGTGCCCCGGCGCGGATGGCTGGAGGCCCTGTTGGGCCATTTCTGCGACCCCGCGGTCGCGCTGGTCGCCCCCCGCATCGTCGGGCTGCGCGAGCCAGTCAACACCGTCGCCCGCTACGAAGCCGTGCGCTCCTCGCTCGACCTCGGCGTGCGTGAGGCGCCCGTCGTACCCTACGGCACCGTGTCCTACGTGCCCAGCGCCGCGATCATCTGCCGCCGTTCGGTGCTCAAGGAGATCGGTGGATTCGACGAGACGCTGAGGTCCGGCGAAGACGTCGACCTGTGCTGGAGGTTGATCGAGGCAGGAGCCCGGCTGCGCTATGAGCCGGTCGCGCTCGTCGCCCACGATCACCGCACACAGGTTCGAGAATGGCTCTCGCGCAAGTCTTTTTACGGCTCGGCGGCCGCGCCGCTTGCGGTACGCCACCCCGGCAAGACCGCGCCGCTGGTGATCTCGGGGTGGACGCTTGTGGTGTGGATGCTGCTGGTGATGGGCTCGGGCTTCGGATATCTGGCGTCGATGGTGGTCGCCACCATCACCGGTCGTCGCATCGCCAGGTCCCTGTCCACGGTGGAGACCGAGCCCAAGGAAGTCGCGGTGGTGGCCGCGCACGGCCTGTGGTCGGCGGCGCTGCAACTCGCTTCGGCGATCTGCCGGCACTACTGGCCGGTCGCGCTGATCGCCGCACTGCTGTCGCGACGGTGCCGGCAGGTGGTGCTGGTGGCTGCGGTGGTCGACGGGGTGGTGGACTGGATCGGCCGCAACAGCAAGGCCGAGGAGGACGCCAAACCCATCGGCCTGCTCACCTACATCCTGCTCAAACGACTCGACGACATCGCCTACGGAGCCGGTCTGTGGACCGGCGTGGTACGGGAACGCCATTTCGGTGCGCTCAAGCCCCAGATCAGGACCTGAAGTTCCGCCTTGCACAGCGACGTACTCATTGTCGGTGCGGGAAGTGCCGGATCTGTGTTGGCCGAACGCCTTTCAGCAGACCCGGACTGCCGGGTCACCGTCGTGGAGGCTGGGCCGGGCCCATCCGACCCGCAGGTGCTCATCCAGATTCAAGACGGGCTGCGGCTGCCGATCGGCGCGGCCAGTTCGGTGGTGCGCAGGTATCCCACGACGCTGACGTCGTCGCCGCAACGCCACGCACAAATCATGCGCGGCGCCGTCGTCGGCGGATCCGGAGCGGTCAACGGCGGCTATTTCTGTCGCGGGCTGCCGAGCGACTTCGACGGTTGGGGGTTACCGGGCTGGACGTGGGAGGAGGTGCTCACGCATTTCCTGGCGATCGAGACCGACCTGGACTTCGACACCCCGATCCACGGGTCGGCCGGCCCGATTTCGGTGCGTCGGGTTGCCGAATTCGAGGGCTGCACCGCCGCTTTCGTTGATGCGGCGATAGGCGCCGGATATCCCTGGATACCCGACCTCAACGGGTCCACGGCCGACACCTCGCTTCCGGCTGGGGTCGGCGCTGTCCCGCTGAACGTCGAGAAGGGAACCCGGGTGGGCCCCGGCGGCGCGTTTCTGCAGCCGGCGATGAGCCGGGCGAACCTCACCGTGCTGACCAACCATCGGGCCGCGCGGGTTCGCATCGACCGGAGCCGGGCAACAGGGCTGGACTGTATCGGTCCGAACGGCGCTGTCGAGCTGGCGGCGGATCGAATCGTGTTGTGCGCCGGTGCAATCGGCTCAGCGCATCTGTTGATGCTGTCGGGTGTCGGGCCGGAGAACGTCCTGCGCACAGCGGGGATCCAGGTGCATGCGGCGCTTCCGGTCGGCGCCTCCACCGCCGATCATCCGGAGTGGGTGCTGCCGGTGAACTGGTCGCCCAGCCGCGCGGCGCTACCTTTGGAGGCGGTGCTGACCACCGCTGATGGACTCGAGATCAGACCCTACACAGCGGGTTTCGGCGCAATGGTGAGCGGGCGCCGCAACGATCCCGCCGACCGGCCGCATCTCGGTGTGACGTTGATGCAACCGCGTTCGCGGGGGCGCGTCACCGTCACATCAGCGGACCCGACCGTGCCGCCGACCATCGAGCACCGCTACGACAGCGAGCCCGACGACGTGGCCCAGCTGCAGGCGGGCGCCGAGCTGGCCCGCGAACTGGTCGACGCCACCACCGATGTCGGCGCGGTGTCGTGGTCCACCTCGCAGCATCTCTGCGGCACCGCGCCGATGGGGTCCGACGACGACCCCGCGGCCGTCGTCGACCCGCGATGCCGGGTCCGCGGCATGGACGGCCTCTGGGTGGTCGACGGATCGCTGCTACCGACGATCACCAGCCGCGGCCCGCACGCCACCATCGTGATGCTGGGGCATCGCGCCGCGGAGTTCGTCACGGGCTGATTTTCTTCCGGCGAGCAGACGCAAAGTCGTACTAAACACGCGGATTCGGCAACACTTTGCGTCTGCTCGCCACAAAGGGCGAGTCGCTCAGCGCAGCGAGTAGCGGATCGGCAGGTGCTTGAGCCCGCCGACGAACACCGTCGACGTCAGTTCCGGCTCGCCGGCCAACTCGATCGACTCCAGGCGGGGGAGCAGTTCGGTGAAGAAGCTGTTGATCTCCATCCGGGCCAGCGCCGCACCGAGGCAGAAGTGCACGCCGTAACCGAACGCGACGTGCTTGTTCGGATCGCGACCGACGTCGAACTTGAACGGCTCGTCGAACACATCCTCGTCGCGGTTAGCGGAAACATAAGCGAGGTAGACGGATTCGCCCTGTTTGATCGGTACGCCACGCACCTCGGCATCGGCGGCGGCGGTGCGCATGAACTCCTTGACCGGGGTGGTCCAGCGGATCATCTCTTCGACGGCGGTGGGCATCAGGTCCGGGTTCTCCTTCAGCCGAGCGAGCTGAGCGGGATTCTCGATCAGCGCCTGTAGCCCACCGGAGATCGCGTGGCTGGTGGTGTCATGCCCGGCGGTGGCCACGATCACGTAGTAGGACAGACAGTCGACGTCGGAGAGCAGTTCCCCGTCGACGCGACCGTTGGCGATCGCGGATGCCAGATCATCGGTGGGATTCGCCCGGCGGGACTCCGTCAGCTTCCGGAAATAGTCGAAGAAGTCCACCAACACCTCCATCTGCTCTTCGGGTGTGGTGCCGCGCTTGTACTCGTCCTCGTCGCCGCCGAAGAGCTCCTGGGTGAGCCGGAGCATGCGCGGGAAGTCCTCCTCGGGCAGGCCGAGCAGCGACATGATTACGTACAGCGGGTAGTTGACCGACACCTCGGTGACGAAGTCGCATTCCGGCCCCACTTCGGCCATCTTGTCGACATAGTGCTTGGCCAGCTCGTCGACCCGCGTCTTCAGCGCGCGCATCGCCTTGGGGCGGAACCAATCTGCGCCGATCGCTCGCACCTTGCGATGGTGCGGATCGTCCATGTGGATCAACGTGCGCAGACCCATGCCGGCCTCGAGTTGCGCCTTGGCGAGGTCGTCGGCCTCCGCGGTCGCCAGCAGCGGCCGGGGCTCAGACAGCCAGAGGTCGTTCGCGCGCTCGATGTCCATGATGTCGGCGTGCTTGGTGATCGCCCAGAACGGCCGGTACGGCGGGTTGTCGACGTAGGCCACCGGGTTGTTGGCCCGTAGGTGGGTAAGCGCCGCGTGTAGCCGTTTGTCGTCGGCGTAGGCCTTCGGATCCGCCAGGACCTTGGCGGCCTCATCCATCGTCGGCGTGCTCATACAGGCTCCTCCATCGCGCTCGACCTAACTTGACGGGTGTCAAGTTACCAGTATATGTGACGAAGCACACGCTGGCATCCAGACGGTGTCAGTAGTCTCGGCGCCGTGCTCTCGGCAACGCTTCGCCCGGTCCCGGCCAAGGTCATAGCGGTGGCCGTGGCATTGGTTGTGCTCTGCTCGTGCGCACAGGGCGGCACTGCCGTCGTCGACGTGCCGGCCGCGCCCGGGGTGGTGCAGACAGACATGGGCGCGGTGCGCGGCACCGTCTCTGCCGATCACCGTTACTTCGCCGGAATCCCTTATGCCGCAGCGCCGGTCGGCCCGCTGCGCTGGCGCCCGCCGCAGCCAGTGCGCAGTTGGGAGGGCCTGCACGACGCCGCGCGGCCCGGCCCACGGTGCGTCCAGGACGCCACCAACGACGTCGACGGCCGGCCCACCAGCGAGGACTGCCTGATCCTCAACGTGTGGACACCGCCGCCGTCCGGCGAGCTCCGGCCGGTGATGGTGTGGATCCACGGCGGGGGCTTCACCAACGGCAGCGGCGACATCTACAACGCGCGCGCGTTGGCCGGCCGCGGCCAAATCGTCGTCGTCACCCTCAATTACCGGCTGGGCGCGCTGGGATTCCTCGCGCATCCCGCGCTGGGTGCGGGCGCCGACGTCGGCAACTACGGGCTGGCCGACCAGCAGGCGGCGCTGCGGTGGGTGCGCGACAACATCGCCGCGTTCGGTGGCGACCCGCAGAAAGTCACGATCGCCGGGGAGTCCGCGGGCGGCATGGCGGTCTGCGACCACCTCGTCGCACCCGACTCGGCCGGGTTGTTTCGGGCGGCGATCATCCAGAGCGCGCCGTGCCAGGCCCAATACGAACTGCCGGCCGCCCAGGAGGTGAGCCTGCGGTACGCGGCCGAGGTCGGGTGCGCCGGCGCCGTCGTCGCCGCGCAGTGCCTACGTGCGTTACCGGCCGACAAGCTGGCGCGCGCCCTGTTCTATGACCGCATCGGCACCGAACAGTTGAGCGGTCCGGTGACCGGAACGGCGAGGCTTCCGGTGGATCCGCTCACCGGGCTGGCCGAAGGGCGCGCGGCACGTGTGCCGGTGTTGATCGGCACGACGGCCGACGAGTTCAACTTGTTCACCGCGCTGCAGTATGTGCGCGGCCGCGCGATCGACGCCGCCCACTATCCCGAGTTGCTCACCGAAGCGTTCGGTGCGCACGCGGAGGCGGTGGCGCAGCGATATCCACCCGACCGCTTCGGAGGCAGTGTGCCGCTGGCGTATTCGGCGGCGACGACGGACGGCGTGTTCGCGTGCGTCGCCGACCGGATGGCCGATGCGCTGGCCGACGGGCGGGCCGTGTACTCCTACGAGTTCGACGATCCCCATGCGCCCGCGCCGGAGCCGTTGCGTGCGGCGCCGTTGCCGGTCGGGGCCGGGCACTCGTTGGAGCTGCGCTATCTGTTCGACGTCGGCGGTGCGCCGGCACTGACCCCAGCGCAGCAGCGGCTATCCGAGCAGATGATCGACTACTGGAGCGAGTTCGTGACGACCGGCTCACCGGGTTCGGGCTGGCCGGAGTTGGGCGACGACGCCGCGGGGGAGCGGATGTTGTTGCAGCCCGACGGCAGCCGGGTGGTCACGACGTTCGAGGAGCGCCACCAGTGCCCGTTCTGGGCGGGCTTGGGTTAGATGGTTTATGCGCCGAAAGGGACAAACGGGCGGAAAAGTGCGAGGCAGATCCCGCCCTTACATCTCTCGGCGGCCGGATCGGCGTCACCAGCACGTGGTCGCGACGGCCATGTGCGGCTATCTTACTCCGCAGTAAGGTAGCCGGGCGTGCGGCCGGGGCGCGGTAGCCTGGTCGGGGCGGCGCCGAGTTCGACATGATGGTGCGATCTACTCGCACTTTTCCGCTCGTTTGTCCCTGTGGGCGAATTTGGCCGAGGCTGCGATCTAAGGCATACTGTTCGGGTTGCCTTGAGCCGGGACGGAGCCCATTTCGGGACTGCCTGGCAGGGGGCATACGACCAGCGCCCCAAGCGGGCGTGTCCGGTCCCCATCTCGATCGCGACGGTTTCCGACGCGGACGGATACGCGTGAGGGCGACACACCCGAGCGCGGGGGTCGGTGAACCATAGACAGGAAAACAGCGGCGGCAATGCCCGCGCGACCGGGTTGGTCTTGGCGCGCGGGTTACAGACCAGGCCCAGCAGGGGCCCGTTAGTAGTGAGGTAGGAGAAGCGTGGCGGGACAGAAGATCCGCATCAGGCTCAAGGCCTACGACCATGAGGCGATCGACGCCTCGGCGCGCAAGATCGTCGAGACGGTCACCCGCACGGGCGCCAGCGTGGTCGGCCCGGTGCCGCTGCCAACTGAGAAGAACGTGTACTGCGTCATCCGCTCACCGCACAAGTACAAGGACTCGCGGGAGCACTTCGAGATGCGTACACACAAGCGACTGATCGACATCCTCGACCCGACGCCGAAGACGGTCGACGCGCTCATGCGTATCGACCTGCCGGCCAGCGTTGACGTCAACATCCAGTAGGAGATTCCAGAGAAATGGCTAGGAGAGGCATTCTGGGCACCAAGCTGGGCATGACGCAGGTGTTCGACGAGAACAACAGGGTCGTGCCGGTGACGGTCGTCAAGGCCGGTCCCAACGTCGTCACGCGCATCCGCACCGCCGAGCGCGACGGCTACAGCGCCGTGCAGCTGGCCTACGGCGAGATCAACCCGCGCAAGGTGAACAAGCCGCTGAAGGGTCAGTACGACGCCGCGGGCGTCAACCCCCGCCGCCATCTCGCTGAGCTGCGGCTCGACGACGGCGCCGCCGACGAATACGAGGTCGGCCAGGAGCTGACCGCCGAGATCTTCAGCGACGGCAGCTATGTCGACGTCACCGGCACCAGCAAGGGCAAGGGCTTCGCCGGCACGATGAAGCGCCACGGCTTTTCCGGTCAGGGCGCCAGCCACGGCGCCCAGGCCGTGCATCGCCGCCCCGGTTCCATCGGCGGCTGCGCGACGCCGGGCCGGGTGTTCAAGGGCACCCGGATGGCGGGCCGGATGGGCAATGACCGCGTCACCACGCAGAACCTGTTGGTGCACAAGGTCGATGCCGAAAACGGCGTGATTTTGATCAAGGGCGCCATCCCCGGCCGCAACGGCGGTCTGGTGATGGTCCGCAGCGCAATCAAGCGAGGCGAGAAGTAGATATGGCTGCCAACACCCTCAAGATTGACGTCCACACCCCGGGCGGCAAGACGGACGGCTCGGTCGAGCTGCCCGCCGCGCTGTTCGACGTCGACGCCAACATCGCACTGATGCACCAGGTGGTGACCGCGCAGCAGGCCGCGGCTCGCCAGGGCACGCACTCGACCAAGACCCGCGCCGAGGTTCGTGGCGGCGGTAAGAAGCCGTACCGGCAGAAGGGCACCGGACGCGCCCGCCAGGGTTCGATCCGCGCGCCGCAGTTCACCGGCGGCGGCATCGTGCACGGCCCGAAGCCGCGGGACTACAGCCAGCGCACCCCGAAGAAGATGATCGCGGCGGCACTGCGCGGCGCGCTGTCGGACCGGGCGCGCAACGGCCGCATCCACGCGGTCACCGAACTGGTTGAGGGCCAGACGCCGTCGACCAAGAGCGCCAAGAGCTTCCTGGCCACCCTGACCGACCGCAAGCAGGTGCTGGTTGTGATCGGGCGCACCGACGAGACCAGCGTCAAGAGCGTGCGCAACCTTCCTGGCGTGCATGTGATTTCGCCGGATCAGCTCAACACCTACGACGTGTTGAAGGCCGACGACGTGGTGTTCAGCGTCGAGGCCCTCAACGCGTACATCAGCTCGAACAGCAATGAGGAGGTGTCGGCCTGATGGCGACCGTCACTGACCCCCGCGACATCATCTTGTCCCCGGTCATCTCGGAGAAGTCCTACGGGCTCATCGAGGACAACGTCTACACCTTCATCGTTCACCCGGACTCGAACAAGACCCAGATCAAGATCGCTATCGAGAAGATCTTCAAGGTCAAGGTCGCGTCGGTGAACACCGCCAACCGGCAGGGCAAGCGCAAGCGCACCCGCACCGGTTACGGCAAGCGCAAGAACACCAAGCGCGCCATCGTCACGCTGGCCGAGGGAAGCAAGCCCATCGATTTGTTCGGAGCACCGGCCTAGCCCGGGGATCAGAGAGACCAAGAGAAACATGGCAATTCGCAAGTACAAGCCGACGACCCCGGGTCGTCGCGGTGCCAGCGTCTCCGATTTCGCCGAGATCACTCGCGACCATCCGGAGAAGTCGCTGGTGCGTCCGCTGCACGGCAAGGGTGGGCGCAACGCGCACGGCCGGATCACCACGCGGCACAAAGGTGGCGGCCACAAGCGCGCCTACCGGGTGATCGACTTCCGTCGCCACGACAAGGACGGCATCAACGCCAAGGTCGCGCACATCGAGTATGACCCCAACCGCACGGCCCACATCGCGCTACTGCACTACTTCGACGGCGAGAAGCGCTACATCATCGCCCCGCAAGGTCTGTCGCAGGGTGACGTGGTGGAGTCGGGTCCCAACGCCGACATCAAGCCCGGTAACAGCCTGCCGCTGCGCAACATCCCCGCCGGTACCGTCATCCACGCCGTGGAGCTGCGGCCCGGCGGCGGCGCCAAGCTGGCCCGCTCGGCGGGTGTGAGCATCCAGCTGCTCGGCAAGGAAGGCACCTACGCCTCGCTGCGTATGCCCTCCGGTGAGATCCGCCGCGTCGACGTGCGCTGCCGCGCCACCGTCGGCCAGGTCGGCAACTCCGAACAGGTCAACATCAACTGGGGCAAGGCCGGCCGGATGCGGTGGAAGGGCAAGCGCCCCAGCGTCCGTGGTGTCGTGATGAACCCGGTCGACCACCCGCACGGCGGCGGTGAGGGCAAGACCTCCGGCGGCCGCCACCCAGTCAGCCCGTGGGGTAAGCCCGAGGGCCGTACCCGCAAGCCCAACAAGCCAAGCGACCAGCTCATCGTCCGACGCCGTCGCACGGGCAAGAAGCATCACCGGTAGGAGTAGACGATGCCACGCAGCCTGAAAAAAGGTCCGTTTGTCGACGACCATCTGCTCAAGAAGGTCGACGTTCAGAACGAGAAGAACACCAAGCAGGTCATCAAGACCTGGTCGCGTCGCTCGACGATCATCCCCGACTTCATCGGGCACACCTTCGCGGTGCACGACGGCCGCAAGCACGTCCCGGTGTTCGTCACCGAGTCGATGGTCGGGCACAAGCTCGGTGAGTTCGCACCGACCCGCACGTTCAAGGGTCACATCAAAGACGACCGGAAGGCCAAGAGGCGCTAATGACTACAGCGACTGAATATCCGACCGCCGTCGCCAAGGCGCGGTTTGTGCGCGTCTCGCCGATGAAGGCGCGCCGGGTCATCGACCTGGTGCGCGGTAAGCCGGTGGCCGATGCGCTCGACATCCTGCGGTGGGCGCCGCAGGCGGCCAGCGAGCCGGTCGCCAAGGTGATCGCCAGCGCTGCCGCCAACGCGCAGAACAACGACGGCCTGGATCCGTCCACCCTGGTGGTGGCCACCATCCACGCCGACGAGGGGCCGACCGCCAAGCGCATCCGCCCCCGCGCACAGGGCCGCGCGTTCCGGATCCGCAAGCGCACCAGCCACATCACGGTGATCCTGGAGAGCCGGCCATCGAAGGACGACGGGGGCGGCAGGTCGGCCAGCGCGTCGCGGGCCCGCCGGGCGCAGGGCAGCAAGGCTGCCGCCGCCAAGAAGGCGCCCGCGAAGAAGAAGGCACCTGCGGAGAAGGCGACCGCCGAAAAGGCAACCGCTGAAAAGGCACCGGCCAAGAAAGCTGCCGCCAAGAAGGCGCCGGCTGAGCAGGCTGCCGCTAAGAAGACTGCTGAAGCGTCCGACGCGAAGGAGGGCTCGGAGTAGTGGGCCAGAAAATCAATCCCCACGGCTTCCGGCTCGGTATCACCACCGGCTGGAAGTCCCGGTGGTATGCAGACAAGCAGTACAAGGACTACGTCAAGGAAGACGTCGCGATCCGGCGGCTGCTGGCCACCGGCCTGGAGCGGGCCGGCATCGCCGACGTGGAGATCGAGCGGACCCGCGACCGGGTGCGCGTCGACATCCACACCGCGCGGCCGGGCATCGTGATCGGCCGCCGCGGCACCGAGGCCGACCGCATCCGCGCCGACCTGGAGAAGCTGACCGGCAAGCAGGTACAGCTGAACATCCTCGAGGTGAAAAACCCGGAGTCCCAGGCACAGTTGGTGGCTCAGGGCGTCGCCGAGCAGTTGAGCAACCGCGTCGCGTTCCGCCGCGCCATGCGTAAGGCGATCCAGTCGGCGATGCGTCAACCCAACGTCAAGGGCATCCGCGTGCAGTGCTCGGGCCGTCTCGGCGGCGCTGAGATGAGCCGTTCGGAGTTCTACCGCGAGGGCCGGGTGCCGCTGCACACGCTGCGCGCCGACATCGACTACGGCCTGTACGAGGCGAAGACGACGTTCGGCCGCATCGGCGTGAAGGTGTGGATCTACAAGGGCGACATCGTCGGTGGCAAGCGCGAGTTGACGGTGGCACCGCCCTCGGAGCGGCCACGTCGCGAGCGCCCGTCGGGTACCCGCCCGCGCCGCAGCGGTGCATCGGGCACCACCGCGACGGGCACCGAGGCCAGCCGCGCGGCTGCCGGGGCCGAAGCCGCCCCTGCGGCGGCCGAGGCTGCAGCGGGCACCGAGGCCGCTGCCGGTGCCGCCGCGGAGACCACGACTGAGAAGACAGAGAGCTGACAATGCTGATTCCCCGTAAGGTCAAGCACCGCAAGCAACATCACCCGAGGCAACGCGGTCTCGCCAGCGGCGGCACCACGGTGAGTTTCGGTGACTACGGCATCCAGGCACTGGAGCACGCCTACATCACCAACCGCCAGATCGAGTCCGCCCGTATCGCCATCAACCGGCACATCAAGCGTGGCGGCAAGGTGTGGATCAACATCTTCCCGGACCGCCCGCTGACCAAGAAGCCCGCCGAAACCCGGATGGGCTCGGGTAAGGGTTCGCCGGAGTGGTGGGTGGCCAACGTCAAGCCGGGCCGGGTGTTGTTCGAGCTGAGCTACCCCGACGAAGAAACCGCGCGGGCCGCACTTACTCGCGCGATCCACAAGTTGCCGATCAAGGCACGCATCGTTACCCGAGAGGAGCACTTCTGATGGCAGTGGGAGTGACGCCGGGCGAACTGCGCGAATTGACCGACGACGAGCTCAAGGAGCGGCTGCGCGAGTCCAAGGAAGAGCTGTTCAACCTGCGCTTCCAGATGGCTACCGGTCAGCTGAGCAACAACCGCCGGCTTCGAACGGTGCGTCAGGAAATCGCGCGGGTGTACACCGTGCTGCGCGAACGTGAGTTGGGCCTGGCTTCCGGGCCCGTAGGTGAGGATTCGTAATGGCTTCCAAACAAGACCAGGCAAAGCCCAAGGGGCCCAAGCGCACACCGCGCGCCGAAGAGCAGCGCGGCCGCCGCAAGACCGCGATCGGTTACGTGGTCAGCGACAAGATGCAAAAGACCATCGTGGTCGAGCTCGAAGACCGTAAGAGCCACCCGCTCTACGGCAAGATCATCCGCACCACGAAGAAGGTCAAGGCCCACGACGAGAAGGGGGATGCCGGCATCGGCGACCGCGTCTCGCTGATGGAGACCCGCCCGCTGTCGGCCACCAAGCGCTGGCGGCTGGTCGAGATCCTCGAAAAGGCCAAGTAGCCCTCGCGACCACACGCTGAATCGCCCAACTTCGGATGAAGTTGGGCGATTCTGCGTTTATAGACGCGACCTCTTTGCGCCGAGTGTCGAGTTGTCACACGCTATTTCCATTCTGGCGTAGGACAACCCGACACTCGCCGTGGCGTTAGGAGCGTAAATGACTGTCAGTCCACGCGTGAGCAGTTCAAGCTGATCGTCGGCGATTACTGCCGGATGGAGACCGAGGAGGACGACCGGCAGGCGTTCGGGCGGGTCGATCAGCAGCCGGTAGACATCCAACGCCCGGAAAGTTCGTATTTGACTGTCACCGCCTGAATGTTGGGCATACTGATTTGCTGTGACTCGGGGGAATCCACAGTTTTGGTCGAAGTGCGTCAGCGCCGTGTGTGGCGTGGGGCTGGTGCTGGCTCTCACGGCCCCGTCGGCGTGGCCGCAACCCGGTGAAGGGGGCGTGGTGGCCGACGCGCCCAGCCTCGGCCTGAACGTCCTCGGTGCGACGTCGACGTTGGCGTTCTACGGTGACCAGGGCGTGATGCCGATTACCGTTCCGGTGCCCCGGGGTCTGGTCCCCGAGAGTGTCGACGCGGTGGTGGAGATGCCGGTCAACGTGGGGGTCGGCACCGTCACCGCGATGCAAGGCGACCGCACGCTTTCGCGGGTGCCGCTGCCGCCTGAGGGCGGGCCGGTGGCGATTCCGTTGACCGGGGTGCGGATCGAGGACAATGCGGCGACGGTGACGCTGCGAAGTTACCTGGTTCCGATCGAGGGCTACTGTCTGGATCCGTCGAACCCGCTGCGACTGGTCAACACCGCCGTGCGCTACACCGGCGTAGAAGCGGCGCCCACCACGGTCGCTGACTTTCTGCCGCCGGTGCTGCGCCAGCTCAACATGTATTTGCCGGCGGCACCGACACGCGCCGAGTCCGAGGCGGCGATACGGTTGGCGACCGCGGTCGTCGCCCACTACGGCCAGCAGTATCCCGAAGTGACGGTGAGCCCGCTTGAAGCCGAACAGGATGCACCCGTCGAACCGTCGGCGCCGATGCAACGCCACGTCGTCATCCGGGAAAGCCCAGACGCCGGTGTCGCGCTCCAGGGTGACACCGGCGTGCCGGTTCTGCAGATAACCGGTTCTGCTGACGCGCTTTCCGATCAGGTGCGGTTGCTGTCCAGCGATGTCGGACGGCTCGCGCTGAGCTCGAGCGCCGTAGCGGGACCGCTTCGGTCCAGTCCGGTCTTGCCGGCCGATGTCACCTCGCTGCGCGAACTCGGTCAACCCGGGGTGAACGCGACAGCGTTGGCGCCGCAGGTGACGATCGGCCTGGACCAGACACGTCTCGGCCGCTCCGCGCACAACATCCGCGTGCACCTGCGCGGTTCGTACACGCCGCTGCCGTCGCCGGTCGGCGGCGACCTCGTCGCGTCCGTCGCCGGTGAGACCATCGACCAGTGGCCCACTGACGGGTCGGGAAACATCGATCGCTGGATCGACGTCCCCGATCACCTGCTGCAGCGCTACATCAACCTTGGCGTCGCGGTCAGGATCGCCGGAAACACCGGCCGCTGCGGCGAATTCCAGCCGATCACCCTCACCATCGACGGCGACAGCCCGGTGCAAAGCGCCGCGGCGAAACCACCGGTGCCCGGCGGGTTCCAGTCGGTACCGCAGGCGTTGATGCCACGGCTGAACGTCGGCATCGACGGCGGGTTCGACGACACCCGGCGCGCGGTGGCCCTTCTGGTCGCCCTGCAGCGGCTCAGCGCGCTGCGCATCGGACCCACTGTCACCTCAGTCGACGACGCGATCAGCTCGACCAACCCGGCCGTGTTGGTAAGCGCCGAAGGATGGTCTGATGACCGGATCACGTTGCCCGTCAACATCGATACGCAAGGACAGATCACCGTATCGAACGTCGACGGGACCGGGGAAGAGGGCACGGTCACGCTGGATCCTGCGCGCCCGTTCGGATCGCTGCAGACGGTCGTTGACGGTGACCGTACCCTGCTGATCGCCACCTCCAACAACGGCTCTGCACAGCTCGACGATCTGCTGAACTGGATCAACTCGGATGTCGAACGTTGGTCGCGGGTCGGCGGTAACGCGCTCATCGCGATGCCCGACCAAAGTCCCGTCGTGGTGGCCACCGATGCTGAGCAACGGTCGCAAGAGGCCACCGCAGAAGACCGCATCCGGTGGTCGTGGGTGTTCCTGGGCGGCATGGGAGTGTTGCTCGTCGTGGGTGTCACGCTGATCGTGTTGCGCAACAGGCGGGCCCGAGGCCGACCATGAGCACCGCGACGGCAGACCGCGCGGCCTCAACCATACGGTCACTTCTGTCGTGGTGGTACTCCCTGCACCCGTCGTACCGGTTGGCGGTGCGGTGGGCGTTCATCGTGGCCTGCACCGCCGTGGCATTTCACGACAGCATTGCCAGCGTCATCCGGACCACCCGAAACGAGGGCGTCGGCGGATACGTGTGGGTGGTGCCTGCGGCAGCGGTGCTGGTGGCGATCGGCGTGGCGCGTCGGCACCGCACCGAATTGCCGATTCATGACCGCCAGACCGACATCATCGTCGGCAGCATGGGGCTGGTACTGGCCGTATTGGTCCAGGCGGTGCTGGTGCCGCGATTCGCACTGTATTTCTATTTGCTGCGGCTCGATCTGGTGGCGATGTGGTTGTTCGTGCTCAGTTCGAGCATCGTGCTTTTCGGCCTGCGCCCGGTCATCCGCTTCGCGTGGGTGTGGGGGCTGATGTTCATGGTGTTCTCGCTGCCGTACTACCTGTCGGTGGTGTTTCTGGGCGGCGGGAAATTCGCCGCGGGCGCATCCACTCTGATCATCGCGGCGATCGGCACCGGTATCGGTGTCGGACGCACCTTCCGGCGCGGGTTCATCGGGTCGGCGGCGGCATGGGGTGTCGGCTTCGCCACGCTCATCGCGATCGGGTTGTTCTTCAACTCCGCACCCGTGTGGGTGTACCAACAGGTGCCCGCGCTCACCGCCATATCGGTGGTCGGTATCGCCATGTACTTTCAGTCCCGGCGTGGCCTGCCCAAACGCGTCCTGGACCGCAAGGTGGAACCCCTTGCCGCCGGGCAGGTTTGGAGCGCAGTACCACTGGTGATCGCGGTGGCGATCGTGCTGACAATTTTTTCCGTGCCGGTCGATGCCACCGCGTCGCGGCTCTCCGGCACCGCCCCCGGCCGGCCCGTCGCGGGACAGCCGCTGGTCGCACCACCGGGCTGGACCTCAACGGGCTACGAGAATTTCGACTGGGTACATCGGTTCTACGGCGGTGGCACCGTGCTCACCCGACAACGGATGACGGCCAGCACCGGGGATCCCCGCTTCGACAAGTACGCGCGGCCCCGCACGCTCGTGGTCGACAGCATCGTGACCGCGCGCCCGTTTGCGTTCGAAATCTATCCGATGCGAGTGCTCTACGAACTCGCCGAAGCGAGGCTCAGCCCGGCCGAGCGTATCGACCTCGGGTCCGGCGTCACGGGATCCCTCTACTCAGTGGTCGACGACAAGCTGCTCATCACCTGGACCGGGCTGACTTTCGGTTGGCGCGACTCGCAGGTCGGCCAACGCATCACGGTCTTCGCGGTCGACAACCATGAACCCGACGCACTGTTCCCGACACCGTCCGACAGCATGGCGTCCACACTGCGGACGCTGATCACGATGTTGTTCCGGGGTAACGCTGTACTCAGCGACGACTCGCCGGGGTTCAAAGACAGTGACCTGTTGACCGAGTTCGGCCGTGCGCTGGTGGCTGCGCAATTCATGGCGGCGGGGCACCGATGACCACGAACATCGACGCGGCCGCCGCCGGGACACCCGAAACAGCGCAGACGCGTGCACTACACCGCGCGATTGAAGGCCTGCGCGAAGACAATCCGATGCATTCTGCGTCGAGTCCGCTCGTGCGATGGCAACGGTGGATGCTGTGGGCCGCGCTCGCTGTCGTGGTCATCGGCGTTGTCTGGAAACCGATGACGACGGCGGTGGTGCTCGTCGCCGCGTGTACGCTCGCCTACCTGCTGACCATGCTCGACCGGGTACTGATCTTTCGCGAGGGGCTGGCCTCGCGCGCGATAGTCATATCCGACGAGGAGGCACGCGCGCTCGATGACCATGAACTGCCGCGCTACACGATCCTGGTGCCCGCCTACAACGAACCCGAGGTCGTCGGCGACCTGATCGGATCGATGGCCGCGCTGGAGTACCCGCGAGACAAACTCCAGGTGCTGTTGCTGCTCGAGGCCGATGACGCCGTGACCATCAACGCCGCCAAGGCATGTGAACAATCCGATGCGATCACCATCCTGTTGGTTCCGCCCGCGGAACCGCGCACGAAACCGAAGGCGTGCAACTACGGTCTGCACTTCGCCACCGGCGACATCGTCACGATCTACGACGCCGAGGACATGCCCGAACCGTTGCAGCTTCGACGGGTGGTCGCTGCGTTTCGCCGCCTCTCAGAGAAGACCGCATGCGTGCAGGCGAAGCTGGTGTACTACAACGGCCACCAGAACATCTTGACCGCCTGGTTCACCGCAGAGTACGCGCTGTGGTTCGGCTACCTGCTGCCAGGCATGATGATGAGCACGTCGCCCATCCCCTTGGGAGGCACGTCGAACCATCTGCGGCGCAGCGTATTAGACGAGATCGGCGCCTGGGATCCTTTCAATGTCACCGAAGACGCCGACCTCGGACTGCGTATCGCCGCGCACGGTTACCATACGGCCGTCATCGATTCGAGTACCCTCGAGGAAGCCAACAGCGATCCGATCAACTGGATTCGCCAGCGATCTCGTTGGTACAAGGGATATTTGCAGACCTGGCTGGTCCATATCCGGCAGCCGGTCCAACTGTTCCGCACCATCGGGCTGCGCGGATTCGTCCGGTTCAACCTGGTGTTGGGCGGTACGCCGATCGTCGCCGTGCTGAACTTGGCGTTCTGGCTGATCACGCTCTTGTGGTTCCTCGGCCAGCCCGCGGTCGTCGAGGATGTGTTCCCGGCGTTCGTCTACTTTCCCGCGTTGATCGCGTTGGTGCTGGGGAACGCCACCACCCTCTACATGAACCTGATCGCGCTGCGCGAAGACGACCGATCCGACCTTCTGCTGGCGGCGCTGACCGTGCCGGCCTTCTGGTTGATGATGAGCATCGCCGCCGCCAAGGGCTGCTATCAGCTGGTGCGTAATCCGTCGTACTGGGAGAAGACTTTTCACGGCCTCGCCGAACAACCCGATGACGACGACGGGTCCACATGACCATGGCCGGGTGGTCGAACCGTCGGCTCCGCGCGATCATCTTTCTGATGGCGCTGACCGCCTACCTGGCCGTCGGTTACTGGCTTCAGGTCCAAAACGGGTTCATCATGGGCGACGCGCTGGCGCGGGTCTCGGCGGCTCAGGCGGTGCTGTTCAGCCGCGACCCGCACCTGGCCGCAATCGGGTTCATCTTCACGCCGTTGACCGCAGTGGTGCAGATACCGGCAATCGCCGCCAGCCCGGTGTGGCCGGATATGGCGGAACGGGCATTCTCCGGAACCATCATGTCGGCGGTCTTCATGGCCGGTGCGGTCATCCAAATCATGAGCATGGGCACCGACCGCGGACTACCACGCACCTACGTGCTGGCGATCACGGCGTTGTTCGCGCTCAACCCGATGATCATTTTCTACGGCGCCAACGGCATGAGCGAGGCGCCGTTCCTGTTCTTCATGTCCTGGGCGGTGCGGCGGCTCATCATGTGGATGTTCGACGACGACGTTCACCACCTGGTGACGGCGGGCGGCATCGCGATGGGCCTGGCCTACCTGACCCGATACGACGCTGTGGCCTGCATCGCGGCTGCCGGCGTACTGGTGGGTGGGACGACCTATCTGCGCGCCCGTCCTGTCCCCCGGCTGCGCCGCGCGCTGCTGGACATGGTCATGGTCAGCGGTCCGGGCCTGGCAGCCTTCCTCGGCTGGGCCGGGGTCAGCTGGTTGATCACCGGCGAGGCGTTCGGACAGTTCACCTCGCAGTACGGGAACGCCGCCATCCTCGAGCAATCCGGCCACAGCGCACCCAATTTCGGTGAGGGGCTCACCTTCGCGGCGATCTGCATCACCTTGTTGGCGCCGACATTGATGCCACTTACCATCCTCGCTGTGGCACGCCGACGACGCGCACCCGACTGGCATGTGCTGGCTCCACCGGTCGCGATATTCGGTGCCGCGCTGGCATTTCAGACCATCAGCTACGCCACCGGGTCCACGTTTCCGTTTCTGCGGTTCTACATCATCGCGGTCCCGCTTGCGGCGTGCCTGGCGATGCTCGCCGTGCCCGATGGCGTGCTGGCACCCGCCAAGCGACGCGGTAAGTTCGCCACGGCGCGGCCCGCAGCTGGGGCGGCCGGGCGACGGCGGTCCTGGGCCGTTTACGCCCCGGTGGCAGCGGCGTTCGCGGTCGCCATACCCGTCACCGCGTGGGGGATGGGACAGCCCGAGTACGCGCCCCAGGAGTACGCGCTCGGCGCGGTGCTGGCACCGCAGCCCGACAGCGTCGACGAGCGCAAAGCCATCGAGCACCGGGTCGCCGCCAGCTTTTCCACCGAACGTGAGATCGCCGATTACCTTGAACGGCTCGACCTTCCGGACGGTTCGGTCATCGTCGACACCGAGTACGGGTTCGCCATCCTGGCGGCCTCGAGTCGCCCGCGAATGTTCGTGGTGCCCTCCGATCCGGACTTCACCGCGGTGCTGAACGCGCCGACCGCCCACAGCGTCAGGTACATGCTCGCGATCCCACGGGAGGGCCGTGGCACCGCGGACGCGCTGAACCTGCGGTACCCGACGCTGTACGACACCGGCGCCGATATCGCCACGCTCGAGCTCGAAATCCCGAACAACGGTGACAGCCAACCCGACTGGCGGCTCTACCGGGTCAACGACGTGTCACCGAACGCCTAACCGCGGCTACTTCACCCGGGTCGCGATGCCGTCGAGCAGTTGACGCAACCCCGACCGGAAGTCGGCCTCGCGGTCGGTGTCGGCGTCGTCGAACACCCCGTCCGCCAGCGCCGCGCTCAACGCGGGAAACCGATCCGTGTCGATCACCCGGCGAAGCAGCGCGGGGTAGTCCGGGCTGTCGACATGACTGGCTTCAAGGTGTACCGCCGCTGCGCCCCGCGCGAAGTGCAGCACGACCAACACCGCCGCGAGCTTGTCGCGTTCGGCCATCCCGGTACGGCCCAACGCCGCCAGGCCTGCATCCAGCCAAGCCACCTGGCCCGGATCGGCGGGCGGGCCCGCGACGCTGGCCTGCAGAATCCACGGGTGCCGGTGGTAGAGCTGCCACAAGCCCATAGCCCAATCACTTAGCGCCGCACGCCAATCCGATGGGTCGAGGCTAGGTGGTTGTCGCGTGGCCGCCGACAGCATGAAAGTCAACAGCTCATCCTTGTTGGCGACGTGCCGGTACAGCGACATCGTGCCGCAACCGAGACGCTCGGCCAACCGGGCCATCGACAGCGAGCCCAGACCATCGGCGTCGGCCACCGCAATGGCCGCATCGACGATGCGTTCACGGCTCAGCCCTGCTGAGCGTCGGGGTGCGCGCGGTTCGCGCCACAAAATCTCCAGCGCGCGGGGCAGAGGTTCGGTCATTTCTCGCCAGCATAAACGATTGTACGCTGGGGTGCGTATGCCGTACGTTTCCTGCGTATGCCATACGCAAAAACAATCCCCGGCCGGCGGCTCGCCGGAGCGCTGCTCGTGGTCGTCACAGCGTTTCTGGTCTACTCGCTGCGGCCGTACTTCAGCGGCGACACCCGGGTACCGGCGACGTTCGCCCTGCACTACCCGTTGTTGGTTGCCCACGTCATGTTGGGCAGCCTCGCGATGGTGACTGCCGTCGCCCAACTCTGGCCCGGCCTGCGTCGCCGCCACCCCACCCTGCATCGGCGCACCGGCCGCGTCTATGTCGGTACGATGATTCCGGCCGCCGCGTCGGCCATCGTCATCGGAGCGGCCACGCCGTTCGGTCCGGTACTGGCGGTCAGCAACGTCGTGCTGGGCACGCTGTGGCTCTGGTTCACGGTCAACGGATTCCTGGCGGCACGGCAGCGGGATTTCGCCGAGCATCGACGGCACATGATTCGCAGTGCGACGCTGACGTTTTCGATCATCACCAACCGAGTCTGGTCGCCCATCGTTTTCATCACGTTCGATCCGTTGCAGGACACTGTGTTTGGCGGCAACCAGGAGCGCTTCCTCTGGTTCGTGGCCGGCACCGTGGGCTGGCTGGGCTGGGTGATTCCATTGGGTCTCGTGCAGTGGTGGCTGAACAAGAAACCCGTGATCGCAACGTCGCCGATTCCTTAGCAAACCGTCGCCGCGCGCGTGTAGCGTGCGGGCCATGGCGACGGAATTTCACGGCAAAATCGAACTCGACATCCGAGATTCCGAACCCGACTGGGGGCCGTACGCCGCACCGGTGGCGCCCGAGGGGGCGCCCAACGTCTTGTACCTCGTCTGGGACGATGTCGGCATCGCCACGTGGGACTGCTTCGGCGGTCTGGTCGAGATGCCAACCATGAGCCGCATCGCCGATCGCGGTGTTCGGCTGACACAGTTCCACACCACCGCGTTGTGCTCGCCGACCCGCGCCGCACTGCTCACCGGCCGCAACCCGACGACGGTCGGCATGGCCACCGTCGAAGAGTTCACCGACGGGTTTCCCGGCTGCAGCGGGCGCATCCCGCATGACTCGGCGCTGTTGTCCGAAGTGCTCGCCGAGAACGGCTACAACACCTACGCGGTTGGCAAGTGGCACATGACACCGCTCGAGGAGTCGAATCTGGCGTCTACCAAACGACATTGGCCGCTGTCGCGCGGGTTCGAGCGGTTCTACGGGTTCATGGGCGGTGAGACCGACCAGTGGTATCCCGACCTCGTCTACGACAACCATCCCGTCGCGCCGCCGAGCACCCCGGAGGACGGCTACCACCTGTCTAAAGACCTCGCCGACAAGACAATCGAGTTCATTCGCGATGCCAAGGTGATCGCTCCCGACAAGCCGTGGTTCACCTACTTGTGTCCCGGCGCCGGGCATGCGCCGCATCACGTGTTCAAGGAGTGGTCGGACCGGTACGCGGGCAAGTTCGACATGGGCTACGAGCACTACCGCGAAGTGGTGCTGGAGAACCAGAAACGGCTCGGCATCGTTCCGCCGGATACCGAACTCTCGGCGATCAACCCGTATCTGGATGTCACGGGCCCGGACGGCCAGAAGTGGCCGGAGCAGGATACGGTGCGGCCCTGGGACGAACTCGACGATGACGAGAAGAAGCTGTTCACCAGGATGGCCGAGGTGTTCGCCGGGTTCCTGTCCTACACAGACGACCAAATCGGCCGCGTGCTGGACTATTTGGAGCAGTCCGGCCAACTCGACAACACCATCATCGTGGTCATCTCCGATAACGGCGCCAGCGGCGAGGGCGGCCCGAACGGCTCGGTGAACGAGGTCAAGTTCTTCAACGGCTACATCGACACCGTCGAGGACGGGCTGAAAGTCCTCGACGTCCTCGGCGGGCCCGAGACCTACAACCACTATCCGATCGGCTGGGCGATGGCGTTCAACACGCCCTACAAACTGTTCAAGCGCTACGCGTCCCACGAGGGTGGTATTGCCGATACGGCGATCATCTCCTGGCCCAAGGGCATCCGTGCGCACGGGGAGGTGCGCGACAACTACGTCAACGTCTGTGACATCACCCCGACGGTGTACGACCTGCTCGAGATCACCCCACCCGCCACCGTCAAGGGGATACCCCAGAAGCCACTCGACGGGATGAGCTTCAAAGTGGCCCTTACCGATCCGGATATGCCGACCGGTAAGGAGACACAGTTTTACACCATGCTGGGTACCCGCGGGATCTGGCACAAGGGGTGGTTCGCGAACGCGGTGCACCCGGCGTCACCGGCGGGCTGGTCACATTTCGACAAGGACCGCTGGGAGCTTTATCACATCGAGGCCGACCGCAGCCAAACCCGTGATCTGGCCGCCGAGCACCCGGAGAAGCTCGAAGAACTCAAGGCGCTGTGGTTCAGCGAGGCCGACAAGTACAACGGTCTTCCCCTCGGGGACCTCGACGTGTTCGAAACCATCGGCCGGTGGCGGCCGAGCCTGGCCGGTGCCCGGGACAGCTACGTGTACTATCCGGGGGCCGCCGAGGTCGGGACGGGCGCCGCCGTGGAGATCGCGGGTCGGTCGTTCGTCGTCATCGCCGAGGTCACCACCGAGAGCACCGACGCCCAAGGCGTGGTGTTCAAACACGGTGCGGCACATGGTGGACACGCGCTGTTCCTGCAGGACGGCCGGCTGCACTACGTCTACAACTTCCTCGGTGAAGACGAGCAGAAGTTGTCGTCGCGTGACACCGTGCCAGCGGGCCGGCACAGGTTCGGTGTCGCGTTCACCCGGACCGGCACGGTCGAGGGCAGCCATACCCCGATCGGCGACGCCGCGCTCTACATCGACGACGCCGAGGTGGCCACGATGACCGGGATGAAGATCCACCCGGGAACGTTCGGCCTCGCGGGCGCCGCACTCGGCGTCGGCCGCAATACTGGCTCACCGGTATCAAGCTCCTACAAACCACCTTTCGCGTTCACCGGCGGCACCATCGCCCAGGTGAACGTCGATGTCTCGGGCCAGCCGTATGTCGATGTCGAACGTGAGTTCGCGCGCGCTTTTGCGAAGGACTGAAGCGATTGACAGTGGCGAAGGACTGAAGCGATTGACAGTGGCGAAGGACTGATGAGCACCCGGTGGGCGGCGCTGGCCGCGCTCGGCCTCGGCGCCGTCGTGTTCACCGCCTGCGACAGGACCAGCGAAGGCATGCCGGTGCCCGCCGATATCGCCGTCCCCGCCACGTCGACGCCGTCGACGCGGGCCATCCCGACGCCGCAGATCACACTTCCCGAACCCGGCATCGCCCCCACCACGCGCACACCGGTGCCCGCGGGGGAGGCCACCTGCGAACCTCCCGACCCGCCGCCGGTCGGCGTGGTCGCGAAGGTCGACGACCCGGCGGCACCCAGGATCACCGTCGCCCTGCCGGAGGGCTGGTCCACGTCGGCGGGCGACGGTGACATCGGCGCGAAACTGCAGGGCCCGGACGGGCTTTCGGCGACAGTGACGATTGCGCGCACACAGTTGGATCCGGCTGAGGCATTCGAGAAGTACGTCAACGACGCGATGGCGGGGGCCAACGTCAGCAGCGTCAGCGTGTTACCTGCCGAACTGTGCGGCTACAGCGGGCAGAAGCTGCTGGGGATGTGGTCGGGCGCGACAGCGGACGCCGTCGAATTCGGTGACCGCATCGCGCACATCTGGACCAACACGAACAACTATCTC
The DNA here is from genome assembly GCF_053483935.1 of Mycolicibacterium sp. XJ879. Taxonomy (NCBI): domain Bacteria; kingdom Bacillati; phylum Actinomycetota; class Actinomycetes; order Mycobacteriales; family Mycobacteriaceae; genus Mycobacterium; species Mycolicibacterium sp. XJ879. The sequence goes on from NZ_JBEFTH010000004.1 coordinate 114,038, forward strand.
GTCGCCATCCACGTCGAAGGGCCGGCCGACACCCCGCACTTCGACCCGATGACCTCACCCCTGATGGCCGACTTCACCGTCGTTCTACCCTGAGCTCATGCGCACCGAGCTCGTCGAGGTGGCGGGCGGGTCCTTCCGGATGGGCTCGACGCAGTTCTATCCGGAAGAGGCGCCGTCGCACACCGTCACGGTCGCCGCGTTCGCCGTCGAGCGCCATCCGGTGACCAACGCCCAGTTCGCCGCGTTCGTCGCCGAGACCGGCTACCGCACCGTCGCCGAACGGCCGATGGATCCGGCGCTCTACCCGGGCGCCTCGGCCGAGGACCTGGTTCCGGGCGGGTTGGTGTTTCGACCCACATCCGGGCCCGTCGACCTGCGCGACTGGCGGCAGTGGTGGGCGTGGACGCCGGGGGCGTGCTGGCGGCACCCGTTGGGGCCCGACGGGCCGTCGTGGCAGGACCGCGCGGACCACCCCGTCGTGCAGGTGGCCTATCCGGACGCCGCCGCCTACGCACGCTGGGCCGGTCGCCGGCTACCCACCGAGGCCGAGTGGGAGTTCGCCGCCCGCGGGGGGACGACGTCGACCTATTCCTGGGGAGACGAGGTGAGCCCGGGCGGGCAGGTGATGGCCAACATCTGGCAGGGCGACTTCCCGTACCGCAACACCGGCGCCCTCGGCTGGATCGGCACGTCGCCGGTCGGCACGTTTCCGCCCAACGCGTTCGGCCTGGTCGACATGATCGGCAACGTGTGGGAGTGGACGACGACGCGGTTTCAGGGCCATCACCGCCTCGACGAGCCGCCGAAGGCCTGCTGCACACCGAGCGGACCCGCCGATCCGGCCGTTCACCAGGCCCTCAAGGGCGGCTCGCACCTGTGCGCCCCCGAGTACTGCCACCGCTACCGGCCCTCGGCGCGGTCACCGCAGTCGCAGGACAGCGCGACCACCCACATCGGCTTCCGCTGCGTGGCCGACGCCTGAACGCCGAGAGTGGGGTCGACGCACGCTGACCGGGCGCAAAGCGTGCTGGTAACCCACGTTCGGCGGCGAGTGGCGGCGAGTCGGCGGTAAGGCGACGGATTTGGTTCAGCGCAGGTCGTGACCTAGTATTAGGCGGTTGCCTTGGGCAGACCTCGGCCGATCCGTCCCGGATAGGCCCCGCGTGCCCTTCGGTGACAGCAAGACCGCGTACGTCCAGGTCGGTATCTGGCGTGCATACAAATACCAGGTCGAGGAGATCGAGTGATTCAGCAGGAATCGCGGGTGAAGGTCGCCGACAACACCGGCGCACGGGAGATCCTGTGCATCCGGGTGCTCGGCGGCTCCGGGCGGCGCTACGCCGGCATCGGCGATGTCATCGTGGCGACCGTCAAGGAAGCCATACCCGGCGGCAACATCAAGCGCGGCGAGATCGTGAAGGCCGTGATCGTGCGCACCGTCAAGGAGCGCCGCCGCGCCGACGGCAGCTACATCAAGTTCGACGAGAACGCCGCGGTCATCATCAAGCCCGACAACGATCCGCGCGGCACGCGCATCTTCGGCCCGGTCGGCCGTGAACTGCGCGAGAAGCGCTTCATGAAGATCGTCTCGCTCGCCCCGGAGGTGTTGTAGATGAAGGTCCACAAAGGCGACACCGTGCTGGTGATCTCCGGTAAGGACAAGGGCGCCAAGGGCAAGGTGCTGGTGGCCTACCCGACCCGCAACAAGGTGCTCGTCGAGGGTGTGAACCGGATCAAGAAGCACACCGCGGTGTCGAGCAACGAGCGCGGCGCCCAATCCGGCGGCATCGTCACCCAGGAGGCCCCGATCCACGTGTCCAACGTGATGGTCGTCGACTCCGACGGTAAGCCGACCCGCGTCGGGTACCGCAGGGACGACGAGACCGGCAAGAAGGTCCGCATCGCCAAGACCAACGGCAAGGACATCTCATGACCACTGATACCGATACTGGCGCTTCGCTTGCCCAGGAAGAGAAGTCCCTTCCGCGCCTCAAGCAGCGCTACCGCCAAGAAATCCGGGATTCGCTCCGACAGGAGTTCGGCTACGGCAACGTCATGCAGATCCCCGGCGTGGTCAAGGTCGTCGTCAACATGGGCGTCGGTGACGCCGCTCGCGACGCCAAGCTGATCAACGGCGCCGTCAACGATCTCGCGCTCATCACCGGCCAGAAGCCGGAGGTGCGCCGGGCCCGCAAGTCGATCGCACAGTTCAAGCTGCGCGAGGGCATGCCGATCGGCGCCCGCGTCACGCTGCGCGGCGACCGGATGTGGGAGTTCCTCGATCGGTTGATCTCGATTGCGTTGCCGCGTATCCGCGACTTCCGCGGGCTTTCGCCCAAGCAGTTCGACGGCACCGGCAACTACACGTTCGGGTTGACCGAGCAGTCGGTGTTCCACGAGATCGACGTGGACAGCATCGACCGCCCACGCGGTATGGACATCACCGTCGTCACCTCGGCGACGACCGACGACGAAGGCCGGGCCCTGTTGCGGGCGCTGGGCTTTCCGTTCAAGGAGAACTGAGCTAGATGGCAAAGAAGGCATTGGTCAACAAGGCCAACAAGAAGCCGAAATTCAAGGTGCGCAGCTACACGCGGTGTCAGAAGTGCGGCCGGCCTCGCGCGGTGTTTCGCAAGTTCGGCCTGTGCCGGATCTGCGTGCGCGAGATGGCACATGCCGGCGAACTGCCCGGCGTCCAAAAGGCCAGCTGGTAACAGCAGACCACTACTAGAACAGGTGCGCGGCAGGCCCTGACGGGAACCGCCGCGAGGAAGGTGAACCGGCTGTCATGACTATGACGGATCCGATCGCAGACTTCTTGACGCGTCTGCGCAACGCCAATTCGGCGTACCACGATGAGGTGACGTTGCCGCACTCGAAGCTGAAGGCCAACATCGCCGAGATCCTCAAGACCGAGGGTTACATCTCCGACTACCGCACCGAGGATGCTCGGGTCGGCAAATCGTTGGTGGTGCAATTGAAGTACGGGCCAAGCCGTGAGCGCAGCATTGCGGGTCTGCGCCGGGTGTCCAAGCCCGGTCTGCGCGTCTATGCCAAGTCCACGAACCTGCCGCGGGTGCTCGGCGGCCTTGGTGTGGCGATCATTTCGACGTCGGCCGGGCTGAAGACCGATCGCCAGGCGGCTCGCGAGGGCGTGGGCGGCGAAGTCCTCGCGTACGTGTGGTGAGGGAGGTTTAGACATGTCCCGCATTGGAAAGCAACCGGTCCTGGTGCCATCCGGGGTCGACGTGACCATCGAAGGTCAGCACGTGGCGGTCAAGGGGCCCAAGGGTTCTCTTGAACTGGCCGTCGCCGAGCCGATCAAGGTGTCGCGCGACGACGAGGGCGCCATCGTGGTGACCCGACCCGACGACGACCGGCACAACCGTTCGCTGCACGGGTTGTCGCGCACGCTGGTGGCCAACCTGATCACCGGGGTGACCGAGGGTTACACCACCAAGATGGAGATCCACGGCGTCGGTTACCGCGTGCAGCTCAAGGGCAACACCCTCGAGTTCTCCCTTGGCTTCAGCCATCCCGTCAGCGTCGAGGCGCCGGAGGGCATCACCTTCGCGGTGGAGTCGCCCACCAAGTTCTCGATCTCGGGTATCGACAAGCAGAAGGTCGGTCAGATCTCGGCGAACATCCGCCGGCTGCGCCGCCCGGACCCCTACAAGGGCAAGGGCGTTCGCTACGCGGGTGAACAGATCCGCCGCAAGGTCGGAAAGACAGGTAAGTAGATATGGCTTCTCAGACAGAGTCCGCGAAGCGCGTGGCCGTGGGGCGCAACATCTCCGAGACTCGGCGCACCGCGCGGCTGCGGCGGCATGCCCGGCTCCGTAAGAAGATCTCCGGCACGGCCGAGCTGCCCCGCCTCGTCGTGCACCGGTCGTCACGGCACATTCACGTGCAGCTGGTGAACGACGTCAACGGCACCACGCTTGCTGCCGCGTCGTCGATCGAGCCCGATGTGCGCGCGGTCGACGGCGACAAGAAGGCCCACAGCGTGCGCGTCGGTCAGCTGATCGCCGAGCGGGCCAAGGCCGCCGGGATCGACAAGGTCGTGTTCGACCGCGGTGGATACACCTACGGTGGACGGATAGCGGCACTGGCCGACGCGGCGCGCGAAGGCGGGCTGAAGTTCTAATGACTGTTAACGGAAGGACTGCATGATGGCCGAACAGGCAACCGCCGGCGGCCCCCCAGAAGGCCGCCCGGCGCGCGGTGAGCGCGAGGGACGGGGTCGGCGCGACGACCGGGGCGGCCGTGGCCGCGACGGTGACAAGAGCAACTACCTCGAGCGCGTCGTCTCGATCAACCGAGTTTCCAAGGTGGTCAAGGGTGGCCGCCGGTTCAGCTTCACCGCGCTGGTGATCGTCGGCGACGGCAACGGCATGGTCGGCGTCGGCTACGGCAAGGCCAAGGAGGTTCCGGCCGCCATCGCCAAGGGCGTCGAAGAAGCGCGCAAGAACTTCTTCCGGGTTCCGCTGATCGGCGGCACCATCACGCATCCGGTGCAGGGTGAAGCCGCAGCCGGTGTGGTTATGCTGCGTCCGGCCAGCCCCGGTACCGGTGTGATCGCCGGCGGCGCCGTTCGTGCGGTGCTGGAATGCGCTGGCGTGCGCGACATCCTGGCCAAGTCGCTGGGCAGTGACAACGCGATCAACGTGGTGCACGCCACCGTCGCCGCGCTCAAGATGCTGCAGCGTCCCGAAGAGGTCGCCGCCCGGCGCGGTCTGCCCATCGAGGATGTGGCGCCGGCAGGCATGCTCCGCGCCCGGCGCGAGGCCGAGGCATTGGCGGCATCGACCACACGGGAAGGGTCGGCATAGCCATGGCAGAGCTGAAGATCACCCAGGTGCGCAGCACCATCGGTGCGCGCTGGAAGCAGCGGGAAACCCTGCGGACGCTGGGACTGCGCCGGATCCGGCAGTCCGTCGTCCGCGACGACAACCCGCAGACGCGCGGGCTGATCAAGACCGTGCATCACCTCGTACAGGTGGAGGAGGTCTAACCGATGACACCCATCAAGCTGCACGACCTGAAGCCGGCTCCCGGCTCCAAGACGGCCAAGACCCGGGTGGGTCGCGGTGAGGGTTCCGGCCGCGGGAAGACCGCCGGTCGCGGCACCAAGGGCACCAAGGCCCGCAAGAACGTCCCCGCGACGTTCGAGGGCGGCCAGATGCCGATTCACATGCGACTGCCCAAGCTCAAGGGGTTCAAGAACCGGTTCCGCACCGAGTATGAGGTTGTCAACGTCGGCGATATCAACAAGCTGTTCCCCAACGGCGGCGATATCGGCGTGGACGAGCTGGTGGCGGCGGGTGCGGTGCGCAAGAACACGCTGGTGAAGGTGCTCGGCGACGGCAAGCTGACCGCGAAGGTGAATGTCACCGCGCACAAGTTCAGCGGTAGCGCGCGCGAAAAGATCACCGCGGCAGGCGGTTCGGCGACCGAACTGTAGGGATTTGTGTGCAGTTTGTTGCGCTCACCGCAACGAACTGCACACAAACCGCCGGCTTGAAGTCGGCGCGGCGTCGGTACGCTCGAAGCATGTTCGCATTGCTGCCCGGCGTCCCCGGAGTTGACGACATTCGCGCACTGGTCAAGCGCATGGACACCGCCCGCCACCGTGGCGTGCCGGACGGTGTTGTGCTGGAGCTCGACCTGCTATCGGTGCCCAACGAGACCGGCGGGTTCGACCCGTTCGCGTTTCTGGCCGGCGGCCGGCCGGTGCTGCTTCGGGCGGCCGTCGAGGCCATCCACCGCGCCGCCGAGGACCCCAGGGTCGCGGGCCTGATCGCGCGGATCCAGCTTCCGGGCGCCGCAGCGGGGCCGGTGCAGGAACTGCGGTCGGCGATCGCGGCATTCAGCGACGCCAAACCGTCGCTGGCGTGGGCCGAGACCTATCCGGGCACCATGTCCTACTACCTGGCGTCCGCGTTTCGCGAAGTGTGGATGCAGCCGTCGGGCTCCGTCGGGTTGGTCGGCTTCGCCACCAGCGCGACGTTCCTGCGTGACGCGCTGGACAAGGCGGGCCTCGAGGCGCAGTTCGTCGCCCGCGGCGAATACAAGTCGGCCGCAAACCGTTTCACGGAGAACAGCTACACCGACGCCCACCGGGAAGCCGACAGCCGGCTGATCGAAAGCCTGCACGCCCAGGTGCTGGCCGACGTGGGCCAGTCGCGCCATCTCGATCCCGAGGAGCTCGACGCACTCGTCGACAAGGCGCCGTTGCTGCGCGACGACGCCGTCATGGGCCGGCTCGTCGACCGCATCGGCTTCCGTGACGAAGCCTATGCCCGCATCGGCGAACTGGTTGGTGCGCCGGGGATATCACCGGAAACCGGCGATGCCGACTCCGACGACGCGCCCCCGCGGTTGTATCTGTCGCGGTATGCGCGGGCCACCGCGCCGCGATCGGGGCCGTCACTGCCCGCGATCGCCGGCAAGGCCAAACCGGTCGTCGCGGTGGTGACGCTGGACGGGCCGATCGTCAGCGGTCGCGGCGGGCCTCCGATGCTGCCGCTGGGCAACTCGAGCGTCGGCGCCGACACCATCACCGCGGCTTTGCGCGAAGCCGCCGCCGACGATGACGTCGTGGCCATCGTGCTGCGGGTCGACAGCCCCGGCGGCTCAGTCACCGGGTCGGAAACCATTTGGCGCGAGGTGGACCGGGTGCGTGACAACGGAACCCCGGTCGTTGCGTCGATGGGTTCGGTGGCGGCGTCCGGTGGTTACTACGTGTCGATGGCCGCCGATACGATCGTCGCCAACCCCGGGACGATCACCGGGTCGATCGGTGTGGTGGCCGGCAAGCTGGTGGCGCGTGAGCTCAAGGACCGGCTCGGGGTGGGGTCGGATTCGGTGCGCACCAACCGAAACGCCGACGCGTGGTCGGTCAACCAACCGTTCACCGAAGAACAGCGCGCGCACGTCGAGGACGAAGCGGACCTGTTCTACACCGACTTCATCGAGCGGGTCGCCCAGGGTCGCAACCTGAGCGTCGAGGACGTCGAGGTGGTCGCCCGGGGGCGGGTGTGGACGGGCGCCGACGCGCTGGAGCGTGGCCTTGTCGACGAACTCGGTGGGCTGCGCACCGCGATCAACCGCGCGCAGGTGCTGGCCGGGCTCGACGCGGAGGACGAGGTCCGCACGGTTGCCTATCCCGGTTCGTCGTTGATGGACCTGCTGCGACCCAAGCCGTCGTCGCAGCCCGCGGCGGCCTCGCTGCCGGAGGCGTTCGCGGCGCTGGTGGGCCGCTCGGTGGTGGGTGTGCTCGACAATGCCGAGCGCTCGCTGTCCGGAGTGAGCGCGCTGTGGCTGGGTGACTCCCGCTTTTGAGGTGGTCACCCCTGCTGGCGCAGGTACCCGTACACCGCGGCGAAGTTATGGTTGACGTCCTCGGGTATCGGCACCGGACCGCCCAGCGCCCGTGCGCCCCATACGATCTGCGCGGTGCGCTCCACCAGCGCGGTGACGTGCAGCGCCTTGTCCGGCCGCGGCGCGACGGCGACCAGACCGTGGTTTGCGATCAGCGCAGCCGCGCGGTTCTGCAACACCTTCACCGCGTTGTGGCCAACGTCGGCGGTGCCGGACGCCGCGTAGTCAGCGCAACGGATATCGCCGCCGCAGTAGACGGCGAATTCATCGATACATGCCGGAATCGGTTGGTGCGCAACGGCGAACATCGTCGCCCACACGGGATGACTGTGGATCACGCTGCCGATGTCGTCGAACGCGCGATAGCACGCCAGGTGCAGCGCCATCTCCGACGACGGCGCCCGACCGTCCTTCCCCGACACCACCGCACCGCCCGGGTCGACGACGACGAGGTCCTCGAGCGCCATATCGCGGTAGTCCACCGATGATGGTGTGATCACGAGGTTTCCGTCCTCGCGCCGGGCCGAAATGTTGCCTGCCGTACCCTCGACCAGCCCGCGGCGCAGCATGTCCTTGGCCGCTGCGAGCACCGCGTCCTCGGGGTTGTCCACGAACCTCATGGCCTGAGCACCTCCGGATTGACGATATGGGCGGGTGTGCGCCCCGACAGCAGCGCCTCCAGGCCGTCGGCGACCATCTGCGCCTGCCGTGCCTCAGTGTTCCACGTCGCCCCGCCGATGTGCGGGGTGAGCACGACGTTGTCCATCGCCGCCAGCGGATGATCCGGCGGCAGCCATTCGCCGACGAAATGATCCAGACCCGCCGCGGCCACCTTGCCCCGCCGCAGCGCGTCGACCAGCGCGTCGGTGTCGTGTAACTGGGCGCGCGCGGTGTTGAGGAACACCACTTCGTCGCGCATCGCGGCGAACTGAGCGGCGCCGATCATGCCGACGGTGTCCTCGGTGACCGGTGCGTGCAGCGACACGACGTCGGCCTCGGCGAGCAGTTCGTCGAGGCTGTGGCGAGCCTCGTCGTGGAAGGGGTCGTAGGCGATCACCGTCATCCCCAGCCCCTCGAGCCGCCACCGCAGGGCGCGCGCCACCGCGCCCAGCCCGACCAGGCCTGCCGTGCGGCCCGCGACCTCCCACGCGCGGAAACGCTGGTAGGGGATGGTGCCGTCGCGAAACACCTCACCTGCGCGGACGTCGGCGTCGGCGGTGAGCACATGGCGCGTCGCGGCGAACAACAGGCCGACGGCCATCTCCGCAACGGCGTCGGCGTTGCGGGCGGGGGTGTGCAGCACCGGGATTCGCGCCGCAGTGGCGCCGGAGACGTCGACGTTGTTCGGGTCTCCGCGGGTGGCGGCGACCGCACGCAGCGGCAGGCCGAAAACCGGCCCGGTAACCGAATCACCTTCCACTACAAGCACATCGGCGCGCTCCGCCGACACGCGCTCGGCGAGCTGTTCGGCCGTGTAGATCCGCAGCGGGCGCAACTCGATCCAGGGGTCATACACCACATCGACCAACTGCTGCAGTTTGTCGAAGCCCGGACCGCGAAGCGGTGCGGTCACGAGCGCGCGAAGTCGGGTCACGATTGCTCATGCTGGCGTACGGTGACGCCCGTGTCAGCCAAAGACGTCACAATCGGCGTCGACATCGGCACCACCGCCGTCAAGGCCGTCGCCGCCGACGCCGACGGCCACGTGCTGGCCAGGACACGGATTCCCCATCGGCTGCGGGTGCCTGGGCCCGACCGGCTCGAGCACGACGCCGACGAGGCGTGGCGGCGCGGGCCGCTGACCGCGCTCGCCGAATTGCGCGTGCCGGACGCGGCGGCGGTGGCCGTCACCGCGATGGTGCCCTCGCTGACCGCCGTCGACGCCGAGGGCCGGCCGTTGACCCCGGGCCTGCTCTACGGCGACAGCCGCGGACGCGCCTTCGACGCCGGGCCCGACACCCGGTTCCTCACCGGCGAGTCGGTCGAGTTGCTGCGCTGGACCGCGCGGCAGGCCCCCGGCGCGCACGGCTACTGGCCCGCGGCCGCTGCCGCCAACCACGCGCTGGCGGGGGAGGCGATGATCGACACGACGACGGCCGGCACCAGCTACCCGCTGTACGACGGCGACGGCTGGAGCGAAAAGGTCTGTGCCGATTGTGAAGTCACGCCGGCACAGATGCCGCGCGTCGCGGCGACCGGCACGCCGGCCGGCCGGGTCCACGACTCCGACGCGGTGCTGGCGGCCGGCGCGGTGGACGCGGTGTGCGAGCAGATGGTCGCCGGCGCCGACGACGTCGGCGATGTGTTGGTGCTGTGCGGTACGACGCTGATCGTGTGGACGATGATCGAGTCGTACCGCGAGGTGCCCGGGCTGTGGACGCTGCCGCACCGCATGCCGGGCAGGTGCCAGATCGGCGGGCCGAGCAACGCCGGCGGGCTGTTTCTGGGCTGGGCGGACCGCCTGTTGGGGCCGAGCGCGGGCGCGGCCGTCGACGCGCGACGGGTGCCGGTGTGGTCACCGTACGTCCGCGGTGAGCGGGTGCCCTACCACGACCCGGACCGCCGCGGCGTGCTCGACGGCCTCGACCTCACCCATGACAGCGCCAGCGTGCGCCGCGCCGCCTACGAGGCATCCGGGTTCGTCGTGCGCCAACTCGTCGAGCGCAGCGGCGCGCAGGCCGCGCGCATCGTGGCGACCGGCGGCGGCACCCGCGTCGCGCCGTGGATGCAGGCCGTCGCGGACGCGACCGGGCTACCCGTGCACCTCAGCGCGATACCCGAAGGGGCCGCGCTGGGCGCCGCGTTCCTGGGCCGGGTGGCCGTTGGGCTGGAGTCGTCGCTTACCGACGGGTCGCGCTGGGCACGCACCGGACGCGTCGTCGAACCCGACCCGCAGTGGACGGCGCCGACGCAGGACCGCTACGCCCGGTTCCTCGAACTCGCCGATGGGCGTCAGAGCACCGCGCTCAGGTAGCTCATATCGGCGAACATTCCGATGGTCTCCTCCTCGGGGAAGGTGAACCCGTTGGCGGCGTAGGCTTCTCGCATCGACTGCGCCGACACCGTCCAGCCGTGCTGGGTCAGGTACTCGACAACGTCGTTGCGCTCATCGTGGTAGATCAGCTCGCCCATTTCGATGTTCGAGCCGTACTTCTTCATCCGGTCGGCGATGCGCTGCGAGCGCTCGTCGGAGAACATCGTGATGTCGGGGATGTGTTCGGTGGCCAGTCGGCTGCCGGGCGCCGACAGCTCTGTGATCCGGTCGAACAGTAGGTCCTGCGCCTCGGGCGGTAGATAGATGAGCAGGCCTTCGGCGATCCAGGCAGTCGGCTGAGCCGGGTCGAATCCGTTGTCGCGCAACGCTTGAGGCCAGTCCTCGCGCAGGTCCACGGCGACCGTGCGACGGTCGGCGGTCGGCTGCGCACCCAACCTCGCCAACGTCGCGGTCTTGAACTCGATGACTTCGGGCTGGTCGACCTCATACACCGTGGTCCCGGCCGGCCACGCCAACCGGTAGGCCCGGGCGTCCAGACCCGCCGCCAGGATCACCGCCTGGCGCACCCCGGCCGCGGCGGCGTCGGTGAACAACCGGTCGAAGTGGCGCGTGCGCACCGCCATGCCCTCGGCGGCCCTGCGCACGTTGAACTCGGGGTCGACGGCCTCCAAATCGATCTCGCCGTCGATGGCCTGGGTGAAGAAGTCGAGCCCGACCGCGCGTACCAGCGGCTCGGCGAACGGGTCGTCGATCAACCCCTCGCGGTGGGCCAGCACACGCTGCGCGGCGACCATCGTCGCCGTCGCACCCACGCTGGAGGCCAGATCCCAGGTGTCGCCATCGGTACGGCTCATGCGGAAAGTATCCCGCTGACGTACTGCAGCTCACCGAAGTCGGCGGCCTCCTCGTCGTCCAGCGGCGGCAACCCGTTGGCGACCAGCAGGTCCCGGACGCTGTGGCGGGTCAGCCGCCACCCACGGTCATCCAGGTACGCGGCGGCCTCGTTGCGGTCACCGAGGTAGACGAGCTCGGTGAAGTCCAGGTCGAAGCCGTGCTCACGCCACCGCTGCGCTGCGGCGCGCATCCGCTCGACCGCCTGCTCCTGACGGTCGGGATCGATCCGGGGCACGCTCTCCACCGCGATCCAGCTGCCGGGCGCGCTCAGCTCGGTGATCGTATCGAGCAGGCGGTCCTGGGCGCCGGGCGGCAGGTAGCCCAGCAGGCCTTCAGCGCTCCACGCCGACGGCTGGCTGGGGTTGAAGCCCGCCGCGATCAGCGCCGACGGCCAGTCAAAGCGCAGGTCCACAGCGACCGCGCGACGGTCAGCGGTCGGTTCGGCGCCCAATTCCGCCAGCGCGGCGCTCTTGAACGCGATCACCTCCGGTTGGTCGATCTCATAGACGACGACGCCGGCGGGCCACGCCAACCGGTAGGCGCGCGCGTCCAGCCCCGACGCCAGGATCACCGCCTGCCGCACGCCGGCGCGCGTGGCGGCTGCGAAAAATTCGTCGAAGTACTTGGTTCGCACCGCCATGTTGTCGGTCATCCGCTGCATGCCGCCCATGTTGCCGTCGTCGTCGAAATCGGCGGGACGCAACTCCCCGGTGACCAGCCGGGTGAAGAAATCCACGCCGACCGCACGCACCAGGGGGTCGGCGAACGGATCGTCGATCAGGGGCTGCTCGGCGTTGGTGGCCAGCGCCCTGGCGGCCGCGACCATCGTGGCCGTCGCCCCGACGCTCGAAGCCAGATCCCAGGTGTCGTTGTCGGTCCGAGTCATCTGATTCCTTACATCCCTGTCGCTAGTTAGTAGATATAACGAGATGCTTGACACGCTATGTTCCCGAGCTGAGAGACTGCTGTGAGTCTGGGATTCATGGCGAGGCGTTTCCAACTGTTACTCTCGTAGACTGTTTGACGGGTAACTTCGCAGGCTGCGCGCTCGGCGGAGGTCCGCACACGACTTAACCAAGACGCTGGTCACACCAGCCCAGTTCGTACGCTGCGGCCACAAGGTCGGCTGCGCAGGAGGAAGAGTGCTTTCGGCTTTCATCTCATCGCTGCGGACAGTCGACCTGAGGCGAAAGATTCTTTTCACCCTGGGCATTGTCATCATCTACCGGGTCGGCGCATCGATCCCGTCGCCCGGCGTGAACTACCCGAACATCCAGAAGTGCATCGCCGAGGTCAGCGGCGGCGACGCCGGGCAGGTCTACTCCCTGATCAACCTGTTCTCGGGGGGCGCGCTGCTCCAGCTGTCGGTGTTCGCGGTCGGCATCATGCCCTACATCACCGCCAGCATCATCGTGCAGCTGCTGACCGTGGTGATCCCGCGATTCGAGCAGCTGCGCAAGGAGGGTCAGGCCGGCCAGACCAAGATGACGCAGTACACGCGTTATCTGACGATCGCGCTGGCGATCCTGCAGGCCACCAGCATCGTGGCGCTGGCCGCTAACGGCGGGCTGCTGCAGGGCTGCTCGCTCGACATCATCCAGGGCCAGAACGACGGCATCGACATCTTCGTGCTCGTCGTCATGGTGCTGGTGATGACCGCGGGCGCGGCGCTGGTGATGTGGATGGGCGAGCTGGTCACCGAGCGCGGCATCGGCAACGGCATGTCGCTGATCATCTTCGCCAGCATCGTCTCGGCAATGCCCGGCGAGGGCCAGATGATCCTGGAGAGCCGCGGCGGCCTGGTTTTCACCCTGGTCTGCGCCGGCGCGCTGGCCATCCTCATCGGCGTGGTGTTCGTCGAGCAGGGCCAGCGGCGCATCCCCGTCCAGTACGCCAAGCGGATGGTGGGCCGGCGAATGTACGGCGGCACGTCGACGTATCTGCCGCTGAAGGTCAACCAGGCCGGTGTTATCCCGGTCATCTTCGCGTCGTCGCTGATCTACATCCCACAGCTGATCACGCAGTTGATCCAGAGCGGCAGCGCCAGCCCCGGCACCGGCTGGTGGCAGCGGTTCGTCGCCGAGAACCTGTCCAACCCGTCCGACCCGATCTACATCGCGGTCTACTTCGGCCTGATCGTGTTCTTTACGTACTTCTACGTGTCGATCACATTCAACCCCGACGAACGCGCCGACGAGATGAAGAAGTTCGGCGGCTTCATCCCCGGTATCCGACCGGGTGCGCCGACCGCCGACTACCTGCGTTATGTGCTCAACCGGATCACCCTGCCCGGCTCGATTTACCTGGGCGGCATCGCCGTGCTCCCGAACATGTTCCTGTCCGTCGGCGGTAGCGGTCCGGTGCAGAACCTGCCGTTCGGCGGTGTTGCGGTGTTGATCATGATCGGCGTCGGGTTGGATACGGTCAAACAGATCGAGAGCCAGCTCATGCAACGCAACTACGAAGGGTTCCTGAAGTGAGGGTCGTTCTGCTCGGGCCACCCGGTGCCGGTAAGGGCACCCAGGCCCAGAAGCTCTCCGAGAAGCTCGGCATCCCGCAGATCTCGACCGGGGACCTGTTCCGCAAGAACATCGGCGATGGCACCCCGCTCGGGCTGGAGGCCAAGCGCTACCTCGACGCCGGTGACCTGGTGCCCTCGGAGCTGACCAACAAGCTCGTCGAGGACCGGATCACCCAGCCCGACGCCGCGGACGGCTTCATCCTCGACGGGTACCCACGGTCGGTCGAGCAGGCCAAGGCGCTCGACGAGATGCTCAAACAGCGCAGCACCGAACTCGACGCGGTGCTGGAGTTCGCGGTGTCCGAAGAGGAGCTCTTCAAGCGCCTCAAGGCCCGTGGCCGCGCCGACGACACCGAGGAAGTCATCCACAACCGGATGCAGGTGTACCGCGATGAGACTCAGCCGCTGCTGGAGTACTACCGCGACAACGTGCACACCGTCGACGCGGTCGGCGGGCTCGACGAGGTGTTTTCTCGGGCGCTGCAGGCGCTCGGCAAGTAGCAGATGATCGGACTCCCCGGCTTGCGCAACCGCAAGGTCATCGCCCAGCGCACCTCCGCCGAACTCGACGCAATGGCCGTCGCGGGCGCACTGGTGGCGTCGGCCCTGAAGGCCGTGCGGCAGGCGGCCGTGCCGGGGGTGTCCACGCTCGAGCTCGACGAGATCGCCGAGTCGGTGATCCGCGACGGCGGCGGGGTGCCGTCGTTTCTGGGCTACCACGGTTTTCCGGCGAGCATCTGCTCCTCGGTGAACGAGCGCGTCGTGCATGGCATCCCGTCGGCCAGCGAGACGCTGGCGGCGGGGGACCTGGTGTCCATCGACTGCGGCGCGATCGTCGACGGCTGGCACGGGGACTCGGCGATCACGTTCGGTGTCGGGCCGCTGATCCCCGTCGACGAAACGCTGTCGCAGGCCACTCGGGAGGCCATGGAGGCCGGGATCGCCGCGATGGTGCCCGGCAACCGGCTCACCGATGTCTCACACGCGATCGAGGTCGGCACCCGCGCCGCCGAAGCGCGTCACGGCCGCAAGTTCGGCATCGTCGCCGGCTACGGCGGCCACGGGATCGGCAGGCAGATGCACATGGACCCGTTTCTGCCCAACGAGGGGGCACCCGGTCGCGGACCCTATCTGGCGCCCGGGTCGGTGCTGGCCATCGAACCCATGCTGACGCTGGGCACCACCAAAACCGTGGTGCTCGAAGACGAATGGACCGTCGTCACCGCCGACGGTTCTCGCGCCGCGCACTGGGAGCACACCGTCGCCGTCACCGAAGACGGCCCCCGCATCCTCACGCAGTAGCTTCAGGCCGCCGCGAACGTGGGTTACCCGCACACTTTTGTGGGAGGGGGTAGACGTGCGGGTAACCCACGTTCGGCGGACTGGGCGAATGGGCGAATACTGAACCGGACGACCGGCAACCTCGTATCTCTGATGGAGGTTGAGTTTGGACGACCCGGATGCCCTCGACGCCAACGTCATGCGGCTGCTCTACGACGAGCATGCCGCAGCCATCTGGCGCTACGCCTTGCGGCTGACGGGGGATACGGCCCGGGCGGAGGATGTCGTGCAGGAGACGCTGTTGCGTGCTTGGCGCCATCCCGAGGTGGCCGCCGACCGGGAGCGCTCACCTCGGGGGTGGCTGTTCACCGTGGCGCGTAACCTCGTTATCGACGAGCGACGCAGCGCCCGCTTCCGCAGTGAAACCGGCACGCCGGACATGGAGAAGACGGCGGACCGCGCTGGTCCCGACGAGGTGGAGACGGCACTGGACCGGATGCTGCTTGGTGAAGCCATTCGTGAACTGTCCGAGGAACATCGGGCCGTCATCCGCCGCGCCTACTACCAGGGCTGGACCACTGCGCAGATCGCCGCCGATCTGCAGATCGCCGAGGGCACGGTGAAGTCGCGGCTGCACTACGGGGTGCGTGCGCTGCGGCTGAAGTTGCAGGAGATGGGGGTGACGCGATGACCGAATCCGGTTTCCCCCGAAGCGATGACGATCGCTACCTCACCTGGGACGCCGCCTACGTGCTGGGTTCGTTGTCCAGCGAAGAGCGCCGCGAATACGAGGCGCACCTGCAGACCTGTGCGCGGTGCCGGACCGCGGTCGCCGAACTCGGCGGCATACCCGCGCTGCTGGCCACGATCGACGTCACCGATATCGACCAATGCGACCCGCCCGCGTTGCGGCCCGAGGTGCTCGACACCCTGCTGGACAAGGTGCATGCGCGACGCAGGCGGACCCGTTGGGTCACCACCGCCGCGGTCGCGATGGCCGCCGCGCTGCTGGCGCTCGGTCTGGTGCTCGTGCTGCGTCCCGGGGTGCTGGACACCCAACCCCCCGCGCCGCAGGCCTCGGGCACCGAACTGGAGATGGTCAAGGTGTCCGAGACGCCGATCAACGCCACGATCACCGTCACCGGCTACGGCTGGGGCACCCGTATCGACATGGCCTGCACCTACGGCGACTGGGGTCAGCGCGACGCGCCGCCGCAGAACCTCGGCATGGTGGTGATCGGCCGCGACGGCAGCCGCGAACAGGTCGCGACCTGGCTGGGGCTGTCCGGTGCCACCGCGCTGCCGAGCGCCAACACCCCGATGCAGCCGAATGAAATCGCTGCGGTGCAACTGGTTTCGGCCGATGACGACCAGGTGCTGCTGGAACGCCGGCTGTGAATCGCGGCGCGCGTTGAACCCAACCGGGTAGCTCGCCGTATTCCGGGGGTAAGCGTGCGAAAGCGGGGCAGCGATGGCGCATCGGGTGGTCGACCACATCGTCGAATATCTCGCGGCGATCGGCGTCGAGTACATCTTCGGCGTCGACGGCGCCAATATCGAAGACCTCTACGACGCCGCCCACTTCCGCGACGGGATCACCGCGGTGCTGGCCAAGCACGAGTTCTCCGCGGCGACCATGGCCGACGGATACAGCCGCAGCGGAGCCGGCCTGGGCGTGCTGGCCGCCACCTCGGGCGGCGGCTGCCTGAACACGGTGCCCGGGCTGGGGGAGGCATTCGCCAGCCGGGTGCCGGTGCTGGCGCTGATCGGGCAGTCCCCGACGGTGCTCGACGGACGCGGGGCGTTCCAGGACACCAGCGGACTCAACGGCGCGCTTGATGCGCACGCGCTGTTCTCCGCGGTTTCGGCGCACTGCAGACGCGTGCTGACCCCGGCCGACATCCAAGCGGCGCTGCCGGAGGCGATCGCCGCGGCTCGAAGGTTGCGCGGGCCGTCGGTGTTGTTGTTACCCAAGGACGTTCAGCAGGCCGAACTGCCCGTCAACGGCGGCGCCGGGGTTTCAGATGAGCTTCGCAGTCAACTCGGCGACCCACACCCCATCGGGCGCGCGCTGCGGCGCGCCGACGGGCCCGTCACGATCATCGCCGGCGAACAGGTCGCTCGCGACGATGCGCGCGTCGAACTCGAACGGCTGCGGGCCCAGGTGCGCGCCCGGGTGGCCTGCGTGCCCGACGCGAAAGATGCTGCGGGTACGCCCGGTTCGGGATCGTCGTCGTTTCTGGGCGTGACGGGCGTGATGGGACATCCCAGCGTCGCCACCGCCGTCGCGGGCAGCGCGCTGTGCCTGTTGGTGGGCACCCGCATGACGGTGACGGCGCGCGCCGGGCTGGAGACCGCGCTGGCGGCGACGTCGGTGTACTCCATCGGATCCGACCCGCCGCACCTGCCGTGTACCCACGTGCACACCGACGATCTGCGCGGCTCGCTGATGCTGTTGACCGCGGCGCTGTCCGGTAACGGCCGCGCCACCGGCGTGCGGGTGCCCGACGCGGTGCCGCGCACGTGCCTGGAACCACCGGCACACGGCGGTCCGGGGATCCGGTACCGCGACGCGATGAGCGTGATCGACGGCGCGCTGCCCGACGGCACCGACATCGTCGTCGACGCCGGAAACATCGGCGCATCGGCGATCCATCACCTGCCGGTGCGCCGCGACAGCCGGTTCCTCGTCGCGCTCGGCATGGGCGGTATGGGCTACAGTTTCGGCGCCGGTGTCGGTATGGCGTTCGGGCGTCGGCGCCGCACCGTGGTGATCGCGGGCGACGGCGCATTTCTCATGCACGGCATGGAGATCCACACCGCGCTGCAGTACCGGCTGCCCGTGACGTTTCTGTTGTTCGACAACCACGCGCATGCGATGTGCGTGACCCGCGAGCAGCTGTTCTACGGCGACCGCTACAGCTACAACCGGTTCGGCCCGAGCCGGCTCGGAGCCGGTCTGGCCGCGATGTTTCCGGGGCTGGCCTCGTTCGACGTCGACGACCTCTTGCGGCTGCCTGCCGCGTTGGATACCGCACTGGCGGTTGACGGTCCGTCGGTCGTCGGCGTCGAATGCTCGGCAGACGAAATCCCGCCCTTTGCAGCTTTTCTCACCTCAGCCGTTGCCCGCGCAAAGGAGAGCAGATCCCATGTCGTTGCCCGCACTTGATGACATCGTCGCCCACCGAGGTACCACCGACCCGCTCGGCGGGCTCGTCCGCGTCGAGACGTCACCGCGGGAGAAGGCCACCCCGATCATCATGGAGATGATGCGGTCGGTCTATCCGCACGACGACGTGTTCGGCGAATTCTGCACGGTCAACAGCCATATCGACTGTCCACCCGACGAATTGTTCGAATACATGTCCGATACCCGCAGCCTCGAGGAGTGGACCTACAGCCTGCGTGGCTTCACCACCACCGAAGAACCCGGGCTGTGGCTTGCCTACGACCGGCTCGGCTCAGAGACCCGGATCTTCACCCGCACCCACGCCAACAAACAGGCGATGACGGTCGACTACCACTGCGCGTGGGACCAGGGCAAGCACCTCTGGATGATCTATTTGATGCGGATCGTCGACGCGCAGTCGGTGTTCAACAAGCCGGGATCCGTGGTGTTGTGGACCAACTGCCATCACCCGTTCTACGACCACAACCCATATCCGGAAACTGCACCGCCGCAGCGACCCGTGTGGGTCGGCGACTTCTGGGACATGTTTGGCGCGGGCCACCTGCTGGAGTTGCAGAACCTCAAGGCGATCGCCGAATACCGCTATTCCAACGGGCTTCCCGTGACACCGGACTGGATGAGGTGAACAGATGACCGTCAGCCTGCTGGATATCGCCAGCTATCTGCCGGGTGAGCCGATCGGCGCGAGCTACTACGCGCAGTTCGCCGAATCAGATGCACTGCGCGACAACGTGATGTTCCGCGCGCCGCGCTACCGTCACCACGTCGGCCCGGATGAGACCGCGGTCGACATGGTCGAGCGCGCCGCGGCGGACCTGGTGCAACGACACGGGGCCGACGTGATCGCCGGCGTCGACGTGCTGATCACCCACACCCAGCTACCGGACATGCCGTTCTACGGCGCCGGTGGCGCGGTCGCGTATCGGCTTGGGATGAAACCGAACTGGGTGCTGGATCTGCACAACGGTGGCTGCGCTGCGTTTGTCCTCGGGATGCAGCTGGCACGTCAGCTACTGGCGTCGGGTGCGGGACAGACGGCGTTGATCGCCGTCGCGCAGAACGCCGCCGGGCAGGTGTTCGACCAACCGAGTGTGCGGCGAAAGGCGCAGGCCGCGGTCCCGGGCGACGGCGCCGCGGTGGGTTTGGTCGCGGTGTCGGAACGCTCGCCGATCCTCGACGTCGAGTGCCGCACCTACGGGGAATTCGCCGGGGATATGACCATCGCAGTTGATCCGCCGCGCAAATGGTGGCAGCCGGGGCCCGGTGAGGGCTACATCGGATTCACCGATGCCAAGATCACCAAGGTGCTCGCGCGGGGCAACCGCCAGGTTCCCGAGGTGTCCTATGCCGTGTGCGACCGCATCGGCCTCAAACCCCAAGATCTCGACCTGCTCGTCACCAACCAGCCCAACCGGGTGTTCCTGCGCAACTGGCGCGAAGCGCTCGAACTGCCCAAGGAGCGCCACGTCGACACGTTCGACGAGTGCGGAAACCTGTTCGCCGCGGGCATCCCGATCAACCTCGACCGGGCCGTCACCGAGGGTCGGTTGCAGGCCGGTGACGTGGTGATGATGGCGGCGTTCGCCCATGCCGGCGACTTCGCGGGCGCGGCCGCGGTGCGGTGGGGCGGTCGCGGCTGATGACCACACCGGAAGGTGACGGCGGCGTACTACCGGACGTGATGAGCCCGTTCGCGTTGTCGCTGAACGAGAATCCGTTCCCGCCGCTGCCCGCGGTGCAGATGGCGCTGAGCGCCTCGATCGGTTCGGCCAACCGGTATCCGGAGTATCTGCCGCAGCGGTTGCGCTCGATGATCGCCGCGCATATCGGGGTGCGCGACGAACAGGTGGTCCTGGGCGTCGGCGCCACCGGTGTGATCATGCAGGTGCTGCAGGCGGTGACGTGCCCCGGCGAGGTGCTGGCGATGACGTCACCGACGTTCGACGGATATCCGGTCTTCGCGCGGATGGCCCGGCTGGTGCCGATCACCGTGCCGTTGGACAGCCATGGCCGGCACGATCTGGAGGCGTTGGCGCGCGCCGCGGCCGACGCGCGGGTGGTGGTGGTGTGCCGGCCGCACAACCCGACCGGCACCATCGAGACGCCCGCCGACATCGAGGCGTTCCTGCGGTGCGTGCGGCCCGACACCGTCGTACTGCTCGACGAAGCCTACGTCGAGTTCCTGGCACCGGAATCGCGGCTCGACGCTGCGGGACTGGTCGCGCGCTTTCCGAATCTCGTGGTGCTGCGGACCTTCTCGAAAGCCTACGGCCTCGCCGGACTGCGTATCGGCTATGGCTTCTGCGCCCAGCCACTGGCCCGCAGGCTGTGGGCCATGCAACTGCCGTTCGGCATCGCGAGCACCGGTCAGGTGGCCGTCGAGGCCTCCTATGAGGCGGAAGCCGAGCTGCAGCAACGCATCTCGATGATCGCCAACGAATCTCGCTACCTGCGGATGCGGTTGGGTTCGATGGGCGTGTACAGCACCGACAGCCACGCCAACTTTGTCTACCTGCCGCGCCGTGACCGGGACTGGACGCAGGTGTTCGACGGCGCCGGGCTGCGGGTGCGCCACTACGCCGACGGCGGCGTGCGCATCACCGTCGGTGACCGCCGCTCCACCCGCGCCGTGCTGGCCGCCGTACGTTAGAAATCAGCGGCCCGGGCGCGCTGGTGCGGTATGAAGAGGCGTGGCCTCGCAAAACCCGCAGCCGTCGCAGCCCGACCATCGCGACCCGATCGCGCTGGCCCGCGCCAACTGGGAGCGCTCCGGATGGGGTGACGTCGCCGACGGCATGGTCGCGGTCACATCGGTGATGCGGGCCCACCAGATCCTGCTGGCCCGGGTGGAGACCGCGCTGCGGCCCTACGACCTGAGCTTTTCCCGATTCGAGTTGTTGCGGTTGTTGGCGTTCAGCCGTAACGGGGAACTGCCGATCACCAAGGCGTCCGACCGGTTGCAGGTGCACGTCACCAGCGTCACCCACGCGATCCGTCGTCTGGAAGCCGACGGACTGGTGGAGCGGACCCCCCATCCGACCGACGGCCGTACCACGCTGGTGCGGATCACCGACCTCGGCCGCTCGACGGTCGAGGACGCCACGGTGACCCTCAACAAGGAGGTGTTCGCCGACATCGGCATGTCCGAGGACGAGTCGCGGGCGCTCGCCGATTCGATCGAAACGCTGCGCAGGAACTCCGGCGACTTCTAGCGGGCGATTTGTGTGCGTTCAGGAGCGGTGAGCGCCGCAAAACGCACACAAATCACTGGGGTTGGGACGGCAGCGGGATGGTCGCCGTCACCGCTGTCCCCGTGCCCGGGCGGGACCGGATGTTGAGCCGGCCGCCGACGATCTCGGCGCGCTCAGCCATCGACAACAGCCCGTAGCCACCCATCTCGTCGCTGCCCAGTGGATGCTCGAAAGTGTCGAAACCGACGCCGTCGTCGACTATTTCGAGCCGCGCGACCGGCGCAGACCGACCCGCGTCGACGGCGAAGGTGAGCTGGGCCGTCGTGGCGTTGGCGTGTTTGACGACATTTTGCAGGCATTCCTGCGCGATCCGGTACAGCGCGAGCTCGATATGGTCGGGCAGCCGGGTTTCCGCCAGATCCACATCGATGTTCACCTGCGGGATCGAGCGGGCCAGGCTGGCCAGCCCGCCGGCCAGCCCGAGGTCGTCGAGCACCGGGGGCCGCAACCCGCTGATCGCCGCCCGCGCCTCCTGCAGCGTCAACTCCACCAGTTCGCGGGCGGTGCCCAGCTGTTCGGCGGCGACGGCCGGATCGGCGGCGCGGGCCGCCGCATCCAGCCGGTAGGACAGGGTGACCAGGCGCTGCGAGATGCCGTCGTGAATGTCGCCGGCCAACCGGCGGCGTTCGAGTTCCTGCGCCTCGATCACCTGCTCGACGAACACTTCGTGCGCGCGTTCGCGGGCGACCAGCTGGCGGTGCAGCCGGGCCTGGTGCATCGCGCCTGCGATGAGCCGGCCGATCACCAACAGCAGCTCGACGTCGCGTTCGGTGAAGTCGCGCCGCTCGACGGTGTGCACGTTGAGCACGCCGACCAGCCCGCCGGGATCGGTCTCCATCGGAACCGACACCATCGACGTGAAATCCGAACCGCGTAGCGACTGAAACGGCATGTACCGGGGGTCGGACTCTTTGTCCTCGGTGATCACCACGGGTTCGCGGTGGCTGGCCACCCATCCCGAAATCCCTTGGCCCAGCGGCAGTCTGATCTTGCCGACCGCCGCGTCGAACGGCGGCGTCGCACCGGCCAACGTGAGTGAGTGTTCAGTGTCGTCGAGAACGTGCACAAAGCACACGTCGCTGGCGGTCGCCGCGGTGATCATCCGCGCGGCCGCGGCAGCCAACGGCTCGACGCCGGGGCCCTTGGATGCGGCCTGGATCAGTTCGCGCAGCAGCGCCAGCTCGCGGTCGACGGCCAGCGCGTACTCGCTGAGGTCGCGGACCGCGTCGCCGGGCCGGGGTCCTGTGGTCACCGATAGATCCCTTCACGGAGTGCCGTGGCCACCGCGCCGGTGCGGTCACTGACCCCGAGCTTGCGGTAGATCGAGCTGAGGTGGCTCTTGACGGTCTCATCGCCGATCACCAGCTTGGTGGCGATCGCGCGGTTGGACAGCCCGTCGACGACAAACGACAGGATCTCGCTCTCACGTTGGGTCAGGCCTTGGCGCACGCCGGGCCAGAACTCGTCGCGCTGCAACCGTGCAGCGGTGTCGGCGGCCCTGGCCGCCATACCGGGATCGATCGCGGTCTCACCGCGGTGTACGAACTCCAGCTGGCGCACCAGTTCGTCGCTGCTGATGCTCTTCAGCAGGTATCCGGATGCGCCGACGCGCAGAGCCTGGAACAGATACTGCTCGTCGTCGTAGACCGACAGCATCACGACCTTGCGCTCCGCGTTGCGCTCCCGCAGCGCCAGGCATACGTCCAGACCGCTGGAGCCCTCCATCCGCACGTCGCACAGCACGATGTCGGGGTCGAGTTCGTCAATCACGCTGAGCGCCCGCTCAGCGCCGACGGCCTGGCCGACCACTACGACGCGATCGGAGAACGCCGCGAGCATGGCCTTGAGCCCCTCGATCACCATCTCGTGGTCGTCTACCAGCACGATTCGCACCGGTTCGGCGGCTACGGTCATGACAACACCTTATTGCGACCTGATGCTTGGTCGGGGCGGTCGCCGCGCAAGTTGACCTTGACTATCCCCCCAGCGGGGGAGGCGCGAGGGCTGTGACATGCGCCACCCTATTTCCATGTCGATAACGCAGGAGAAGACATGGCGTGCCGGACGCTTCTGGTGGGATCAGGCAGCGCCGGCCGGAGCCGACAGCCAACTGCGGGCGGTCGTCTTCGACCTCGATGCGCTGACCGACATCGAGTGCGACGGCCACCGGGTGGCATACAACGCCGCCTTCGCCGCCCACGGGCTGGACTTCGAGTGGTCAGTGACGCGCTACCGCCAACTGCTCGCGTTGGTCGATGAGCGTCAGCGGGTGGCGGCCGAGTTGCGCAAGCGCTGCGTGGCCACCGAGTCCGATGTGCTGACCGCCCTGCTCGCCGATGACATCTACAACACCAAGACGATGATGTTCGACGAGTTGGTCCTCGAGCACGATCTCGCACCGCGGCCCGGGCTGATCGATCTGCTCACCGACGCGTACGCCGCGGGCGTGCAGGTGGCTGTGGTGACCAACGGGCAGCGCAGCTGGGCGGAGCCGTTGGTGCGCCAGCTGGCCGGCGAGGGCGTCGTCGAAACCGTGGTGACCGCCGACGACGTCCACAAGACGATGCCCGATCCCGACGCGCATCGACACGCGCTGTGGGAGCTGGGCCTGTCGGCCGACGATGCGTTGGCCGTGTGCGGCTCGGCGACGGGCCTGCGCGCCGCGAACGCCGCCGGGCTGGCCACCGTCGTCATCACCGGCGAAGGCACCCCCGACATCCCGACGGCGGTGGCGGTGCGGCCGGACTTCGGTGGCAGCGAGCCGCTACGTATAGCCGAATGTCAACGGCTGCATGCCAGCTGGTGCAAGACGCACAGTTCGTCGGCGGCGTAACAGCCAGGCGTCACTCTGCCGCCGGGAGTCGGCGCGGTAGTTTCATGGGATGACCGACATCCCCACCGTCGAGGACGCGCTTGCCCGCCTCGATATGCCGCTGGCCGAAGCGATGATGACCCAGCGGGCCGTGCGCCGCGTCCTGCCCGACCCCGTCGACGATGCCGTGGTGCTCAAGTGCATCGAGTTGGCGCTGCGGGCGCCCACCGGATCCAACGGGCAGAACTGGGAATTCATCGTGGTGAAGGACCAGCGCGTCAAGGACCGACTCGGCAAGCGTTACCGCCAAGCGTGGTCGCTGTACGGCGCGGCCGGCCGACGCGTCGCCGCCGGTGACGAGTCGATGCAGAAGATCCTGCGGGCCGTCCAATGGCAGGTCGACCACTTCAGCGAGATCCCGGTCCTCGTCGTGCCGTGCCTGCGTGGCGGCGCACGGGTGCCGTACATACCGTCCCCGTTCGTGGGGGAGTCGTCGTTCTTCGGTTCGATCTATCCCAGCGTGCAGAACCTGCTGCTGGCGGCGCGGGCGATGGGGCTGGGCGCGTCGCTGATCACCCTGCCGCTGTGGAGCGTGACGTCGGCACGCAGGATCTTGGGCCTGCCGCTGACGGTGACCCCGGTGTGCATCGTGCCGCTCGGTTGGCCGCGGGGTCGATACGGACCCACCACCCGCAAGCCGGTGCAGGAGGTCGTGCACCTCGACGGGTACGGCAACCGCGCATGGCGCGATGTGTAGGTCAGTCCCGTAGCTGTTCGATGACCGCGCTGAAGTCCTTGTCGGCGTGGTCGGTCGCGAACTCGGCGTAGATCTCGGCGGCGTGGCTGCATCTCCAAATCGGGCTCACTTCGCTGGCCTGCTTTTATCGCAGATAATCGAAAGCGGCAAACGAATCAGCGCCTTGTCGGCATCATTTTGATATGAACATTTCGACCGGGATCGGCTCGAAAATGGAGTTGCAGCGCTGGGTGAGTCGCCTAAAAGTCGCAGCTCGAACCGGCCGCCTTCTAGACCTGGGTCACCATCAAGGAGAGCGACCGTCCGAAAGAAGTCGGACCGATGAGCGTTACATCCCAACCATTGCAATCCGCCAGGTTCTCGCGAGCCGCAGTACCAATGTAGACCCGCACGGACTCCAGATTCGAGGAGCACTGTTCTTGGAGGAGTTGGATCTTGCCGGTGTTGAGTTTCCTCACCCGTTGCGTCTGTTGAATTGTGATGCACAAGCGCGGATCAGCCTTCGCGGCGCCGAGATCAAGGAACTCTGTCTCTCCGGCACGCATGCACGAGGAGTCGAACTCGACCAAGCGAAGATAGCAAGTGACTGCTTGGCAGACAACGGATTCGAAGTCACTGGAACCTTCAGTGCGCGAGGAGTTCAGATCGGCGGCCGTCTGGTGATGAGTCACGCAATCCTTCGAAACGAAACTGAGGCGGCCCGTGAACGCATTGCACTAAACCTCGACAGCGCTGAAGTGAAGGGCGAACTGCTGCTTAACGACGGCTTCGAGGCCCACGGCGAGGTGCTCATTCTTGCCGCACACATCGGCGGGCAACTGAATCTGAACAACGCCGCCATATACAACGCCGGCGCGGACACGCTCAGCTTCGACAGCGCCGAGATTACCGGCGGGATACTGGCGCGCAGGGGTTTCAAGTCCGATGGCAAAGTTCGCGGACCCGAGGCGCGTGTCGGGGGCTTATTCGACTTGAGTGCGGCCACACTAAGAAACACCGGGGACGACGCGCTTCACATCGATCGCATCTCCATCGCCGGCGGATTAGTACTTGCCGACGGATTCGCCGCCGAGGGTTGTGTTCACGCCGTTGATGCCCGTATTGGCGGATCACTAAATCTCAGCACAGCGACTCTTCTGAATCCGGACGGCGATGCCATCAATGTTGACGGTGCCGAAATTGCAAGGAATCTTTACCTCCGAAACGGTTTCGAAGCCGCCGGAACAGTGCGTGCAAACGGTGCAAAGATTGGTGGCGACCTTGAGTTGAGGGGGGCGACGCTACGAAATTGTGGGCGAGAAGCTCTCAAACTCGATGGCATCGCAATCGCGGGTGACCTGATGGCCGGCGCGGCCGGAGCTAGAGGCGTTTTCAGGGCGTGTGGCACTGTCTGCATACTTGGCGCAACTATCGGAGGTGAGGTCAATCTCACCAGGTCTATCGTTCGTCGAAAGAATGACGACGTTGACGACCCTCGAAGAGAGGTCCATGGCCCCGGCGCATGCTTTGACCGGCACTTTGGCTGTGCGCGCAGCACGGCTTGGAGTTGTTCTGCTAAGCGATCACATGTGGAACTCGCGAATATTAAAGCCGACGACTCCGCGTCGGATAGCAACAATTCGGATCACCCGCACGTTCACGTCGGCGCGGTATGCATTAAATCGGCTTCGATGAGGGGGCTTGTGCTGCGGTCCCCGATTCACATCGAGGGTCTAGATCTTCGACGCGCAGTAATCGGTGACTTAGAGACCGGGGAGGAACTGCCGGCTCCTCTGACAGCTACAGGTTGGCGGGTCGCTGATATCCAAGGTCCGGTGCGGGGGAGCACTGGTGCGGCGCGGAGATGGTTGAAGTCGCACCCAAACAAGAAGAAACCTGCTCAACCGTGGTGGGCATTAGCTGAAGTCTATGAACGAAACGGCGACCCTGCAGCTGGACGACGCCTGAGATTCTTTGCAGCGAACAAGGTAACCCGCCAGTCACCAACTCCCACAAAGGTTCCTAGGTTGATGTACGGGGCGTTGGTCGGCCACGGTTATTACCCAATCGCAGCATTAGCCTGGCTCATTATAGTTCTCGCTGTGAGTTCGTTGACGGTGTTCAACATCGAAGACCGCATCGTCCCAGCGAATTACGAGCGCGCGCGAGCTGCCGTGCTAAGAGGTATCTGTGGCGAAAATTCGTCCATAACTGGTGAGCCTGGAAGATTGGGTTGCGCGGCTACGGTATCGGCGAGTATGGGGAACTTCTCTGTTACTGCAAATAGCCCATGTGAGGCATATCCGGGGTATCCCTGTTGGCACTGGTTATCATTTACATTGAATAGCGTAGTTCCCGCATGGGGAACGCCAAACGCGGATTGGATCATTCGAACAGATGGGCCACTCTGGCTGACTGGGTGGCTATTCCTTCTGAAATTTTTCGCATGGAGTTTGCTGGCCCTGCTCCTCGCTGGCGTGACCGGCTTACTTCGAAGGACCTAACCTCGGTGGATCACCGGTCTAGGTATCGAAATGCCGTATATAACAAGACAAGCTGCCGCGTCGCCGAATCTTTACGATCACAAGCGGACCGGCCACTGTAGGTCAGTCCCGTAGCTGTTCGATGACCGCGCTGAAGTCCTTGTCGGCGTGGTCGGTCGCGAACTCGGCGTAGATCTGGGCGGCGTGGCTGCCCAGCGGCGCCTTGGCGCTTGTCGAGTTCACGGCGGCCATCGCCAGGCCGAGGTCCTTGTTCATCAACGCGGTGGCGAAGCCCGGCTGAAAGTCGTTGTTGGCCGGTGACGTCGGCACCGGACCCGGCACCGGACAGTTGGTGTGTACAGCCCAGCAGTTGCCGGTGGCGCCGGTGATGACATCAAACAGGGACTGTGCCGGTAGCCCGAGCTTCTCGGCGAGTACGAACGCCTCGCCGACGGCGATCTGCTGCACCGCCAGCACCATGTTGTTGCACAATTTAGCGGCCTGGCCGGTGCCCGAGGCTCCGCAGTGAATAATCTTGCCGGCCAACGGTTCCAGCACCGGCCGGGCGCGCGCCACGGCGTTGTCTTCACCGCCGACCATGAACGCCAACGTGCCCGCGACAGCACCCTTCACCCCACCGGATACCGGCGCGTCGAGCTGGGCGAAACCGCGGTCGACGGCCTGCTGGTGGACCGAGCGGGCGTCGTCGACGGAGATCGTCGAGGTGTCGATGAACAACGCGCCGTCTTTGGCCGCGGGCAACACCTCGGCATAGCACGACTTGACGATGTCGCCGTTTGGCAGCGAGGTGATCACGACGTCCGCGTCGCCGACGGCCGCGGCGCCGCTGTCGAACACCTGGGCACCCTTCTCGGCAGCCGCGTCGCGCGAGCCCGGCACCGGGTCGAAACCGTGGACTGTGTGGCCCGCGGCAACCAGATTCGCCGCCATCGGCCCGCCCATGTGGCCCAACCCCAGAAACGCGACCGTGCTCATGCGATCTCCCTGCTTTATGCCGACGCGCGGGCCCTGGCCGCTTCGGCCCGACCGATGACCACGCGCATGATTTCGTTGGTTCCTTCCAGGATCCGATGCACCCGCAGATCGCGGACGATCTTCTCCAGCCCGTACTCGCGCAGATATCCGTATCCGCCGTGCAGCTGCAACGCCTGATCGGCGACCTCGAAGCAGGCGTCGGTGACGTAGCGTTTGGCCATCGCGCACAGTTCCACCTTCTGCGGGTGGTCCTCGTCGAGCGCAGCAGCCGCGCGCCACAACAACACTCGCGACGTCTGCAACGAGGTGGCCATGTCGGCGAGCGAGAACCGGATCGTCGGTTCGTCGAGCAGCGCGCCGCCGAACGCCTGCCGGTCGGCGAGGTAGCGCGCCGCCTTCTGGTGAGCGGCCTGCGCGCCGCCCAGCGAACACGCGGCGATATTGATCCGGCCGCCGTTGAGGCCGTTCATCGCGATGCCGAAGCCGGCACCTTCTCCGTCGGCGCCGCCGAGCATCGCGTCGGCGGGCACCCGCGCGCCTTCGAAGATCACCTGCGCGGTCGGTTGGGCGTTCCAGCCCATCTTCAGCTCGTCAGCACCGAAACTCAGCCCCGGCGTGTCCTTTTCGACGAGGAACGCCGAGATGCCACGGTGGCCCGGCGGTGAGTCCTGACCGCCGGTGCGGGCCATCACCACGTACACGTCCGACGACCCGGCGCCGGAGATGAACTGTTTGACGCCGTCGAGCACGTAGTCGCCGCCTGAGCGAACGGCCCTGGTGCGCAATGCGCTTGCATCCGAGCCCGCGCCGGGTTCGGTCAGGCAATAGCTGGCGATGTTCTCCATCGACGCCAACCGCGGCACCCAGGCCTTGCGTTGTTCGGGGGTGCCGAACGTGTCGACCATCCACGCGCACATGTTGTGGATCGACAGAAACGCGGCGATGCTCGGATCGGCCTTGGCCAGCTCCTCGAAGATCCGCACCGCGTCGAGCCGGCGCAATTCGCTGCCGCCGACGTCGTCGCGGCAGTAGATGGCCGCCATGCCGAGCTCGGCCGCCTCGCGCAGCACGTCGGTGGGGAAGTGCTTGGCGGCATCCCACTCCAACGCGTGTGGCGCGAGGCGCTTCTCGGCGAACGCGGCCGCCGTCTCGGCGATCACGCGCTCGTCGTCGTCGAGCCCGAAGTAATCCACGGACGCCTACTTCATGGTGGGCAGGACGAACTCCGCGCCGTCCTTGATGCCCGAGGGCCACCGCTGCGTAACGGTCTTGGTCTTGGTGTAGAACAGGATCGAGTGCGGCCCGTGCTGGTTGAGGTCGCCGAAGCCGGAGCGCTTCCAGCCGCCGAAGGTGTGGTAGGCCACCGGAACCGGGATCGGCACGTTGACGCCGACCATGCCGACCTGCACGCGCGAGACGAAGTCGCGGGCCGCGTCGCCGTCGCGGGTGAAGATCGCGACCCCGTTGCCGTACTCGTGTTCGGAGGGCAGCCGCAGCGCCTCGTCATAGTCGTGCGCCCGGACCATGCACAGCACCGGGCCGAAGATCTCGTCGGTGTAGATCGACATGTCGGTGGTGACGTGGTCGAACAGGGTGGGCCCGATGAAGTAGCCGCCCTCGAGGCTGTCGTCGCCGAATTGCAGTTCGTCGCTGCCGCGTTCGCGTCCGTCGACCACAAGTTCGGCGCCGGCGTCCACACCCTGGGCAATGTAGTCGCGCACCCGCGCCAGCGCGGCCTCGGTGACCAGCGGCCCGTAGTCGGCCTTGGGATCGAGGCTGTGGCCGACCCGCAGGTTGTTGATGCGTTCGACGAGCCTGGCGCGCAGGCGATCTGCGGTCTGCTCACCGACCGGGACGGCGACGCTGATCGCCATGCAGCGTTCCCCTGCGCTGCCGTAGCCCGCCCCGATCAACGCGTCGACGGCTTGGTCGAGGTCGGCGTCGGGCATGACGATCATGTGGTTCTTGGCGCCGCCGAAGCACTGTGAGCGCTTTCCGTTGGCGGCCGCGCCGGAGTAGATGTACTGCGCGATGTCGGAGCTGCCGACGAAGCCGACGGCCGCGATGGTCGGGTGCTCGAGGATGGCGTCGACGGCCTCCTTGTCGCCGTGTACGACCTGGAACACGCCGGGCGGAAGCCCCGCCTCGATGAACAGCTCGCCCAGCCGCAGCGGAACCGACGGGTCCCGCTCAGAAGGCTTGAGAATGAAGGCGTTTCCGCATGCGAGCGCCGGGCCCGCCTTCCACAACGGGATCATCGCCGGGAAGTTGAACGGGGTGATGCCCGCGACCACGCCGAGCGGCTGGCGCAGCGAGTACACGTCGATACCCGGGCCGGCGCCCTCGGTGTACTCACCCTTGAGCAGGTGCGGGATGCCGACGGAGAACTCGATGACCTCGATGCCGCGCTGGACGTCGCCGCGTGAGTCGGCGAGCGTCTTGCCATGTTCGAGAGAGAGCAGTTCGGCGAGCTCGTCGATGTTCTGGTTGACCAGCTCGATGAACTTCATCATGACGCGTGCGCGGCGCTGCGGGTTCCACGCCGCCCACTCCTTTTGTGCATCGACGGCGCCTGCCACCGCGGCGTCGACGTCGGCGGCCGAGGCCATCGGCACCGTGGCCTGCACCTGCCCGGTGCTCGGGTTCAACACGTCGGCGGTGCGCTTGGACTCACCGGCGGTGCGCTGCCCGTTGATGAAGTGCGGAATCTGCTTGGTCATGAGCTTGCCCTTCGCTACTAGATAGTTGGATATCCTAGTAATGCGCTGGGCACGTACGCAAGGGGTGCGCTGCCCGATCAGCGTCGTTGTGCCCGCAGCACCGCGTCGGTGCGGGTGATCGGGTTGCCGTCGTGGTCGGCGCCGGGGCGCACCCTGGTCTCGGCGACGACGACATGCCAGCCGGCCGGGTCCAGGGCGTCGAGCAGTTCCTCCACCCGGAAGAACGCCTCCAGAGGAGGCGCTGCGGGGTCATCGGGTCGGTCGTCGGGATGATGGCCGACGATCAGCAGCGTGCCGCCGGGCGCCACCGCATTACCGAGGCGGCGAAAGGCCGACGTCCGTTGCGGCACACCGTGAAGGTAGTGGCTGGTCACCAGATCGAAACGGGCGGCGGGCGGCGTCCAGCTACCGAGATCGGCGTGCACCCAATCGATTCGGTCGCCCAAGTTGGCGTCGTCGGCGCGTCTTCGCGCGTGCTTGAGCGCGGCGGTGGAAAAGTCCGCGGCGGTCACCTGCCAGCCCTGCGTGGCAAGCCACATCGCGTCGGACCCGTTGCCGCAACCGGCATCCAGCGCTCGGCCGGGTTTGAGCGCGCTGACTTCGGCGCGCAGTTGCGGGTTCGGCTCGCGGCTATCGGCGGTGGCCTGGCGGGTGCGGTAGACCTGCTCCCACCGCTCGTCCCAGTAATTCTGATCAAGTTCGCTCGTCATACCTCCACCATCCGGTGAGGTCTCCTAGGTGGCAACACATATTGCCGTATTGGCAATTGGAGGTCAGAGGTCGAGCAACCGGATGGTCTCGGCGCGCATGTCGACCTTGCGCACCTTGCCGGTGACGGTCATCGGGAACTCCTCGACGATGTGGACATAGCGCGGGATCTTGTAGTGCGCGAGCTTTCCGGTGGCGAATTTGCGCACCGCGGCGGCATCGAGCGGCTCTGCACCCGACCGCATCTTGACCCAGGCGCAGATCTCCTCGCCGTAATCGTCGTCGGGTACACCGATCACCTGCACATCCTCGATATCGGGGTGGGAGTGCAGGAAGTCCTCGATCTCACGGGGGTACACGTTCTCGCCCCCGCGGATCACCATGTCCTTGATGCGCCCGACGATCCGGCAGTACCCGTCGTCGCGCATCACGGCGAGGTCGCCGGTGTGCATCCAGCCGTCGCCGTCGATGGCCTCGCGGGTCTTGTCCTCGTCGCACCAGTAGCCGGTCATCACCGAGTAGCCCCGCGTGCAGAACTCGCCTGGCACACCGCGGTTGAGCGTCGTTCCGGTGTCGGGGTCGACAACCTTGATCTCGACGTGGGGGTGCACACGCCCGACGGTGGCGGTGCGCCGGTCAAGGTCGTCGTCGATGCGGGTCTGGCAGGACACCGGAGAGGTCTCGGTCATGCCATAGGCGATCGACACCTCCGACATGTGCAGTTCGTTGATGCAGCGCTTCATGAGCTCCACCGGGCAGGTCGCGCCCGCCATGATTCCGGTGCGTAACGACGACACATCGCGTCGCGCCAGGTCCGGGTGGGCCAGCATCGCCACGAACATGGTCGGCACCCCGTAAACGGCGGTGCAGCGTTCGGCCTCGATGGCCGCCAGCGTCGCCGCCGGGTCGAAGCCGGGGGCCGGGATCACCATGGTCGCGCCGTGGGTGGTGGCACCGAGGTTGCCCATCACCATGCCGAAACAGTGGTAGAACGGCACCGGGATGCACAGCCGATCGTCTTCGCGGAGGTTGATCAGCTCGGTGACGAAGAAGCCGTTGTTGAGGATATTGCGGTGTGACAGCACCGCGCCCTTCGGTGAACCCGTTGTGCCCGAGGTGTATTGGATATTGATGGGATCCGATGGTGCCAGGCTGGTCATCCGGGCGCGCAGGTCGTCGACCGAGATGTCGTCGGCCCGCCGTCGAAGTTGCTGCCAGTCGTCGGTGCCGACGAACACCACCTCGGTCAGGTCGGACGCTGCCGGACGCACTTCGGCGACCATGGCGCGGTAGTCGGAGGACTTGAACTCGGTGGCCGCCACCAGCATCCGGATCCCCGAGTGCTGTAGCACGTAGGTCAGCTCATGCGTGCGGTAGGCGGGGTTGACCGTCACGAGGATCGCGCCGACTTTGGCGGTGGCGTACTGCAGGATCGTCCACTCCGCGCAGTTGGGTGCCCAGATACCGACGCGGTCGCCCGCCGCGATTCCGAGAGCCATCAAACCCCTTGCGACGACGTCGATTTCGGCATTGAGTTCGGCATAGGTCCAGCGTCGGCCGGTGGTCACGTCGACGAGCGCGTCGACGTCGGGATGGGCCGAGACCGTGCGTTCGAAATTGGCCCCGATGGTCTCCTCGAGCAGGGGGACGTCGGTCGGCCCCGCGGCGTAGGCAAGAGCCGCCGCATAGGTCTCACGCAGCACGTTCTTGAGGACCTTGCCGGCCGCGTTGCGGGGTAACTCCTGGACGAGCGCGATGCGTCGCGGTCGCTTGTAGGCGGCCAGCTGCGCCCGGCAGTGCGACTCGATCTCGGCCTCGGTCGGCGGGTCGGCGGCGTCGCGCGGCACGATCACCGCCATCGGTGTCTCGCCCCAATCCGGATCGGGCACACCGATCACCGCCACCTCGGCGACCTTCGGTTGGGCCGCCACAGCGCTCTCCACCTCGGCGCTGTAGATGTTCTCACCGCCCGAGATGATCATGTCCTTTTTCCGGTCGACCACATAAATGTAGCCCTGCTGGTCCTGCCGGACCAGGTCACCGGAGTGGAACCATCCGCCCCGAAAGGCCTCGGCAGTCTCGGCGGGCTTGTTCCAGTACTCCGTCATCACCAGCGGGCCCAGATACACGATCTCGCCGACGGTGCCGGGCGTGACGTCGTTCATGTCCTCGTCGACGATGCGCGCCTCGACGTTGAGCATCGGGGTGCCCACCGAGCCGATCTTGGCCACCGCGTCCTCGCCCCGCAGCAGGCAAGTGATCGGACTGCACTCGGTCTGGCCGAAGGCGGCGATGATCTCGGCCTGGGGGAACGCGTCGATCATGTTCTGCAGCAACGTCGTCGATGCGGGCGCTGCGCCCCACCAGACCCGGCGCAGACGCGACAGATCCCAGTCGGCGAGGTTGTCCAGTGCGCATACCGTCTGCCACTGCGCCGGTGTCATGAAGCACGACGACACCCGCTCGTCGACAATCGTGCGGATGGTGGCCTCGGCGTCGAAACCGCCCGACGGCGGAATCACGACCTTGCCGCCGGTCAGAAACGCCGGCAACATCCCGGAGATCCCCGCGGTGTGGAACAGCGGGGCGACGCCCATCCAACAGTCGTCGTCGTCCCGGTGGCCGAGGCTGGCCATCGAACTGAACGCATGCAGATAGAGATTGCGGTGGGTGAGCACCGCACCCTTGGGGAAGCCGGTGGTCCCGGAGGTGTACACGAGGAACGCGGGGGCCTGGTCGACGTCGGGTCCGCCGACAGGGTCGGCACTGGCAGCGGTGATGGCGTCCTCGAAGTCGCCACCGATGGTCAACACGGTGTGTACTGACGGCGCGGCGGCGCGTGCCTTCTCGGCGACGGCGGCGAGGTCACCATCGACGATCACCGCGGAAGAACCGCTGTCAGAAAGCACATAGCCGACCTCGTTGGCGACGAGCCGGAAGTTCACCGGGACCACGATCGCGCCCAGGCGCAGTGCGGCGAACCAGCTTTCGACGATCTCGATCCGGTTCAGCCCCAGCACTGCCACTCGGTCGCCACGGCCGACGCCACGCGCCGCCAGCGCGTTGGCCAGGCGCGTCACCCGGCGGTCGATTTCTTCGAACGTGCATCGTCGTTGCCAGTCGACGAACGCGACGTCGGCCGGACGCACTCGCGCCTGCCGCGTGAGTGCGTCGCTGAGCGTGATACCCGTGGACGGCGAGATGGTCATCGCTGGCTCCTCCCGATGCGGGTTTACAAACCGACGCGGTCGGCGAGCAGCGCCCGGTGATGGGTGCTGCTGCCGAACAGGGCTGCGGTGGTCTTGGCACGGCGGAAGTACAAATGGATGTCGTGCTCCCAGGTGAACGCGATGCCACCGTGCACCTGCATCGCCGCACCGGCGCACATAGCAAAGGTGTCGGCGGCCTGGGCCTTGACCAGCGGAGCGGTGATCGCGAGCTGCTCGGGATCGGCGGCGCTCATCGCGGCGTACATGACAGCGACCCTGGTGGCGTCGATCTCGATCATCATCTCGGCGCACGCATGCTTGACTGCCTGGAACGAGCCGATCGGTCGATCGAATTGCCTTCTGCTGGTGGCATATTCAACCGACAGCTCCAGACACGTTTCGGCGCCGCCGAGCATCTCGGCTGCCAACAGCACACGCGCCACGTCGAGTACCCGCTCCCAGGAGTCGGACGACGCCAGCTCCTCCGCGGGCGCCCGCTGCAACGTGAGCCGGGCGACCGGTCGGGTGGTGTCGAACGACGGCAGCGGTGCCACGGAAACGCCGGGGGCGTCGGCGGCCACCAGGTACAGCCGAAGCGCTCCGTCGTGCTCGGCCGGTATCAGAAACAGGTCGGCGACGTGTCCGTGCAGCACCGGTGAGCAGGTGCCCGACAAGGTGATGCGGTCGCCGGCGACGTTGGCTCGCACCGCCGTGTCCGGCTCTGCCAATGCGAAAGCTCCGATCGCTTCCCCGCTCAGCAACCCGGGTAGCAGCCTGCGGCGCTGTTCCTCGTCGCCCATCCGCAGCAAGGCCTCGGTCACCAAGACGGTGCCCGGCAAGGGAACCGGCGTCAGCCCCCGGCCGAGCTCTTCGAAGACGATGGCGGCCTCCACCAGGGATCCGCCCGCGCCGCCGTACTCGGCCCCGACGTGTATCGCGGGTAGCTCCATTTCAGTGCACAGCCGCCGCCACAGGTGTTCGTCGAACCCCGACATCTCGCGTACGCGATGCAGCGGCGCTGCCTCGCAGAGCAGGCCACGCAGCGCGGCACGAAAGTCGTGCTGCTCGGTGCTGTACCGGAAATCCATGTCAGCGGGACTCCTTGGGCAGACCCAACAGCTGCTCGCCGATCACGTTGCGCTGAATCTGTGAGCTGCCGGCATAGATGGTTGCGGCGCGCGCGTACAGCAGCTCATCCATCCAGCAGCTGGCAGAGTTGGGTGTGCCTGCTGCCGGAATGATCAGCGCCGCACCGTTTCCCGGGCCTTCGGGGCTGAGTGCATCGAGGCCGAGGATTTCGACTGCGAGTTCGGTGTAACGCTGGAAGTACTCGCTCCAGATGACTTTGTGTATCGCCGCGTCGGCGCCGGGACGCTCCCCGTTCAACAACGCTGTCAGACCGCGAAACCCCTGATAGCGCAAGATCTGCACGCGTGAATAGCACCACGCCAGCTCGTCGCGCACGTGTGGATCGATGTTCCGTCCGCGCTGCCGGGCCAGAATCACCAGCCGCTCAAGATCACGGCCGAACTCCGCTGCGGCGGTGATGATCTGTGAGCCACGTTCGAAACCGAGCAGTGTCATCGCGGTGCGCCAGCCGCCGCCAACGCCACCGAGCACATCGGCGGCACGGGCGCGGGCATCGGTGAAGAACACCTCGCTGAACGAGGCGTGTCCGGCGGCGTTGACGATCGGCCGCACCACGACGCCGGGTTGCTCGATCGGCACCAGCAGCATCGACAGGCCGCGGTGCTTGGGCGCATCGGGGTCGGTGCGGGCGAGCACGAAGATCCAGTTGGCCGTGGGACCGGCCGAGGTCCAGATCTTCTGTCCGTTGATAACCCAGTCGCCGCGATCCAGCACCGCCTTGGTTCGCACGGAGGCCAGGTCGGAGCCGGCCTCGGGTTCGGAGAACCCTTGGCACCAGCGGTCCTCGCCGGTCAGGATGCGCGGTAAGAAGTGGCGCTTCTGCTCCTCGGAGCCCAGCGCGATCATCGTGTTGCCGAGCAGTTCGATGCCGGCCAGATCGTTCTCGTCGCGGTCGGGGGCGCCGGCGCGGGCGAACTCCTCGGCCAGCACCAGCTGCTCGATCACCGAGAGCCCGCCACCGCCGTACT
Organism: Mycolicibacterium sp. XJ879; assembly: GCF_053483935.1. Lineage (NCBI taxonomy): Bacteria > Bacillati > Actinomycetota > Actinomycetes > Mycobacteriales > Mycobacteriaceae > Mycobacterium > Mycolicibacterium sp. XJ879. The sequence goes on from NZ_JBEFTH010000004.1 coordinate 151,334, forward strand.
CCTTGGGCCAGGACACCGCGATCAGACCGCGATCGGCGAGGATCTTGCGCCACCGCGCCCCGAGCTGTTCGCGCTCGTCAGGCGGCAGCGCACCGGCACCAACCCAGTCACTCGGCAGGTGTTCAGCCAGAAACGCCCGGATCTGGTCGCGGAAGGCGGTCGCCTCCGGCGGGTAGTCGACGTCCATCAGGGCCGCCGCTTGGCCGCAGGGAGGATCTCCGGTGACAGCCGCCAGTCCTCGAGCCCGTGCGCGACGGTGCCGATGCCCAACGGATCGCCGGTGATGTCGGCCCAATGAGCATGGTTAAGCTGATGCAGCGAGAAGCAGGCGTCCAGCGCGCTGCTGAACCCCATGGCGTCGACGCTTTGGTTCACCGACTCCTTGATGAGCAGTGCGGCCAGGGTCGGCACCTTGGCGATCCGACGGGCGAATTCGACGGTGTTCTGCGCCAGTTCGTCGTTGGGAAAGACCTTGCTGACCATCCCGAGAGCGTGCGCATCGTCAGCGCTGAGCGCGTCGCCGGTGAGCAGCAGCTCTTTGGCCTTGCGGGGGCCGAACTCCCACGGATGGCCGAAGTACTCCACACCGCACATTCCGAGGCGGGTTCCGACGACGTCGGCGAAGATGGTGTCGTCGGCCGCGACGATGAGATCGCAACACCACGCCAGCATCAGCCCGGCCGACAAGACCATCCCGTGTACCTCGGCGACGGTGATCTTGCGCAGATTGCGCCAGCGCTTGGTGTTCTCGAAGAAGTAGTGCCATTCCTGCCGATGTCGTGTCTCGACCCCGCCGATCGTTCCGCCGTTGCAGAGATACGTCCGGTGCTGACCGGGTCCGGGTGAACGCTCGCGAACGTCGTCGGAGGATCCCAGGTCATGGCCGGCGGAGAAGGACGGCCCGGCACCGCGCAGGATGACCACCCGCACGGCATCGTCCTCTTCGGCGAGCTCAAAAGCCGATCCGAGCTCGACAAGCATTCCGCGGTTCTGCGCGTTGCGCTGTTTCGGGCGGTTGAGTGTGATGACGGCGATTCGGCCGTCATCGAGGAGCTCGTAATCGAGGTAGTCGAAATGCTGCACGAAAATGCTCCCTTCGGGTCGTCACCGCTTTAGGCGCGGCCACGCTGCTCATCGAGCAGGCTACGCGGACCCAACGCGGTATGTCCATAGCCAGTACGTCAGTTACGAAATAATTGAAGAAGTAAATCGCCAAGACAGTAGCCTACTTGCGCTAGATGAAGTATCTTGCTAGTACTGTGGTGCACATCGCAGCGAGCCGTCTGGCGAGCGGGCAACTACTGAGAGGGCTGAAGATGGAACTGGGACTATTTCTCATGCCGGCGCACCCGCCGGAGCGCAGCCTGTACGACGCGACCCAGTGGGATCTCGAGCTGATCCAACTCGCCGACGAACTGGGTTACGTCGAGGCGTGGGTCGGCGAGCACTTCACCGTGCCCTGGGAGCCGATCTGCGCACCGGACCTGCTGCTGGCCCAGGCGCTGCTGCGGACGAAGTCGATCAAGTTGGCGCCCGGCGCCCATCTGCTTCCGTACCACCATCCGGTGGAATTGGCGCACCGGGTCGCCTATTTCGACCACCTCGCCCAGGGCCGCTTCATGCTCGGGGTGGGTGCCAGCGGTATCCCCGGCGACTGGGCGCTCTTCGATGTCGACGGGCAGAACGGTGAGCACCGGGAAATGACCCGGGAAGCACTCGAGATCATGCTCAAGGTCTGGACCGAGGACAACCCGTGGGAGTACCGCGGAAAGTACTGGAATGCCAACGGGATCGCCCCGATGTTCGAAGGCCTGATGCATCGGCACATCAAGCCCTTCCAGGCGCCTCACCCGCCGATCGGGGTGACCGGGTTCAGCGCCGGCTCCGAAACGCTCAAGCTTGCCGGTGAGCGCGGCTATCTTCCGATGAGCCTCGATCTGAACACCGAGTACGTCGCGACGCACTGGGACGCAGTGCTCGAGGGGGCCGCCCGCAGCGGCCGTACTCCGGACCGCCGCGACTGGCGCCTGGTGCGCGAGGTCGTCGTCGCTGAAACCGACGAACAGGCATTCCGATACGCCGTCGACGGCATGATTGGCCGCTTCATGCGCGAGTACGTTCTGCCGACGTTCCGGATGTTCGGCATGACCAAGTTCTACAAGCACAACCCCTCGGTTCCCGATGAGGACGTAACACCGGAATACCTGGCGGAGAACACTTTTGTGGTCGGCTCCGTCGAGACAGTGGTCGACAAGCTGGAGGCCACCTATGACCAGGTCGGCGGCTTCGGTCACCTGCTGACCCTCGGTTGCGATTACAGCGACAACCCCGGACCGTGGAAGGAGTCGATGCGGCTGCTTGCCGAGGAGGTCATGCCCAGGCTGAACGCCCGCATCGCCAATAAGCCCGCGATCGCAATCGCCTAGTCGCCGAATCGAAAGGCATCGCGATGGACCCACACAAGATCACCGTCCGGTACTCAGACGGTGCGTGCAGAATGATGACCGCGCGGCCCGACCAGACGATTCTGGAAGCTGCGGAAGAAAACGGCATTGCGATCGTCAACGAGTGCCAGAGCGGCATCTGCGGCACCTGTGTGGGCACCTGCCGCTCCGGTGAGTACGAGATGGGACGTACCGAAGGGCTATCCGAGGTCGAACGCGACGCGCGAAAGGTGCTGACGTGCCAGACATTCGCCAACTCCGACTGCCTTATCGACCTGCAGTACCCGGCTGACGACAACGCTGCCAAACTGGTCGCCGGGCATGCCACGGTCACCGAGGTGCAGCTCATCTCGTCGTCCACGGCCATTCTGCGGCTCGACGTTTCGGCTATGCCCGCGCTGTCCTACCAGGCGGGGCAGTTCGCGCAGTTGCAGGTTCCCGGAACGGACACGTGGCGCAATTACTCCTATGCGCATCCGGCCGACGGACGCGCTGAACTCGAGTTCATCATCCGGTTGCTTCCCAGCGGTGTCATGTCGGACTACCTGCGCGACCGCGCCAAACCCGGTGACCGAATCGCCTTGCGCGGCAGCAAAGGCAGCTTCTACCTACGACCGGTGGTGCGCCCGCTGGTCCTGGTCGCCGGTGGCACCGGATTGTCGGCGGTGCTGGCGATGGCGCAGAGTTTGACCGGCGATCCCGGCCAGCCGATCCACCTGCTGTACGGGGTCACCGACGTCGAGGACCTCTGCAAACGCGACGAGCTCGTGCAGTTGCAGCAGCGGATCCCGAACCTATGCGTGCACACGATCGTGTCACGTGCCGATGACCGCTGGTCCGGGCCGGTCGGGCTGGTGACTGATTTGCTCGACGATGAGATGCTCGCCGGCGGCGACGCAGATGTCTATCTGTGCGGTCCGGCCGCGATGGTGGAAGCCGTCCGGAACTGGTTGGACAACCGCAACATTCACCGCATCGGCCTTTACTATGAGAAGTTTGTGCCGAGCGGGGCGGCACGGCGGCGCGTCCCGCTGCGGCTGGACTACGCCGATGTCGATCTGGCCGACGTGCGGTACCGCGGTCGCGGCACCGCCGTCGTCATCGGAGGCAGCATCGCCGGCATTGCCGCCGCCAAGATGCTGACCGAGTTCTTCGAGCGGGTGATCGTGCTGGAGAAGGACGACCCGCACCGCCGCCGCGAAGGTCGTCCGGGTGCCGCTCAGGGCTGGCATCTGCACCACCTGCTCACCGCCGGGCGCATCGAGTTGGAGCGGATATTCCCCGGCATCATCGACGATATGGTGCGCGAAGGCGCATTCGACGTCGACATGGCCGCTCAGTACCGGATCCGGCTGGGCGGCACCTGGAAGAAGCCGGGAACCGGCGATATCCAGATCGTCTGCGCCGGTCGTCCGCTGCTCGAGTGGTGCGTGCGCCGTCGCCTCGACGACGAACCGCGCGTCGAGTTTCATTACGAGGCAGAGGTCGCCGACCTGGTCTACGACCGCGAAGCCAACACCGTGATCGGCGTCGCCGTGGACCGGCGCGGTGAATTGGAGGTCGTGCCCGCTGAATTCGTCGTCGACGCCTCGGGCAAGAACACCCGCGTTCCGGAGTTCCTCGAGCAGGCCGGGATCGGGGCGCCCGAGATCGAACAGGACATCATCAACTGCTTCTACTCGACCATGTACCACTGGGTACCACCCGAACGTCAGTGGCAGGACAAGGTGATGATGATCTGCTACGCGTACCGTCCGTATGAGGACACCTACGCGGCGCAGTACTACACCGATAGTTCGCGCACCATCCTGTCCACCACACTGGTCGCCTACAACTGCTATTCGCCGCCGCGCACCGCCGAGGAGTTTCGTCGCTTCGCCGACCTGATGCCCTCACCGGTGGTCGGCGAAAACATCGACGGCCTGGAACCGGCATCGCCGATCTACAACTTCCGCTATCCCAACATGCTGAGGCTGCATTACGAGAAGAAGCGCAACCTGCCCAGCGGATTGCTGGCGGTGGGCGACGCCTACACCAGTTCCGATCCGGTGTCGGGACTCGGTATGACCCTGGCGCTCAAGGAAGTCCGCGAGATGCAGACGCTGCTCGCGAAACGCGGATCCGGTGACCCCGATCTGCCGCGGCGCTACTACCGTCGGATCGCGAAGCTGGCCGACACCGCCTGGTTTGTGATCAGAGAGCAGAACTTTCGGTTCGACTGGTTGAAGGATGTGGCCAAGAAGCGGCCGTTCTACTTCGGCGCACTGACCTGGTACATGGACCGGGTGCTGGAACTGGTACACGATGACCCCGAAAGCTACGGCGAGTTCCTGGCGGTTGTCCATCTGGTCAAGCCACCGGCGGCGCTGATGTCACCGAGGTTTGCCACGCGGGTGCTGGGCAATTGGGCGCGGACCAGGCTGTCGGGCCAGCAGACGCTGATTGCCCGCAACTACCAGAACCGCACGGTTCCCGCCCCCGACCACCTCGAGCAATCCCAGGCACTGACAGCCGGTTTCGCCGCAAGCCACACCCGCTAGAGAAGGGGCACAGATGTCGAGAATGTCGCAGACCCATCGGTTGCTGAACTGCCGGGGCGCCCGGATCCATGCCGTGGAGGAAGGCGAGGGACCGCTGGTGATCCTGGTACACGGGTTCCCGGAGTCCTGGTACTCCTGGCGTCATCAGATTCCGGCGTTGGCCGGCGCGGGCTACCGGGTGGTTGCCATCGACCAGCGCGGCTACGGACGCTCGTCGAAGTACCGGGTGCAAAAGGCGTACCGCATCAAGGAATTGGTCGGGGACATCGTGGGCGTTCTCGACGCCTACGGTGAGAAGCAGGCAGTGGTGGTCGGTCACGACTGGGGCGCGCCGGTGGCGTGGACATTCGCCTGGTTGCACCCTGAACGCTGCCGCGGCGTCGTCGGCATCAGCGTTCCGTTCGCCGGGCGCGGCGTGATCGGCCTGCCCGGCAGCCCGTTCGGTGAGCGCAGGCCCAAGGACTACCACCTCGAGCTGGCGGGCCCCGGCAAGCTCTGGTATCAGGACTACTTCGCCGAACAAGACGCCGTCATCACCGAGATCGAAGAGGATCTGCGCGCCTGGTTGCTCGGGCTGACCTACACCGTGTCTGGTCAGGGGATGATCGCGGCCACGCAGGCGGCGGTGGCGGCCGGCGTCGACCTGGAATCGATGGACCCGATCGAGGTGATCCGCTCCGGCCCGCTGTGTCTGGCCGAGGGGGCCCGCCTCAAGGACGCGTTCATGTACCCGGAGACGATGCCGGACTGGTTCACCGAGGCCGATCTCGACTTCTACACCGCAGAGTTCGAACGGTCCGGGTTCGGCGGGCCGCTGAGTTTCTACCACAACATCGACAACGACTGGTGCGACCTCGCCGAGCAGGAAAACACGCCGCTGATCCCGCCGGCGTTGTTCATCGGGGGCCAGTACGACGTCGGAACGACGTGGGGCGCCGAGGCGGTGGAACGCGCGCATGAGGTGATGCCCAACTACTGCGGCACCCACATGATCGCCGATGTCGGGCACTGGATCCAACAAGAGGAGCCCAAGGAGACCAACCGGTTACTGCTCGATTTCCTGGCGGGACTGCGCTAATGGCCCTGCGCCCCGTTCCCATCGACGGCGCCGAACTGCGACAGGTCTACGGCTGTTACCCGTCCGGGGTGGCCGCCGTGTGCGCGATGGTCCACGGTGAGCCGGTCGGGTTGGCCGCCAGTTCGTTCACGTCGGTTTCGGTCGAACCGCCACTGGTCTCGATCTGCATCCGAAACGACTCCAGGACATGGCCGCGACTGAAAAGGGCGGCGCGGCTGGGCTTGAGCGTGCTGGCGGAGAACCACGCTGAGGCGTGCCGCAGCCTGTCACGCAAAGACGGTGACAGGTTCGCCGGTGTGCCCTGGACGGAGCTGGCGAACGGAGCGGTGTTCGTGTCCAGGGCGAGCGCCTGGTTGGACTGTCGGCCGCGCACCGAAGTGCGGGCCGGTGATCACACGATCGTGGTCCTCGAGGTCTGTGCCTTGGACGCAGATGCCGAGATTGCGCCACTGGTGTTCCATGGCAGCCGCTTTCGCCGGATCGCCTGCGCAGACTTGCAGGAGCAGACATGAAGACGACCGATACCAGGGTGCGCCGCGCGATCACCGCGGTGGGCGCCGGCCGCCCGGTCGTGGTGACCATGGGCCCCGAGCACGACCATGAGGGATACCTCGCCTTCGCCGCCGAAGCCGCCACACCACGGCTGCTGGCCTTCACGGTTCGGCATACTTCGGGCTATGTCAGGGTCGCGCTGCCGACCGCCGAGTGCGAGCGACTGAACCTGCCACCGATATGCCACCGCGGCAATGCCGGATCAGGTGCGCGGTCCGATGCGAGTGCGCACCGGGTGACGGTCGACTGGAAGGGGACCGGCACCGGCATATCGGCGACCGACCGTGCCGCGACCATCGCGGCGCTGGCAGCCAAAACCGCTGACTCAGTGGACTTTCGCCGACCCGGACATGTGGTTCCGGTCGAGGTGGCACCCGGCGGCGTACTCGGGCGGCCGGGTCCCGCCGAGGCCGCGCTCGACCTCGCCCGCCTCGCGGGCCGGCGAGAGGCGGCGGGGTTGTGCGACATCGTGTCGCGCCAGCGTCCCAACGGGATGGCCCGGAGCGGCGAGCTCCTCGAGTTCGCCCTCGAGCACGGTTTGGCGGTTGTTTCCGTCGCGGAGCTCGTCAGCTACCGGCGCCGCACCGAACCTCAGGTCGTACGGATGGCAGAAACGGTGTTGCCCAACCGGGGCAGCAGGTTCCGTGTCATGGGTTTCCGCGAGACACACGGCGACGGTGAGCACCTCGCCGTCATCGTCGGCGACGTCGGAGCCGGGGTGCCGGTACCGCTGCACGTCCACGTCGAGTGCCTGTCGTCAGATGTGTTCGGGTCGACCGCCTGCCGGTGCGGTACCACCCTGGACAACGCGCTGAGCGAGATGCGGGCACGCGACGGCGGGGTCGTCGTTTACCTCCGCCCCGCCGGCCCCATGCGTGCCTGCGGCCTGACCGACACCGAAGAGGTTGATTCAGAAGAGCTGTCGCAGACGGTGGCGTGGATTCTGCGCGATCTCGGGGTCTACACCGTCAGGCTGGCCGATGACGAACCGGGATTCGGTTTGGTGATTTTCGGGGCGATTCGCGAGCATGGGCTACGGGTCGCGGGGTGAAATGGCAGCCATGACGACACCACCCAAGGGAGTTCGATGACATATCCAGACCTGGCCGGCAAGACGGCGATCGTGACCGGAGCGGGCGCAGGGATCGGCCTGGCGATCGCGGAACGGCTTGGCGCCGAGGGCTGTCGGGTGTTGTGCGCCGATATCGACGCCGGGTCCGCCGAGGCCGCGGCAGCGAAGGTCGGTGGCGGTGCGGTCGCGCATCGCGTCGACGTCAGCGACGAACAGCAGGTGATCGCCATGGTCGATGCCTGTACGGCGGCCTTCGGAGGCGTCGACAAGCTGGTAGCCAATGCCGGTGTGGTGCACTTCGCTTCGGTGCTCGACACCGCGCTCGAGGATTTCGACCGCGTGATCCAAATCAACCTACGTGGTGCCTGGTTGTGTACCAAGCATGCGGCGCCGAAGATGATCGAACGCGGTGGCGGCGCCATCGTCAATATGTCCTCGCTGGCCGGGCTCAAGGCGGCAGGCGGCACCTCGGCCTACGGTATGTCCAAGGCGGGGATCATCCACCTGAGTCGCGTCACCGCCGCCGAATTACGTTCGGCGAACGTGCGATCCAACGCCGTGCTGCCCGCTTTCGTGGACACCCCGATGCAACGGACGGCGATGACGACCTTCGATGAGGCGCTCGGCGAAGGCGGAGCCGACTCGATGATCGATCGTTTGCAGGGCCGGATGGCCGGTCCCGAGGAGATGGCCGGGGTGGTGGCCTTTCTGCTGTCCGATGATGCCTCGATGGTCAACGGCAGCGCACAGCTCGCGGACGGCGGCACCGCCGCCGCGCTGTGGTGACGACCGTCAGCGTCTGCTGGTCAGGATGGCCAGTGCCAGGGCGGTGATCTCGTCGGTCACCCCCGCATATTGCGTCAGCCGCCATGTCCGCGCCACATCGTCGACAAAGCTGTCGGCCGCCGCTACCAGCAGGCGGGCCTGCGCCGGGGTGGTCTCGGGCACCAGCTTGCGGATGAGCTCCGTCCACACCGCCTCGCGGTCCGCCTGGCTCCTGAGGTAGCTCTCGCGCACCTCCTCGGAGGCATGGGCGAGTTCGGTGATCGACACCGACACCAGGTCCGGGTCGTCGAGGCTGACACGGACCCGTCCGGCGACCAGTCGCTGCAGCCGTGCGGCCTCGTCACCGTCGGCCCGCAATGCTCGGACGCATTCAAGCGTCCACCATTCGTGCAGACGGCGGATCAGCGTGTCCAGGATCGCCTGCTTGGAAGAGAACGACCGGTACAAACCCGGGCCCGCAATACCGACCGACTTCCCGATCTCGCTGGTGCTGACAGCCGGGTAGCCCTGTGCGCGGAACAACCGCGCACCAGCCGCCAGCAGTGTCTCGTGCCGGGAGAACAGCGCGCGTTCGGGATGGGCGGTCGCGATATTGGAAGTCAGGTCGCTGACCGGCGCTGTCCGTGCGGCAGCCATACAGGCTTGGTAGAGAAGGTCTTTGAGCTCTTCCCGCGGGAGGGTGTGGGAGTGGCGGCCGAGGCTGGTCAACGTGCTCGAGACCGCCCAAGCGCGGAGCCTGGAATGCCGGTCGCTCAGCTCGGGCACTTCCAACCGGATGCCGGCCTGCATGCCCGCGACGATGGTGTTGATCCTGCTGCGCACCTGCGCCCGGTCGGCGTCGTTGAGGTAGCGCGCCTCGCGCTGCCACAACACCGTCAACGCGCGGGTCGCGACGGCAGCGGTGATCAGGTCCGGCAATTGGTCTCGCAGCGGTTGATCCGTCGAGTCCGGATCCCGACCCAGGACGGACTGGTACTCGTCCTGCGCGGTGATGATCACCGCGGCGAGCAGCGCCTGCTTGTTTTCGTAGTGCCGGTACAGCGCGCGGGCCGTGACACCGGCGGCCTCGGCGATCTCCTCGAGTCGGACCGAGTGAAAGCCGCGTTCGGTGAAGAGGCGGACCGCCTGGCGCAGGATCTGCTTTTTGCGATCCTTCGGCCGGCGTTTGACCGTGCCGACGACGGGTTCCATGTCGGAGGTCCTCCCTTCGCACCCTCGCAACCGGCCGACGTTAGCGGCTTCAATCCTGCCAGAAGTCGCTCACCGCAGATCCGCTACAGTTTGACCCCGCTCTGGCGCTCGAAGTCGGCGAGGTCGAAGTAATCGCTGAACCGTTTGATCTTGCCGTCCTCGACCACGAACACACCGGTCACCGGCAGTTCGACCTTGCCGCCCTCGGTGAGCGTGAAGTAGTCGACCCGTTCGGCCAGCACCAGCCCTGGCGCCGCGGCGAGCGCGACGACGTCCAGTTTGGCCTCGGTGAACGCGTCGAGGAACGCCTGAAAGATCCCACGTATGGCGGTGATACCGACAATCGGGTCGACCGGCACGTTGTGGTAGACGGCGTCGTCTGCGAACGCAGAGCAGATCGCATCGAGATCTCTCGTCATCCAGGAGTCAAGGAAATCGCGGACGAGCCTTTCGGTGGCTTGTGCAGTGTCGGTCATCGGCAGCCTCCTTCGAACCGGTCATAACTGATCCAGCATCATGGTACTGCCAAGCGACTTAGCGCTCGGCAATATCTTATATTTCAATCGAAATTACTCAATAGGAACTGGTGTCAGCTGATACTGGTGATAGACATAATCCTCAGCTGGGCTGCACCATCCGTTGATTCGGTGCCAGCGGTTGCGCCGGGTAGTGAAAGCTGTTCGGATCAGCTGAGTTCGGGAACACTGGCCAAACGCACGTAGGCCGACGCTGCCTCTGCGCGGTTGGTCGCGTTGAGCTTGCGCAGCACCCTCTTGACGTGGGACTTGACCGTGCCCGCCGATATCACCAGTTCATCGGCGATCTGTTGGTTCGTGCGACCGGCTGCCATCAGCCGAAGCACCTCGACCTCGCGGCGCGTGAGGATGGTCATCACCCTCGTCTGCACCTCGGCCAACGACCGCGCCGCCGGACTGCGCTCCAGGGGTTCGATCTTGCGCAGGTCCAGATCGGCGTCTTGTAACGCACGAGCCGCCTCGTCCGCGGAAGCCAGTGCGTTACGCACCTCCGCGTGCTGGCGGCGCATCCGTTCCAGCAGCACCGTGCGCTCGTAGGCATACCCGAACCCCTCTGCGAACGCCCACACCGTGTCGCGGTCGATCTCGTCGACCAGGCGGCCCGAATACAGCCGGTCGGCATGCAGGAAACCGATCACCTTGCCGGTCGGCATCACCGGTGCCGCCACGTAGGAATGAGTCATCGAGAAGTCGACGATCGGCCTGTTGACGCGGGGATCGTTGCGGGCGTCCCGGACAATCGCCGGTGCGTGGCGGCGGATCATCTGTGTCTCCAACAGCATGTGATCCAGCGGCGGCGCCACGGACTGTGCGAATGCGACCATCTTCTCGGCACCCTCGCAATCGTCGCCGAAATAGGCCGACTCCATGAACATCCGGCCCTCGTGCACGCGGAAAAGTACGGCGCGATCAAATCCGCACGACGCCACCAACTCTCGCGGCGCCCGGTCCACGATCGTCGCGACATCATCGACCACCCGCAGCTTGCTCAACGCCTCCTGGACCTGTAACAGCGCGAAAGTGCGCCGCCGCGCGCCGTCCTCGATCAGCTCCCGTTCGAGTGAACACAAGTCGAGCACCGACTCCAGCGCGACGATCGCCTCTTCGTCACCACAGGCCTCCAACGCGTTTCGTACCTCGGTGGCCTTGCTGTCGATAGCCTCCGAAACCACGGCCATCGGATCGTCGGTAGGGTCGACACCCCAACCCCGAAACACCTCTCGGTACCGGCGGGCAGCCTCACTTTCCTCAGCCGGACGTGACGCCCAGCCGGGATGGCCCGCCAACGTCTCGCCCGACTCGGCGTCCCGTGTGCCGTCGGCGATGATCATGGTGTCCACTGTGCCCCGACCGCGGTGTCGTTGCGGTCAGAACCGCAAATTGCCCTCGTACGGGGGTAGGAGTACTCCCCAACGGGGGATCGCTTTGCTGGCGTGGCTGTCCGAGGCTAAGAGACATGTCATCCACCACCGTTTCAGCGCTGGAAATGCTGACCACGCCACAGGGCGTCGCCGACCCGTATCCGCTGTACGACCAGCTGCGCGCGTCCTCCCCGGTCGCGGGCTACCGCGACTGGCCGCCGGGGACCGTGCCCGGGGCCGATGAGCCCGTCACCGCATGGGCGCTGTTCCGCTACGACCAGGTACTCGAGGCCGCGCGCGACAGTGCCACGTTCTCGTCGCGGGACCCGCTGCAAGAGGCCTCCTCCGCGCCCAGCCTGATGCTGGTCAACACGGATCCACCCAAACACGAGGTGGAGCGAAAGTTGGTCTCACAAGCGTTTTCTCCCCGTCGGGTGAGGCGGCTGGAACCCTGGCTCGACGGGTTGATCCCCCAGTTGCTCGACGATCTCGGCGAGGGAGAAGTGGACGTGATGCCGTTCGCTGCCGAAATACCCACCCGGGCCATGGTGCGGCTGCTGGGCCTGCCCGAAGGCGACCACGTCCGCTTCAAGAAATGGGCCAACGCGTTCATGCTGAGCTCGCCGCTGACGCCGCAGGAACGTATCGCAAGCAACGAGGAAATGGTTGCGACCTTCGCCGCCAGGCTCGCCGACCACACGTCACTGGTCGCCCAACAAACGACGAGCGAGGACGTCGAGGACGCCGAAGACCTCATATCGGCGTTGTTGCGTGCCGAAGTCGACGGTCAACGGCTGACCCCGGAGGAGATCGTCCGGTTCTGCGTCACGCTGGTGGTCGCCGGCAGTGAGACCACGACGTTTCTGATCGGCAACCTGTTGCACGCCCTGGCGCGCGAACCCGAAATCGCCGCACGGGTCCGTGCCGATCGGTCGCTGCTGACGGTCTTCATCGAGGAGACGATGCGGCTCGACGGACCTCCGCAGCGGCTGTTTCGGATCGCCACCCGCGATGTGGAGGTGGGCGGCAAGCCGATCCGCGCGGGTGACTGGGTGGCGCTGTTCTTCGGGTCGGCCAACCGCGATCCCGCGGTATTTCCCAACCCGTCACGGCTCGACATCGATCGGCCGAACCTGCGCAAGCAGCTCTCGTTCGGTTCCGGGTTGCACTTCTGTCTCGGATCTTCGCTGGCCCGGCTGGAAGTCAGCGCGATGCTCAACGCGGTACTCAACCGTTACCAGCACATCGAGTTGAGCGATGACCCCGGCACAAAGCAGACCGCCAGCCTGCTGACGCACGCGTATGTCCGGCTACCCCTGCGGCTGTCATGACCACCATCGCCAACGAAGCACGCAACATCGAAGCGACGAAGGCGATCTACGCCGCCGTGCCCGCGGGCGACCTGAACGCCGCGCTGGAGCACATGGATCCCGATGTGCGGATCACCTATTACGGCACCGAGGTCATCCCGTACGCCGGTGATTATCACGGCATCGCCGAGGCGGTGACCTTCTTCACCAAGGTGGGCGAGACCATCCAAATCGTCGAGATGGAACCGTGGAAGTTCATCGCAGACGGTGACGAGCTCGCCGTCTGGGGCCGGCAGCGCTTCCGCAAGCTCGACACCGGTTACGAATGGCAGTCGGAATTCGCACACATCATCACACTTCGTCAGGGGCGCTGGCTGCATTTCCGCGACTTCATGAACTCCGCCCTGACCCAGGAGGCGTTCAGCCGATGAAGGTCACCGCCGACCGCGAGATCTGCATGTCGGCAGGAATGTGCGTGATGACCGCCGACGGGTTCTTCGATCAGGACGAGGACGGTGTCGTCGTGCTCGTGTCGGACGTGGTGCCCGACGATATGCGGGCGCGGGTCCGACTCGCCATCGGGCTGTGCCCGTCGGGGGCCCTGCAGATGTTGACTCCATGACCGCCCTGGCGCGGATGCAGGCGATATCAACAAGATACTTACCTAGAGCTAAATTACTGTTACAACCAAAATCCCCGGAATATAGGATGCGCTGAGAGCGTACTGGCTATGGACATAAGGGTGGCGCGGCGCGTACACTCGCCAATGTCACTGGTCCACATCGACCTGTTCGGAGGGAGGTGCGAGACGCCATGTTGATGGCCGCGCAGACGGCGACCAAGCCGATACGTGCGATCGGCGGCGTGTTCGCGATGTCGCTGGACACCTTCGTCTTGATGTTCAAGCGGCCGTTCGCCTGGCGCGAATACGTTATTCAAACGTGGTTCGTCGCGCGTGTTTCGGTGCTGCCGGCGCTGATGCTGACGATGCCGTACTCGGTACTGCTTGTGTTCACGTTCAATATCCTGCTCAATGAGTTTGGCGCCACCGACTTTTCGGGAACCGGTGCGGCAATCGGAACGGTGAACCAGATCGGGCCGATCGTGACGGTGCTGGTGGTCTCCGGAGCCGGGGCGACCGCGATGTGTGCCGATCTCGGCGCCCGCACGATACGCGACGAGCTCGACGCGCTCCGCGTCATGGGTATCAACCCGATACAGGCGTTGGTCGTGCCTCGTGTGCTCGCCGCGACAACCGTCGCTCTGGCGTTAGCGGCATCGGTGATCATCGTCGGCCTGACGGGCGCGTTCTTCTTCTGCGTGTATATCCAGAACGTCTCAGCTGGTGCCTTTATCTCCGGCCTCACCCTGCTCACCGGGGCCGGGGATGTCATCGTGTCGCTGACCAAGGCAACGCTTTTCGGTTTGGCCGCCGGGCTGATCGCCTGCTACAAGGGAATCTCCGTCGACGGCGGACCTGCAGGCGTAGGCAATGCGGTCAACGAGACGGTCGTCTTCACCTTCATGGTGTTGTTCGCGATCAACGTTCTCGTCACCGCGGTCGGTATCCAGTTCACGGTGTCGTGAGGCGATACCCATGAGTGTCGGGATACCCAGCAAGCCGTTCGGACGGACGGCGCGCATTGTCGACGGGTTCGTCGCCGGCTGGAACCGCATCGGAGGGCAAGCCAGGTTCTACGCCAACACGTTGGCGGCGATTCCCGATGCCGTCGTCCATTACCGCACCGAGCTGTTCCGTTTGATCGCCCAAATGGGGCTGGGCAGCGGAGCACTGGCTGTTGTGGGCGGAACCGTGGCGATCGTCGGGTTCCTCACCATGACGACCGGCGCCCTGGTTGCGGTGCAGGGCTACAACCAGTTGGCGTCGGTGGGGTTCGAGGCGCTGACCGGGTTCGCCTCGGCATTCTTCAACGTCCGGCTGATCGTGCCAGGCACCACGTCGGTGGCGTTGTCGGCCACCATCGGCGCCGGGGCCACCGCCCAACTGGGCGCGATGCGGATCAACGAGGAGATCGACGCGCTCGAGGTGATCGGGATCCGCAGTATCACCTACCTCGCCGCGACGCGTGTCCTCGCGGGCGTGGTGGTCGTCATCCCGCTGTACTGCGTGGCGGTGATGATGGCGTTTCTTGCGGCCCGGTTCGGCACCACCGTCATCTACGGTCAGGGCTCAGGTGTGTACGACCATTACTTCGGAACATTCCTCAACCCGACGGACCTGATCTGGTCCTTCTTCCAGTGCGTGGCAATGACGGTCGTCATCATGCTCGTGCACACCTTCTACGGCTTCACCGCATCGGGTGGACCCGCTGGTGTCGGTGAGGCGGTGGGCCGCGCGGTGCGCACATCGATGGTTGTCGCTGCGGTTGAAATCGTGATGATCTCACTGGCCGTCTACGGTCAGTCAGGCAATTTCAACCTGGCGGGTTGACATGCGGCCGCGCAAGGGTGAAGCCCGCCTCCACAATGCATGGTGGACCGCCATTCTGCTCGCTGTGATCGCCGGCTTCTTCCTCGTCACCGCCAACGTCTACAACGGTACGTTCCACTCTTATGTACCAGTCACTTTGACGTCGGATCGGTCCGGGCTGGTGATGGAAACCGGTGCCAAGGTCAAGCTGCGCGGCGTCGAGGTCGGCCGGGTCCGCGACATCACCGGCGGTGATGGCCGCGCGACGCTGGAACTGGCCATCGAGCCGAAGCAGATCCAGTTCATCCCGGCCAACGTGCAGGCACAGATCCAGGCCACCACCGCGTTCGGCGCGAAGTTCGTCGACCTGGTGTACCCACCGGACCCCAGCCCGGTCCCGCTGGCCGCCGGTGCGACGCTGCAGTCAGCCAACGTCAGCACCGAGGTCAACACCATCTTCGAGAACCTCTCGGATCTCCTGCAGATGATCGATCCGGCAAAGCTCAACGCGGTGCTCACCGCCGTCGCTGACGGCGTGCGCGGCCAGGGTGAACGGATTGGGCAGGCCACCACCGACATGAACGTCGTGCTCACCGCGCTCAACGACCGCAACGAAACCATCCGCCAGGACTGGCGGTCCTTCAAAGGGTTCAACGACAGCTATGCCGCGGCCGCCTCCGACATCGTGACGATCCTCGACGGTGCGAGCACCACCAGCAAGACCGTCGTCGACCAGGCGGCACACCTGGATGCCCTGCTGCTCAACACGATCGGGTTGGCCACCTCCGGAACCGAGTTGCTCGCGTCGAGCAAGGACAGCCTGGTGGGTCTGGTCAGTGTGCTCGAGCCTACGACGGGTCTGCTGAACCAGTACAGCCCCGTCTACACCTGCTGGTTGCAAGGCGCAAAGTGGTTCCTCGACAACGGCGGGTACGACGTCTGGGGCGGTGCCAACGGCCGCTCGATCCAGCTCGATGTCGGTCTGCTGTTCGGTAACGACCCCTACGCCTACCCGAACCACCTGCCCGCCATCGCCGCGAAAGGGGGGCCAGGTGGAAAGCCCGGCTGCGGGTCACTGCCGGACGCCACCAAGAACTTCCCCGTACGCCAGCTCATCACCAACACCGGCTGGGGAACCGGGCTGGACATCCGGCCGAATCCCGGTATCGGCCAGCGCTGTTGGGCCAACTACCTCCCGGTTACCCGCGCGGTACCCGAGCCGCCGAGCATCAGGCAGTGCCTGCCCGGACCTGCGCCGGGGCCGATCCCGTACCCGGGAGCGCCGCCCTACGGGGCGGCCCGGTACGGCCCCGGTGGGGTGCCGCTATGGCCAGGAGTACCACCGGCCGCTGACCCGGCCGCACCGAGCTCGGGAGACCATCCATGAGGGACAACTTCAAAGGTGCTGCGTGGCGTCTGCTGATCTTCCTGACGGTGTGTGCGTTCGGAACCTTTGCGTTGTTGACGGTGTTCGCCGAGTTCCGATTCGGCGGTGGCGACAGATATCTCGCTGAGTTCACCAATGTGTCGGGTCTCAAAGACGACGACATGGTGCGCATCGCCGGCGTGGAGGTCGGCACGGTGAAAGCCATTTCGTTCAATGCCGACTCCACCGTGAGAGTCGAGTTCAGCACCGAGAACTCCGTCGTTCTCACGGAGGCTACCCGTGCCGCAGTCCGCTATGACAATGTGATTGGCGGGCGCTATCTGGCCTTGGAGGAGGGTGCCGGCGGAGTTCGTCAGCTGCAACCGGGCGGAACGATCCCGGTGGCGCGGACAGAGCCCGCGCTCGACCTGGACTCGGTCATCGGCGGGTTCAAGCCGCTGTTTCGGGTGCTTGACCCCGAACAGGTCAATGCGCTCAGCGGGCAGTTGATCTCGGCCCTTCAGGGCCAGGGCGCAACCATCGGATCCTTTCTGCAGCAGGCGGCGATGGTGACCAACACCCTGGCTGACCGCGACATGCTGATCGGTGAGGTCATCGACAACCTCAACGTCGTGCTCGGCTCGCTCGGCAGTCAAACTGAGCGGCTCGATACGGCGGTGAGGTCGTTGTCAGAGCTGGTGGGCGGGCTGGCCGAACGCAAGAGCGACATCTCAACTGCGGTGGCCTACACCGATGCAGCCGCCAGTTCGGTTGCCGACCTGCTGGCCCAGTCGCGCCGGCCCTTCGCCAAGGTGGTCCGCGAAACCGACCGCGCCGCCGCCATCGCGGTGGCCGATCGCGACTATCTCGACACCCTGCTCAACACGTTGCCGGATAAGTACCGGGCGTTGGGCCGACAGGCCATCAGCGGCGACTTCTTCAGTTTCTATCTGTGCGAAATCGTGTTGAAACTCAACGGAAAAGGCGGTCAGCCGGTGTATGTCAAGATCGCCGATCAGGTTTCGGGGCGGTGCGCACCGAAATGAGATCCTTCACCGAGCGCAGCCAGCTGGCGATCGGAGCCGTCGGCGTCGTCGTGGTCTCCGCGGTGGTCATCGGCGCGCTGCAATACCAGAACCTTCCCGTGGTCAACCAGGTCAAGACCTACTCCGCCCACTTCGCCGACGCCGGCGGTTTGCTCACCGGTGCCACGGTGGAGGTTTCCGGATATCCGGCGGGCAGGGTGTCGTCCATCGAACTCGACGGAGCCGCCGTGCTGGTCCGGTTCAGCGTCGACAAGAACATCCGGATGGGGGAGGCGACCGAGGCCGCGATCAAGACCAAGAGCCTGCTGGGCACCAAAATGCTGGCCGTGCTGCCGCAGGGCGGCGGTGAACTCCACGGGCCTATTCCGCTTTCCCGCACTATCTCGCCCTACCAGCTGCCGGACGCGCTCGGTGATCTCGCCGAGACCATCAGCGGGCTGGACACAGATCAACTGTCGGAATCGTTGTCGACGTTGTCGGAGACCTTCGCCGACACTCCCGAGAAGCTGCGCAGCGCGGTGCACGGCGTGGCACGGTTCGCCCAGACTCTGAACACCCGCGACGCGCAGTTGCGCACCCTGCTCGACAACGCCGCCAAGGCCACTGGTGTCTTGGCGCACCGCAGCGACCAGATCGCGGGCCTGGTCTCCGCCACCAACGCGTTGTTGGCGCAACTGCGTACCCAGAGTGACGCGGTCAACCAGATCTGGGACAGTATGTCCTCGGCCGCAAGACAATTGAAGGCATTCATCACCGAAAACCGCCAGCAACTGCGGCCGGCGCTGGAAAAGCTCAACGTGGTCATGTCGATCATCGACAACCGCAAGGAACGGTTGCAGGAAGCGGTCACACTACTCAACAAATACGCGATGTCACTGGGTGAGGCGCTGTCGTCGGGTCCGTTCTTCAAGGCCTACGTGGTCAACCTCCTGCCCGGACAGTTCGTGCAGCCTTTCGTCGACGCGGCGTTCTCCGATCTCGGACTCGACCCCAACGTGCTGGCTCCTTCGCAGTTGACCGATCCGCAGACAGGCCAACCTGGTACGCCTGCGCTGCCGGTGCCGTACCCGCGCACCGGTCAGGGCGGTGCGCCCCATCTCACCCTGCCCGACGCCATCACCGGCAAACCGGGTGACCCACGCTATCCGTACCGCGAACCGCTGCCGGCGCCACCGCCTGGCGGGCCGCCACCGGGTCCACCCGCGCTGCCGGGCACCGCGACAGCGGGATCGGAGCAGCCATGACCGGGCCGCGCTGGTTGCGCACGGCGCTGGCCGCGGTACTGGCGGTAACACTCGCCGCCGGCGTCGTCGTGGTGGCTCGGTATATCGAGGCGGACGGGAAAATCTGGGTGACAGCGTATTTCGAGAACAGCAATGGTCTGTTCGCCGGGGATGACGTGCGTATCCTCGGGGTGCCGGTGGGACGCGTCGACCGCATCGAACCGCAGCCCACCCGCGCCAAGGTCTCCTTCTGGGTGGACCGCAAACATCCGGTGCCGGCCGACGCCAAAGCGGTGGTCCTCTCGCCGCAATTGGTGACCGGCAGGGCGATTCAGTTGACCCCGGTCTACACCGGCGGGCCCGCCATGCCCACCGGCGCGGTGATACCGCAGGAGCGCACCGCCGTTCCGGTGGAATGGGACGACGTCCGAATTCAACTGCAGCGCTTGACCGAACTTCTTCAGCCCACCGATCCGGGCGGCGTCAGCACGCTGGGCGCGGTGGTCAACACCGCGGCCGACAATCTGCGCGGGCAGGGCGCTGATATCCGCGAAACCGTCATCCGGCTGTCTTCGGCGCTGGCGACACTGGGCGAACACAGCTCCGACATCTTCACCACCTTCACCAACTTGTCGACACTGGTTTCCGCCCTGCACGACAGCGCCGAACTGCTCGAGCAGCTCAACGGAAACATGGCGGCAGTGACTTCGCTGATCGCCGACGATCCGCAGAAGGTCGCGCGCACGGTCGAGGATCTCGGAGATGTCATCGGCGACGTGCAGGGCTTCGCCGACGAGAATCGGGAAGCGATCGGCACCGCGACGGACCAGCTGGCGTCGATCAGCGACGTGTTGGTCGCCAGCCTGGACGATATCGAGCAGACACTGCACATCGCCCCCGGCACAGTCGCGAACTTCAATAACATCTTCGAGCCCGCCAACGGGGCGTTGACCGGCGCGTTGGCCGTCAACAACTTCGCCAACCCGATCAGCTTTCTGTGCGGTGCGGTTCAGGCGGCCTCCCGGCGCGGCGCCGAGCAGTCGGCAAAGCTTTGCGCGCAATACCTGGCCCCGATCGTCAAGAACCGGCAGTACAACTTTCCGCCGATCGGTGAGAACCTCCTCGTCGGAGCACAAGCCAGACCCAACGAGGTCACCTACAGCGAAGCCTGGTTGCGCCCCGACTACGTGCCGCCAGCACTCCCGACTGATCCCGCAGCCGGTCTGTCGGGAATGATGGTCCCTGCCAACGGAGAAGGCCCATGAGATGGATCTGGTGGCGCCGCATCGTCGCGGCCTGCGCCGCGACCGCGATGGCGGCGGCGGTTGCCGGTTGTGGGGACTGGCGCGGGCTGAACTCGTTGCAGATGCCGGGCACCGCAGGCGGTGGTCCCGGGTCGTTCGTGATCCAGGCACAACTACCCGATGTCAACAACATCCAGCCGAACTCACGCGTCCGTGTCGGCGATGTCGACGTCGGCACCGTGACCAACATCGAGCGTCAGGGCTGGCACGCGCTGCTGACGATGCGGATTGACGGTGACGTCGAGCTGCCGGAAAACTCCACCGTCACAATAGGTCTGACCAGCCTGCTGGGCTCTTTGCACATCGAGCTGAGCCCACCCGCAGACGCGGCGCCGCAGGGCAGGCTGCACGACGGCTCCCTGATTCCGCTCTCGCGTGGTGACGCATTCCCGAGCACCGAGCAAACCCTGGCGGCACTGTCCGTGGTGCTCAACGGGGGAGGGCTGGCCCAGGTGCAGGACATCACCGCGGCGCTGGCCACCGCGTTCCGTGGCCGCGAAGACGACCTGCGCGGCGTGATCGGTCAGCTGGAAACGTTTACCCGTAACCTCAACGACCAGACCGGCGACATCATCGCCGCCACCGAAAGCCTCAACGACCTGGTCGGCACGTTCGCCGCCCAGCGACCGGTGCTCGACCACGCGCTGCAGACCATTCCGGATGCGTTGGCCGTACTCAATGGTCAGCGGCACGACCTGATCGAAGCCGCCGACCGGTTCGGCACGTTCAGCGCGTTGACCGTGGACTCGGTCAACAAGACCAAGGACAACTTGGTCAAGGAACTCGACGATCTCGGCCCGGTGCTGGAGTCGCTCGCCGACGCCGGGCCGAGCATGACGCGGGCGTTGTCACTGATCCTCACCTTTCCGTTTCCGAACGAGACCATCGAGAAATGGCAACGCGGTGACTACGCGAACCTGACCGCGATCGCCGATCTGACGCTGAGCCGGATCGACGCAGGCATGTTCACCGGAACCCGTTGGGAAGGTGATCTCACCCAACTTGAACTGCAGTGGGGCCGCACCATCGGGCAGTTCCCCAGCCCCTACACCCACGCCAACCCGTTGACCGTGCCGTACCGAACCGATCAGGGGCCGTAGTGCGACTGGACAGGAGGATACAGATCCAACTCGCCGTCTTCAGCACGATCGCGTTGGCGGCGATGGGGTTGATGGGTCTGCACTTCATGAAGCTGCCCGCCAAGTTGTTCGGCATCGGCCAGTACCAGGTCATTTTGGAGTTGCCGCAGACCGGCGGGCTGTACAGCGGAGGCAACGTCACATACCGCGGCACCGAGGTCGGCCGGGTCGACGACGTGCGGCTCACACGGTCCGGAGTCGAGGCCGTCTTATCGCTCAAGCGCGGCATCGACATCCCGTCGGATCTGCGCGCGGAAGTGCACAGCCAGTCGGCGATCGGCGAACAGTACGTAGCGTTGTTGCCACGCACCGGCGATGCCCCGCCGCTGCGCAACGGTGACGTCATCGCGCTTGCCGACACGTCGGTGCCGCCCGACGTCAACACGCTTCTCGCCGACGCCAACGCCGGTTTGCAGGCCATCCCGCGCGACAACCTCAAGACCGTCATCGACGAGTCCTACACCGCCGTCGGAGGGCTCGGCCCTGAGCTGTCCCGGATCGTCTCGGGGGCAACCGATCTCGCGATAGAAGCTCGCGAGCACCTCGACCCGCTGATCACGCTGATCGATCAGTCCCGGCCCGTGCTGGATTCGCAAACCCGCACCTCGGCGGCCATCAATGCGTGGGCGGCACAAGTCGCCACTGTCACCAGCCAGCTTCAGACGCATGACCGGACCGTCGCCCGCGTGATCGACGACGGAGCGGAAGCGGCCGACGCGGTGCGTCAGGTCGTCGACCGGATCAAGCCGACGCTGCCGGTCATGCTGGCCAACCTGGTCAGCGTCGGGCAGGTGGCCGTTGCCTACCACGACAACATCGAACAGCTGTTGGTGCTCTTTCCCCAGGTGATATCGGCTGAACAAGCCGGCCTGGTCGCCAACCACAACACCAAACAGGACTACAAGGGGCAGTACCTGAGCTTCAACCTCAACATCAACCTACCGCCGCCGTGCACAACGGGTTTCCTGCCCGCACAGCAACAACGCTCCGCGGTCTTCGAAGACCACCCGGACCGTCCCGAAGGCGACCTGTATTGCCGTGTCCCGCAAGACTCGCAATTCAATGTGCGCGGCGCGCGTAACACGCCGTGTGCGACCGTGCCGGGTAAACGCGCGCCGACCGTTGCGCTGTGCGAGAGCGACGAAGAGTATGTGCCGCTCAACGACGGCCTCAACTGGAAGGGTGACCCGAACGCCACGCTGTCGGGGCAGGCGGTACCACATGTGTCGCCGCCAGCTGCCGTCGAATACGATCCGGCCACCGGTGGTTTCACCGGCCCCGACGGCCGCCACTACACACAGTCAGACCTGGCGGCAGGAGCGGGACCCGACAAGTCGTGGCAGAACATGCTGCTGCCGCCCTGACATCTAGTCGACGCAATTACTGACCACGCTGCTCGTATGTGCTTTCGGTGACGTCTTTCAGTGGGCCCCACCATGTTTCGTTGTCGCGGTACCAGTCGATCGTGGCGCGCAGACCGTCCTCGAAATCGGTGTGCTTGGGCGTCCAGCCGAGTTCGTCGCGGAGCGCCGTCGGATCGATCGCGTAGCGTAGGTCGTGGCCGGCGCGGTCGGTCACGTGGTCGAAATCGTCGGGGTCGCGGCCCATCAACCGCAGGATCGTCCGTATCACCGACAGGTTGTCTCGCTCTTGCTCGGCGCCAATGAGATACGTCCGTCCGATCTGGCCATCGGCCAGGATGCGTCGCACCGCCCTGTTGTGGTCGTCGACGTGGATCCAATCGCGTACGTTGGCGCCCGAGCCGTAAAGCTTGGGCCGCCGACCGGTCAGCACGTTGGTGATCTGGCGCGGAATGAACTTCTCCACGTGCTGAAATGGCCCGTAGTTGTTGGAGCAGTTCGAGATCGTCGCGCGCAGACCGTAGGAGCGCACCCACGCGCGCACCAGCATGTCGCCGGCGGCCTTGGTGGACGAGTACGGACTCGACGGGTTGTACGGGGTGGACTCGGTGAACCGTCGCTTGTTCTCGAACTCGAGGTCGCCGTACACCTCATCGGTCGACACATGATGTAGCCGGACCCCGTGTGCGCGCACCGCCTCCAACACCACGAAGGTGCCGATGACGTTGGCGCGCAGGAACGGCTCCGGGTCGGCCAGCGCGTTGTCGACATGGGTCTCGGCGGCGAAATGAACGACGGCGTCGCTCTCGGCGACCAGCTTGCCCACCAGGTCCGCATCGGTGATGTCACCCTGCACCAGTCGGATGTCGTCCTCGACGGCGGCCAGCGACTCGCGGCTGCCCGCGTAGGTCATCGCGTCCAGCACGGTCACCTCATCGTCGGGATGCACCCGCACGCTGCTGTGCACGAAGTTGGCGCCGATGAACCCCGCGCCGCCAGTGATCAGCAACCGCATGGCGAAAACCCTAGCGGACCACCGTGCGGCCGAGGTGGGCGAGGATTTGGTTCCAGTCGATTGCGGTGTCGTCCGTCCGGGGCGGTGCGGGTCACCGGGAGCCGGGCGGGCTCACGACATCGGTTCGGCCGCGATCACGTAGTCATTGCCGTGACGCAGCCCGTCTTCACGTTCATTCAAGGCGAGAGCCCGTGCGCGTAGATCGTCCACGTACTTGCGCATTGCCGCCCCGACCTCTTCGGACGCGAAGCGGGTTAGGCGGTTGAGGCACATATCGAGTTGGCTGTTGATGAAGTGCTCACGGAAGCGGATGGGGAAGTGACGAATCTCGACCATGCGGAAGCCGGCTTCACCGAGTCGCCGCAGCACCCAGTCTGAGGGAAACTCGCGGTAGGGGCGTTCACCGGCCAGTAGCAGGCAGGCGTCGCGTACGCGGCCGATCTCCCAGATCATCTTGCCGCTTTCGGTGTCCGGCTTGAACGGCACGTAGGGCTCCAGGCCGACGATGTAGAGACGGCCAGCATCGCTCACCAGCGGGCGTAAGCGCTCGAACACCCGACCCTGCCAGTACGGCGCGAAGCCTTCAATAGCGCCGATCAGATAGTCGACGAGCACGGTATCGAAGGTTTCTCCGGTGAGCAGGCTGTCGTTCACCCAGTTGCCGACCAGGAGACGGTCCTGGGTGCGCACGTGGATCCCCGGCGCCGTGCGGATGCGGTCCGCCATGCTGTGCGAGGCGGTGATAGCCGTCCAGCTGTGCGTCGGCAGAGTCGTGATCCACTCCAAGGACTTGACACCGGTACCGGTGTCCAACAAGTTGCCCCACGGTCGGTCGCCACCCAGTTTCTCGATGTATCGAAACAGGGATGAAATGCGCCGCTGTTGGCTTACCGCCTCGGGGGTCGTGAGCTCGGACAAGGCCCTCCCAGCTTTCATCGTGAACTCGCTTGTCGCCCAACGCTAGCGGCCCACTCTGGCGAATAACGTTGACGAGGTACATCTGAAAATGATAATCATTCTCAGTAGGGTACGACATCCAGACTGAGAGAGGTAGGCGTAGTGCGCGCACAATTGCGAGGGATCCAGGCATTCACACCCACGGCTATCTTGATCGGCGCGCTTTGCGCCGTTGGAGTTTCACCCGCAGAGGTCGACAGCCCAGCCGCCGTAATCAGCCCGTACGCAACAGGTCCGGCCACGCGCGTCGCTATCTACCCGGTGAACGTGCAGCGCTCACTCGCGGTGAGCGCTGGCGGCAGCGACCTCTCCGGTGGCAACGACTCCGTCGATGACCCTGCCCGCGCCCGCCGCGATGGCATCGCACGAGACAACCTGGATCACGATCATGACCATGGTGGCGGGGGTGATCACGATGACGACCATGGTGGCGGGGATGATCACGATGATGACCATGGTGGCGGGGGTGATCACGATGACGACCATGGTGGCGGGGATGATCACGATCATGACCATGGTGGCGGGGATGATCACGATCATGACCATGGTGGCGGGGATGATCACGATCATGACCATGGTGGCGGGGATGATCACGGTCATGACCATGGTGGCGGGGATGATCACGATGACGACCATGGTGGCGGGGATGATCACGGTCATGACCATGGTGGCGGGGACGATCACGGCCATTCCCACAGCCATTCCCACGGTCAGGCTATTGGCCTCGCGGTGGTCGACGAATGCGACAGTGGACACGGTCACGACCACGCGCACTGCGACGACATCGTCGGCAGCTCAGGCAGCGGCAGCTCGGACAGCCACGAAGATGAACATGACCACAGCCACGATCACGACCATGACCACAGCCACGAGCACTGACACCGTCAGGCGCGGAATCGTGTGTGAGACAGGACCATTGGCTCGGGCGCGGGCCTGAGGCCGCGGTGATGAGTGTCAGCTCCTCAGGCCGAGCGGTCCGGCGAGTTCGGTCAGCGTCGGCACCAACGCGTCCCACCCGCCGAGCACCTGGATCGCGACGTGGTCTGCGCCGGCGTCCAGATGCTCGGTCAGCCGCGTGGCGATGTCGTCGGGCGTGCCGTGGGCGACCATCGCGTCGATGAACCGGTCGCTGCCCGGCTTGGCGAGGTCGTCCTCGGTGAACCCGAGCCGCTTCCAGTTGTTCAGGTAGTTGGACAAGTTCAGATAGAAATCGACCGCTTCGCGGCCGGCCTCGCGGGAAGCCTCAGCGTCCCTGGCCAGCACGACCTTGTGCTCGGGCGCCAAAAACACCGTCGGCCCCAAGAGGTTTCGCGCCTCACCGGTGTGCACCGGCGTCGTCAGATACGGGTGTGCGCCCGCGCTGCGCTGCGCTGCGAGCTTCAGCACCTTGGGACCCAACGCGGCGAGCACACGCCGGCTCGTCGGCACCTTGGCCGCATCCAGCGCGTCGAGGTACTCGACCAACACGTCGTAGGGTTTGCGGTACTCCTCGGTGTGCTCGGGATGCCCGATGCCGATCCCGAGCAAGAACCGTCCCGGGTAGGCGTCCTCGACGCGGTGGTAGGCCTCGGCGACCTGCTCAGCAGGCGCGGTCCAGACGTTGAGGATGCCGGTGGCCACCGTGAGGTTCTCGGTGCGCTCCAGGATCGGTTCGACATACTTGAGATCGCCGGCCGGGGACCCGCCGATCCACACCGCGCCGTACCCGAGTTTCTCGATCTCGACGGCTTGTTCGGGCTTGGCCACCCCGAACGTCCAGACGCCGAAACGGCCGAGTTCGGGTTTGAGCTCAGTCATTCGTTGATCCCCCTCGAGGTCACTGCAAGCCCAGCGGGCCCGCGAGTTCGGTGAGCACGCCGACCAGCTTGTCCGGTCCGGTCAGTATCTGCACGGGTACGTGGTCCGCGCCGGCGTCCAGATGCTCCTTTAACCGGGACGCTACGGCCTCCACGGTGCCATGGGCGACGACGGCGTCGACGAGACGGTCGCTGCCGGGGCGCGCCACGTCCTCGTCGGTGAAGCCCAGTCGCTTCCAGTTGTTGAGGTAGTTCGTCAGGTTGAGGTAGATGTCGAGTGCCTTGCGGCCGACCGCACGGGCCTTCTCGGCGTCGGTGGTCAGCACCACCTTGTGCTCCGGCGCCAGGAACGCCTCCGGGCCGATCGCCTCACGCGCCGCCGCGGTGTGCTCGGGCGTCGTCAGATACGGGTGGGCGCCCGCGGAGCGCTGCGCCGACAGCCGCAGGACCCGCGGACCCAACGCGGCGACCACCCGGCGCTGTTTGGGCACGCCGTACTCATCGAGCTTGTCGAGGTAGTCGCTCAGCGCGCGGTACGGCTTCTGGTACGTGGTGTGCGCTTCGGGATGTCCGACGCCGATACCCAGCAAAAACCGTCCGGGATAGGCCTTTTCGACGCGGTGAAACGATTCCGCGGTCGGGCCCGGCTGCGCGGTCCAGATGTTGACGATGCCGGTGGCCACCTTCAGGTCGGTGGTTGGTTCGAGAAGTGACTCCACCCACGACAGTTCGGCCGCCGGCGAACCACCTGCCCAGATCGCCCGGTAGCCGAGGCTCTCGATCTCGCGCAGTTGTTGCGGGCTCAGCCGCTGCCACATCGAGTGGTGGCCGAACGCACCGTATGGACCGAGATCGGGTTTGGTCATAGCTGCTCCAACTCTATGAGTGTCATTCCTGCGGTGCGGGCGCCACCAGCGGCAGCAGTACGATGAACCGGGTGTCGCCGGGCGCGGACTCCACCCGGATGTCACCGTGGTGCTTTTCGACCACGATGCGACGCGCCAGATCCAGGCCGAGCCCGGTGCCCTCGCCGAACGCCTTGGTGGTGAAGAACGGGGTGAAGATGCGGTCGATGTGGTCTGTGGGGATGCCGCGACCGTCGTCGCAGATCTCCACGCGCACCATGTCGTCGTTGTGCCGTGCGGTACGGATCGTCAGGGTGCCGCGGCCGTCCATCGCCTGGATCGCGTTATCGATCAAGTTCGACCATACCTCGTTCAAATCACCCGGGTAGCAATGTAGTTCGGGCAACGACGTGTCCTTGTCCCACACCATCTCGATCGGTTTGTCCTTGCCCACCTTGCCGCCGAAGATGGTCTTGACCGTGCTGTGGATCAGCTCGTGCACGTTGGCGGTCTGGTATTCGTCCCGGTCCATCTGCGAGTACTGTTTGGCGCCCGCCAGCAGCGCCGAGATCCGCTTGCTGGCATCGGCGATCTCGTTCATCCGCAGTTCGGTGTCGATCGTGTACTTGAGCCAGCCGAGTGCGCCCTGCAACGTGGCCGAGCAGTCCACGTCGTCGAGGGAGGCTTCCACACGCTGCAGCCAGTCGAGGTCTAGGCCGGCCTCGACAAAGGTCGGTGCCCAGTCCCAGGCACCGCTGATCCCGCGCGCCTCGAGCCAGTCGCCGATCTGCTCTTCGCGGTCGGAGGACTCCAGCGCCGACAACTCCACCGCCGTCGACTTGGCCACGTGTTCGGTGACCTCGTCCTGGATGCTGATCAGCGTCCTTAGCGCCTCGGGGGTGAACTGGCCGTCGGCCAGCATCGCCAATTTGTGGCGCATCTTGCCGACGCCCTCGCGCAGGTCGGCAACCGCCCTTGCGGCCGCGGCCGCCGGATTGTTGAGCTGATGGGTCAGGCCCGCGGTGATGGTGCCCAGCGCCAACAGCTTCTCGCGCTGACCGACGATCTCGCGCTGTCGCCGCCCGCCGACGCGGTGACCCTCCAGCAGGTGCACGGCCATCGGGAACTCGGTGCGCATGAACTCGGCGAACGCGTCGGCGTCCAGCACGAAGAACCGCGACGGCTCGGTGACCCGCACCGACGCCTCGTAGACATGTTCCTCACCGGGCACGTAGGCCGACCATGCGCCGCAGTACACCCCGCGCTGGGAGGTGCGGGCCGTCTGGATATCGATGCCGCTCGAGCGTTTCGACATCACCAGTTCGCCCTCGAGCAGCACGTAAAAGCAGGTCGCCGGGTCGCCCTCGGTGCAGATCGGTCCCGGCTCGAACGTCGCGATGTAGCCGTTGTCGCACAGCACCTGCAGCTGCCGGTCGTCGAGCGCCTCGAACAGGAACAGCGAACGCAGTTCGTCGGGCAGGCAGGTCTGGCCCATGGTCGTCTCCCTAAGCTTCCGCGAGATAGCGGTGCACCAGCATCACCGCCATCGATCCTTCACCGACGGCGGCGGCCACCCGTTTGGCCGATTCCGAACGCACATCACCTGCAACAAACACCCCCGGCACACTTGTTTCCAGCTGGTGCGGCGGACGATCAAGGGTCCAGCCGGCGACGTTGCGCAGATCGGGGCCGGCCAGGACGAACCCGTGGTCGTCGCGGGCGATGCCGGCCTGCTCGACCCAGTCGGTGCGCGGTTCGGCGCCGATGAAGACGAACATGCGCTCACAGCCGTGCTCTTCGCGCTCCCCGGTGCGGGTGTTCTCCAGGAAAACGCGTTCCAGATGGTCGGCGCCCTTGACCGCGTGCACCCTGGTGTAGGGCAGCTCCTTGATGTTGGGCTGGGCGCGGATCTGCTGGATCAGGTAGTAGGACATCGAATCTTCCAGCGTGCGACGGCACACCAGGGTCACCGACCTCGCGGTGCGCGACAGGTGCATCGCGGCCTGGCCTGCCGAGTTCGCCCCTCCGATGACGAAGACGTCCTCGCCGTCGCAGTCCGCGGCCACCGACGCCGTCGCACCGTAATAAAGCCCGGCACCCGTCAAACCGGTGCAGCCGTCGGCGTCGAGCTGGCGGTAGTCGACGCCCATCGCCAGGATGACCGCGCGGGTGCCGACCGCCCGTCCGTCGGAGAGGTGGATGGTGCGGGCGGCGCCGTCGACATCGAGGCGGGTGACCTCAGCGGCGGTGATCAGCTCCGCGCGGAACTTCTCGGCCTGCCGGCGCGCCCGTTCGGCGAGCTGAGCGCCCGACAACCCGTCCGGAAAACCCAGGTAGTTCTCGATGCGTGAGCTCTGGCCCGCCTGGCCCCCGGTGGCGGTGCGTTCGATCAGCACGGTCTTGAGCCCCTCCGAGGCGCCGTACACCGCGGCCGCCAGCCCCGCAGGCCCGCCACCGATGACGACGAGGTCGTAGAAGTCCTCGGCCGGTGTGGTGGACAGGCCGAGCGTCGCGGCGAGATCGGCGTCGGACGGCGCGACCAGTGTCTCGCCCTGTTCGGTGATCACCACCGGCAGCGTCAGGTCGTCCAAGCCCGCGGCGTCGAGCAGACGTCGGCCTTTGGGCTCGTCGGAGCGCAACCACGTGTAGTACAGCCGGTTGCGGGCGAGGAACTCGCGCACCTGCGAGGAGCGGGCGCTATAGGGGTGCCCGATGATCTTGGTGTGCGGGATTGCCCGGTCGCCGGTCTCGCGCCACGCCTCGATCAGCGCGTCGATCACCGGGTAGAGCTTCTCCCCGGGCGGGTCCCACGGCTTGAGCAGGTAGTGGTCCAGGTCGACGACGTTGATCGCATCGATCGCGGCGTTGGTGTCGGCGTAGGCGGTGAGCAGCACGCGGCGGGCCATCGGAAAGATGTCCATCGCCTGTTCGAGGAACTCGATGCCGCTCATCTGCGGCATCCGGTAGTCGGCGACAAACACCGCGACCGTCTCACCGCGCAACTTGAGTTCGTTGAGCGTCTCCAGGGCGTCCTGCGCCGATTCGGCGCGCACAATGCGGAAGACCTCACCGTAGTGGCGGCGCAGGTCGCGAGCGACCGCTCGGGACACGGCTGGATCGTCGTCGACGGAGAGGATTACGGGCTTGCGGGCAGTGGGGCCGGTCATCGACGTCAAGTATGCGCTGTGCGGCCCGCGGATATAGTGGTGATATTCACCGCGCGGGGGTCGTCGGCCAGCGATTTTGGGGCGGGCGCTCGAGCAGGTAATATGGATCGGCGGTGCGGCTCACGCGCCGACTCTTGCGTGCCCCTGTCTGGAATTTCTGGCTACTGGCTCACGTTTTGTAGTCGGGAGCGAGTCACGCCGTGCAGGGTGTCGCCGCTCGCGGCGACAAAGGCGCCGCAGTACGAGAAGGACACGGAGGATCTCCGAAACATAATGGCCAAAAAAGACGGTGCCATCGAGGTCGAGGGCCGCGTGGTCGAACCTCTGCCCAATGCGATGTTCCGCATTGAGCTGGAGAACGGTCACAAGGTGCTTGCCCACATCAGCGGCAAGATGCGGCAGCACTACATTCGCATCCTGCCCGAGGACCGCGTCGTGGTGGAGTTGTCGCCCTACGACCTGTCCCGGGGCCGCATCGTTTACCGGTACAAGTAATTTTCGAACGAGAAGAACAGGATCGACACAGCCGTGAAGGTGAACCCGAGCGTCAAGCCCATCTGCGATAAGTGCAGGGTGATCCGCCGGCATGGGCGGGTCATGGTGATCTGCTCCGATCCGCGCCACAAGCAGAGACAGGGCTAACGCGCCTGTTTCAAACACAACTGAATGACGAAATCCCAGCACCACTGAGCTGCCCGGCGCGTCAAGCGCCAAAAAGACGGAACAGCGCCGCTCATCACGTCCGGTACGGAGGCCGGACCCCATCGGGGAACGGGCTGGGACCAGACCTCCGCATAGCAGAAGGAACACTGCCTGATGGCACGTCTCGTGGGCGTAGACCTCCCGCGCGATAAGCGCATGGAGGTCGCCCTGACCTATATCTACGGCATTGGCCGTACCCGTTCCAACGAGATCCTCGCGGCGACGGGTATCTCCAAGGACCAACGCACCAAGGACCTCACTGACGACCAGCTGACCCAGCTGCGCGACTACATCGAGGGCAACCTCAAGGTGGAGGGCGATCTGCGCCGCGAGGTGCAGGCCGATATCCGCCGAAAGATCGAGATCGGCTGCTACCAGGGTCTGCGGCACCGCCGTGGCCTGCCGGTGCGCGGCCAGCGGACCAAGACCAATGCGCGCACCCGCAAGGGCCCCAAGCGCACCATCGCCGGCAAGAAGAAGGCCAGGTAAGCAGATGCCACCAGCAAAAAAGGGTGCCGCGAAGGGTAAGACCACCCGTCGCCGGGAAAAGAAGAACGTCCCGCACGGCGCCGCGCACATCAAGAGCACGTTCAACAACACGATCGTGACGATCACCGACCCGCAGGGCAACGTCATCGCGTGGGCGTCCTCGGGCCACGTCGGCTTCAAGGGCTCGCGTAAGTCGACGCCGTTCGCCGCGCAGCTGGCCGCTGAGAACGCCGCCCGCAAGGCGCAGGAGCACGGCGTGCGCAAGGTCGACGTGTTCGTGAAGGGCCCGGGTTCGGGCCGCGAGACCGCCATCCGGTCGCTGCAGGCCGCCGGCCTCGAGGTCGGCGCGATCGCCGATGTCACGCCGCAGCCGCACAACGGCTGCCGTCCGCCCAAGCGGCGCCGGGTCTAGGAGGAGATTTCAGATGGCTCGTTACACCGGACCCGCGACCCGCAAGTCGCGCCGCCTCGGCGTCGACCTGGTCGGCGGCGATCAGTCATTCGAGAAGCGCCCGTACCCGCCCGGCCAGCACGGCCGCTCCCGGGTCAAGGAAAGCGAATACCGCCTGCAGCTGCAGGAGAAGCAGAAGGCCCGCTTCACCTACGGCGTGATGGAAAAGCAGTTCCGCCGCTACTACGAAGAGGCCGTGCGACGCTCGGCCGTCACCGGCGAGGAGCTGCTGCGCATCCTGGAGAGCCGGCTGGACAACGTGGTCTACCGCGCGGGGCTGGCACGCACCCGCCGTCAGGCCCGCCAGCTGGTCAGCCACGGCCACTTCACCGTCAACGGTGTCAAGGTGGACATCCCCAGCTACCGGGTGTCGCAGTACGACATCATCGACGTCAAAGAGAAGTCGCTGAACACCCTGCCGTTCCAGATCGCGCGCGAGACCGCGGGTGATCGGCCGATCCCCAGCTGGCTGCAGGTCGTCGGCGAACGCCAGCGCATCCTGGTGCACCAGCTACCCACCCGCGAGCAGATCGACGTGCCGCTCTCCGAGCAGCTCATCGTCGAGTTCTACTCGAAGTAAACCCTCGGGGGGCTCCGCCCCCCGAGTACCCCCCGACGGCATCAAATAGCGGGTGCCGAGAAGGAGATAGAGAAACACCATGCTGATCTCTCAGCGACCCACACTGTCCGAAGAGGTACTTGCCGAGGACCGCTCTCAGTTCGTCATCGAGCCGTTGGAGCCCGGATTCGGTTACACCCTTGGCAATTCGCTTCGGCGAACCCTGCTGTCGTCGATCCCCGGCGCGGCAGTCACCAGCATCCGCATCGACGGTGTGCTGCACGAGTTCACCACGGTCCCCGGGGTGAAGGAGGACGTCACCGACATCATCCTCAACCTCAAGGGTCTGGTCGTCTCGTCTGAGGAGGACGAGCCGGTCACCATGTACCTGCGCAAGCAGGGCCCGGGTGAGGTCACCGCGGGCGACATCGTCCCGCCAGCCGGTGTGACGGTGCACAACCCCGATATGCACATCGCGACCCTCAACGACAAGGGCAAGCTGGAGGTCGAGCTCGTCGTCGAGCGCGGCCGCGGCTACGTGCCCGCCGTGCAGAACAAGGCGTCGGGCGCCGAGATCGGCCGCATCCCGGTCGATTCCATCTACAGCCCGGTGCTCAAGGTCACCTACAAGGTGGAGGCCACCCGCGTCGAGCAGCGCACCGACTTCGACAAGCTGATCCTCGACGTCGAGACCAAGAACTCCATCAGCCCGCGCGACGCGCTGGCGTCGGCCGGTAAGACGCTGGTCGAATTGTTCGGTCTGGCACGGGAACTCAACGTCGAGGCCGAGGGCATCGAGATCGGGCCGTCGCCGGCCGAGGCCGATCACATCGCCAGCTTCGCGTTGCCGATCGACGATCTGGACCTCACCGTGCGGTCCTACAACTGCCTCAAGCGTGAGGGTGTGCACACGGTGGGCGAGTTGGTCGCCCGCACGGAGTCCGACCTGCTGGACATCCGTAACTTCGGCCAGAAGTCCATCGACGAGGTCAAGATCAAGCTGCACCAGCTGGGTCTGTCGCTCAAGGACAGCCCGGCCACGTTTGATCCGTCCGAGGTCGCCGGCTACGACGCCGCCACCGGCACCTGGAACAGCGACGCCGGCTACGACCTGGAGGATAACCAGGACTACGCCGAAACCGAACAGCTCTAGTACGTCACATCCCTAATAGGAGTTCGCAATGCCTGAGGTTTCAAATGCCTAAGCCCACCAAGGGCCCTCGCCTCGGCGGGTCGTCCTCGCATCAGAAGGCGCTCCTGGCCAACCTGGCCACATCGCTCTTCGAGCACGGCCGGATCAAGACGACCGAGCCCAAGGCGCGCGCGTTGCGGCCCTATGCGGAGAAGCTGATCACCCATGCCAAGAAGGGCACGCTGCACAACCGGCGTGAGGTGATGAAGAAGATCCGCGACAAGGACGTGGTGCACACGTTGTTCGCCGAGATCGGCCCGTTCTACGCCGACCGCAACGGCGGCTACACCCGCATCATCAAGGTCGAAGCACGCAAGGGCGACAACGCGCCCATGGCGGTCATCGAGCTGGTGCGGGAGAAGACGGTGACCTCGGAGGCCGAGCGAGCTCGGCGGGTGGGCGCGTCGAACAAGGCCGAGCAGCCGGTCGCGGCGGCGGCCGCACCGCAGGCTTCCGTCGAGCCGGAGGCCGCTGAGGGTCCGACCGAGGACGAGTCGGTCGAGGAGGCCAAGGCCGAGTCGAGCGAGGCCGCCGAGGCGCAAGCCGATAAGGATGACGACAAGTCCTAGTGACGTGAGCGACGGGCCCGCCATCGGCAACGGTGGCGGGCCCGTTCGTCTTCGCGTTGACATCGCTTACGACGGCACCGATTTCGCCGGCTGGGCGACCCAGGCCGGGCAACGCACGGTGGCCGGTGTCGTCGACGACGCGTTGTCGACGGTGTTTCGCACCCCGGTGCGGTTGCGCGCGGCGGGACGCACCGACGCCGGTGTGCACGCCACAGGGCAGGTCGCGCACGTCGACGTGCCCGCCGACGCGCTGCCGTGCGCTTATCCCCGCACGCCACGTCAAGGCGACAGCGAGTTCCTTCCGTTGGTGCGCCGGCTGGCCAGGTTCCTACCCTCCGACGTGCGCGTGCTCCACATCGACCGGGCGCCAGCGGGTTTTGATGCGCGGTTCTCGGCGCTGCGGCGCCATTACACCTATCGGCTGTCGACGGCGCCCTACGGCGTCGAACCGCAGGACGCCCGGTTCGTGACGGCGTGGCCGCGTGCGCTGGACGTCGACGCGATGGCCGCCGCGTCCCGACACCTGTTGGGGCTGCACGACTTCGCCGCGTTCTGCCGCCACCGCGAGGGCGCCACCACGATTCGTGACCTGCAGCGGCTGGACTGGTCCCGCGACGGCGACCGCGTCACCGCCCACGTCAGCGCCGACGCGTTCTGCTGGTCGATGGTGCGTTCACTGGTGGGTGCGCTGCTGGCGGTGGGCGAACAGCGCCGCGAACCGACCTGGTGCGCAACGCTGTTAAAGGCCCAGCGACGCTCCAGCGAGTTCGCCGCGGCACCACCGCAGGGGCTGACGCTCGTCGGCGTCGACTACCCACCCGACGATCAGCTCGAGGCCCGCACCAAGGTGACCCGCGGCCTGCGTTCAGCGAGTGATTTCGGCGCGGACAGGGCCCCTGAGGGGGCATAAGCGCGCCGAAATCGCAGATATTAGATGCGGGCCACGATGAAGTCCGCGGCCTGGTTGACCATGCCGGCGTTGATGTAGGCCCGCGCGGCGTGGTCGGGCCAGTTGCCCTCCCAGGTCTTGGGGTCGGCCGGGCTGCAGATCGGGTCGGCGCCGTGGCACAGCTCGATCGTGCGCTCCCCGTAGAGCGGGCTGAAATTCGTGATCGGCCCGACCCAGGCGATGCCATTGCCGAACAGCGCGATGGCCGCGATATGGCGGTCCATCCCCGGCGGCAGCGGCTTGTCGAAGCCGAGCGCCGCGATGGGCGCAGCCAGCACGACGTCGGTGACCGCGGCGCCCAGCGAATAGCCACCCAGCACCAGCCGGGTGTCGGGGCACCGTGCCGCCATGTCCTGGATGCGTGAGCTCATGTCGTTGGCGCCGATGTCGATCTCATAGTCCGCGGGATAGTTCACCGAGTAGAGGTTGACGGTCTTGTCGGTCTTGCTGCGCACAGCGCTGATGAGGGCATTGCCGATCACCCCGGCCCCTGCGGATTCGGTGCGGCCACGGGCGAAGATGAGCTCCGCCGGCGGGCAGGACTGCGCGACGGCAACAGGCGCCAACCCTTGGTGGCCAATCGTTGCCGGGGTCATCAGCCCGGCGACAGCGAGCACAACCGCCCCTGCAAGCAGAATTCCGCGACGTCCCCACCGACTGACAAGATCGAATTTCACCCCGCCGATGATAACTGAGATATCGACGTGACCGTCGACAAAGGTTTTACACCAGACCTGCGACGAAGTTGGCGGCCTGGTGTGCCATGGCGGTGTAGTCGCGGTGCGCGAACGGATTGCGACCGCGCGAGCAGACCGGGTCGCCGTCGGTGCACAGGTCGATTGCGCGCCCGCCGAACACCGAGCTGGTGATCGGGTTGCCGAACTTGGCCGCGGGGTTGCCGAACACCGCGACCGCGGCGACCTTCGAGATGGCCGTCGCGGGAAGCATGGGCCCGAGCGCGCCAAGCCGGTTGCCCAGCGGCGGCACCCCGGCCAGCATGTCGACCACGG
Organism: Mycolicibacterium sp. XJ879; assembly: GCF_053483935.1. Classification (NCBI taxonomy): domain Bacteria; kingdom Bacillati; phylum Actinomycetota; class Actinomycetes; order Mycobacteriales; family Mycobacteriaceae; genus Mycobacterium; species Mycolicibacterium sp. XJ879. Next base: position 187,775 of record NZ_JBEFTH010000004.1, read on the forward strand.
CCGCCCCCTGAGAGAATCCGCCGAGGACGATCCGGGTCGACGGGCAAGTCTGCGCGATGTTCGAGACGAACGCCGACGCGTCGGCCGCACCATCGGTGGCCAGCACGAAGTCGTAGCTGGCCGGGTAGTTCACCCCGTAGCTCGACAACGTCCGTGCGCCCAGCTGGGGGCGCAACGCGTCGACGAAGGCCTGTCCGACGCGCCCGATGCCGGGTGGTTCGCCGGTGCCGCGCGCAAACACCACCGTCACATCCGAGCAGGGTTGCGCCGAGGCGACCGTCGGGGCGACGAGGGTGGCCGCGGCGGTCAGCGCGGCAAGGGCAGCGCCGATGAACCGTCGGCGAAGACGAGGGGGTTCCACGGGGTCCGATGATATCGGCGGGCCGCGGTGTTCAGGTCAAAGGTGGCCAGCGGCGAAGTCGGCGGCCTGCTGAACCAGTCCCGAAGTGACGTAGTCGTTGTGCGCGAACGGATTGCGGCCGCCGGAACAGATCGGGTCGCCGTCCTTGCAGAGGTCGATCGCCCTGCCGGCGAAAACCGAACTGGTGATCGGATTGTCGAACTTGGCCGCCGGGTTGCCGAACGCCACGACCGCCGCGACGTTTCGCTGCAGGCTGCCGGGCAACGGGGGCGCCGACCCGATGGAGCCGATCTTGTTGCCCAGCGGTGGCACACCGGCCAGCATGTCCATCACCGCGGCGCCCTGCGAGTAGCCGCCGAGCACGATGCGGGTCGACGGGCACTGCTGCGACAGAACCGCGATGCGGTTGGTGGCGTCGGCCGCACCGTCGGCGGCGGCCAGGAAGTCGTAGGAGGCGGGATAGTCGACCGCGTATGCGGTGACGCTGCGGCCGCCGGTCCGCTGGCGCAACTCGTTGACGAACGCGGTTCCCGGTGTCCCGAGGCCCGGGGTGTCGTCGGTGCCGCGGGCGAAGATCACCTCGATATCGGCGCACGTCGACCTCGGTGCGACCGCGGTCGGTGTCACCGGGGACGGGTACGGACCAGGTACTTCTCCGGTTCCGTGCCCGGGTTCCGGCGGCCCCGGTAGCGGGCCGGGCTGGGCCATGGCCAACGGTATCGGGGCGCAGATGAGTGCGACGGCGGCGACGGCGACCGCGGGCAGGCGCAACGCGCGCAGCAAAGTCACGCCGCCATACTCACATACCGCACGGCCGAAGGCCTAACGATCGGAAGTGGTCGGCAACTTCTCGACCGGCCCGTCCGGCCAGGTCGCCTCGGCCACCGCCGCGGACCGATCGCCTGCACGGGCCAGCGCCAACCCGCAGAGCACGATCGCGCCGCCCACCGCCTGCGTGACGGTGATCGACTCACCCACCAGCACCCACGCGGCGAGCACGGCGAATATCACCTCGGAAAGTCCCACCAGGGACGCGAACCGCGGGCGCAGCAACGCGATGCCCAGGATGCCCAGCGTGTAGGCCAGCGCGGTGGCCAGCACACCCATGGCGAGTACGGGCACCAGCCAGGAGGTCGTCCAGCCAGCGACGACGGCGTCGTTGGCGGTGAAGGTCAGCGGCATCACGCCCGTGGCGCCCAGCAGTGACACCGTGGCGGCGCCGACGACCAAACCTCCCGCGGCCAGGGTGACGGGGTGCACGGCCTCGTCGCCGTCGCTGTGAACGTTGGCCGACATCACGAAGTAGCAGGCCGCGCATACGGCGGCCGCCAATGCCCAGCCGACGCCGACCACGTTGATGTGCGCACCGGCAAAGACGTTGAGCACCAATATCATTCCGGTGAAAGCCAGGACGACGCCGGCCAGCGTGCCGTTGCTGGGCCTGCGCCGGGTCCGGGCCCAGACCCACGCGACGACGAGGATGGGCGCGGTGTACTCGAGCAGCAGCGCGACGCCGACGGACAGGTGTGCAACCGCGTTGTAGTAGAAGAGCTGCGCCCCGGCGATCGGGATCACACCGTAGGCCAGCACCGCCCTGCGGTGCGTGGCCGCCTCGCGAACCCAGCCGGGCCGGATCAGCGTCGCGAAAAGCGCCATGACCAGCGCGCCGCCGGCCAGCCGGGCGACCACCGCGGCCGTCGGCGTCCACCCCGCGTCCAGCAGCGACTTGGCGAACGGCCCCGACGAACCGAACGCCAACGCCGAGGTGAGCGCCAGTACCAGGCCGAGCCGGAAGTGGTCGGTGGCCGGACGCGCGCGCGGGGGCATTTACACCTCCGGGAAAGCATGTCATGAGTAAAGTGGACTTTGCTCATGACGGTACCGATGAGAGGGATCATGGGTCAAACGCTTTTCAGTCATGACACCGAGCTCACGCTGCGGGCCATCTGCGTGCTGGTCAACAGCGATCGGGTGGCGGGCGACCGGCTCGCGGATATGGCTGCTTTGAGCAGCTACCTGGACACCTTCGGCTGGACGGGGCGCCGCGACCACGACGACGCCGAACTGCGCGCCGTGCGGCGGCTGCGCGACCGGCTCGCGACGATCTGGGCGGTCGCCGACGACGAGGAGAAAGTGGTCGGCGAGGTCAACGCGTTGCTGAGCGACACCCACGCCGCCCCGTGGCTGACGCGGCATCCGGAGATGCCGGAGTGGCATCTGCATCTGGCGTCGGTTTCCGCCCCGCTGTGGCAGCGGATGGGAGCCGAGATGGCGATGGCGCTGGCCGACCTGATCCGCATCGGCGAGTTGCGTCGGCTCAAAACCTGTGCGGCACCAGACTGCGAGGCCGTCCTGGTCGACCTTTCGCGAAACCGCTCGGGCAAGTTCTGCGACACGGGAAACTGTGGTAACCGCCAACATGTGGCGGCCTATCGACGACGCCGCGCGCGAGGTGTGCGCGGCGGCGGGGTCGGCTAGCCGGTGTTCGCCGAGTGTGGGGTCGACGCACGTCCGCCGGCAAAACTGCGTGCGGGTAATCCACGTTCGGCGGCCAGAAAAGGTGCGAGCCGCATACCCGCCGGGCCGATAGGCTCGGTTGCGGGGGAGCCATGGTCCGGGACGCGACGAACAGATTGCAGATCAGCGGGCACCGCTTCCTGACGCGGCGGCTGTCGCATGCCCTGGTCCGCGGCGACGCGCGGATGCTCGACGATCCACTACGCGCACAGTCGCTTTCGTTGATCGCCGGTTGTGTGTTGGCGGCCATCGCGATCGCCGCCTGCGCGATCCTGGCGTTCCTGAGCCCCAGGGGCGCGCTGGGAACCGCACCGATCGTCATGGTCCGCGATTCCGGCGCCCTCTATGTGCGGATTGGCGACACCGTGCATCCGGTGCTCAACCTGGCATCCGCCCGGCTGGTCGCGGGTACCGCGGCCACACCCGAACTGGTCAACGCTGCGGCTGTCGACGATGCGAAAAGGAGTGCGCTGGTGGGTATTCCCGGTGCACCCAACATCTCGGCCACGTTGGCGGAATCCCGCTGGACGGTCTGCCAGGACGCGACATCGACCACCACAGTGCTCGTCGGGGCGGCCGACGGACATCTGGATGCGGGGCGCAACGCGCTGGTCGTGGCCGGGGGAGAAGGGGCTGCAGCGACCTATCTGCTCTACGACGGGGTGCGGGCCAAGGTGGACCTGCGCAACCCCGCGGTGGTGCACGCGCTTCGGCTCGATGGTGTCGAGCCGCGTGTCGTGCCTCGGGTGTTGCTCGACGCGGTGCCGGAGGTGCCCGAGCTCGCCGTCCCCGCCATCGAGGACGCCGGAACACCGGGACCGGCTGCGTTGCACGGGTTTTCGGTGGGCACGGTTCTCCGCATGCCGCATGCTGATTCGACCGAGTACTACGTTGTACTCGGGGACGGTGTGCAGCGGATTGGTGCGGTGGCCGCCGACCTGATCCGGTTGACCTACTCCGCGGGCACCCGCGAGATGTCCACCGTCGAGCCGGGCGTCATTGGCGCCGTGCCGGTGGTCGACGACCTGCCGGTCGGGCGGTTTCCCGATCGCGGGGGTGTGGCCGACGAGCCGGTGCTGTGCACGCGCTGGACATGGTCCAGCTCGGCAGACGCCACGGAAACTGCAGTGCTGGTCGGGGATTCGCTGCCGGTCGACCCGGCAGTGACATTGGCTCAGGCGGACGGCGCCGGGATCCAGATCGACCGGGTGCACCTGCCTCGCGGTCGCGCCGCCTATGTGCGGGCAACCGGTGTCACGGGGGCAGGTGCCCGCACCGGTGCGCTCTACTACGTCGACGGCTCCGGTGTGGTGTTCGGTGTGCACGACGAGGACGCCGCCAAACGGCTGGGGCTGACCGCCGCAGCGATGCCCGCGCCGTGGCCGGTGCTGGCCAGGCTGCCACGTGGTCCCGAACTCAGCGTCGCGGCAGCGTCAATCGTGCGCGACAGCATCGGATCGCCGCCGTAATCGTGCTCCTGCGATGATGCACCCCGACAACGCAACACAGATCGCCGCACCGCGCACGGCGATGTGTGCGGGTCGTTCGTCGGGTGGGTTCGCGGCGGGCATCGACACCGTGCGGGGTGCGCTGGGTGGGGGCGCGGAGACAGGGCCGCCGGTCACCGCGGCGACGGGGTCGACCACCCCGTGTCCGACAATCGGATTCCATCCGGAAGCGGGATGACGCGCTGTGGTCTCGATGCGTTGCATGACCTGTCGCGCCGTCAACTCGGGTGCGCGCGACCGCAGCAGCGCGGCGACGCCGCTGACAACCGGGGCGGCATAGCTGGTGCCCGCGATCGGCGTCGCGCCGTCGACGCCCGGTAGTTCGGCGATGAGGCCTTCGCCGTCGGGATCCAGCGACACCACCCCTTCACCGGGTGCGGCGACGTCGACCCACGGGCCCGCCAAGCTGAACGCCGACGGGGTGCCGTTGGGTGCCACGGACCCCACCGTCAGCACGTAATCGTCGTACCAGGCCGGGCTGACCACCACGTGCACACCGGACCAATCGGGCCTGCCGGCCTGTGCCGGGTTCTGTTGCGGGCATTGTCCGGTGCCGCCGACATTGCCTGCGGCGGCGACCACGACGGCGTTCTTGATGTCGACGGCGTATGCCAGCGCGGCGCCGAGGGCACGGTCATCGAGCGCGTCCTGGGCGGGCAGGCACGCGACCGACGACACGTTGATCACCGTGGCGCCCATATCGGCGGCGGTGCGCACCGCCATGGCAAGCGTGTCGACGTTGCCGAACCCCGAACCCGAGGCATCGTCGACGGCACGGAACTTCGTGCTGGACTGGCGGATCGCGATGATCGTCGCGTCTGGTGCGACGCCCTGAAAAGTGGGTTCTTCGGCCGCCCCGACGATGCCGGCCACGATCGTGCCGTGGCCGTCGCAATCCTGTGTGCCGTCGCCGCTCGACACGTAGTCGCCGCCGGGGACCAGGTGTGGAAGCAGCCGATGCTGCGCCACCCCGGTGTCGACGACCGCGATCGTCTGACCGCGCCCGCGGGTCAGTGGCCAAACCGACGCCAACCCAAGGTCGTCCAGTTGGCCCGATGTGGTGGCCTCGGTGCTGTGTACGGGCAGCACACACGGCTCCCGCTGCCGGGTGGGCTGCGGCGGTGCGGGCGACGCCGCTCTGGGCAGCCGCGAGTCGTCCACAGGCGGCGGCGTCACCGCCGTGGCCGGCGCCGCCACGCACACCGGAAACACGACCAGCAACGCCGCCAACAGCAGCCGCGCCGCCGTCATGACAGCCCCATGGCGCGGACTGCGTCGTAGACGCCGGCCACCCAGCAGGTCAGCGGCACGACGGCCGCGACCGCGAGGTACTCGGTGACGTCGACCACACGCTGCGTCACGGGGCTGACCGGCCGCGTCAGCCCGGCGACACCGGTGATGACCGCCAGCAGGCTGAGCCAGTGGACGTGGCCGGGCAATGCGGCACCGGCGATCGCGAAGCACACAGTGGCCGTGACGACTCCACTGGTGCCCAGCGCGGTGCAGCGAGCCCGATCCGCGTGCGTGCGGTTACGAAGAAGCAGCACGGTAGCGGTGACGGCGACGAACGCGGCGGCGCTCACCTTCGCCGCGCGGTCGGTCAGCGCCGCGAACGCGACGACCCCGCAGCCCAGCACCGCAGCGCTCGTGGCGCCCACGATCACCCCGGTCAGCACCCGATGCGCCTGCCCCACCCGGTCGGTGTCCGGGACCGGCGCATCAGGCGGTGACGGACCGACACCGGTCACCAGCATCGAGATGCGCGGCGCAAAAGACAGGGCAGCGAGCGACGCGGCGGCCAGCGACGCTCCGATGGTCGCGTCGGGCAGGTGCCACCCGACCGCGACGCCCGTCACCGCGGCGGTCAGTACGGCGACCGTTGCGATCGCCGCCAACCACGTGGTGGCACAGCGTGTCAGGCGCAGCAGTGCCACGGCCGCCGACAACGCGGCCGCAGCCGACAGCAATACGTGCGCGGCACCAGGGGCGCCAGGGACGGCCGCGAATCCCGTTGCAGCGGCGAACAATACAGCCGCCACGCTCAGCGTCGCAGCCAGCGCGCCGTCGACGTATGCCCGGTCCGCCAGGACCGCCACCAGCGCCGTGACCACGGTCAGGCCCGCGCTTGTGACCAGCCCCTCGGGGGTCGCCGTCCATCCGAGCGCTGCGGCGGCGGCAACCGCCGCGACCAGACAACCGGCCGCCGGTAATCGTGGTGGCCGCTCGTCGATGTCGGCGTGCTGCACCGCGATCTGGCTGACGTCACCGGGTCGCCACACCGGCTTCGGCGGCACGGCCGCGGTGAGCAGCAGCGTGATTCCGTCGTCAACGTCGTTCTCGTCCAAAGTCATCGCTTGGTCGAGCGGCTGACCGTCGACGTGGAGGAGCCGCCACCCGATGCCGGTGACCGCAGCGGTCGTACCGTGTGCCAATTCCACGATCGACGGCATCAGCGCGCACACGTCAATGCTGCGGGGCAGCGCGAGATCCACCTCGTGGAAGGTGTCGCCCCGATCATGCGCAACGGTCAATCGACATAGTGCATTTCGCATCGCGACCCCCGGAATTTTCCCGCCCGCAGTCACCGTAACCCCGCTGCCGGGTGCGATCGCGCGCCAATTCTGTGCGCTGTGGATGGAACCGAAACACCGTTCCCAGCGTCCAACTGTTTGATGGAATTCGTCCGCGAAGCACGACTTTCGGTGCCGCCGACGGTGTCCGGTGAGCTGGCTGTCGAGGCCCCGCCGCCGGTGCCCAAGGTGGTTCCGGTGAACCCGCTTACCCGGCTGATGCCCCTCGCGATGCTGGTGGCCGCCGTCGGGATGATGGCCTTCTATTTCACGTCCGGTGCGGCGTCTGCCCGCAACCCGATGTTTCTGTTCTTCCCGGTGATGATGCTGGTATCGGTGCTCGGCACCGTCGCCTACGGCGCGCGCGGCGCCAACCGCTCCGCCGAGATCAACGAGGGCCGCAAGAGCTACCTGCGCTACCTCGACACGCTCGACGCCACGATCGCGCAAGCCGCCGAGGCCCAGCACCTTTCGCTGTGGCAAAGCCACCCTGACCCTTCAGCGCTGTGGACGCTGGTGGGCGGCCCGCGGATGTGGGAGCGTCGCCGACACGACGCGGACTTCGGCCACGTGCGGGTCGGGATCGGCGATCAGCCGCTGAGCACCGTGTTGGTGGCGCCGCCGCTCGGGCCGTCCGATCAGCACGACCCCGTCACCGTGGACGCGATGCACCGGTTGATCGAGCAGCGGTCGATGCTCGCCGAGGTGCCCGTCGTCGTGGCACTACCCGAGCACGCCGCGGTAACTGTCGAGTGCGACGTCGACGCCGCCCGCGCGTTGATCCGGGCGATGGTCTGCCAGCTTGCGGTGGCCCACGGACCCGACGTTCTCGCCGTCGCCGCGGTGGTCGGTCCGGATACCCGTCACCAGTGGGAGTGGCTGAAATGGCTGCCACACCATCAGCATCACCGCGAGGTCGACGCCGTCGGCCCGCAGCGACTGGTCTACGGCAGCCTCCGGGAGGCGGTGGAGGCGGTGACGTCACGCTGGGCCGTGGTGATCGTCGACGGCGCGCCGACGGCCGGGTTCGACCGGGTTCCGCTCGACGGGTCGGTCACCGTCGTGGCGGCCGGCGCGACGCTCAGCGTGACCGGGTTGCGGTTGCCGGTCGACGGTATGTCGCGGGCTGATTCGTTGACGCGGAGCCAGGCCGCGACGTGTGCACGACGGTTGGCGCGGTATCGCCTCAGTGACTCCCAGGCGGGCCCGAACGCGGCCCGCGACTGGTTGGAGCTGATGGGCATCGACGATCCGCACCGCATCGACCCTGAGCGGCGATGGGCGTCGACCCGAAGCGGGCGCATCATGCCCATCCCCATCGGCGTCGCACAGGACGGATCGCCGGTGCGACTCGACATCAACGAGGCCGCGCGCAACGGTATGGGCCCACACGGGTTGTGCGTGGGCGCAACCGGTTCGGGCAAATCGGAGTTCCTGCGCACGCTGGTCCTCGGCGCCATCGCGGCCTATTCACCCGAGGTGCTGAACCTGGTGCTGGTGGACTTCAAGGGCGGCGCGACATTCCTTGGAATGGAGCGGGCGCGGCACGTCGCGGCGATCATCACCAACCTCGCCGACGAGGCGCACCTGGTCAGCCGAATGAGCGATGCGTTGGCCGGCGAGATGCACCGGCGCCAGGAGTTGTTGCGGGCCGCAGGCGGATTCGCGAATGTCGCCGACTACGAGCGCGCCCGAACACAAGGGGCAGCACACCCGCCGTTGCCCGTCTTGTTCATCGTCGTCGACGAGTTCTCCGAACTGTTGAGCCAACACCCCGACTTCGCTGAGCTGTTCGTGGCGATCGGCCGACTCGGCCGCTCGCTGGGTATGCACCTGCTGCTGGCCAGCCAGCGCCTCGACGAAGGCCGGTTACGCGGTCTGGAAACCCACCTCTCCTACCGGGTCTGCCTCAAGACGTTCTCGGCCGGCGAATCGCGCGCGGTGCTGGGGTTGCCCGACGCCTACCACCTGCCGGGCAGTCCCGGCGCGGCGTATCTGAAGACCGCAGCGGGGGATCTGACCCGGTTTCAGACCGCGTTCGTATCCGGCATCACCGCCGCGCCCGGCGCCGATTGCGAGCAACCGCTGCTGCCGCGACCGTTCACCGCGGCACCGGTCCTTCTGCCCACCGCGGCAAAGAACCCGACACCGCGGGAAGAACGCACCGTGCTGGACACGGTATTGGACCGCGTCGGCGGGCGCGGCACCGCCGCACACCAAGTGTGGTTGCCGCCGCTGACCACCTCGCCGCCACTCGAGCGGCTCCTCTCCAGCGGGGTTCGTGGGCTGAAGGTCCCGATCGGGTTGGTGGACCGGCCGTTTGAGCAACGTCACGATGTGCTGGCCGTTGACCTGTCCGGCGCCGCGGGCAACGTGGCGATCGTCGGGGCGCCGCGGTCCGGTAAGTCCACGGCGCTGCACACGATGATCCTGGCGCTGGCGGAGGCCAACGATCCGGCCGAGGTCGGCTTCTACTGCCTGGATTTCGGCGGCGGAACCCTGTCGTCATTGCGCGATCTGCCGCACATGGGATCAGTGGCCGGACGACGGGATGTCGATCTGTGCCGTCGCACGGTCGCGGTCATGCAGTCCATCGTCCGCGCCAGGGAGGACCGGGCCCGACGCGCCGCCGGTGACACTATCGCGAAGGCGGATCCGGTCGGCGACGTCTTCCTCATCGTCGATGGCTGGGCCACCTTGCGCCAGGAGTTCGACACGCTCGAGGCGCCGATCACCGCCCTTGCCGCGAACGGTCTCTCGTTCGGTGTCCACGTCGTCGTGACGGCTTCGCGCTGGCCCGAGTTGCGGCCCGGGCTCAAAGATCAGATCGCGACGCGCATCGAGTTGCGGCTCGGCGAGCCTGCCGAATCGGAGATGGACCGCAAGCTCGCCCGCCAACTCAGTGCGGCGGGGCCAGGGCGCGGTCTCACGGCCGACGGTAAAGAAATGCTGCTTGCGCTGCCCCGCTGGGACGGGGTCGAGCGGTTGCAGCGCCGCTACGGCGGACGCCGCGCACCGACGGTGGAACTGCTGCCCGGCCGCATCAAGCTGGCTGATCTCATCACGCGGACGAAGGCACCTCCAATGCCGCCGCACGTTCTCATCGGCATGGGCGAGCGTGAATTGCAGCCGGTAACACTCGATCTTGCCGCGCAGCCACATTTGCTGGTGCTGGGTGAAGCCGAGTCGGGTAAGACGTCGGTGCTGCGCCTGCTGTGTCAGCAGATCATCGGCGGCGCCAGCCCCGAGCAAGCACAGATCGAGATCGTCGACTTTCGCCGCACGCTGCTCGGCGTCGTGGAAACGCAGCACCTCGCCGGATATGCGGCGTCCTCGGCGGTGCTCGCATCGCGCATGCGGTCGCTGTTGTCGCGGTTGGAGGGACGAATGCCGGGGGAGAACGTCACCCAGCAACAGTTGCGGGAAAGGTCGTGGTGGTCGGGCCCGCAGATCTATGTCGTCGTCGACGATTACGACCTGGTCGCCACCTCCACCGGAAACCCGTTGGCACCGCTTGCCGACCTGCTACCGCACGCTAAGGATCTGGGTCTGCACGTCATCGTCGCGCGACGGTCCAGCGGTGCCGCGCGGGCGATGTTCGACCCGGTACTGGCCCGGCTGCGCGAACCGGGTTGCACCGGGTTGATGTTGAGCGCGGACCCGGAGGAGGGTGCGCTGCTCGGCGCGGTTCGACCGGCACCGTTACCGCCGGGCAGGGCCACGTTGATCAGCCGCGCCGATGCGCATCAGCTCATCCAGGTCGCCTGGGTCGAGCCACCGTGACCGAAACCGTTCTCGAGGTCGGACCCCGCCGCATCCGCGGCCCCAATAGCATTCCGTTCGAATGGGTTTCGACGGCACTGGAGTGCATCGACGACGACATCGCACTGCTGGACGACCGACCGGTGGCGGTGCAGGAACTGTGGCAGGATGTCATGCGGACGGCCGCCGGTGAGGAGGCCGGCCCGCTGGTGGTGATCTGCCCGACGTGGTGGCCGTCGGCGCGCACTGACCGGGTGCGCGAGGCGGCCCAGGCCGTCGCCGAAGACGTCGTCGTTTTACCGCGCACCGAACTGCTGTGCGCAGTGGCCGCTCCGCGGCGACCGACGATCGTCGAGTTGGCAGGTGACCTCGTCGTCGTCACCCACCCCAATGCGCGCGCAATCGTCGTCGCACATCACGGCGACGCGGCCGCGACGGCGGAGGCGGTCGTCTCGGCGGTCGGCGCGTCGCCCGTCGTGCTCATCGACGCCCCGGACGCCGCGATCGTCGGCCGGCTGCGGCGCGACGGAATCGAGGTCGTTGAGGTCGACGAGGACGCGCTGCGACGGGAAGTGTTGCGGTCCAGGCGAATCGCTGCCCCGCCTGCCAAGGCGCGTCGCGGACGTCGCCCCTGGGTGGCGGTGGTCCTCGTCGGCGCGGCTGCCATAGCGGCGGCGGCCCTGCTCGGCGGAACTACTGGAGGTTCGCCGACAGCGTGGTTGGTGGAGGGCCGGGTGGGCATGGTGGTGCCTGCCGACTGGACCGTGCAACATGTCACCACCGGTCCGGGATCTGCGCGGGTGCAGATCGCGTCCCCATCGCGTGACGATGTCGCCGTGCACCTGACGCAGTCGATCGCGGTGCCCGACGAACGTCTCGAGGTGACGGCAACCATGCTGCGGGCGGCGCTCGACGCCGAAACCCCCGGCGTCTTCGTCGATTTCAATGCCGCCGATCACCGCGCCGACCGCAACGCGGTGACATATCGAGAAGTGCGACAAGATCACACGGTCGCCTGGGCGGTGCTGGTCGACGGGATCGTGCGCATCGCGATCGGCTGCCAGAGCCCGACAGGACAGGAGCATCTGGTGCGTAAGGCGTGCGACCAGGCGATCCGCAGCGCCCACGCGGTGCACTGAAAAAAGTTGCCCGGACGATGGAACCGAACGGGCCGCCGCTGCGTCCAACTTGATAACGGCACGATGAAAGGAAGCCCATGACCACACCTGCAGGCGGTGCACTGACCACCGACTTCGACCTGATGGCCGCGGTCGCCGACAAGACCGATGCGCGCAACGACGAGATCCGGGCGTTTCTGCAGTCGTTCATCGGGCGGATGAGCAGCGTGCCGCCGTCGGTGTGGGGCGGTGTGGCCGCCACCCGGTTCAGGGAGGTGGTGGACCGGTGGAACACCGAATCGCTCAAGCTGCACACTGCGCTCGCGCGGATCGCGGAGACCATCCGGCAGAACCGGCAGACGCTGGTCCACGCCAGCGAGAGCCACTCCCAGCGGCTCGGCGCCGTCGGCACGGAGTTGTGAGCCATGGACCACACGCTTGCGTACAACTTCGGTGAGATCGAGTACACGGTTCGGCAGGAGATCCATGCCACGTCAGCGCGGCTGAACGCGGCGCTCGACGATCTGCGCGCCCAGATCGCGCCGCTGCAGCAGGTCTGGACACGTGAGGCCGCGCAGGCCTACCGCGTCGAGCAGAGCCGCTGGGAGCAGGCGGCCGGGGCGCTCAACGACATCCTGTTCAACCTGGGCAATGCGGTTCGTGACGGCGCGGATGACGTCGCGGCCACCGACCGCACCGCCGCCAACGCCTGGGGCGCCTAGCCCCGCCGGGACACTGTGCGGTCCCGCCTTGGAGGGGAGCCGGGCGGGACCGCACAGTACGTTTTGACCTGCGACGACGCTCGCGGGTAAGCTGCCTCGTTGGCGTGCGGAACGCCGGGCCTCGGGTCAATGTCGGTCGCCGAGGGTTTCCCACCGCAACCGCCCTGACCGGCACCAGGTAACCCGAGAAGAGAGGTATGCGCTGTGCCTACGTACACGCCGAAGGCGGGTGACACCACGCGCTCGTGGTACGTCATCGACGCCACCGACGTGGTGCTCGGCCGGCTCGCCGTCGCGGCAGCGAATCTGTTGCGCGGCAAGCACAAGCCGACATTCACGCCGAATGTCGACGGTGGCGACTTCGTCATCGTCATCAACGCCGAAAAGATCGCGATCAGCGGCAACAAGGCCGACCGCACGTTTTTCTACCGCCACTCGGGTTACCCCGGTGGCCTGCGCAGGCGGTCGCTCGGTGACGAGATGGAAAAGCACGCGGATCGGGTCGTCGAGAAGGCGATCCTCGGCATGATCCCCCACACCAAGTTGGGCCGCCAGATCAAGAAGAAGCTGCGCGTCTACGTCGGGCCGGATCATCCGCACACCGCCCAGCAGCCGATTCCGTACGAGATCAAGCAGGTGGCCCAGTGACCGAGTCAGTTGAGACGACCCCAGACAGCGACACCACCGAGGCCGCCGGGACTGTGGCCGAGACCGAGGCCGCCCCGCGTGAGCCCGTGGTGTTCGACCGCCCCGTCCAGACCGTAGGCCGCCGCAAGGAGGCTGTGGTGCGGGTGCGTCTGGTGCCCGGCACCGGCCAGTTCAACCTCGACGGACGCAGCCTCGAGGCTTACTTCCCGAACAAGGTGCACCAGCAGCTGATCAAGGCCCCGCTGGTGACCGTGGATCGGCTGGAGAGCTTCGACGTCTACGCCCACCTCGACGGTGGCGGCCCGTCCGGCCAGGCCGGCGCGCTGCGCCTGGCGCTTGCGCGGGCGCTGATCCTCGTGCAGCCCGAGGACCGGCCTGCGCTGAAGAAGGCCGGCTTCCTGACCCGGGACCCCCGGGAAATCGAGCGCAAGAAGTACGGCCTCAAGAAGGCCCGCAAGGCGCCTCAGTACAGCAAGCGCTGATCGATTGTTTGTAAAGCCGCCGGGTTCGCATCGCGAGCCCGGCGGTTTTCTTTATGCCAGTAACGTTCGCCGGGGTACGGAACGATGTGTGATTGAGTCCTCAGCTGCGGCCGAGCGAATCGCCTTTACCTCCCAGTTAATTAGCGCGACGCATTATACGCGCGAATGACGCTCTGATTCTTAAATTTTGGTTTGACTTCCCCCGTGATCGTGTAACCCGTCTGTTCGGAAGCAGAGGGCCTTCCGCCAGGCAGGCAAACCTGCCACTGCGGCGGATCGCGTGTCGGGGGCCGGATCCGCTGCTTCCTGACAGAAGGGAATATCTGATGCGGAACATCGTGAAGAGAGCGTCCACGGGCGCTTTGATCGGCGGATCACTACTGTTCACCGCTGGCTTGGGCCTGGCGGGCGCACAACCGCTCAATGTCCAGGACGGTCTCGTCAACGTGGGTGTCGGTGACGTCACGATCCTCGAGGACGTGAATGTCGGCGTCGCGGCGACCGTCGCGGCAGCCATCTGCGACGTCGCCGACATCGGCAGCGTCAATGTGCTGGCTGAGGCCGTCGACAGCGGAACGGCTCCCTCTGAGACCGTCTGCGATGTGCCCGGTGGCGAGATAACGCTGACGCAGAACGCCGGTACTCCTGGTCAGTCAGGTCAGGCGCCTGGCGGCGGCCCCGCACAGGCTCCCGGTAACCCGACCCCGGGCGGCCCGAATAACTAAACGACGCCCCAACCTCACCGCCCGCATCCTCTCGATGCGGGCGGTGGGTCGTGTCGGGCCTAAATCGGTGCCCGGGACCTGCCCGGACGGCATCTTTCACGAAATTCGTGTTTGGTCGCACGGTGAGTGCGGGAAATCCCGTCCGGGCGGCAGGGGCGCCTCTTGTGCGCTGGCGGGCCATTCCTGCCATCGCGGCCGCGCGGACCTTGTGGGCGAGCCGGATCACTGCCGCCTATCGACAAAGGAGCATTTGATGAGGAACGTCGTTAGAAACGCTGCTGCAGGCGCCCTGATGGGCGGCTCGCTGCTGTTCACTGCCGGGCTCGGTGTCGCCACCGCGCAGCCGGACGATGCCCAGAACAACAACGACCGGGTCAACGTGGCCATCGGCACCGCAGGTGTGCTCGAGAACGTGGCAGTGACCGATGCAGCGCAGATCGCGGCCGCGCTCTGCGACGTCGAGGTCGCTGAGGTGAACTCGGTCACCGAATCCGTTCTGAACAACGGCACCGAGCAGGTCGTCTGCACGAACAACCTCGGCTCGGTGAACATCCAGCCGGGCGGCCCGGGACAGTCGGAGAACGCCCCCGGCCAGGCCGAGGTGGCTCCGGGACAGGCCGAGAGCGCCCCGGGACAGGCTGAGACCGCGCCGGGCGCCGCAGAGGCTCCCGCCGAGCAGCCCGCTGAAGGCCAGAACTAAATAGTCAGCGTCCACCGCCCGTGTCCGGTTGTTCGGACGCGGGCGGTGCGTCGTTTCGGGTCGCGGTTGGATACCGATTCGGTGGCGGCACGGGCGGCACCTTCGCCAGTTGGTTTTTCGGGCGGCATCTGTGAGAAGTTTGTCGGCATGGCTCGACTGTTCGGCACCGACGGCGTTCGCGGGGTGGCCAACCAGGCGCTGACCGCGGAATTGGCGTTGGCGCTGAGCTCGGCGGCAGCTCGCCGGCTGGGTAGCGTCGGCGGTCATGCTCGTCGGGTCGCCGTCGTCGGCCGCGACCCACGGGCCAGCGGCGAGATGCTGGAAGCGGCGGTGATCGCGGGCCTGACCAGCGAGGGCGTCGACGCGCTGCGGGTCGGCGTGCTGCCGACGCCGGCCGTGGCGTACCTAACGGGCGCATACGACGCCGACTTCGGCGTGATGATCAGCGCGTCGCACAACCCGATGCCCGACAACGGCATCAAGATCTTCGGACCCGGCGGCCACAAACTCGACGACGCCACCGAGGACCGGATCGAGGAACTGGTCCATCAGGGTCCCGGCGAGCGACCCGTCGGCGCGAGCATCGGCCGTGTCGTCGACGCCGAGGACGCCCTCGACCGCTACCTGCGGCACACCGGAAAGGCGGTCACCACCCGACTCGACGGGCTGACCGTCGTCGTCGACTGCGCCCACGGTGCCGCCTCGACCGCAGCCCCACAGGCCTACCGGGCTGCCGGCGCCGACGTCGTCGCGATCAACTCCGCGCCCGACGGCCTCAACATCAACGACCGCTGCGGTTCAACGCACATGGAAGCCCTGCAATCCGCGGTGGTGTCCCGCCGCGCGGATCTGGGGATCGCGCACGACGGCGACGCCGACCGGTGCCTGGCCGTCGACGCCAGCGGCCGCATCGTCGACGGCGACGCGATCATGGTGATCTTGGCGCTTGCGATGCAGGAAGCCGGTGAGCTGGCGTCCAACACGCTGGTCACCACCGTGATGAGCAACCTCGGGTTGCATCTGGCGATGCGCGCGGCGGGCGTGAACGTGCGCACCACCGGCGTCGGCGACCGCTATGTGCTCGAGGAACTGCGGGCAGGGGAGTTCTCACTCGGCGGTGAGCAGTCCGGTCACATCGTCATGCCGACGTTGGGCACCACGGGCGACGGTATCGTCACCGCTTTGCGGTTGATGTCGCGGATGGCGCAGACCCGCAAACCGCTTGCGACGCTGGCCGAGCCGATGAAGACGCTGCCCCAAGTGCTGATCAACGTGGAGGTGACGGACAAGGCGACCGTGGCCGACGCGCCGTCGGTGCGCACCGCCGTCGCGCAGGCGGAAGCCGAGCTAGGCGATACCGGCCGAATCTTGTTGCGGCCCTCGGGAACTGAGCAAGTCGTTCGGGTGATGGTGGAAGCGGCCGACGAGGACACCGCGCGGCAGTTGGCGGTGCGGGTGGCCGAGCAGGTCAGCGCCGCGCGCTGAGGATGGAACCGAAAGCGCCCCCGCTGCGTCCAAACCTATATGGGACAACCTGACGCCGCGGGTGTCGATGTCGTGGCGCTGCTCGGTGTGGCAGACCAGTATCAGTCAGTGGCCGATCTACTCGACGGCGCGGTGCGTACGCATCTGGCCGGTCTGAGCTTCGACGGAGCGACGGCGGGTCGGGAGTATGTCGCTCGGGGTGACGCTGTACGCGATGGGCTGGAGCAAGTTGTGCACCAGCTACGGCAGTGGTCGCGTGCGTGCAGTGAAATCGCCGCCGTGTTGCGGATTTCGGCGGACCGCTACGTGGAGGCCGACGCGCGCGCCGGCAGGCGAGTGGGTTGAGCCATGGTCTTCGATGTCGCTTCGCGATTGGCTGAGGGCATGCCGGCTGTGGAGGCCGTGCAAACCTATGTGTGGGCATGCCGGATGCTCGGATATGAGCATCCGGATCTCACGACGGCCGCGGCACAGGTGCGTGATCGGTACGCCAGCGAGGAGGGATTGAACCTGGCGGCGCTGGACGCCGATTGCGCGGCGCTACAGTCGGCAGCGACGACGGCGGCGGAGGCGCTCGTGCGTCAGGACGATCAACGGGTTGCGCTGACCGCGGCGTGGCATGGTCGGGGCGCTGATGCGGCGCGAGAATTCCTGCGCCGCCATGGTGAAGCGTCGGCGGTGGCGGCGGCGGCGGTGCGTACCGCAGCGCATGGCCTGGCCGAGTTGCGGGACAAGCTGTGGCAGGCCGTCGACGGCAAGGTTGCGACCGTTTTGGCCGTCGATGATCAGGTGCAGCGTCCGGATTGGCTGGCGGCGGCTCAGACCGTGACAACCGGCGCCGGCGACCGCGCGGTGGCCAGCGAGCTGATAGACCAAGAGGTAAAACCGTTTGTCGCCAACGTGGTCGGCGGAGAATGGGTGGCGGCGATGCATGCCGCTGTTGATGCGATCGAGGCGGCATACGATGCGGTGACCGCTGAGCTTGTCTCGGAGGGTGATGCGGTGTTCGCCGTGCCGGGTGATCTGGGGCCGACGTGGACGCCGCCTTCGGAGATCGGCGCGTCGCCGGCTCAGACGGTCGCGACCACCGCGCCGACAGCGTGGAATGCGCCTGCGCCGGTTGGCTCGTCGCCGCCTCTTGCTGCGGCGCCGGCTTCGGCACCCGCTTTGGCCCCGCCTGCCGTGGCGCCGACCGCTGCTGCGGCGCCGGTTGATCCCGCAGCGACGGCGCCTGCGCTGGCTCCGCCTCCGATGCCGTCGCTCGGCGGTGGGGGACTGGGGGAAATGGGTAGCGGGCTTTCGGGATTCGCCCAGCAGCTGGGTGAGACATTGGGCGGTCTGTTGGGGTCGGTCGACAATGTGGGAGCCGAAGTACCCGAGCTCGAGGAGCCCGAACTCGACGCGCCGGAGCTGGATGAGCCGGAGCTGGATGAGCCGGAGCTGGACGAAGGTGAAGAACTCGATGACGCGGAAGCGGAGGAAGGCGCGGCCGACGAACCCAATACTGTTTGTGAGCCACCTCCGGAAGAGCCCGTGCCGCAACAGGATGAGGTGCTCGCGGACGAAGCTGCCGTGGAGGCCGCGCCGGAGCCGACGCCACCGCCCATTGCAGAGCCACCGGCGCCTGCATCACCTGAGCCGCCACCAGGAGCGGGCACTCCGTGCGAGATAGCCGCCCACGAACTGCCGCAGGTAGGGGAGTAACCGGGCGCTGTGATCACAGCCGTGGGCGCAAACTCGACACGGTAGGTCCGAGCGTGAGATTGCGCATACGGGAACTATCCGCTTGCACGTCCCTCGACCGCGGACCGACGTCACGGTGCGGCAGGGTGTCGCGGGGGTCGCGGCAGTAGTTGGCACCTACATCACGACCGCGCTGGTACACCGCGCACTTCTGGTGCCGGCCTGTGGTGCGCTTGGCGCCGTCATCGGCCCAGCGGTCGAAATCGTGCCCGCCAAAGCCGGTCTGTTCGCCTACCACGACGACTCCGATGGTTTGTCGGAGTCGGACCGTGGCTGGACCGGTTATATCTCGCGATCGGCGTCGTCGTCGCACTGCTCGGTGAGATTGCCGCCAGCCGAAGGCAATCGACAACGCTCAGTAATTCGGCGGCGGCCTCATCGCGTTGAATTCGCGTTCGGCGGTGATGCGTGCTTCGTTTTCGGCGGCGCGGGTGCGTCGTCGTCGTGGCATCTTCAGGGCGCGTTGCGCCGAGGGCGGGGGTGCGTTGGACGGTGGTGGCAGCTCAGCGGTGGTGGTGTCCCAGTGTGGGAAGTAGAGCTTGCTGGTGGGATGGGTGCGATAGGTGTGGCCGCTGGGCGCGGTCCAGATGATGGTGCCGTCGGGGCATTGTTGGTCACGCCAACCGCAAAACGTCTTCAACAAATGATGAAAACGGCATAGGCACTTGATGTTTGACGGATGCGTGGGTCCGCCCGGATACGGCGTGGTGTGGTCGAGATCGCAGCACTCGGCCGGGCGGTCACACCCGGGGAAGCGACACGTCATATCGCGCAGGCACACGAAGCGCTCACAAGCCCGCGACGGCCGATAGCGCGGCTCGCCTGCTGTCGCCTCCGGGCGATACACGCTCTGTACTTTGGCGCCGTTGGCGACCAGCTCGGCCAGCAACGCCGGCGGAATCACCCCACCACCGACGATCACCGCCGCCGACCCCGAATTACCGGACTGGTTGGGCACCCACAGATTGGCCTTGGGTGTCGATTTGGCCCGCGGCTCCTCATCGCCCGGCTCGGCTTCCGGCTGCGAGGTTGACTCGTCGAGCACCGGCTTTGTTTCCGCGGTGTCAGCTGCGGGAACCTCCGGTTTCGGAGGTTCGGGATCGGCGTCGGTGCGGGTGTCGTGGGAGCGCTCCGCAGAGGTGGTGGCCGGGGTTTCGGCGGTCGGGACGGTGTCGGTGAGCACGTGGATGACGAACGCGGCCGCACGCGGGTCGTCTTTGTTGGTCCAGGGGCATTGCGGGCTGCCGCATTGGCATGTGAGGCGATCGGCCCCAGCGGCCAACGCCCCCAACGCCGCCGCGCGCCGCTGACCCACACTGCGCGGATCGCCAGCACATAGCCCAGCGACCATCTGTTCCAGACACTGCATCAACAACTTCGCGTCAGTGGCCGAAAGCCGCCCGTACAACGACGCCGTGCCGGTGTCATCATCGGGCTTGCCTACCTGCACATCACATTTGCGCGCGGCGTCGCGAAAACGCCGCCGCGCATCCGGGTCATGGGTCTCCACCACCGCATCGACGGCCAACTCCAGCCGCTCCTGGCCCAAGGCTCCCCACGAGGACGCCCGCTGGGCGATCTCAGCATCCACCCGCGCCAACGGCTCATCCTCAAGGACCAAATGGGTGCGCCAGGTGATCGTGGAAATCACCTGCGCGCTGATCAAGCCCTGACTAAAAAGTGCGGCGACCTTGGGCAGTCGGTTACGCAACGCCAACCCGACCGCCATCTGTTGCCCGGCCCGATAGCGGCTGATACCCATCGCCGCGGCCACCTCGGCGGCCGCGCAATCCCACCCATCGACCACCCAGTGCTCGCGCTCCTCATACGATTCACGGGACCGCGCGGCCAGCTCACCGGTCGCGGCAAACCGCCGCGCCGCAATGGCAGCCTCGAAACGCGCGCACGCCTGGATCTCAGCGACCAACCCCGCATCGTCGACCGACCGAAATCCTTCGAACATACGTTCGATACTGCCAGAGGGGTACGACAAGATTGTCGTCGCAGGTCATCCGGCGCGACGGCGAATCTCGGCGAGCGCAGATGGGGTTCAGCCGCGAGGGCAAGGTGCGGCGGGGCCGGCCAGGCTGTGTTGCAGGCCGATCAGACCGCAGCTCCGGCGGGGCGCCTGCGACGCGACGACCGACGCCGACGCGGCCGCTGAGGCGCCGTGGGCTCCGGCCGGCTGAGTACCAGCGGCTTCGAGAACGTGCGTTCGCCCGGCGCAATCTCACGTAACACCGGGTGCGATGCACCGCTGAACCGCGTGATCGTCGGCTTCACACCCGCTTTGCGGACGAGCTGTCGCACGTCGGAGACTTGGTCGTCGAGCATCAGCGTCACCACCGTGCCGTCGGCTCCGGCGCGCGCCGTGCGACCGGACCGATGCAGGTACGCCTTGTGTTCGACCGGGGGATCGGCGTGTACGACGAGGTTCACGTCATCGACGTGAATTCCCCGCGCCGCGATGTCCGTCGCGACCATCACGGTCGCCGAACCATCAGAGAATGCCGCGAGATTGCGGGTGCGGGCATTCTGAGACAAGTTGCCGTGCAACTCGACCGCCGGCACACCTCGCGAATTCAACTGGCGTGTAAGAGCTTTAGCGCCGTGCTTGGTGCGCGAAAAAACGATCGTCCGACCGGGCGATGCCGCAAGGTCGGTCAGCACGTTGATGCGCGCAGCCTTCTCGACATGCAACACGTGGTGTTCCATCGCGGTGACCGGCGCCTCCACCGAATCCACGCTGTGCACCACAGGGTTGTTGAGGTAACGCTTGACCAGCACGTCGACCCCGCCATCGAGCGTGGCGGAGAACAACATCCGTTGCCCGTCTCGCGGCGTCTTATCCAGCAGCCGCTTCACGGGCGGCAGGAACCCCAGATCGGCCATGTGGTCGGCCTCGTCGAGTATCGAGATCTCGACGGCGGACAAATCGGCATGGCCCGATTTCACATGGTCTTCCAGACGTCCGGGGCATGCGATCACGACGTCGACGCCCGCACGCAGCTTCGAAATCTGCGGCTGGGGTCCGACACCGCCGAAGATCGTCACCGTGCGCAAGCCCGTCTCGGCGGCCAGCGGCGCCAACGACGCCGCGATCTGCGCGACGAGTTCGCGTGTGGGCGCGAGGATGAGCGCCCTCGGACGACCGGAAACCCGCTTGGTGCGATGGGTAGTGAGCCTCGTCACCATCGGCAACAGAAACGCGTAGGTCTTACCGGATCCGGTCCGGCCACGGCCGAGCACGTCACGGCCCGCCAGTGAGTCCGGCAGCGTCGCTGCCTGGATCGGAAACGGGGACTCGGCGCCGTTGGCGGCGAGAACGCTGATGACAGCCTCAGACAGGCCGAGGTCAGCGAAGGTGGGCACGCCTGTGCCACAGGTGTTTTGAACAGACAAGTAGGAAACTCCGAAAGTGAGGATGGTCGTCCTGCCCGGCGCGGAAGATTCCGCGGCGCTCGGTATGACGATCGAGAAGCGACAAAAGGCAGAACAGAAGATGCCGCTGGGCACCACTCTACAGGCAGGTCGCCCAATTCGTTTAATCGGCTACGGCAGCAGCGACTGCAATTCCTCGACGAAACGCACCGATTCGCGCTTATCGACGCCGAGTGGATGCAGCAACATCGTCGTCACACCGGCCTCGGCATAGGCGGCCAACCGTTCCTTGACGAACCCTCGCGGCCCCACCAGCGACACCTGGCGCACCAACTCGTCGGGCACCGCATTGATCGCTTCGGTCTTCTTGCCCGCGAGGTAGAGGTCCTGGATGTGATCGGCCACCTCGCCGTACCCGTAGCGGGTCGCCAAATTGTGGTAGAAATTGCGGCCGCGCGCTCCCATGCCGCCGATGTATAGCGCCAGTTGTGGCTTGGCCCAGGCCAACCGGTCATCGACATCGTCACCGATCGCCAGCGTCGCGCTCGCCATCACATCCAACGGTCCCAGCGCGGCATCCCGTTTGGCGAACCCCGCCGTCAGCGAAGGTCCCCACACCTCCTCCGCCTTCTCCGGGTAGAAGAACACCGGCTGCCACCCCTCGGCGATCTCCGCGGTCAGCTCCACATTCTTGGGACCCAGCGCCGCGATCGTCACCGGAATACGATCGCGCACAGGGTGATTGATCAGATGAAGCGGCTTGCCCAGCCCGGTGCCCTGCGATGCAGGCAACGGGATCTGGTAGTGCTTCCCGTCGAACTGCACCCTTTCGCGACGCCAGACCTGCCTGCAGATCTCGACGACCTCGCGGGTGCGGCCCAACGGCGCGTCGAACGGCACCCCGTGAAAACCCTCCATCACCTGCGGGCCCGAGGTGCCGATGCCCAACCGGAACCGGCCGCCGGAAACATAATCGAGGCCCGCCGCCGTCATCGCCAGCAAGGTGGGCGTGCGAATGTAGATCGGAACGACGCCGGTACCCAACTCGATCCGAGATGTCTTCGCGGCCAAAAAGCCCAGTTGGCTGATCGCGTCGTAGGAGTAGGCCTCGGCCACCAGGGCGAGGTCGACGCCGATTCTCTCCAACTCGACGACTTCGTCGACGGCGTCGAGAAAAGAGTCGGCGTAACTGAGGAAGATGCCGGTGCGCACTGCGAATGGCTCCTAGGGCTTCAAAAGGGCGATGACCTTGTCCTGCAGATCCACCGGGTCATCGGAGAACGGGTCGACAGCCGGCGACTTAGGCAGCGCGGCCTCAGGGTCGGCGAAGTCACGGTAGGTCTTGTCGCCGGTCAACAGGTGCAGCAGATAGCCCGTCATCAACGCCCGCACCACCTTCTGGGTGCTGCGATCGGCCCCGGGCAGACCCACCACACGAGCCAACCGACGGCCCTCGATGATCCCGCCCGCCTTGGCCTTGTTCACCGTCCGCAGCGTGGCCGACTTCCACACCCGGCTCAGCTCCACCGCGTTGGACCGCAACGTCATCGGGTCGCCCGGGGCAGTCAGCACCAGGCCGGGCACCGCGAGCGCCGCGGCCGGCTCCTCCGCCGCGGGCCGGGTGACGCTGGGAAATGCCGCGACGACGGCTTTGGGCGCGTTGGGTCCGGCCGGCATCCCGGCCGCCGTGAACACCGCGGCCGAACCGCCGAAACCGTGCCCGACGACGCCGAGCTTGGTCGGATGCACGCTGATCTTGCCCGGGCCCAGCCGCACGCCGGTGATGATGTCCAGCGCCGTGCCCAGGTCGAACGCGAAATTGAGGACCGACGGCGCCAAGCCGGTCTCGGTGTCGGGCGCCGCCGCGACGATGCCCCAGGACGCCAGATGCTCCAACGTGCCGTGGTAGCGGTCGGCCTTGGCCACCCAATCGTGACCGAACGCCACCCCGGGTAGGTTCATGCCGGATTCCGGGGTGAACACGACGCCGGGCAGACCGGCAAATGCCAGGTCACCTCGCAAAACGCGGTGCGGACCGCGCCGGGTCAACGCGGTGAAGAGCTTCTTCGTGCTGGCCACCACCGAACCGTAGCGCAGCGGGTGTGACGTAGCTCTTGCACTACCCTTTATGGCTATGTGCGGAATCGTCGGCTACGTGGGGCAACGCCCTGCCTGTGACATCGTCGTCGACGCGCTGCGCCGGATGGAGTACCGCGGATACGACTCCTCGGGGGTCGCCTTGCTGGACGGTTCCGGCGGGCTGACCGTGCGTCGGCGGGCCGGGCGGCTGGCCAACCTGGAGGCCGAGCTCAGCGCGACCGGATCGGACGGCCTGACTGGCACCACCGGCCTCGGCCACACCCGCTGGGCCACCCACGGCCGACCCACTGACCGCAACGCCCATCCGCACCGCGACAGCACCGGCAAGTTCGCCGTCGTGCACAACGGCATCATCGAGAACTACCCGGCCCTGCGCGGTGAGCTGGAAGCCGACGGCGCCGAGTTCGTCAGCGACACCGACACCGAGGTCGCCGTCCACCTGATTTCTCGGCAGTTCCGCCACGGTGACACCGCTGGCGACTTTCCCGCGTCCGCGCTCGCTGTGCTGCGCCGGCTCGAGGGCCACTTCACGTTGGTGTTCGCCAACGCCGACGAGCCCGGCACGATCGTCGCCGCGCGACGCTCCACCCCGCTGGTGCTCGGCGTGGGCCAGGGTGAGATGTTCGTCAGCTCGGATGTGGCGGCGTTCATCGAACACACCCGCGAGGCCGTCGAGCTGGGCCAGGACCAGGCGGTGGTGGTCACCGCAGACGGCTACCGCATCACCGACTTCAACGGCGAGGACGACGGCGCGAGTGCCCGCTCGTTCCACATCGACTGGGACATGTCGGCCGCCGAAAAGGGCGGCTACGAGTACTTCATGCTCAAGGAGATCGCCGAACAACCCGCCGCGGTCTCCGATACGCTGCTCGGGCATTTCACCGACGGGCGCATCGTGCTCGACGAGCAACGGCTGTCCGATCAGGAGCTACGCGAGATCGACAAGGTCTTTGTGGTGGCCTGCGGTACGGCGTTCCACTCCGGGCTGCTCGCCAAGTACGCGATCGAGCACTGGACACGGCTGCCCGTCGAAGCCGAGTTGGCCAGTGAATTCCGCTACCGAGACCCGGTTTTGGACCGCCACACGCTTGTCGTGGCGATCTCGCAGTCCGGTGAGACGGCCGACACGCTCGAGGCGGTACGGCACGCCAAGGAGCAGAAGGCCAAGGTGCTGGCCATCTGTAACACCAACGGCAGCCAGATCCCCCGCGAATGCGACGCGGTGCTCTACACCCGTGCCGGACCGGAGATCGGGGTCGCGTCCACCAAGACGTTCCTGGCGCAGATCGCCGCCAATTACCTTGTCGGACTGGCACTTGCGCAGGCCCGCGGCACCAAGTATCCGGACGAGGTGGAGCGCGAGTACCGCGAGCTGGAAGCCATGCCCGAACTGGTGTCTCGGGTGCTGAACCTGATGGAACCGGTTCGTCAACTGGCCCACCGATTCGCGCAGTCGCACACCGTTCTGTTCCTCGGCCGCCACGTCGGTTACCCGGTGGCGCTCGAGGGTGCGCTCAAGCTCAAAGAACTCGCCTACATGCACGCCGAGGGCTTCGCCGCAGGCGAGCTCAAGCACGGTCCCATCGCGCTGATCGAGGACGATCTGCCGGTCATCGTGGTGATGCCGTCGCCGAAGAACGCACCGATGCTGCACGCCAAGCTGCTGTCGAACATCCGCGAGATCCAGGCGCGCGGCGCGATCACCATCGTGATCGCCGAAGAAGGCGACGACACGGTCCGCCCGTACGCCGACCACCTGATCGAGATCCCGCCGGTGTCGACGCTGTTTCAGCCGCTGCTGTCGACCATCCCGCTGCAGGTGTTCGCCGCGGGGGTCGCGCAGGCCCGCGGCTACGACGTCGACAAGCCGCGCAACCTGGCCAAGTCGGTCACCGTCGAGTAGTGGCGGTCGGACACTTCAAGAGCGAGCGAGCCCGCGCGCGCTTCCTCGAGGTGTACCAGAAGGCGATGGCCGAGCTCGCGCCGGTCAGTGAAACCCACGATGTACCAACGCAGTTCGGTACGGTCCGGGTGTACCGGTTCAACGGTGCGGCCGACGCCCCACCGGTCATGCTGTTACCTGGTCGCAACGCCTCGACACCGATGTGGCGCACCAACATCGACACCCTGCTGGGCCGCCACCCCCTGCTCGGTGTCGACCTGCTTGGTGAGGCCGGAATGTCGGTGCAGCACAATCCGATCACCGGACCTGACGACGAGGCGCAGTGGCTCGACGACACGCTGGCGGCGCTGAACCTGGACCGGGTGCATTTCATGGGCGTGTCGATCGGCGGCTGGACTGCGGTCAACTATGCGGTTCGCCGACCCGGGCGGGCCGCCTCGCTGGTGCTGTTGGATCCGGTGTTCACGTTCGCTCCGGTCGCGGTCAAGGCGGTGCTGGCGTCGCCCGCGTTGTTCATGCCGGGGGTTCCGAACCGGCTGCGCAGATGGGTGCTCAGCTGGATCTCCGGCGGCGCCGAGGTCGACGACTCGCTGCCCGAGGCCGCACTGATCTCCGCCGGATCCTCTGAGTACGCGATGCGCAAGGCGATGCCCAAGATGATCACCGACGAGCAGTTGCGCTCACTGGACATCCCGGTGCTGGCGCTCCTCGGGGGCCGCAGCGTCATGCACGACGCCGTCCGCGCCGCCGCACGGGCACGAAACCTGTTGCCGCGCGTTCAGGTCGAACTGTGGCCGGACGCCTCACATGCCATCAACGGAGAGTACGCGGCCGAGATCGCCGACCGCGCGAGCGCGTTCTGGGACGACGCCGCCCGTCGAAACTGACCATGTGCAGCCAGGACCGACGTAGGCTGAGCGGTGATGCGGTACTACTACTCGGCTGATGCGATCCGCGCGGCCGAAGCTCCGCTGTTGGCTTCCCTGCCCGACGGTGCCCTGATGCGTCGCGCAGCCTACGGTCTATCCACCGCGATCGCGCGTGAGCTCGGCGCGATCACCGGCGCCGTTGCCGGCCGCAGCGTCTGCGCGGTCGTCGGCTCCGGCGACAACGGCGGCGACGCGCTGTGGGCCGCGGCCTTCCTGAGAAGGCGCGGCGCGACGGTGACGGCGGTGCTGATGAACCCGGACCGCACCCATGCCGAGGCGCTGGCGGCGTTCACCGGCGCCGGGGGCCGCATCGTGCAAAGCGTGCCGGTGACAACCGATCTGGTGATCGACGGCATCGTCGGGATATCCGGGTCCGGACCGCTGCGCCCCAACGCCGCGGAGGTGTTCGCCGCGGTCGACGCCGCAGGCATCCCGGTCGTCGCGGTCGACATCCCCAGTGGCGTCGACGTGCACACCGGGGCCACCGAAGGCGCGCACGTCACCGCCAAGCTGACCGTCACCTTCGGCGGCCTCAAACCCGCTCACGCGTTGGCCGATTGCGGCCGCGTCGAGCTGGTCGACATCGGTCTGGACCTACCGCCCCCGGACATGTTCGAGATGGAGGCCGCGGACGTCAAGGCACGCTGGCCGGTGCCCGGGGCCAGCGACGACAAGTACACGCAGGGCGTGACCGGGGTGCTGGCCGGATCGGCGACCTACCCAGGCGCGGCCGTGTTGTGCACCGGGGCCGCGGTGGCCGCGACGTCGGGCATGGTGCGCTACGCCGGAACCGCTGGGCAACAAGTGCTTTCACACTGGCCGGAGGTCATCGCCACACCCAGCGTCAGCGCGGCCGGCCGGGTGCAGGCGTGGGTGGTCGGCCCCGGGCTGGGCACCGACGACGCCGGCGCCTCCGCGTTGTGGTTCGCCCTGCAGACTGAGCTGCCGGTGATCGTCGACGCCGATGCGCTGACCATCGTCGCCGCCCATCCCGAGATCGTCGCCGAACGTACCGCACCGACCGTATTGACCCCGCACGCAGGCGAATTCGCGCGGCTAGCCGGTTCCCCGCCGGGAGACGACCGCGTCGGCGCTACCCGGGCGCTGGCCGAAAGGCTCGGCGCCACGGTGCTGCTCAAGGGCAACGTCACGGTCATCGCCGAACCTGGCGGACAGGTCTGCCTCAGCCCCGCCCGCGAGTCATGGGCCGCCACAGCGGGATCCGGTGACGTGCTGTCGGGCGTGATCGGCGCGCTGCTGGCCGCCGGCCTGCCCGCCGGTGAAGCCGCCGGCGCCGCGGCGTTCGTCCATACCCGCGCGGCGAGCCTGTCGGCCGTCGATCCCGGGCCGCAGCCCGCGCCCACCTCAGCGTCGCGAATCCTCGCGCACATCCGCAGTGCCCTAGCCAGTTTGTAAGCCAGTTTGTAGTCGAAAGGGTTTCGTTATGTCGCGCAGGCGCAGTTCCGCACCGATTGTCGCACCGGCCTATACGGGACGGCTTGAAATGGCGCCGATCCCGTCGCTGCGGCTGCCCGACGAGTCGATGCCCCCGGACGCGGCCTACCGGTTCATCCACGACGAGTTGATGCTGGACGGCAGTTCCCGGCTGAACCTCGCCACGTTCGTCACGACGTGGATGGATCCGCAGGCCGAGAAGCTGATGGCCGAGACGTTCGACAAGAACATGATCGACAAGGACGAATATCCGGCGACCGCCGCGATCGAGCAGCGCTGTGTGTGCATGGTGGCCGACCTGTTCCACGCCGAAGACCTACGCGACGACGATCCGTCCAGCGCCGTGGGCGTGTCGACCATCGGCTCCAGCGAGGCCGTCATGCTCGCCGGACTCGCGATGAAGTGGCGCTGGCGTGACCGCGTCGGCAAAGATTGGAAAGGGCGTACCCCCAACCTGGTGATGGGCTCCAACGTGCAGGTGGTGTGGGAGAAGTTCTGCCGCTACTTCGACGTCGAACCGCGGTATCTGCCGATGGAGAAGGGCCGCTACGTCATCACCCCGGAGCAGGTGCTGGATCACGTCGACGAAGACACCATCGGCGTGGTCGCCATCCTGGGCACCACATACACCGGCGAACTCGAGCCGATCGGGGAGATCTGCGCCGCCCTGGACAAGCTCGCGGCCGGCGACGGGGGAGTGGACGTGCCCGTGCACGTCGACGCGGCCAGCGGCGGCTTCGTGGTGCCGTTCCTGCACCCGGACCTGCAATGGGACTTCCGGCTGCCGCGGGTGGTGTCGATCAACGTCAGCGGCCACAAGTATGGGCTGACCTACCCGGGCATCGGGTTTGTGGTGTGGCGCAGCGCCGAACACCTGCCCGAGGACCTCGTGTTCCGGGTCAACTACCTCGGCGGCGACATGCCGACGTTCACGCTGAACTTCTCCCGGCCCGGCAACCAGGTGGTCGGCCAGTACTACAACTTCCTGCGCCTCGGCCGCGCGGGATACGGCCAGGTCATGCAGAGCTTGTCGCAGACCGCGCGCTGGCTCGGCGACCAGCTGCGCGACAGTAAACATTTCGAGGTGATCACCGACGGGTCGGCGATCCCGGTGGTCAGCTTCAAGCTGTCCGGCGATTTCGGCTACACCGAGTTCGACATCTCACACACCCTGCGCGCCTACGGCTGGCAGGTACCCGCCTACACGATGCCGGACAACGCCAACGACGTCGCCGTGCTGCGCGTCGTGGTGCGAGAGGGCTTTTCCGCCGACATGGCCCGCGCGTTACGCGACGATCTGACCACCGTTTTGGATCATCTCGACGAGCTCAAACCCGGCGGGCACTTCAACGGGGTGCAACCCTTCGCGCACTGACGCGTTCAGCTGTCGTCGAGTAGCCGCCAGGTCGTCAACGCGACGCTGGCCCGCAGCAGCCCGCCGGATTCGGTGAGGCTGAACCCGAGCGTCTTGCCGAGCTGATCGAGCCTGCGCGCCACGCTGCTGTGGTGCAGGTGGAGCACGTCGGCGGCGCGGCGCAGCGAACCGGTCGTGCAGTACGCATCGAGCGTATCGAGATCGCTTGGCGTGCTTGCCAACCGGGTGACAGCAGCCACATCGGGATGGTCGCGGGCGATGCCTTCAGGCACCTGCGCGAGCAGTGCGACGGCACCGAGCGTGTCGTAGCGCACCACGGGGCGACGGGCGGTGGTGAACCGCAGCGCCGTACGTGCCTCCCGCCACGACCGGGCGGCGTGCTTGGCGACGCCGACGCCCGCGCGCACCCCTGCCGGAAACGCCTCGTCGGCTATTTCCCCGGTCAACAGCACGCCGACATCGCCGAGCTGCGCCGCCTTGACCGGCCGCGCCGGGCACACCATGGCGCCGAGCCGGTCCAACGGCGTCGCTGAACGCACTGCGGCGACGCGGACCGGGCTGCCGGGCGCGAAACCCAGCAGGCGCAACGCGCGGTTTCTGCCCGCATCATCGGTGTCGCCGGCGATGACCAGCTCCACCAGCGCGGGGTCGGCCATCGTGGTCTGCGCTGGGCCGTACCGTTCGACGACGGCGGCCACCGCGATCGCCAGGCGTTCCAATGCCAGCTCGTCGAGGGACCGGACCGGTCCGCAACGCTCCAGCCAAACGGTGCCGATGTCCTCGTCGTCGAGCGTGACGACGGCTTCCGACGACGCGGACTGCGCCGGATCGGACGCCTCGGTGCCGGCGGCAGACATCCGGATCGACTGTCCGGTGGCGTGCAGGCGGATGCCGGCCGTGCACTCGGCCAGGCCCGCCGCGGCCCGCGCCAGCGCGGGCAGATCCACGCGCCTGCGCATCAGCGTGTCGAAAAACGTGACCACCCGCAGCGCGCCTTCGGCGTCGGCGTCCAGCCGCGACAGCCGCGCCACCAACGCTTCCATGCTGTGCAGCGTAGGCGCCGATCGTCGGATGATCACCTGACTATTGCCGACGAATGTCGGATGTCTTGCGGGCGGCAAGCGCCGAGTATGGGAAACATGGACCCCGAACTCGAAGCGTTTCTCGCATTGTTCCCCCCGGCCGAACTGTCCGATCCCGTCGAAGAACGCAAGAACTTCGCCGCGCTGGCCGCCGCGATACCGGTGCCCGACGTCGCCGACCTGGTGGTCGAGGACCGTACGGTGCCCGCCGAACCGGAGGTGCCGATCCGCATCTACCGGCCACCGGGCGCCGAGGCCGCGATCGTCTGGCTGCACGGTGGAGGCTTCGTGATGGGCGACCTGAGCACCGAGCATCCGTGGGCCACCAGGGTGGCCGCCGGATCCGGGGTGACGGTGGTCTCCGTCGGCTACCGGCTGGCCCCGGAGAACCCGTTCCCCGCCGCAATCGACGACGCCTACGCGGTGCTGGAGTGGACCGCGAAGCACGCCGCGGAGCTTGGTGTGGACCCCGACCGGATCGCGGTCGGCGGGCACAGTGCCGGCGCCGCACTCGCAACCGCCGTCGCGCTGCGCGCCCGCGACGAAGGAGGCCCGACAATCCGCTTCCAACTGCTCAACCAGCCCGGCCTCGACGACCGGCAGGAGACCTGGTCGGCACGCAACTTCACCGAAACGCCGTGGATGAACCGGGACAAGGTGACGGCGATCTGGAAGCACTACCTCGGCGGCGCGACCGCAACCCCGTACGCCGCGCCGGCGCGGGCAACGGAACTGTCCGGCCTGCCTGCGGCCTACATCGCGACCGCGGAGTTCTGCCCGAACCGCGACGAAGGCCTCGTCTACGCGATGCGCCTGATGGCGGCCGGCGTCCCGGTCGAGGCACACCAGTGGTCGGGCACCTTCCACGGCTCGCAGGCCATCCTGTCGGCGGAGGTGTCGCAGCGGCAGATCGCCGAACTCGCGGCAGTGCTGCGCCGAGCGTTGCACTGACAGCAGAAGGGATTTCGATATGACGAGGGGACGGTGGCACCGCATCGAAGTCGACGTCCCCAGCGACATCCTGGCGGTCACTGTGCTGGAAAACACTGAGCTCGAGGCGCGGGCGAACGCGTAGGCGGTCGCGCGCGGCGATCCAGACCACCCGTCTGGGACAATCGGCCGTAGTGACATGAGCATGCACACGACCGAGCTGACGACATCCGCCGCCGCGCCCGCCCAGGCGGTGGTGGATCTCGACGCCATCGCCCACAACGTGCGGCTGCTGCGCGAGCTGGCAGGATCCGCGCAGGTGATGGTCGTCGTGAAGGCGGACGGATACGGTCACGGCGCCGCCCAGGTCGCCCGGACCGCCTTGGCCGCAGGTGCTACCGAACTGGGTGTCGCCACCGTCGGCGAGGCGGTGGCGTTGCGGCGCGACGGGGTCACCGCGCCCGTGCTGGCGTGGCTGCACCCGCCCGGCACGGACTTCGCGCCCGCGCTGAACGCCGGCGTCGAGATCGGGCTGTCGTCGGTGCGCCAACTCGACGAGCTGCTCGACGCGGTCGAACGCACCGGAGCCGCCGCGACGGTCACCGTGAAGGTCGACACCGGGCTGAGCCGCAACGGCTGCAGCCCGTCGGACTATCCCGCGCTGCTGACCGCGTTGAAGCGCGCACACGTCGACGGCGCGGTGCGGCTACGCGGCCTGATGTCGCATCTGGTGCACGGCGACTGCCCCGAGCATCCCCTCAACGCCCAGCAGGGTGAACGTCTGACCGACATGCTGCGGTACGCGCGCGAGCAGGGTGTGGCGTTCGAGATCGCGCATCTAAGCAACTCGCCTGCCGCGATGACGCGCCCGGACCTGGCGTTCGACCTCGTCCGCCCGGGCATCGCCGTCTACGGGCAGACCCCGATCCCCGAACGCGGCGACATGGGCCTGCACCCCGCGATGACGCTGAAATGCCCTGTGACGCTTGTTCGATCGATACGCGCCGGGGACGGGGTCTCCTACGGGCACACCTGGATCGCCGAGCGCGACACCACGGTTGGGTTGATCCCGATCGGGTATGCGGACGGGGTGTTTCGAGTGTTGAGTGGGCGCATCGACGTGCTGATCAACGGTCGGCTGCGACCCAACGTGGGCCGGATCTGCATGGACCAGTTCGTGGTCGATCTGGGCCCCGACACGGATGTGGCCGAAGGCGACGACGCGATTCTGTTCGGGCCAGGCACACATGGCGAGCCCACCGCGCAGAACTGGGCGGATCTGCTGGGCACCATCAACTACGAGGTGGTCACCAGCCCGCGCGGCCGTGTCGTCAGGACTTACCGCGGAACCCAACAGGCAGGCACGAACCGTTGACGGACAACGAAATCGAGCCACCAGACGACCGTGGTGCGGGTGGCCGCTGGTTGGCGGGCGGGGCCGGGCTGACCGCAGTCGGCACGGCTGCGGGGTTCTCGGTCGCCCGTTCGCTGCGCCGCCGGCTCAGTGTCGATGACCCGTACGCATACGAAGACTTCACCCTGCTCGACGCCGACCGCGGCTATGTGGTCACCACACCCGACGGTGTGTCGCTCGCCGTGCGCGAGGTTGGCCCCAAAGACGCATTTCTCACCGTCGTATTCGCGCACGGGTTCTGTCTGCGCATGGGCGCCTTCCACTTTCAGCGGGCCCGGCTCACCGAGCAGTGGGGCGATCAGGTGCGCATGGTGTTCTACGACCAGCGTGGCCACGGCCGGTCCGAGGAGTCCGCACCCCAGGAGTACACGGTCGAGCAACTGGGCCGTGACCTGGAGGCCGTGCTCGCGGTGATGGCACCGCAGGGCCCGGTAGTGCTGGTCGGACACTCGATGGGCGGGATGACCGTGCTGTCCCACGCCCGCCAGTACCCGCAGCGCTATCCGACACGCATCGTCGGCGCCGCGCTGATCTCCTCTGCGGCCGAAGGTGTCTCGCGATCACCGCTCGGCGAGATCCTGAAGAACCCGGCGCTGGAGGCGGTGCGCTTCGCCGTGCGCTACGCGCCCAAGGCCGTGCACCGCACCCGCGGCGTCGCCAAGTCGGTGATCGCGCCGATCCTGCGCGCGGCATCCTACGGTGACGAGGAGGTCAGCCCCAGCGTCGTGGCGTTCTCCGAGCAGATGATGCACGACACGCCGATAGCGACCGTGGTGGAGTTCCTGCATGCCCTCGAGGTACACGACGAATCCGAGGGGCTGGCCACCCTGGCGAAAGTGCCCACGTTGATCGCCTGCGGTGACCGCGATCTGCTCACGCCGAAGGAGTACTCCGAAGACATGGCGGCCGCGCTGCCCAAGTCCGAGTTGGTGATCGTGCCCGGCGCAGGGCATCTGGTGCAACTCGAACAGGCCGACATCATCGACGACGCGCTGGTGCGGATGGTCGAACGGGCCACTCCCTCCAAGCTCGTCGCGCTTACCCGCCGCGTCGTCGAACGGGTCCGCAACCGTGACTGAACGTGCCCCCGGCACAGCGGAATTACCCACTGCCGAAGACACCGCCGCACTGGGCGCACGGCTGGGCGCGCAGCTGCGCGCAGGGGATGTGGTGGTGTTGTCGGGACCGCTGGGTGCGGGGAAAACGGTGTTGGCCAAGGGAATCGCAGAGGCGATGGACGTCGATGGTCCGGTCATCTCACCGACGTTCGTGCTCGCGCGCGTGCATCGTGCCCGAAAACCCGAGGCACCGGCGATGATTCACGTCGACCTGTACCGGCTGCTAGATCAGCCTTCGGTCGACCTGCTGGCCGAGCTGGACTCGCTGGATCTGGACACCGACCTCGAGGACGCCGTCGTGGTCGTCGAATGGGGTGAAGGTCTTGCCGAGCGGCTCTCCGACAGCCACCTCGACGTGCGGCTGGAACGCGGCTCGGACAGCGAAGTGCGCACCGCGGTATGGGACTGGAGCGCACCATGAGCCTTGTGGTGCTGGCCATCGACACCGCCACCCCGGCCGTCACCGCGGGCGTGGTGCGCCTCGATACGGCGGCGCATGTGTTGGCGCAGCGGGTGACCGTCGACGCCCGCGCACATGCCGAACAACTGACCCCCAACGTGGTGGCAGCGCTGGCCGACGCACAGGTCACCTTCGATGAGCTGAACGCCGTCGTCGTGGGCTGCGGCCCCGGGCCATTTACCGGGCTGCGGGTCGGGATGGCCACCGCGGCGGCGTTCGGGCATGCGCTGGGGGTGCCCGTGCACGGTGTCTGCAGCCTGGACGCCATAGGCGTCGAAACCACCGGTGAGGTGCTGGTGGTCACCGACGCCCGCCGTCGCGAGGTGTACTGGGCGCGTTACCGCGACGGCGTACGCATCGACGG
Source organism: Mycolicibacterium sp. XJ879 (assembly GCF_053483935.1). NCBI lineage: Bacteria > Bacillati > Actinomycetota > Actinomycetes > Mycobacteriales > Mycobacteriaceae > Mycobacterium > Mycolicibacterium sp. XJ879. The sequence goes on from NZ_JBEFTH010000004.1 coordinate 222,627, forward strand.
GCCGGCGGTCAACGCCCCCGCCGATGTGCCGGGCGCGGCTGACATCCTGGCCGGACCCGCGCTGTATCCGACGCCGGCGGGGCTGGTGCGAGCCGTCGCGGACTGGTCGGCCGAACCGGCCCCGCTGATCCCGCTCTACCTGCGACGCCCCGACGCCAAACCGTCGGCAGCGCCCCGATGAACGTCGAATACGGCAAGCTGACCCCCCGCGACGCGGCCCGGTGCGCGGAGCTGGAGGCGCAGCTGTTCGACGGTGACGACCCCTGGCCGACGCGGGCGTTTCTGGCCGAGCTGGCGGCCAAGCACATCCACTATGTCGCGGCGCGCGCGCAGGACAAGCTCGTCGGCTATGCCGGCATCGCGCGGCTCGGCCGAAAACGACCCTACGAGTACGAGATCCACACCGTCGGCGTTGACCCCGCCTACCAGGGGCAGGGCATCGGCAGGGAGCTGGTCGCGCGGCTGCTCGAAATTGCATCGGACGCAATGGTTTTCCTTGAAGTTCGCACCGACAACGAGGCCGCCATCAAACTGTACGAGAGCTTGGGGTTCGTCATCGTCGGCGTGCGCAGGCGCTACTACCGCGTCAGCGGCGCCGATGCCTATACGATGAGACGAGATCCCTCATGACTGTCATCCTGGCCATCGAAAGCTCCTGCGACGAAACCGGAGTCGGCATCGCACAACTCGATGCCGACGGCACGGTGACGTTGCTCGCCGACGAGGTGGCCTCCAGCGTCGACGAACATGCCCGGTTCGGCGGCGTCGTCCCCGAGATCGCCAGCCGGGCGCACCTGGAGGCGCTGGGCCCGACGATGCGCCGCGCGCTGGAGGCGGCCAACGTCACCAAACCCGACGTCGTCGCGGCCACCATCGGCCCCGGTCTCGCCGGTGCGCTGCTGGTGGGAGTGGCTGCGGCCAAGGCCTATTCGGCCTCGTGGCAGGTGCCGTTCTACGCGGTCAACCATCTGGGTGGGCACCTGGCCGCAGACGTCTACGACCACGGCCCGCTTCCCGAGTGCGTGGGTCTGCTGGTGTCGGGCGGGCATACCAACCTGCTGCACGTGCGGTCGCTGGGTGAGCCGATCGTCGAGCTGGGCAGCACCGTCGACGACGCCGCGGGGGAGGCCTACGACAAGGTGGCGCGGCTGCTCGGGCTCGGCTATCCGGGCGGCAGGGTGCTCGACGACCTGGCCCGCACCGGCGACCGCGACGCGGTCGTCTTCCCGCGCGGCATGACCGGCCCGCGCGACGATCCCTACGCGTTCAGCTTCTCCGGGCTCAAGACCGCGGTGGCCCGCTATGTCGAAAGCCATCCCGACGCCGCGCAGGCCGACGTGGCGGCGGGTTTCCAGGAGGCCGTCGCCGATGTGCTGACCCGCAAAGCCGTGCGCGCCGCGACCGCGCTCGGGGTCAAGACGCTGCTGATCGCCGGTGGGGTGGCGGCCAATTCGCGGTTGCGCGAGCTGGCCGAGGAACGCTGCGCGGCCGCCGGGCTGACGTTGCGCATACCGCGGCCGCGGCTGTGCACCGACAACGGCGCGATGATCGCGTCCTTCGCTGCGCACCTGATCGCCGCCGGTGCGACGGCGTCGCCGCTGGATGTGGCCAGCGACCCGGGCCTTCCGGTGCTGCAGGGACAGGTCGCGTGAGCACGGACGACAAGCTCGCCGTCACCGAGCTGCTGTACCGCTATGCCGAGCTGATCGACGCCGGCGACTTCGAGGGGGTCGGGCGGCTGCTGGGCAGGGGACGGTTCATGGGGGTGGCCGGCGAGGAAAACATCGCCGGTCTCTTCGCCGCCACGACCCGTCGCTTTCCGGAGCACACCAACACCCCACGCACCCGGCACCTGGTGCTCAACCCCATCGTGGAGGTGGACGGTGACACCGCGCAGGCCCGCTCGACGTTCTGCGTCGTACAGGCCACCGACACCATTGCGCTGCAGCCGATCGTCGTGGGCCGCTACCGAGACAGCTTCGCCCGGGACCGCTCCGGCTGGTATTTCACCGACCGCCACGTCGACATCGAGTTGCTCGGTGACGTGTCCGATCACCTGCTGCCAGGAATTAGGCAGAGGGGTGACCTTGAGTGCTAGCACTCTCATGTATAGAGTGCTAGGTGGCAGGCGGCCAACCCCCTGTGCCGGCACCCGCGACGACGGCTCCTGGGCACGGACGCTATGCCGAACACCTGGTAACACTGGAATCTCTAGATCCGGGGCCTGGCCCCGGATCTACTACCCGAACCACTGGAGGGCTCCATCGTGGCGAGCGTGAACATCAAGCCACTCGAGGACAAGATCCTCGTACAGGCCAACGAGGCCGAGACCACGACCGCTTCCGGTCTGGTCATTCCCGACACCGCCAAGGAGAAGCCGCAGGAAGGCACCGTCGTCGCAGTCGGCCCTGGCCGCTGGGATGAGGACGGCGAAAAGCGGATCCCGCTGGACGTGTCGGAGGGCGACACCGTCATCTACAGCAAGTACGGCGGCACCGAGATCAAGTACAACGGCGAGGAGTACCTGATCCTGTCGGCCCGCGACGTGCTGGCTGTCGTCAACAAGTAAGCGCCCGTGTACCGCCCCGGAAATCCCCGTTCCAACGGGTGATCTCCGGGGCGGCATGCGTAACTAGGGAAAGACATCCATGAGCAAGCAGATTGAGTACAACGAAACTGCGCGCCGCGCACTGGAAGCGGGCGTAGACAAGCTCGCCGACGCAGTTCGCGTGACCCTCGGGCCGCGTGGCCGACACGTCGTGCTGGCCAAGGCGTTCGGCGGACCGCAGATCACCAACGACGGCGTGACGATCGCGCGCGAAATCGACCTCGAGGATCCGTTCGAAAACCTCGGCGCGCAGCTGGTGAAGTCCGTCGCAACCAAGACCAACGACGTCACCGGCGACGGCACCACCACCGCGACGGTGCTCGCCCAGTCCCTCGTCAAGGGCGGGCTGCGCAACGTCGCCGCCGGCGCCAACCCGATCGCGCTGGGCCAGGGCATCGCCAAGGCCGCCGACGCGGTCTCTGAAGCGCTGCTGACGTCGGCCACACCGGTGTCCGACAAGCAGGGCATCGCCCAGGTTGCCACCGTCTCGTCACGCGATGATGAGATCGGTGAGATGGTCGGTGAGGCGATGACCAAGGTGGGCCACGACGGCGTCGTCACCGTCGAGGAGTCCTCGACGCTGAACACCGAACTCGAGATCACCGAGGGTGTCGGCTTCGACAAGGGCTTCCTGTCCGCATACTTCATCACCGACTTCGACGCCCAGCAGGCGGTGCTCGAGGACGCGCTGGTGCTGCTGCACCGCGAGAAGATCAGCTCGCTGCCCGACCTGCTGCCGCTGCTGGAAAAGGTCGCCGAAGCCGGTAAGCCGCTGCTGATCATCGCCGAAGACGTTGAGGGCGAAGCGCTTTCAACGTTAGTGGTGAACTCCATCCGTAAGACGCTGAAGGCCGTCGCGGTCAAGGCGCCGTTCTTCGGTGACCGCCGCAAGGCGTTCCTCGAGGACCTCGCGATCGTCACCGGAGGGCAGGTCGTCAACCCCGACGTGGGCCTGGTGCTCCGTGAGGCCGGCCTCGACGTGCTGGGCACCGCGCGGCGCGTCGTCGTCGACAAGGACAGCACCGTCATCGTCGACGGCGGCGGCACCAAGGACGCCATCGATGGGCGCGCCCAGCAGTTGCGCGCCGAGATCGAGGCCAGCGACTCGGACTGGGACCGCGAGAAGCTCGAAGAGCGGCTGGCCAAGCTGGCCGGCGGGGTGGCCGTCATCAAGGTCGGCGCGGCCACCGAGACGGCGCTCAAGGAGCGCAAGGAAAGCGTCGAGGACGCGATCGCGGCGGCCAAGGCTGCGGTCGAGGAAGGCATCATCGCCGGTGGCGGGGCAGCGCTGGTGCGTGCCCGCGCAGCCACCGACAAGCTGCGCGAAAGCCTCTCCGGCGACGAGCGGCTGGGTGTCGACCTGTTCGCCGCGGCGCTGTCAGCACCGCTGCACTGGATCGCCACCAACGCCGGGCTCGACGGTTCGGTGGTGGTGAGCAAGGTCCTGGAACTTCCTGAGGGACAGGGCTTCAACGCCGCGACGCTGAGCTACGGCGACCTGGCGGCCGCCGGCATCGTCGACCCGGTCAAGGTGACCCGTTCGGCGCTGATGAACGCGGCCTCGGTCGCGCGGATGGTGCTCACCACCGAGACCGCGGTTGTTGACAAGCCCGAGGAGCCCGAGGACGACGGCCACGGCCACGGTCACCACGGCCACGCGCACTAGGCACGGAGACGAGGCACCCCCGGTCCGCTTGGGCCGGGGGTGTTTTCGGTTTCGGCGAGCATGCCGCCCAGGATGATGTGAGTCAATCTTTGTTGCTCAAGGCGATGGTGGGTCATCCCCGAGAGTCGGTTCCAGGATGAGGTCGGCTCCGAGCGAAAGCCAAGAATCGTGAACTTCGAGGTGGTGGATAGTAACTTCGCCATTGCGGCATGTGAGCGAGTCGATGATCCCTTGCCCAGGCTGGATATCACTTACGGTTTCGCCATCACAGTCGAATTCCCGGCCTCCGGCGTCGACAGCCTTCTGATTGTCGCCGGCGTATGACCACGAACGGTCTCCGATGTTCACAACCCGCAGCTTTCCAGCGTGTCCGTTCCAGGAAAGCAGGGTGAACTCCAGCTTGCCGTCCCGTACGGGCGGCAGGTGCAGCTCGTCGATCGGCTCGCTGTCTTTACCGCCTAGTGCGGAAAAGACGATCACCAACCCTACGACTGCAGCGACGCTGCCAGCGACCCACTTGACCACAGCATCGGAATTGGATCGACCAACGCCCTGAGTCGCTGATGTTGGCGCGCCTGCCCTGCGTACGGTCCATTTTGTGCCGTCCCAGTAGATGGATTGGCCGGGATTTGAGGGGTCTGGATACCAACCAGGCGGGGGTGACGGCGTGCTCATGACTGCAGGACAGTAGCAAACGACTCGCTGTCGGTTGGCGCCACCGTGGTTCGCCGTCGAGGATGTTGAATCGGTGGCCTCGAGCCTGGGCCAACTCTTGGTTCACGAAAAATCACGGGCACAAAGACTGGCCCATTCCGCTCTGCGCCAATGAGTTTGGCTGCAGCCGCGGCAGCCCGTGTCTCGCCCAACCACTCTGTAGGTGGTGGCGTCCGTTGGTTGGCTGAACTGGATGACCGGTACGGGCGCCGTTTCGGTAGTAGTGGCACATCGTAAACTCCCGAGACGGCGGTGGTGGAGAAGCCGGAGGAAGATAGACGACGGCCACGGCCACGGTCCCCACGTCCACGCGCACTAGTTCGTAGTTCGGCGAAACACCCCCGTCGTCGCGGCCGGGGGTGTTTTCGGTTTCGTCGAGCATGGGCCGGGTCTGGTGGTGGGTGGAACGGACTGATGTGGCCCGCGCCGCGCTCGTCGCGGTCGCGAAATCTGCACCACCCAACGGTCGAAGGCATACGCTGCACATCAAGGCACATCAAGTCTTCGGGCAACGAAACGAGGAACGATGCCCTTGAAGTGTTGGTCTCAAGCAGCCGCCGCGGTGTTCGTCTCGGCGGCCGCAATCGCGTATGTCTCACCGGCGGCGGCCGCGCCGCTGGATCCCATCCCGGGAAACGGGTTTTTTCTGGTCGGGCCCGACATCGCGCCAGGCCTCTACCATTCGGACGGAACGGCCTCGGTGTTCGGCGTCTGGATCAACGACGTGCCGACACAGGACTCGATGTGTGTCTGGTTCACTTACAGCACACCCGATGCGAACAAGGACAACGTCCTCGCGACGAACATCTCCATGGGTCCGATGTATGCGAACATCAACTCGACCGTCAAGGCCTTCGAGTCGCTCAATTGTCAACCCTGGACGCGGGTCCGCTGACCGAACCCACTGCAGCAGAGGGTAATAGGCGGTAACGAATCACCCCCGGTCCGACAGGGAACCGGGGGTGTCTTCGAGCGCGGAACTAGTTGCCGCCCCTCAGCAAGCCGTGGACGGCGAACCTCACCAACCCGTTGGCGGCCGACAATGTGGACTGCGTGGCTGGCACCGTCGCCTGAACGGCGTCGTTGAGCGACCCGACGCCGCTCTGCAGACCCTTGTTGTTTTGGTCGACGATGCTCTGCAAGCCCTTGTTGTTCTGGTCGACGACGCTCTGCAGGCCCTCGTTGTTGATTTCCGTGATGCCCTGCAGGCCCTTGTTGTTCTGGTCGACGATGTTCTGCACGGCGCCGTTCGTGCCGCCGACGACGTTCTGCACCGCGTCGTTGGCGCCGTCGACGACCGAGCCGAGAAGGCCTCCGAGACCGCCATCGGCGAACGCGACACCTGCGGGCCCGCCGACCATCAGGCCGCCGGCCACTAGCCCCACCCCGAGCGCCTTTACCGCCTTGTGCTTAGCCATGTTCCTCCCTTGACCTCCTGTGTGAGGCTGGCTCAGGACCGAACCAGCCATTTGCCAATGATAGCTTCCAGCAAGCAAAGATCAATATGTCCCCAAGTATTGAAGAACTATTAATGCCGGTACATGCGGTATAGATCCACATGGTCACATATCACAGCAAATTGAACATGCAAGTTAAATATTTACTGGGCCGTAAGTGGACCGTTAGCTGCGTACCGGGCCGATTTGGCCAGTTCGGGGACGCCGGTATAGCCTGGGTCGCGTGATCAGCGTGTGTGCCGGCTATTGGCGCTTTATCAAGGCTCCGGGTGGGGCCGATAGAGCGCAGCACTAAGCACGCGTCCACCCGGAGCCCAGGCAGTGACCATCAGGTCGCTGCCTTTCGTCGTTAAGAGGGCGCCGGAGATTCACCCAGGTGCCCAGTCAAGAAAGGCACTACCGAGATGAACCTGGCGCAGACCGCCACCCCGCCTGCCACGTCTGACCGGCGCGTCCGCAGTTTCAGCGAGATCCCCAGCCCGCACGATGTGCTCACCGAGTTCCCGCTCGGTGCCCGGCGTGCGGAGCGGGTGGCCCGCGACCGCGACGAGGTGGCCGATATCGTGGCAGGCCGGGACGACCGGTTGCTGGTCGTGGTTGGCCCGTGTTCGGTGCACGACCCGGTCGCGGCACTCGACTACGCCAGCCGGCTGGCCAAGGTGGCCGGGGAACTACGCGATCAGCTCAAGATCGTGATGCGGGTGTACTTCGAGAAGCCGCGCACCACGATCGGCTGGAAGGGTCTGATCAACGATCCCGGGATGGACGGCACCTTCGACGTGGCCCGCGGTCTGCGCATCGCGCGCCAACTGCTGCTCGAGGTCATCGACATCGGGCTTCCGGTGGGATGCGAGTTCCTCGAGCCGACCAGCCCGCAGTACATCGCCGACGCGGTCGCGTGGGGCGCGATCGGTGCCCGCACCACCGAATCGCAGGTGCACCGCCAGCTGGCGTCGGGGCTGTCGATGCCCGTCGGGTTCAAAAACGGCACCGACGGCAACATCCAGGTCGCGGTCGACGGCGTGAAAGCCGCTGCGGCCCAACATGTTTTCTTCGGTATGGACGACACCGGCCGCGGCGCCCTGGTGAACACCGCAGGCAACGACGACTGCCACGTGATCCTGCGCGGCGGCACCGGCGGGCCCAACTACGACGCCGAGTCGGTGAGCGCCACCGCCGCCAAGCTCACCGCGGCGGGTCTACCCGGTCGGGTAGTGGTCGACTGCAGCCACGCCAACTCCGGTAAGGACCACGTCCGCCAGGCCGCCGTCGCCGCCGAGGTCGCACAGTTGGTCCGCGACGGGGTGCCGGTCAGCGGCGTGATGCTGGAGAGCTTCCTGGTCGGTGGCGCCCAAGCCGCCGAGGCCCGTCCGCTGACCTACGGGCAGTCGGTCACCGACAAGTGCATGGATTGGCCGACAACCGAGTTGGCGTTGCGCGAGCTGGCCAACCGCGGCTAGGACGCGCGGCTCGGCGTACTCAACGTGGTGGGCTGCCGACTTCAGTTCGCTTCCGAACCCGCGTACCGATCGAATCTCACACGCAACCGTTCGGGACCGTTGGCGATTCCCGCCGCCCATCGGACATCGGCGGGATCGACAAGGCGCATGTTCGTAAGCCGCTTGAACAGTTCGTCGAACGCGATCGCGATCTGGATCCGGGCAAAGTGCGCACCCAGACAGCGGTGAATGCCCAAGCCGAACCCCATGTTGCCGGGCCGGCGGACGTCGAATTCCAGGCGGTCGGCGTTCTCGAACTGGTCCTCATCCCGGTTGGCCGAGTCGTATCGGATCAGAACCTGCTCACCGGCGGCGAGATGGGTGCCAGCCACTTCGACGTCTTTGGTGATGCGACGTCCAAGACACCCAACCGGAGATGAGTGCCGGATGAACTCGTCCAGATCTTGGCGGACCCAGCGTGGATCGCGCAGCCGCTGTTCGAGGTCGGGTTCATTGGCGACATGCCAGGCGATCGATCCCAGGGCGCCGCGGGTGGTGTCCAGGCCACCGAGGAACAACACGGTCATCACGCCCAACCGCTCGTCTTCGGTCAATGGCCGATGGTCGGGGCCGATTGTGCCGGTGGTCACCGCGTTGAGAACATCGTCACGGTCGACGGGATTGTCTTCTCGTTCGGCGAGATACTGGCCAGCCAGTACCGCGAGCTCGAAGAACGCTTCATCGGTGGCCTCGGCGGCCACCCGAATCACGATGGATGCCGCCTGCGCCATCTTGGCCGGGTCTTGTTCGTTGAACGCAATTTTGGCCAGGGCGTTACCGACAAACGGCGCGGCGTAGTCCTCGATGAAGTCGAACTCACCCTTGTCGATGAAGCCGTCGATCAGCGCCTGCGCCTCGCGTCGTAGTTCGGGCTCGTACCGCAGCAGGTACGTCCGGGTGAACAGGGGATTCAACAACCGCCGCAGTTCGGTCTGGAAGGGCGGATCGGCATCCAGCGGATTCAGCGGCACCGGCGAGGCGCCACGTGGATTCACACCTGTGGACGAGAAGGTTTCGGTATCCTCCAGCACCCTGCGTGCGTCCTGGTACCGGGTGACCACGTACTGACCTCCGCCGTCGGCCGACGTGTGAAACACCGGGCATTTACGTCGCGCGTAGGCGAAGACGTCCCACTTGACGGCCTCGTGGTCCGGAGCCCACATGTCGTAGTGGTCGAGGATGTCTTCTGGCGCTGGGGGCGTGGTGGTCAAATGTCCGCTCCTGATATCGATCCGACCGTACCAGCGTAAACGATCAACGTTGGATTTTACAAGGTGAAAGCGGATTCGGTTGGGCGTTTCCATGCCGAAATATCCCTTTAGACAAAACCGAACGACGTTTGCTAATCTGCGTTTCCATGCCGGTTCGTCGGTCGGACGCGGTTGAACAGGTTGTTGAGATGGAGGTGCGGCCGTGAAGGTGACGATCGACGATCAACGGTGCCAGGGACACGCCCGGTGCGTGACGATCTGCCCGGACGTCTTCGGCATGGACGACGACGGCAAGGGCCGGGTCCTAGAATCCGTTGTCCCAGAGCACCTTAGGGACGAAGTCGATGAGGCGGTACTGGCCTGCCCCGAATCTGCCATCACAACGGAGGGCTGAGCGCGTCAGCCGCTGTGGCGGTCAGGAGTCGGCCTGCTCGACCACGCCTTGTCGTTCGAGCTCGTCGATGCGGCTGTCGCGGACCCCGAAGCGGCGCAGCACCGCTCTGGTGTCCTGGCCGATGGCTGCCACCCGTTGACGAACCGGAGGTGCGAAGCCCGACAAGCGAGGCGCGGGAGCTGGCTCAAGCAGGTTACCGTTACGGTACACAGTTTTTCGGCTTTGCAGGTGGGGATCATCCGCAAGCTCGTCCAGTCGCAGGACGGCGCTACCGCACCCGTCGACGACAGAAAACTCCTTTGTCCACTCAGCACGTGTTCGCGCGGCGAAACAGGAGGCGAATATGTCGCGAAGATCATCCCAGTTCGCTCGATCCGATCGGTCGGGCAGTTCGTTGATGTCCAGACCCAGAGTGGAAACCATCTGAGCGTAGAAGCGGTCTTCGATGGCTCCGACGGCGAACCATCCTCCATCGGAGCAACGGTACGCAGCGTAGTGCGGTGCCCGGCCGCTGAGCAACGATGTGCCCGGCCCGTGCCAAAGGCCTGCGCTGAATTCGGCGAGCTGCGCCGACAACAGCGCAGCGGCTCCGTCGACCATCGCCGCGTCGACGATTTGGCCTCGCCCCGTCGCCTGCCGCTCGATGAGCGCCAGGGTGATACCCAGGACGGTCGACATGGATCCAGAAGCGAAGTCTCCGAGTAGATTTAGTGGTATGGCGGGTCCGTTCTGTTCGTCACCCAGCGTGCCGAGAAGACCCGCCGACGCCAGGTAGTTGATGTCGTGGCCCGCCGACTGTGATAGGGGCCCGTTTTGCCCGTAGCCGGTCAGTCGGGCGTAGACGAGCCTGGAACTGATGGCCATCAACTCGTTGGGGCCCAACCCACGCCGTTCCATCACCCCGGGTCGGAAGCCTTCCAGGAAGACATCGGCTTGAGTTGTCATGTGCCGGATCAACTGCGCGCCGTCCGGCCTTCTGATGTCGACGACGATCGACTGCTTGCCTCGAGAGAAGAACTGGGACGGATCGAAGTTCTCGCGGGGCCCGGGCCGGCTGATGCTGACGACCTCCGCGCCAAAGTCGGCGAGCATCATCGAGCAGAACGGGCCGGGGCCGAGTGCACTGACGTCCAGCACGGTGATTCCCGCCAGCGGACCGACGTTAGGGTGATGCGACGTCACAGTGGGGGGCTCCTGATGATTCGGTTGTAGCGGATTGGACGTCGTTGTGCTGCAGTCTATTGATGATCTCGGCTGTGTGCTGGCCGAGCCGCGGCGCACCGCGACGCACTCGTCCCGGTGTGGAGCTGAGTTTCGGCACCACTCCCGGCATCGCCACGGGCTCGCCGTTTAGTCCGGGCTCGGGCAGATGGATGATCATTTCGCGTGCGGCATAGTGCGGGTCTGCGGCGATGTCGTCAGCTTTGTAGATAGGACCGGCTGGCACGCCGGCTTCGGCAAGTTGCGCCAATGCCGTTGCGGCGTCGAGGTGGGCGCTCCACATCGCGATAGCGGTATCGAGTTCCGTCTGCGCGGCGCCGCGGCCGGTGTGGGTGAGATAGGGGGAATCCTCTGCCAACCAGTCATCGTGGCCGATCAGTGTGGCAAGCCGTCGGAATACCGAATCTTGGTTTGCGCCAATGATGATCCACTGGCCGTCGCGGGAAGGATAGACATTCGACGGTGCCACGCCCGGCAGGAGGGCGCCGGTCGGTTGGCGGATCTTGCCGAGCTTCTGGTACTCGGCGAGGGTGGATTCCATGTACATCCACATCGCCTCGTACAGTGCGACGTCGATTACCTGGCCGCGGCCCAGTCCTCCGGGACGGTCGCGCGCCCACAGCGCCATCAGCGCACCAGTGAAGCCCTGGGTGGCGGCCAGCGCGTCACCGATCGAGATGCCGACTCGCACGGGTGGTCGGTCCGGTTCGCCAGAGAGATGCCGAAAGCCACTCATCGCCTCGGCGACCGATCCGAAGCCGGCCCGGTCGCGGTAGGGCCCGGTCTGGCCGAATCCGGTGATTCGAACCATGATGAGCCGGGAGTTTTCACGGTGCAATTTCTCGAATCCCAGTTCCCAGCGCTCCATCGTGCCCGGCCGGAAGTTCTCGACGACCACATCGGCGGTGCGGGCAAGTTCACGGAACGTCGATTGCCCCGTCGCCGTGCGGAGGTCGAGTTCGACGGACTTCTTGCCACGCCCGATGATCGACCAGTACAGCCCGACCCCCTTGTACAAGCCGCCCCATGTCCGCATGGGGTCGCCAACGCCGGGTGGTTCGATCTTGATAACCTCGGCGCCGTGGTCGGCGAACAGATGCCCGCAGAACGGTCCGCCGATGATGTGTCCGACTTCCAGGACGCGTAAGCCCTTGAGTGCGCCGCTGTTCGGCTGATCAGCGGCAACGGGTTCGGCTGTCACGTCGCCACCCTGTCGAGGGGGTAGGGCAGATCGTCCGCAAGCACCCCGCCCATCAGCTTGGGGCCGGGGGTAAACGTTGCCGGCATGGCGATGTAGCCATTCACCAGCGGAACGGTGGGGTAGGCGACCACCTTGTCACGTCGGATTCGATAGTCGGGCAGGCGGCGCAGGACCTCGCGCAGTAGCAGGGTCATCTCCTGTACCGCGACATATGTCCCGATGCAGCGGTGCATGCCTGAACCGAACGAGAGATGGCGGTTGCGTTGCCGATCCAGGTGGACCTCGGCGGGGTCGTCGAACACCTCCGGGTCGGCATTGGCCGAACCCAACGCCAGCAGGACGCGGTCTCCGGGTTCGAGGTCCACGTCATGAACCGTCACGGGGTTGGCGACAGTACGGGCCACACCGGTGCTCGGACTGGTATACCGGATCAACTCGTCGACGGCAGCCGGGACGCGGCTGAGGTCCTCGCGCAGCCATTCCCACTTGTCTCGATGCTCATCGAAGAAGAGGAAACTATTGGCAATCAGCGCGGTGGTCGTGTCGATGCCGCCGTTGAGCAGCATAAAGATCATCTCGACGGCGATGTCCTCGCTGATCGGTTCACCGTCCTCCTGGCCGTCGAGGAGTTGCTCGATCACGCTGTCGTCACCGCGCCGCTGCGACTGCCGATCACGCACGATCGCACGGATGTCGTCCAGCATTTCCCCGACCGCACTGGCCGAGCCCTTCTCACGGTATGCCGCCTTGTGCAGCGTCGTCGCGTAGAACTCCCAGTTCGTCAGCGGTAGACCCAGGTAATCGACCGTGATCAGGGCGGGAGTCGGATTCGCGAGGTCGTCGACGAAATCGATTGACCCTCTCTCGATCACGCGGTCCACACACCATGACACCAGCGCCTGCATGCGCGGCGCGTAGTCGTTGACCGCCTTCTTGCTGAACCGGCCGGCGATGATCTTGCGTAACGTCTGGGACCGGGGCGGATCCATCTCCATCATGCCCATTCGAACGGGGTTCGTCGGAATGGTTACCCCGCCGGGAATGGTCTCACCGGTACCGACATCAAGGCCGCGGCCACAGCGAAAGTTCTGCGGATCGTGCAGAATCTGCTGGACGGAACTGAAGTCGGTCGCGATGTAGAAGCCCCCGAATTCGTCGCTATGTGCGACAGGGCATTTCGCGCGCATCTCGGCATACTGCTCACGCCAGTGGGTGGCGAACTCGGGAGAGTGGTGGTTGAACTGCATCGCGACGACTCCTCAACGTGGATATGGGGCGGGGAGCCCGCAAAACACAATATCTAACACTGTTTGGAACATCAAGATACCTCAGCCGTCTTGGCCCGGAATTCGGTGTTGCAGCTTCTGAGTGGAACGTTCATAGGGCAGCCAGGTTGGCGGCCCGTTCCACGGCATTCACCACATCAGGGCGGATTTTCCGAATGGGCATCGACGACGGCCGCACTAACCGTATAGTGTTGGATTAAATTGGATCTCGGAAAGGTCGGTGTACCCAAACATGTTCCACCGGATTCGGCATGACCCGGATCTACACGCCAGCCCGGTCGTTGAGGCACCGTGTGAGTTGTCGGCGGCATTCGCCGCGCGGACAACGCGCAGGGCGCAGGTGGAGCGGCACACCGACCGGACCGCAATGAGTTCTTGATGGGTGTACGTCCGCAGGTCGCAGTCATCGGCGCCGGTGTCGGCGGAATCGCGTGCGCGTACCGGTTGAACCGCGCTGGATTTCAGACCACGGTGTTCGAAAAGTCCAATGCCGTGGGCGGGCGGACACGCACGGTCTGGCGCAACGGCTTCGGATTCGACACCGGAGCCGGTGCGTTGCCGTCGACCAGCCGTGAAGTCCGGTCGCTGCTGCAGAGCTTGAACGTCGAGGACGAGATCGAAAAGCGCGGGGCGACCATCGGTGTGTACCGGCAGGGAAGCATCGAGCGGATCCGGCGCCGGCAGCCGCGGAGTCTGTTGCGGTTCGGCGCGCTCAGCACATCCTCCAAAGTGTCGTTGTGGCGGTTCGGCGTGGATCTGGCGAGAATGTATCGGGCGATCAACCCGATAGATCTGTCCACCGCCGCACCGTTCGACACCCAGACGGTGCGCGACTACGCCGAGTCACGGTTCTCCGGGGAGGTCTTCGACTATCTTCTTGCGCCGCTTACCCGGGCGCTGTTCTTGGTGGAGCCGGAGCGGACATCGGTCGTGGATCTGTTCGCCGCCGCGAAAGCACTCCTGGTGGGAAACAGCCTATGGACCCATCGGGACGGTGTTGCATTCTTCGCCGAGCGTGCCGCACGCGGGTTGAATGTGCACCTGGAGACCGAAGTCGACGGGGTTGTCGAGGACGATCAGGGCGTGCAGGTGAGTTGGCGGGCCGGCGGTAGCGAACACCGGCGGTGTTTCGACGCCGCGGTCCTTGCCATTCCAGCACCCGACGTCGTGCGGATACACAGCGCGCTTGATTGCGACCGTCGTACCTATCTCGAGGCGTTGGACTACTCGTCGTCGATTGTGGTCAACGTCGGCGTCGGGCGCGCACCGGCCGAAGAGTCCTCGATGGTTTTGGTGCCCCGGTCCGCCCAACCGGACCTGCCCGTCGTCGCGCTCGGTCACAATCTCGCGCCAGGACGTGTGCCGCGCAACGCCGGTATTCTCACCGCTTTCTGGACGAGTGAGTGGTCCCGGCGGCACTGGGGTGACGACGACGCGTCCATTGTCGCCGCCACCCGACAGGCGGTGAACGACCTCTTCCCGGGCTGGTGCGAGGATGTGCGGGAATCGTGTGTTTCGAGATGGTCGCAGGCTTTGGTCGCGAGCCGGCCGGGGACCTACGCCGACCTGCGTGCATTCGCGGAGCGCAGCCGACGCGATCGCCGCATTCAGTTGGCGGGCGATTACCACGCGCAGACGAGTATCAATGCCAGTGTCGGCGCGGGGCAGCGAGCTGCTGGCGAGCTGGTGCGAATACTACGGAAAGAGCACTGATGTCTGGCAACGCACGACCGAGGGCGGTCGTCATCGGATCCGGCATATCCGGATTGGCCGCAGGGTTTCGCCTACACCGCGAGGGGTTTGCGGTCACAGTCTTGGAACGAGAACCGACAGTCGGCGGCAAGATGAGCAGCATCCGCCGAAGCGGATTCACGATCAATCGAGCGGCCAATATCCTGCCGTCGTCGTATGCGGCGATCAGGAGCCTGATCCGCGAACTCAACCTGTCGGCAGAGATCGACGACGTCCAAGGCCTGCTCGCAATCCCCAGAGGGGGCTGGCTGCATCGCATCCGGTCTACCGGTGCTGCCATGGTGGCCGATGGTCTCCGTACGGATCTACTGTCCGTACGAAGCAAGCTCACCGCACGAAACCTGGTGATCGACGGCCTACGGATGAAGAAGTACCTCAGCTACGAAAACCTGGGTGCCGCAGCGCGCTTCGACATCGAGACGGCCGCACAATACTGTGAACGCCGACTGACCCCGGAACTCGAAGAGTTTCTGGTCAACCCGATGCTGAGGGCCCTGTACTGCGCCGAATCACACGAGCTCTCCGTCGTCGACTTTTTCTTTGCCGCGGTGAACTTCGTCGGTTCGGGATTCATGAATTACCAGGGGGGCATCGGATTCGTCGTCGATGCGATTGCCGGTCGACTCGATGTCGTCACGGATGCCGAAGCCGTCAACGTCACCGAGCGTGACACCGATGTCGTGGTGACGTACGCGGTCGACGGGGTCGAGTCCACCATCGTGGCGGATGCCTGTGTGATCGCCACCCCGGCCACCGAAGTGCCGAAATTGTTTCCTCAGCTTAATGCCGGTCAACAGGACATTCTGCGCGACCG
The DNA here is from genome assembly GCF_053483935.1 of Mycolicibacterium sp. XJ879. Taxonomy (NCBI): domain Bacteria; kingdom Bacillati; phylum Actinomycetota; class Actinomycetes; order Mycobacteriales; family Mycobacteriaceae; genus Mycobacterium; species Mycolicibacterium sp. XJ879. The sequence goes on from NZ_JBEFTH010000004.1 coordinate 238,450, forward strand.
TCTGGAGTACGGGACGGCCTACGCCGCGCACTTCGCGTTGTCGCGTAAGCCGGACGAAGAAGCGATGGTGATACCGGTGCCCGCGTCGCTGGATCACGGCCTATGCGTAGTTGTCCTGCCGCACAACTACAGTCGATGCGCAGCGCCGCACGACAAGGGAATCGTCAGCACCTATTGGTTGGGTAGCTGGTGCAAGGAGCGCGGTGACATCGCAGACGACGCGTTGGCCGCGCAGATGCTCCAGTCCGTCGAAAAGGTGTTGCCAGGGGTGTCCCGCGATGTGGAGTTCAGCCACATCGAGCGGTGGCAACCCGCCGTCATCCGCAGCTACCCCGGTATGTACTCCTACGTTCAGGACCTCGTCGACCTGATCGATCATCGGTCTCGGGTCCAGCTGGCAGGGGACTATATGAGCGCATCGAGCACCAACGGATGTGCGGCCTCGGCGGAACTCGCCGCACAGCGGGTGATCCGGGCGGTTCGGTGAGCACCACCGCAGTTCCCTCCATTTGCCTCGGCTCCCATCCCCCCGATGCCGACGTGCTGTCGGAAATCGAGCGGCGGGTGCTCTGGTTGTCGACGGCGATGGTCCATCACGCCAACCGGGTTCGGCACAATTCGTCCGGTTTGAAGGTCGGTGGCCATCAGGCTTCCTCGGCATCGATGGTGTCGATCATGACGACGCTCTGGTTCGGTCAACTACGGCCGGAAGACCGGGTTTCGGTGAAGCCGCACGCATCCCCGGTCCTGCATGCGATCAACTATCTCATCGGTGAGCTCGATGAAGTGCATCTGACCACGCTTCGCGAATTCGGTGGCCTACAGAGTTATCCCAGCCGGGCCAAAGACCCGGACCCGGTTGACTATTCGACCGGCTCGGTCGGAATCGGGGCGACAGCTCCGATCTGGGGTGCGATCGCGCGGCGTTACGTTCATTTCAGGTTCGGCGACGCCGCCGGGATCGTCCGAGACGACCGGTCGGCGGGTGCGACGCTGGGCCGACAGTACTCCCTGGTCGGTGATGCCGAGCTGGACGAGGGGGCGGTATGGGAGGCGATTCTCGATCCTGCCGTAGCCGAGTTGGGCGAGCTGGTCTGGATCGTGGATATGAACCGGCAGTCGCTGGACCGTGTCGTTCCACTGATAGCCGCAGAGCGGTTGGCGCGGATGTTCGGCGCCGCCGGCTGGCAGGTGATCACCTGCAAGTTCGGCAGATTGCTGGAATCGTTGTTCACCCGTCGCGGGGGAGCAGCGTTGCGGGACCGAATACTGACCATGCCCAATGCCGAGTATCAACGGCTGCTGCGACATGACCCCGACCAGCTGCGGGACGTGCTGCCGGGGAAAGGGCGCGACAGCGCCGAGATCAGGCGGCTGATTGCCGATCTCGACGACGTAACCCTGTCGGCGGCGGTCAGGGATCTGGGCGGCCACGACCTGGATCGGTTGCGCGAGGCATTCGCGCAGATCGACGACACCCGCCCGACAGTGATTGTCGCCTACACCATCAAGGGATATGGTCTGCCGACACAGGGACATCCGCAGAATCATTCGTCACTGTTGTCAGTGGCCCAATACGAGGAACTCGCCGACGCCCTGGCGATGGATCCGGACCATCCGTGGCGGCGATTCGACGACAAGACCCCCGCGGGACGGCTGTGTGCCGCGACGCGGAAGCGGTTGCAACGTCCGCAGATTTCGGATCCAACACCCCCGCCGGTCCCTGGTGACTTCGGGCGCACACCGTCCGGGGTGACCACAACGCAAGCCGCGTTCGGTCGCGCTCTGCTGGATCTCACCCGGGAGGCGCCCGACGTCGCCGGGCGGGTCGTCACCGTGAGCCCCGATGTGAGCTCGACAACCAATCTCGCCGGCTGGGTGAACAAGGTGGGCGTGTGGTCGCTGATTGAGCGCCGTAATTGGTTCGACGACGACGGCGAAACTCTCCTACACTGGCGCGAGAAGCCGACCGGGCAGCACATCGAACTCGGGATCGCTGAGACAAATCTCGTGGGCCTGATCGGTGAACTGGGCGCGACCTGGAGCCGTTGGGGCCAGACCCTGTATCCGATTGGTGTGCTCTACGATCCGTTTGTCGAACGTGCTTTGGAGCCGTGGTCCTTCAGCATTTATGCCGGCGGGCAGTCGATACTTGTCGGGACGCCGTCAGGCGTGACGTTGGCTGCCGAAGGTGGCGCACACCAGTCGATCAAGACCCCGTCGGTCGGGCTCGAACAGCCTGGATGTATCAGCTACGAGCCGGCATTTGCCGTCGATACCGAATGGATCTTGTTGTCCTGCTTGGCCCGCATGGGCCGGCCCGGCGGTAGTTCATCGTACTTGCGGTTGTCGACCCGCCCCGTCGATCAGACTCTGGGTGCGGTACCGACCGATCCGGCGGCGCGCGAGCGGCGCCGGCGTCAGGTCATCGCCGGGGCCTATCCGCTGCAACGGGCGACGGAGCCGGCGGTGACGCTGGTTGCGATGGGTGCGATGGTTACCGAAACCCTGACCGCGGCCGAAAGTCTCCGCCGGCAGGGCATCGGCGCCGATGTCGTCTGTGTCACCAGCCCCGGGTTGCTGTTCGAGGCAGTGCAGGCGCGTCGCGGCTTCTGCGAGGCCCCCACCTGGATTCTCGAGCAGGCATTTCCCGTAAAGCGGCGCGCGCCGATGGTCACCGTTCTGGACGGACATCCGCACACCCTGGCGTTCCTGAGCAATGTGAATCGCGTCGCGGGCGCGGCGCTGGGTGTCAGCCGCTTCGGCCAGTCCGGCGACCTCGACGATGTCTATCGCCACCATGGGATCGACGCGAACAGCATCGCGCGTGCCGCCCTCGACCTCATCTGCTGACGGTAAGCGCCGGCTTAGTTCCTGGCGAGGATCTCGCGCAACGCGACTGAAGTCTGGTGCAACAACTTGGGTGTGTAGTCCACTACGCACATCGTGACCTCGCAGTCGAGCAGGGCTCCGGAGACGATGGCAGCGCGTGCCTGCAAAAGCATCGAGTAGAGCCGCAGGCCCGCCCACAGCGTGTAGAAGTCGAGCGCAGCCTGTGACGACTGCGGTCCGCCTGCGCGATGGTAGGCCGCCATGAATTGCTCCCACGGCAGCATCTTTCGCACCCATCCCTGGATGTATCCAAGATCCTCGGCAGGATGGCCCAGGTGCGCAAGTTCCCAGTCCAACACCCCGGTGAGGTTGTCTTCGTACACCAAGAAGTTGTGAAAGCCTAGGTCACCGTGCACCAGCACACGTGGTCCTGTGACGTCGTCGATGTGACGTCGGGTCCAGTCGAGCGCAGCCGCAATTGTCGCGTTCGGCTCACTTAGCTCGGATATGATTGCTTCGAAAGTTTCGAGCTCGCTCCGCAGTTGGTCCGGGGTGAAGCTGCGCTCGACGAGGCCATCGAGACCGTCGAAAGCAGCGTCGCCCAGCCCGTGTTGACGGCCGAGTTGAACGGCGAACTGCAATGCGAGGTTCTCCGAAGCCGGCGGATCGAAGACGTCGCCTTCGATGTGACCCTCGATATGGCCCACCAGCAGGAAAGGTGCGCCGAGCGCCTCGTCAGAGGATTCCAGCAAGTACGGCTCCGGTACCTGCAGGCCGGCCGCGTGCAGCCGTCGAAGTACCTCGAATTCCGGTGTCACCGAGGTACCCACCACCGAATTGGCCCAGTCTTGCCGCAGCACAAAGCGTTCCGGCAGTGCGGCGGCCCCTTGCTGGCGCAGCAGTACGGTCTGTTTGGAACGCCCGCCGGCCAGTGGGCGCGCGTCGACGATCCTTGTCGCCTCGCCGCCGATAGAGTGTGCGCGCAGGAAACCCTCAAGGCCGTCGCGGTCGAAGCTGCGCTGGCCCCCGTCACCGGATGTAGCGACGTCGCCGCGAACTTTGGCGGCGACGGCCTCCTCAGCGTCCAGTACTGCACCGTCGGCCTCAACGGCTTCGCGGCCCGATAAGGTGTCGAGTTCGGCGAGCAACTGCAGCGGTTGCTGAGCGCCGTCATTCGGCGCCGTAAGCTGCACGGCCAGCCTCGCCAGGATCGTCAAGCAGTCCTTCGCGCGGCTCAGCGCGGCGCCATCGAGTGCGGGGATGACAGTACGTCCCAGCGTATCTGCGACATTGAGTAGGTACGCGCGCGCTGCTTGGTCGTCTATCGCGGTGATGTGACCTGGGGCCGTCATGAGTCTCTCCGGTGTGGGCTCAGCAGGTCCTCGGTGGCCCACTCGCGTCGCGACAGTCCTCTTTGCTGGGTCGCGCGGACCAGCGCGGTGACCGGTTCCGTTCCCCCGCGCGGGTTGGTCGTGATCTCGAGGTCGCAGAAGCCGGTCTTGCCGCGGTATTCGAATTCACACAGCTCGTCGATGCATGCCACACCATTGTGCAGTGTCAACGCACCACCGATTGGCGTCTGGATGTCTATCCGGATGCGTTCGCCGTCGGGCAATTCGAAGGCGGCGAGGCCGCCGCGGTGTGTCGTCGCATCCGTTTCCATGAACACCAGCAGGTCGACCGCATCCGCGTAAGTGACCACGCCATCACGGACGACGATGCCGAAGCTGCGCAACGAACCGTCAACGGCGTGCCACGAGGCCGCGTTGAAGGTGAGTTCAGGGCCGCACGTTCCAGCAATCCAACGGTGACTCAATAGGGTTGTCCAGTCGCGCTTTCCCCAGCTGTGGTCGCGATAGCACAACCCGTTGATCTGAGTCAGCCGTCCGCCGAGGCGGATATGTCCCTCGACCCGGCCGGCGGCTTCGAGGTGCCCCGGCGCGAAGTCGTCGGTGACGGTACCGCCCGCGCGAAACAGGTCGAAACGCGGTGTGTAATCAGTTGCCACGAGCTCCATTTCGCAGTCGTCCTCACGGATGGTCCAGACCGCATGGCCGTTCTCGAATCGAGCCTGATACGCATCACCGACACAAAATCCCGTGTCTGCCCGGGCACCGTCTGAGAGCGGCATGTTCACATGCTGGGTGAAGCGTTCGCCATCGCGGGTGTGGATGCCGACCCAGCTCGTGGAAATGTTCCGTCCCGGCTCGTGACCGATGCGATGAAAGCCGCCGACGCCGGCGGCCGCATCCCACCAGATCAACACGACGCTCTCCTGCCACAACGGGTCCGGCCCAACGGGGTGGGGAAGTTCATCGTTGGCAGAGAACGGCTCTGTGGGTGCAGCCATGTGTGCTCCTAATGGTTGTTCGCGCCCCGGGTAGGGCTCACTAGCGGGTTTCCGTCGGATTGTGGTTCTGCCGTAACCGACGCGACAGCAAGTGAGGTAAATGTCATCATTCCACAAAACCATACATTGTTTGGTAGTTATGTGACCATTAATCAGCTGTAACAGGGCCCGCCACCCGGCGGACTACATGATGCAGGTCCGCGCTCTATCCAACTCAGGTCCATCCAAGCCGCCGACAGCCAGGTCTTGCTGGGCTCCATGACGAAACGAAGGGGTCCCCGCTCGCAGTAAGCTCTGCTGTCCATCGTGACAGCGCAACTGGTACCCTCGTGGGTGATCTTCCCGTGCGGTGGCAGGGGTTTGTCGGCTCGAGTCGCAGGGAATCTGACCGCCATCGACCAGTCGTAGTGGACGGCACGGTCCCCGTTTATCCAACCGATATGCCTCACTCCGTCTGGGGCGCCGGGGATATCACCAGTGCAGCCGAAATTTCCGCGGCCCCAAATGCCGCAGTGCTGGCCTCCCGGCGCGACGAACCACACCCCTCCCGGGAGCACGTATGCCGCGGGATCCACCACATCGTAATACCTGATGTCGGGGAAAGGATCGATGACCGACTCCGCCGGCTTGGGGTCCGGGTCGGCTTGAGCCGAGGCAGGACTACTGACTGCTGCGATGGTGGCGATCAGGGCCGCCACAACACTGTAGAGACGCTTCACGGCTATTCCTATCTGAATCAGGCGGCAACACTACGAAATACGTGGCACATTGCCATAGCAGGTGGCATTGCCGATATCAAGAGTGCTCTGGCAGATGACCTTTCCTTGGTGGATGATGCGCACAGAGACCCACCGCCTGGGAGCGGCGACCGGCCGCCAATCAGCGCGCACCTGGCTGCCATTCGGCGGCGGGCCGTCGAAGGTATGCACTGGTGCGTCCACCCGCCACGGCAGCGCAACCGATCTCGCCGCTATGCGGCCCGTGCTGGTCTGGTATTCGACATTGGCGACGCCGACGCTGTCGGAGACAACCTCATAGGTGACGAAATCCTCGGCCCATGCTGCCGCTGGGCTAACCACTACCGGAACGCACACCGCGGCCAGGCAAACTGTCGCGATTCGAGACGCGGCCCTGCCCAGTGGTTTCATGGCTGCGCTCACTTCTGCACCAACACTGCGACGACAAGGAAGTATCCCGACTGGGGTTCGTAGAGTCCGCTGGTGCCGAACTCGGTATAGGCGCAGTCGGGAATCGTCTTGTATCCCTGCAGAGTCAGGCCCTTAATGGCATCTGCCTCGGCATGGCCGGCACCCTGCAGCGAATGAACGTTCTCGGCCTCGATGCCGAGCTCCGTCAGTATCGGCATCGGGTGCGGGTCGTCGGCCGGAATGTTCTCCCCGGTGTGGTCGAGGTAGTCGGAGGTCGACCTGTTGATGATCTCCGCGGCACGCTCGAGCTCGGGGCTGTAGGTCAACGGACTGCACGTGGAAGCGTTCCGCGCCTGCTCGATGACCTGTGTCACGCTGGGTGCCGTTCCGGCCCAGGCAGGTACCGGCGCGGCAGCTATCACGACAACCGCGGCCAACGCTGCGATGGTACGGGCCCTGTGCACGGGCGCCTCCTTTGTGAATCGGGGTCAGCGGCAGACGTGGGAGCGTTTGATCTTGCTGCCCCAGAACTGCATCTGGTGGTAGGACGGGCCGCTGAACCAGGTGGGCTGTCGGGCTTTGATTCCGTTGCTTACATTGAACATCTGCTGCCACAGCCCATGGAAGCTATCGCCTTGGTAGAGCGGGAAATACATGTCGCCGGCGCGATCGAAGCTTCGGGTGAGTGCATCGACGCGCGGGTTCAGGAACTCGATCGATTGATCGAGATTGGCCGTGACGATGCCGGCCTGCTGCGGTATGCCATCGGCGTCCCAGTTGCCATTAGCTCGTACGACGGCGTTGTTGAGTCCCGTGATCTGGCGCTTTATCGCCTTGTACTGCGCGGTGTACCACTGACACATTTCCCGCTCGGCATTGATATCGGCATCTGTCACGAACTGCCGCGTCGTATCAAATGGAGGAGGAAACTTCGGTTGCCAGTCGCTGGGGGCGGGCGTCACGACTGGGAGCCGTTGCGGCTGATCGAAATGTGTTGCCGGGTCGTATGGTTCATACGGCACGGCTGCGGCCGGTCCGCCGACGAGCAAGGCACTGCAGAACGCGGCCAGGGCGCCCGCCGCCGCGAGACTACCGCGCAGTGAAACACTCATGGTCACCCGCCGCTGCCTCTGAGGGCGGCGTCAATTCCCCCCACGTCGGTGATCAGCCAGTCCTTCCGACTGTCGATCGTGATGCTGTAGGTCGCGGTCGACTGCAGCCCTTCGGGCGCCTGCACCGTCTTGGTCAAAACACTGACGAACGCATCGACGGTATAGACGCCGCCCGCATCCGATTTGACGATCGCAGACAGCGGCCGCGCCGTCGACGTCCACTGCATGGGTGCCAGCAACTGTTCCATCGAGTCGGCGGCCTTGGTCAGCTTCTCTTTCAGTTCGGGTGAAGTCCCGTCAACCAGCCTCGACTTCCACTCGCCGAAATTCTGATAGTCCATTTGAGCGGCGTTCACCGCGTACTCGGTGGCGATCTGCTGCGCGCGTTCTCGGTCGGCGGTGGCCTGTGCCTGCGCGTGCAATTGGCCTCGAACACCGATGTACAGCCACCCCAGGGCACCCGCGGTGCCGGCCAGCAGGATGAACACAATCGCCGTGATCAGGGTGCGCAGCGATAACGAGACCCGTCGGGAAGTGGCGGATCGCTTCGCCGGTTCATCGGTTTCTTCGATAGTCGAGGTTTGCCCGCCGGTTTCCTCTGGTGCCTGCTCGTCGGCCGGTGCAGACGCCGAATTCTCGGTCAGCTCGACTGTGTCGGTTATGGACATCGAATCTCCTTGGGGGTAGTTCAGAGGGCCTCGACCTAGCGATCGGGGATGGCGACATGAAGTTTGATCGCTCCCTCCTCCGGTATGCCTGCCAGCACATTCGACAGAATCCGACCTGTGTCGAAATTCATCAGTGCGCCACTGATGCCCTGGAATTGGGGTATCAGTGTTTGCGTTATCACCTTGAGGTCCGATGCCCGAGTGTCAAGGAACAGCTGTATGCGTTCCAAGAACTTGCCGAACAAGATCATGTTTTCCGGGTTGTTCCAGACGATGGCGTTCATCGTGCCATTCCACACATCGGCTATGGCGGGGCCGAAGTCCCAGAGGTGCGGGGCCAGCTCCGCCAAGTTGGGCCCTACCCAGTCGGCGTTCTGCAGCAGCGTTTGGAAGTTGTCCAGCATCTGCTGGCCTTTGCCTTCCATCCCGACCACCATGTTCCTGCTGAGCAGACTTGCTCGAGATAGATTCGGTAGCACTACTTTCGGATCAGGCAGTGCAACGTCACTTTCATCGAGGATTCGTTCGAGTTGGTTGGGATCCATTTGGTCAAGCATCCGCACCACGGTGGTCGCGAGCTGCGATATGGACGGCGGCACAGTTATCGATTCGGTCGAGATGTGTTGTCCGTCAGTCAACTTCGGTCCATCGGCGGTGCGCGGGCGAAATCCGACATAGGCCTCGCCGAGGGCGGAGAGGTTGTCAAGCCGCACGTCGCTGTCGACGGGGATCTGATGATCGCCTTCGACATAGAAGTCGATGGTGGCGGCGTTATTCGACGACGAGACACCGGTGATCTTCCCGACGGATGCGCCGCGGAGCAGCACGCTCGATCCGACGACGAGACCCTTCACGTCCGGGACTTCCATCGACAGATCGATGCGGTTATCGGGCGTTCGAGTGTGAAAATCGAACGATAGGATATAGCTGGCGCCGATCGCGATGAGGACTGCGAACGCGGTGAATGACGCGATGTTCTTGGCGATCCTCATGGCGTCGCTCCCAGTATCCGAAGCACGTCCTGGACGTTCCCGATCATTTCCTGCCCATCCGGTCCGGTTATCGAGGTGATGTTGATGGCCGGGTATTTGTCAACCGGATAGAAGTACTCCGCGAACAACTCGCGCCACCGGGGCGCTTCGGCTTCGAAATCCCATTTGCTCTGCTGCAGCGCTCCGGTTGCGTTGGCCAGGGAGTTGAGCAGCGGCTCAAGCCAGAACCCACCGGAGTAGATGCTCCCGATGGAGGGAACCACTGTCCCGATGTAACTTCCGTGCTCGGTGGTGCGGTCCCAACCCAGCATGCCTGCCGGCGACCACCAGTACTCATAGGTCTCACGATTGCGAACCATCACCTCGGCGGTTCCCGCTACGCCGTTGAGCCATTGGTCGACCGTGTCGATGTTGTCGGCGAGGTCGTCGAGGTCAACGGCGACACGGTTCACCAAACTGCGCAGCTGACCCTGCTGCGAAGGCGTGACGTTGTTGATACCGATGATGGTGTTCTGGGCACGCTGGATGGCCCCACTACCGACAAAGTTCGCGAGGTTGGCGAGGGTGTCCTCGAGTTGGGGAGGCGATGTCGTCTGTGCCAGCGGAACGATGTCGTCGTCAGCCAGGGCCGGCGCCGCTTCGCCGGTGGGCGGTCGGTCTAGCGCAACGTAGGTGTCACCGAGGACGGTCGATTGTTGCAGGGTCGCATGGACATTGGATGGAACGACTACGCTCGACTCGATCTGCGATACGACGTTGACATGATCGGGCATGAGTTCGACTCGCGTCACCATCCCGACGGTGGTGCCGTCCTGCACCACCTTCGCCCGGTCGGGCAAATTGAGGACGTTCGCGAACTTCAGGATGATGTGGTAGCCGTCGTTGCCGTGGCCGCCCGGTTGGGGTAACGAGTTGACCGTGATCGACGCGCACGATGACACCAGGATAGCCACCGCGGCGCCGACGGCTACCGAACGTATCCGGCGCGTCATCGCTTGCTCGCTTCCTGTAGTACGTATTGCAGCAGGGCAACGTCGACGGCATACGGCTGTCCGTTCACATCGGCGCAACTGCCGGGCATCGAAGCGTTCATGAAGCCGCACAACGCAAGCCCGTCGTGGGTGGGAACTCGGAAGAGCGGCGGTCGGTAGGCAATATTGAAGGTGCCCCACTCCTTGGCGTTGACGTGGTTGGCCAAGGTATTGATCCACCACGGCACCGGGTTGAACAGATCGGCGAGTGCCTGCGAGTGGGGGGTGACCTTGCGAACCGCGTCGCTTACCGCGTCCAGCGTGAGCTGCGTCGTGTCGCCCAGCCTGGTTTCCATCACGGCAACCGTTTCGATCAGCGGGCCCAGGGCTCCGAGCCCGGTCGGCCCGGAGAGGCGTGCGGCGCCGTCGAGGGCCACCACCACGTCGCCGGTGGTGATCAGGGAGTCCTGCAGGATCTCCTTCAGCGGATCCCGCATTTCCTTCAACGCCGTCGAAAGCTCAGCGGTATTCCGGATGATCGATCCGATATCGCTGATGGCTTGGTCGGGGCTGTCGAGCAGAGAAGAAGTCGTGGTCAACAGCTGTCCAGCGGAGGCCCCGTTGCCCTGCGTCAAGCGGTCGATCCCGCCGATAGTGTCGGCGATATTCTCCGAGCCGGCCGAGTTGATCGCGTTGAGGAATGTGTCTGCCGAGCCGATGACCTGGGAGATGGTCTTCGGGGAAAGGGTTCGTTCGACCGGAATGCAGTTGCCGGCTTCTAGTTTTGGGCCGTCGGCATAATTGCCGACCAATTCCATCGAACGGTCAGCGAGGATAGATGGAGACCGGATTATCGCCTTGACATCACTGGGTATTTGGCGCTGTTCGGTGATCGCGAACTCGACCCGAACCTGGGTCGGCTCCGGTTGGATAGCCGTGATCGTGCCGATCGGATAACCCATCTGGGTGATCGGGTTTCCTACGTACAGTCCGACGGTGTCGGGTAGGTAAGCACAAAAGGCGACGTCGTGCGTGCTTCCGGAGGCACATGCTGAGCCTGCAGCGGCAATAACTGCAGCCAAACCAATCCCGCCGGCGGTACGCAGGAGTTTGCGAAGGATCTTGGTGGACATCAGCATGGGCTTCCGGGCATCGGGATGCATACGTCGGTGGCGAGCAACTCCGGGAGTGCGTTCTGCGCGTCGAGAACCCGCTCGATCTTGTCTCGCACCCGGCGCAGTCGGGGGACGATTCTGCTGTTGTTCTCGACCCATCGTCTGATGCGGTCCTCCCATTCACGAATCTTCTGGATGAAGTCCTCGCGGTGGTTGATCCAGAACTTTCCGTAAGGGACCAGTAACGCGTCCGCGATGTCACCAAGCCCCTTCAATGATTGGGCAAAGCCCTTGCTGTACAGCACAAGTGTCTGTTCGAGAATGGAGATTTTGGAGACGAGTTCTTTGAGCTGGTCTCGGTAGCCGCTCAGCTCGGTGATGTATTCATCGGAGAGGTTGAGAATCGCAGAGATCTGCCCTCGCTGCCGATCGATCGTCGCAGTCAACGCATTGCCGGCGTCGATCGCCGCCGTCATGGCATCGACGTTTGTTCCTTGCAGCCCCGCTTGCACTCGGTCCAGCGATTCGCGAATCGGCCTGGGATTCATCTGCTCGGACACTTTCGTCGTGTCGGCGAGAGTACGCATGAGGCTATACGGCATCGTTACACGTGCGGCCGGAATAGCTTTCTGTCCCAGGGGTTCGTCGCCGAGTGACACCAGATTCACGTAGTAGCCGCCAACAATTGTGAGCATGCGCACCTGCACCTGGGACTGATCACCGACGAATGCTGTCTCGTCTACCGTTGCCAGGACCTTCACCTGATTCGCCTCGAGTTTGAGGCTGGCAACCTTTCCGACCGAGATGCCGGCCATCCGCACGTCATCACCGCGCTGGACCGCGGCCGCGTCATCGGTGTAGAAGACCACCAATTTCTGCCCGGGCGGACGGACATACACCGCGGCCGCCGTCACCGCCAACACCGCAACCATCGCCAGTGCGACCACACCCCAAAGCATTTGGTTTCGCCAGAAACTCACCGGTTGCATATGATCACCCGCTGTCCGTTCAGTAGGACATCCATGGACGCCGGCAATTGCGCCGGACCCCTCGAGCACGGAACCGGAGATTCCGGATCGGGGGGCGGCACAACGCTGTCCCAGACAACGGGAACACGTTTGACTTCGTCGCTGAAGTTATAGAACGCGGTAATCGCGCGGTCCAGCGCATCGTCGATGTCTACCCGGCCCGGCGTGAAACCCGCATTCGCAAGTAGACGCACGACATGGCCCGTGTACAGGGGTCCGTACAGCGCCGACTTCCGGAACTCGTCTAGCACGGTAAGGGCTGAATCGATGGGCCGGTCCAGCCATTCAATCACCTGCACAAGATCTTTGGCGTGACCGCCGAATGTTTCGGCGATGGTGCTCAGATTCTGCATCAACGTAGCTACCACCTGCTGACGGTTTGACGTGAACTCGGTCAGCTTCCGGATGCTGTCCAACACCGGTCCGATTCCGGTGCCGTCGCCGAGTAGATAATTGGCAGCGTTCTCGGTGAACCGGTCGATGTCCTCGGGGCTCAGCGTGGCCAGCACTGGTTGTAACCCGTTGAACAGTGCCGTTATGTCGAAAGATGGCTGGGTCATGCTCACCGGGATGTGCGTGATCGATGTCTGTGCGGGTGGCTTACCCGCAGCGTGTTCGTCGGCGTTGGTGACGTCGATGTACCGGGCGCCGGTGAGCGACTGGTACTTGATCGCCAGTCGCGTTGCGGACACCACCGAGTAGCGATTGTCGAGGCTGAGATCGACAATCGCGATGTCCTGGCCGTTCTTGTGCTCCAGTCGCATCCCTTTGACTTTTCCGACGCGTACACCTCGGACGCGCACGTCTGCGTCGGTACGCAGCCCGGAGATGTCTGTGAATTCCGCTGTGTAAGCACGTGTTTCGTTGGCAACGGGTTGACGTAGCACGTTCACAATCAGGGTGAACACCAGTGCCGCAAAGATGCCGGCCAATACAAATCGCCACAACGCGGCGCGAGGTTTGATCACGGTCCTCCCATCGCATTAATCGGGGCCTGTACACCCGGGATCTGGTCGAGCACGATATGAACCTGCAGTGCCCGCTGTTCGGGAGAACCTGCGTAGAGGTTCTCGAACCGGGTGCGCAATTCCACCAGCGTGTCGTTGATGCCGGCCGGTGTCAGCAGCGCCGGCACGGTGTCGGTGAGCAACTGGGTCAGTTTGACTGCTGGAAGCAAATCGGTGGCGTGCGAGGATTCCAGCTTCCCGATCGCACCGAACAGTGAGTTGGCAACCACGTCGAGCGTCGGTATGGCGCGTTCCCGCCAGTACTCTTCGGTGACTTCCTCGCCGATGACGGCGACCTGTTCTTGTCCAGGCAAAGCCGGTTCGCCGGACACCTTGAACGTGATGGCACTCGATCCCTGATTCCAGCCATAACCGGCGGCTGTCGCAGCATCGGTGAACGCCGGGAAAGCCACGCTGATACCGGTTGCATTCCTGAGTAGTCGCTCGGTCGATACAGTTTGAACCCTGGCGACCGAGTCCGCCGCGACCAGCATCGTCTCGATGAAAGGGTTGAGCCCGTCGGCGTATTGGGTCGCCCGATTGATCACGTCGACCAACTGTGGAGTGATCACGCTGTCGGTGATCGACCCCATCCGGGTTAACAATGCTTGCAGGGTGAAGTTGCCCTGTGGTGTGGTGGCGATGACCGCACCGTCCCGTAGCGGTTCGCCGGCTCCGTCGGGAATCAGGTTGATGCCGGTCACGCCGAAGTAGTTGGCAGGACGGAAATCTACGCCTACGGACTCGGTCAAACTAGCCGCCGGAGTGGCTTCCACGTCGGCATTGATCCGAACGGTACCGCTCGGCAAGCTTTTCACCGCTGTGACTTCACCTACGGTGACACCGTGCAACATCAGCGGGGTGTTGGTGGCGACGCCCTGGCCGACAAACGGCATGTCCATCACCACCGAGATGTGGTCGGTCTTGCTGGAGAATGGTTTCGTGACCACCAGAAGGCAGGCGATTGCGAAGCACAGAGTTACTGCTACGCCGATGACAGTGAGCCTGCGGGTCTCGTCTTCTGCAGACGCGCGGAATAGCATTTATCTCCCTATCCCTTGAACACGAATTCTGGACGTAGGCCCCACATCATGATGGTGGTCGTGAGATCGAGGACCATGATGGTCACCAGGCTGGCGCGAATGGCGCGGCCGGACGCCTGGCCAACACCAACGGGTCCGCCGGATGCGAAAAATCCGTAGTAACAGTGAATTATCGTCACAGCTGTGCAGTAGATCGTTGCCTTCAGCACCGAGAATGCGATGTCCTGCAAGCTGAGAAACTCTACGAAATAATGGTTATACGTACCCACAGGCTGGTTGTAGAGCCGCTGTACGATCATGTTGACCGTGTAGAAACTCAAAGCCAGCGTCATCACGAAGCCCGGAATGATGCAGGTTAGCCCGCCGATGACGCGGGTGCCGACGACGAACGGGATCGCTCTGAGTCCCATCGCTTCCGTCGCGTCGATTTCTTCGGCGATCCGCATGGAGCCGATTTCGGCGGTCATACGACAACCGGCTTGGGCGGCGAAGGCCACCCCGGCGACCAGCGGTGCCATTTCGCGGACGTTGCCCCATCCACCGATGATGCCGGTCAATGCCCCGAGCCCGATGAGATCGAGCGTTGCGAACGCTTCGATGGCGACGATGCCCCCGACCGTGACACCGAGGATCACCAGCACGCCGATCACGCCACCGTCGACGATGATCGAGCCTCGACCCCACGCCAAGTTATTCATGACGCGCAGGGTTTCGCGCGGGTACTTTCGCACTGTCGTCGGAAGCAACCAAATCGTCTGTGCGACAAAGGTTGCCCACTGCCCGGCTGTCCGGAAGGGCGTAGTCAAGTGACGCGCCGAGAAGTGTCGCCTGCCGAGGAAGGTCGACGGCGCCGCCGAATGCTGTGCTGGAGCCGCCACTATGCCACCGCCATTGGGAAGAACATCGACTGAATCTGAGTGATGACAAGATTGACACCCACGATGAGCAGGACGTTGAGCACTACCGACGCATTCACAGCATCGGCGACGCCGCGCGGCCCGCCCTTGGCCTCCATACCGCGCTGCGACGAGATCACCGCAACGATCGCTGCGAAGCAGAAACCCTTACCCATCGTGAACCAGAGGTCGACCATCTTCGCGAACGATCCAAAGGACAACCAGAAGCTGCCGGGCGTGACGCCATTCACCATCGTTGCGATGAGGAAAGCCGCACCTACGCCCATGGCGAGCACCAGGACCACGAGGATCGGAGTGATCAAGAGCAGGGCCAAAAAGCGTGGCACGACAAGGCGCCGCACCGGATCGATTCCCAGTGCCCGTAGGGCATCCAGCTCCTCGCGAATGGCTCGTGCGCCGAAATCAGACGTGATTGCTGCGGCGGCCGCGCCACCCATCAACAGCCCGGCGGTCACCGGCGCTCCCTGCCGGAGGACGGCGACACCGGTCGCTGAGCCGACCAGCGAGTTGGCGCCGACCTCGTTGACCAGACCGGATATCTGCACGGCCACCATCGCGCCGAACGGTATCGCCATGAGTATCGCCGGCAGGGCCGTCACCTTGAGCAGGGTCCACGCTTGGACGATGAGTTCACCGAAATTCAGTTTCAACGCGACGGTGTCGGTGACGGCGTATCTGAACACCGATCCTGCCATCAGCACGCTTCGTCCGGTCGTGTGCGCGCTGCGAACCGGTATGGCGACCAGTCGGGCGAGCAAGTTCGCCACCCGACGCCGCGTACGCGCGAACGGCCCAGTGGAACCGCCGTGGCGACCGCCCGAAGCGTCGACGGATTCCGTCGGCGGAGACCCTGAGCCCGGAGGCTCAAGTGTTGTCCGCAATGTCGTCATGCGTGGTCCTTCTTCGATTCATGTGAGGGCGATCACCCGACGGAGAGCACATTATCAAACAGTGTCGGGTTAGGGGAGACCTTATTTGGGTTTGCGTTCGCAATGGAGCCGCCGTGCTTAACCAGGTGCCACCGACTTCACCCGGGGTCCGGCGGGTATCCACCGGCGTCGCTGAACACCTGATAGCCATGAGATCTCAGGAAATGCACTCAGCCAACAGGACTATTTGCCGGTGCAGGGCCGGGCCGGGCGGTCAAACCACCGGCGACGCTGACGGGCGGCGTGGCCGCAGAGCGTACAGCGTCTTGACGCCTGAACGTCGTTCGATAAAGTGATACGACGACGGCAGGGGTACCGGGGGCTCGCAACCTCTTATACGGCGACTCGGCCCGGGCGTGAAGGGACGGGACGATAATTTGACAGCGGAATCGTTGGATGGGCGAACGGCTTTGGTCACCGGCGCCAGCCGTGGAATCGGAGCGGCAATTTCACGGCGACTAGCGGAGCTAGGTGCGCGGGTGTTGCTGGTGGGTCGAGATGTGGCTCGGCTGGAGGATGTCGCGGTCGAGTTGCGTGACCGCGGTGCCGAGTGTGACTTTTTCGCAGCGGACCTGAGCTCGCCCGCGGCTCTTGCGCGATTGGTAGATGAGGTCAAGAGTCGCCATTCGCGCGTCGACATGTTGATCAACAACGCCGGTATGCTGCCCGATGCCAAGCGCGCCGAGCGGTTTACCCACGACGAGTGGTCCGGCATCGTCGAACTGAACTTGACATCGCCCTGGTTTCTGGCCTGCCGGATCAAAGAGATGATGCCCGCCGCCGGCGGCGTGGTCATCAACGTTGCAAGCACAGCTGCCATGTATCCGTCGGTGGGGCTCGCGCCGTACAACGTGAGCAAGGCTGGACTGCTCATGCTCACGCAGTCGCTTGCCCTGGAATGGGCGAGTGCGGGGGTTCGGGTGCTCGCCGTAGCGCCTGGCAAGACCAACACCGAGATGATCACCCCCATCTTGGCTTGGGCTGAGAAGAACGACGTCGAGGTCAATCCCCTTGGCCGGCTGGGCGAGCCATCGGAGGTCGCCCACCTGGTGGCCTTCCTGTGCAGTGACCAAGCCAGCTACCTGACCGGTGTCGTCGTACCCATAGACGGGGGCGAGTTGTTGACATCGGGCCGCTGATCCGCAGTAGCCAGAAACTTGCGTTGTGAAGGAGCTGTAATGCCCACGCCGATTGTGGCGGACGTGCTCGCTGTGCGGCTGTTCGAGTTCGTTGCGCTTGCCCTGTTCCTATTTGGCTGGTGGTACGTGCTCCGCACGCGCAGCGCGATATTGGTGGGCGGCTACGTCGGTTCGACGCTGACCGTAGTGTTCGACTGGACGTTTAACACCAAGTGGTTCTTCAACGTCGCGTACAGCTCGAACTTCATTCCCCTGTTTCAGATCGGCGATAGCGTGCAACCGGTTGCGCTGCTGTTCACGTATGCGTTCTTCTTCGGAATCCCGACAGCGTTTCTGGCACGTAACCGGGCTTGGCTGGACCGAAAACTGGGTGCTTGGGGCTGGCTAGTGGTGTTCCTGGGCATGGGACTGCTGCAGCCGCTGTTCGAGATCCCGATGGTGTCGTGGTTGCACCTGTGGACGTATTACCAAGCGCCGCAATATCTGATCGGCGGTGTCATTTGGTCGAACATCTGGTTCTCCGGACTGCTTGGTGTCAGTTGTTACGGCGCACTTCGTCTTGCGCTGCGTTGGGACGATGCGCGGCAACCGGCGTCGGCCGCCGCGGGTACGGTCGGGTCTGCCGGCGCTGGCCTGATGCGGGGACCTAAGGAAGACACGTTGCGCCAAATAGCTACCGGCGCCACCGCCATCTGGTCGGCGTTTTACCTCAGTACGCTGGTTCAACTCATGTTCTGGTATGCGATCGTCTCGCCGTGGGTGCCCAGCCCGCGGGCGTTTTGACTGATCGGGAGTTCCACGCGGTACACATTATCAACGGTGTTAGATAAACTTTATAGTCACCGGAACCGTCGACGCACACGAGGAGAAATGTGGCTCGGCCTAAAGAGGCGCTCATCTCGCGTCGCCGCTCGCTAGAGGCGGCGCTAGACATCATCGACAAGGAGGGGCTCGCCTCCCTGAGCATCCGTCGCCTAGCAGACAAGTTGGGCGTCAACGGCGCATCGTTGTACCACCATTTCGAGAACAAGGACGAGATCATCACCGGGGCGGCGCAACTTGCGCTCGAAGACGTGCGTGCACCTGATGTCACGTCGGGGCGCTGGCGTGAGTGGCTGTCGCAGAATGCGCGTGAGCTTCGGACGGCGCTGTTGGCGCATCCCGAGATCATTCAGGTCGTAATCGGCCGACGCAGTGTAGGCCTCGGCCCCAAACGTATCGAGGTTTCGGCCAAACACCTGATCGATGAGGGTGTCCCGAGCGCAGCTGTGATGCCTCTGATCGAATCACTGGAGCTCGTTGCGATCGGCAGCGCACTTCAAGAGACGCGTACGGATGCCCAGGGTGACGAGGTTGATCTGCTGTCTGGCGAGGAGTATCCCGCATTGACCAAGGTTCTTCGGGAGAGGGGCCTGTCATCGGACGAGATGTTCGATGTGATCATCTCCAGCGTTGTCAGCGCTTTCGAGGAGGCTATCCGCGAGCGCCAGTCTCGTTGGCTTCCTGCCGCAAAGGTCGAGACGGAATAGCTTGGCGAGGTCGACACTTAGCCCCAGCCAGAGGGCTCGCATCGCTGACAGGCCCAACCGAGCCCAACTCGGGCGGCAACGACTCGACCCGTTGATTACCGCGCTTTGCCGCCAAACCTCCGTGACGGCGGGCATTGTCGCCGCACGCGCTGTACTCGATGCGGGTATTGACACCGGGTTCGGACACTGGATCCATTCGGCACAGGTGGCGTATCAAGGCGGGAGTCTCGACGGCACCGCATTGGCGACCGCGATCACGGATCGCGAAACCGGCGCCGAGACGGCGTTTCGCGCCGTTTCTGTGATGCAACGTGATCGGGTGGTTGCTCGCGGTCAGGTCTCGTTCGAGGCGCCGTCTTTCGGGGCGCACGCCGAGGAATTGGTTGGCATGGGCGATAACCCGGACCCGTACAGCGTGCCGGCGGTGCTGTCACCGGCAACGCCGGCAGGGTTCCCCGTCGATATCCGGCCGATCGACGACAATGGTCGCACCTGGGTCAGATTCCGCAACGAGTTACCGGACGACCTCTTGGTGCACGTCGCGGCGCTGGCGTTGACGGTGGATCCTGTCGTTGCCGGTGCGTTGCACGATTACGGTGATTATCAGCCCATCAACTATGGGCTGTGGATCCATCGCTGCTTCCGCGCCGACGACTGGGTCTTGTTGTCGCAGACGGGTTCCCGCGCCTATGGGCATCGGACGTTCTTCACCTATGCGCTTTCGTCGTCGCAGGGTCGCGAGATCGCAACCATAGCGCAGGAGGTCCGGCTTTTCCGCCGGATCGCGCCATAGATAGATTAATCAGACAGCGTTTGGTAATGTCGGGGGAGTACCCATCCCACAGGTAAAGGGGCGCCGGACGTGTTCCACCACACCGCGATCGCGGTCAAAGATGTCAATCGGTCTCACCAGTTTTACACCGAGGTCATGGGATTCAAGCTGCGAAAAGTAGTAAAACGGCAGGCGCCGGGTGGCGGTTGGACGAAGCACATTTTTTATTCGAATGGCGACGAACCCGGCTTCTTCGCGATCTGGGACCTGCACGGTCTTGAAGACGCCGGCGTCCCAGCTGACAGTTGGCAGGGCGGGCTGTCGACCGGCGTCGGCCTGCCGTACTGGGTGAACCACATCGCGTTCGAATGCCACGACATCGGCAAACTCGAAGAGCACAAGCAGCGCTGGCTCGACCGTGGTTATCACGTTCTCGAGGTAAAGCACGAGTTTATCCACTCGATCTACACCCGTGACCCCGATGGCACTCTGGTCGAATTCACCTACGACACCGTTCCTTTGACTGACGACGATACGCGTGAAGCGGTCGAGCTGATGGCCGACGACACGCCGGCCAGCGTCCCCGAGTACGAGGGGATCGTGCACAAGTCTGAACACGCCAAGGCTCGCAAACAGGCTGAGCGGATCGCCGACGCGAGCGCTGCGCACTGACTCAGCCAAGGCCGCGGGCAACGAACGATCAGCTTGCGCGCCGGCGATCACCGGCGCGCAACACCCCGCTCGGTAACGGTCGGCCGACCAGATCCTGTGCGAGATACGCTGCGCTGATCGCGAGTTCAATGTCGATGCCGGTGTCGATCCCCATATCGGTGGCCAAATAGACCAGTTCCTCAGTCGCCACGTTGCCGCTGGCGCCGGGTGCGAATGGGCATCCGCCAAGCCCGCCGATCGACGAGTCGATCATGGTGATGCCGATCTGCATCGCGGCCAGAATCGTGGCTAGTCCGGCACCGCGGGTGTTATGCATATGCAGTCCGACTGGAACCGTTGGATGTCGTCTCTGGACGTCGGCGATCAACTCCGTCGCACGCCTGGGCGTCGCCGTCCCGATCGTGTCGCCGAGACACACCCGGTCTGCCCCGCAGCCTACGGCGTTTTTTACGAGCGAGACGACCCGCGCGGCCGGCGTCGGGCCGTCGAACGGACAATCCCATGCCACCGCGAATATGACCTCCAGGGTGCCACCCGCGGCGTGCACCAAGTCGGCGACTTGTGGCACGAGCGAGATGGATTCCTCGGTGGAACGCCGAACGTTGGCGTGTGAGTGCCCGTCGGCGGCCGACACCACATACTCGAGGTTGGTCACTCCCGCATCGAGTGCTCGCTTGGCACCTGCGGTGCTGGCGACCAAAGCGGAGAACTCGATGTCGGGATAACGGTGCAGGGCAGCGGCGACCTCAGCGGCGTCGCTGAGCGCGGGCACCGCCCGGGAGGAGACGAATGCGGTGGCTTCGATCCGCTTGACGCCGGTGGCCACCAACGCGTCCAGAAGCGCCAGCTTGGCCGTTGTCGGGATGGGCGTTTCGATCTGCAGACCGTCGCGCATCCCGACTTCGCGAATCGAAATCCGTTCCGGCAACCAAATATCGGTGCCGTCGACCAGGCTCATGACAACTGCGGAAGCACTTCTGAACTGAGCAGTTCCACCATGGCCCGGAATTCGTCGGCGGGCTGGCCGCCCATGTCGATCGACAACAGGTTGACATCGGCGTGCAGCATCTCAGAGACCTCACCAAGCCGGTCGACGACTTCGGCGGGACTGCCGACTATTGCCGGACCTTTTGTACTCAAGAACTCGAAGTCGAAGGGCTTGGTGATGAAGGGCGGAGGGTTCGGGTTGACGCGGCTGATGACCGTCGTCATCAGCTCGAAGTAGGCCTTGTACCGGGGCATCCAGCGTTCGCGTGCGCGTTGGCTGTCGGTGTCGACGTTGAGATGCCAGCATGCCCCGACCCGCGGCTTGCGGGTGTGACCGTAGGAGGCGTAGCGCTCCAGGTAGGCCTCGACAACGGGGATGAACATGGCCGGGTTGCCGAAGGCACTCGGCAGCATCAGGTCTAGGCCGAGCCGGGCGGCGAGCTCCAGCGTGGACTCCGAGGCGCCACCGCCGATCCACAGCGGAGGCACCTGTTCGGGCGCGGGCTGGAGTGCGAAAGCATCCAGCGGTGCACGATGCTTGCCCTGCCATGTCACCGGCTTTCCGGTCCACAGGTCGAGGAGCAACTCCACGTTCTCCTCGAACAGTTCATGGGAGTCGTCGGGGTTCTGCCCGAACAGCGTGTAGGTCGAGGTGAAGAAGTTGCCGCGGCCGGCCACCATCTCGACGCGGCCGTTATTGAGGGCGTCCAGCGTCGCGTAGTCCTCGGCGGCTCGTACGGGATCGAGGTTGGCAAGCAACGTCACCGCGGTGCTGAGTTTGATGTTCTTGGTGCGCTCACCGATCGCCGCCAGGATCACCGGCGGGCATGAGTATATGTATTCCAGACCGTGGTGTTCACCGATGTGCACACCCTCGAATCCGCCTTCGTCGGCCACGACGGCCGCTTCGACGATCGCACGGTGTCGTTCGATGGCGCTTTCGCGATGGTCGGTGACTGGGTCGGTGACCTGGTCACCCAGTGTCATCAAGCTGAGGGTCATGTTGCCGCTATCTCCCATCCGGGGTGCAGGTGAACGTCGTGATACCTAATTTAACAAACAGCGTTTGATTATGCAACGCCGCATGTGGGCCTGCGTTTATCGGTTTGCGACCGGGGGGTTTAAGCAACAGCGATCGGTTAGGGCTCGACGACGCAACCCCGCGCCGCATGACGGTGGGCGATGTCGCGGTCACCCACGGCACGGCTCACGGTCATCGTCACATCGACATGCCGCCGTCGACCGGAAGCACCACACCGGTGATGTATCCGGCCTCAGCCGAAGCCAGAAACTGTACCGCGGCGGTCATTTCGGCCGGTTCGGCGAACCGCTGCTGCGGGACGGCCGATGTCAGTGCGGCGAGCTTCTCGGGTGGAATGGCCTTGACCATCGCCGTCGCCGCATTCGGCGAAATCGCGTTCGCGGTGATCCCGAAGCGAGCGACTTCCTTGGCGACTGTCTTCGTGAACCCGATGATCGCCGCCTTGGCCGCGGCGTAGTTGGACTGTCCGACGTTACCGTGCATCCCGGTATAGGAGGTGACGTTGATGATGCGCCCGAATTCGTTGGCCCGCATCAGCGGTACCGCCGCGCGGGTGACATTGAATGTGCCGCCGAGGTGCACGTCCAGAACGGCCTTCCAGTCCTGATCGGCCATCTTCCACACGACGGAGTCGCGTGCGATCCCAGCGTTGTTGACGACCGTGGCAAGGCTCCCGCCCCAGTCGGCAATGTGCGTGACCGCCGAGGTGATGGCTCGAGAATCCGCCACATCGACCGCGATCGGCAGCACATCCTTTCGTCCGCCCCATGTCGCGTCGAGCAGGGCGGGATCGATGTCCAGAGCGCCAACCCGGGCCCCCGCATCGCTGAACGCAGTGGCGATCTCATATCCGATACCTTGTGCCGCACCGGTGACAAGCACGGTGTGACCGGTGAAGTCGAAGCTCATATTCATGCGCGAGCAATCCTGTTCCACGGGATGTCCTTGTCGACGCGTGGTTCCGCGGGAAGCCCCAGCACACGTTCACCGAGGATGTTGCGCTGCACCTCGGATGTGCCGCCCTCGATCGAGTTCGCCAACGAGCGCAGGTACGCCTTGGTGAGAACCTCACCGCCGTGCACCGCCGCAAAGTCCGGGGCGGTCGGCTCGTAATCATCTACGGCCAGCGAAGTTTGCCCCTGCACGTCGACGCAGAACTCATAGATCGCCTTGTTGAGTTCTGCCATCTGAAGTTTCGCGATCGAGCCTTCGGGTCCAGGAGTGGCGACCCTCGATGCGGCGCGAACGTTGGTCAGGCGCGCCGCCTCGGCGCGGATCCACAAGCGGGTGAGGAGATCACGGGCGACGGCACTGCCGTGGCCGGACTGCGATGCGCTGCAATAGGCCCGAACCGCCTGTGCAATCGGGCCCTCACCTCGTCGCAACGGGCGGCCGCCGAGAGAGACGCGTTCGTTGCTCAGTGTGGTGATGGCCACCCTCCAGCCGTCGCCCACGTCGCCGAGACGGTCGCTGTCCGGTATCTCGACGTCGTTGAGGTAGACCTCGTTGAATTCGGCCTCACCGGTCAGCTGCCGCAGCGGCCGAACCTCGACTCCTGGCGAGTGCATGTCCAACAGGAAGTAGGTGAGGCCGCGGTGCTTGGCGACCTCCGGGTCGGTACGGGCGAGCAGCAGCCCGTAACGGGCGATGTGCCCCAGTGAGGTCCAGACCTTTTGACCGTTGACCACCCATGTGTCGTCGCGCCGCCTGGCCCGGGTAGCCACCGCGGCAAGGTCGGATCCGGCGCCCGGTTCACTGAAGAGTTGGCACCAGATGTCTTCGCCGGTGAACAGCGTGCGCAGGTGCTTGCGGCGTTGGTCGGGGGTGCCATGCTTCAGGATGGTGGGCGCCGCCATGCCAAGGCCGATCACGTTGCGCGCACTCCAGTCTGGTGAGCCGGCCTGCTGAAACGCGTTCTCACATTCGGCCTGCAGCGACGAACCCAGCCCGAGGCCGCCGAACCCGGGTGGAAAATGCACGAACGCCAAGCCAGCGTCGAAGCGTGCCGCGCGGATCATCTGGTCCGGGCTGGCGGCGATGTCATGAGTGGCGAAGAATTCCTCGAGCGCGGAGCCCAGCACCCGGCGATCATTCTTGGCGGACATCTGCGATCACGCTCCTTTCGGGAGGTTGATCAGCGTTGCGAGCCGGTCACGATGCTCGCTCGTCGATCGCAACAGAAACGAGGAGGCCATGGCGCGCTTGAGATACAGGTGGGCTGGGTGCTCCCAGGTAAACCCGATGCCACCGTGAATCTGGATGTTCTCGGCGGCGACGTAGGTGTAAGTATCGGTGGCGACGGAACCTGCCAGCGCGGCCGCGATACCCAGGTTGTGCGGATCATGATCGGCCGTCCAGAGTCCGTGCCACACGACGGACTTGGCCGATTCGACCTCGACAAGCATGTCCGCGCAGCGGTGCTTGATCGCCTGGAACGAACCGATCGTCCGACCGAATTGCACCCTGGTGCATGCATAGTCGACGGCTTGGTCAAGTACCCGGGATGCACCGCCGAGTTGTTCGGCCGCCAACAGCAGCGTCCAGATGTCCACGGTGCGTTCCAAAGCCTCGGCCGTGATCGGCAGCCGACGGGCACGAACGCCGGTGAGGTCGGTGTGCGCTAGTCTGCGGGTTTGATCCAGCGGTGTGAACTCGGACCACTGCAGCTGCGCGGTGTCTTCGACGATGTAGATCTTCGGGCCGTCGGCCGCTGTGGCGATCACCAACAGGATGTCGGCGTGCGGGCCGGCAAGCACGTAATCCGCGCGACCGGACAGCGTTGCCGTGTGCTCGTCGGTCACCGTCGCCGTGATCGAGCTCTGCAGCGGATCGCGTCCTGACCAGCCGACTGTGGCCACCGATTCGCCCGTCACCAACCGCGGCAGGATCTGGGATTTCGATGAGTCATCGGCGCAATGCAAGAGCGCCGACGTCGCGAGCCCTACCGAAGCCAGCATTGGCGCGCCGTACAGGGACCGGCCGAGTTCCTGGAACACCGCGCCGAGTTCACAGTAACCGGCACCACTACCGCCTAACTCCTCGGTGACACACAGACCATGAAGGCCGAGTTCAGTTGCGGCCAGACGCCATACGTCAGGATCGTATGACGAGTCCACTGACATCCAGCGTCGCACAGAATCCTCGGGGGAGTGCTTCTCAAGGAAGCGTCGGACAACCGCACCGAGCTCAAGCGTATCCTCAGTTGGCATGTAGCTCATTGGGTTTCGCTTCCGTGCTGGTAGCCCGAGCGACGGCCCTCGACGAAATCCCCACGCGCATCGTGCGCTTCACCGGACATGTTCAGTTCGAGGGTGTAGCTCAGTTCTTGGCGGTAGGCCTTGCGAATGTCGCGGGCGATCGATCCGTTGATCGCGGCTTTCAACCCCCTGACGACGGCGGTGCGCTTGGCTGCGACCGTCGCCGCGAGGTCGCGTGCGGTGTCGGCCAACTGTTGTGCGGGCACGACGCGGTAGACGCTGCCGTAGGCGTGTAGCTCTTCGGCGAAGAAGGGTTCGCACGTGTACATCGCGGCCCGCAACCGCTTCTCCGGCAGCAGACCGGCAGCCTGGACGATTCCGCTGGTGGCACCGTTGTCGGCTTCGGCAAGCACAAAGCTGGTCCGCTCCGCGGTCAGGATGATGTCACACACCCCCGCGACCAACACCCCTAATCCGATGCAGTAGCCGTGTATGGCGGCGATCACCGGCACCGGGCACTCGCTGATGGCAAGCGTCAGTTCCTGAGAGCCGTTGGCCTGGCCGAGGATTCCGCTGAAGCCGGGAAGATCCTGAACCTCCTTGACGTCTCCACCGGCGCAGAATCCGCGGCCTTCTGCGCGCAGCAGCACCACATGCGCCCGGTTGTCGGTGTGGTAGCTGCGCAGATGTGTGACTAGCTTGGCGATATCAGAGAGTCTGAATGCGTTGACCGGTGGATTGTCGATCACCAGTTCGGCTATGCCGTTGTCCGTGATGTCGTGGCGAATCAAGGTCACACCCCGCCGTATTGCGCTTTCAACGCCTGCCGACAGAGCTTGCCCGTGACGTTGCGGGGCAGATCGTCGACTACCGCTAGCGACTTGGGTAGTTTGAACCGGGCCAGTCGAGCCTGGGCGAATTGGTTCAGCTCGTCCAGTGTGGGCGGGACGCGCGGTTGGGCCGGTACAACGACCGCCATTCCCACTTCACCCCACACCTCGTGGTGGATGCCGATGACTGCCACATCCGAAACTTTGGGATGCTCGCCGAACACCCGCTCGATCTCGGCGGGGTACACGTTCTCGCCGCCGGATTTGTACATCTCCTTCACCCGGCCGGCGAGGTAGTAGTAACCATCGGCGTCGCGGCGTGCGGCGTCGCCGGTGCGGTACCAACCATCGGTGAAGAAATCCTGGTTGTCTTTGCGCCAATAGCCGGGGGTGACACTTGGGCCGCGCAGCCATATCTCGCCGGTGTCGCCGGCGGCAACATCGTTACCGCCCTGGTCGACGAGGCGGATCTGGGTATGCCGGGCGGACCGTCCGATCGACCCGGCCTTGGCCCTGTTGAGCGCTAGGGCCGGGTTGTCGACCGCCGTGGCCATCGGCCCGTGTTCGGTGCCACCGTACTGCGGTTGTAGCGCTACGCCCCGGTCGGCCCACCGTTGTAGTAGCTCGGGTTCGGCGATGGCGCCCGCCACGATGAACTGGCGTGCGTGCGAGAAGTCGGCCGTATCAAATCCTGGCTGCGCTGATATGCCTCTGTACATCAACGGGATCGCGGCGAAATGCGTTGCGGGCAGTTCAGATCGGATCAGTGCGGCAAAGACGGCATCGGGTACAAACCGTCGCATGATCGACACCGCCCCGCCGAAGTACAGGATGGGGTTGGCCATGACGTTGAGTCCGCCGGCATGAAACAGAGGCATCGGGTTGAGGTGGTGGTTACCCGGCTCGGAATACCGCGTGGTATGCGCTGTGTTCAGCGCCTGCCATACGAGCGTGCCGTGGGTGGAAAGCACGCCTTTGGGCAGTCCTGTCGTGCCCGAGGTGTACAGGATGTGCGTTGGATCGTCGAACGTCAGGCCGATGTGGGGGGCGAGGTGACCGGCACTGGCTACAGCCGCGTCGTACTCCGAACCGGTCGCCGCCCAAGAAATCCTCTCCGGTATCGCTGCTTTCTCGGCGATGTTGTTTGCGACGCTGGCCCATTCGGCGTCGTGGACGATCATCTGAGCTTCGGCGTCGAGCGCGATGTCGGTCACTTCGGAGACCGCCAATCGCCAGTTCAGTGGGACCAGCAACGCACCGATACGCATTGCGGCAAACTGGATCTCGATGATGCGGGGGTCATTTTCCGCGATGACGAGAATGCGGTCACCTTTTTTGACTCCGCGATCGCGAAGTACGCACGCCAGACGACCCACCCGCTCCTCGAGGTCCGCCCAGCGCAACATCGTGTTGTCATCGGCGCTGCCAAGTGCCGGATCCTGTGGCCGGTGATTTGCATGGTAGTCAACCCAGTCGTGGGCCGCGAAGGCCATCGGTTTCTCCTCGTGTTCAATTGACGAACTGATGCCGTACCAGCCAGTCGTGCACCAGATCGGCGGCCCGGGCGAGATGTACCTTTTGACCGGTGCCGCTGAAATAGTGGTTGGCGCCGGGCAAATTTACGAGTTCCTTATCCGTGTGACCGACCGCATCGAAAACTTGCTGTTGATGACTGGTCGGTACCGCATCATCGCGCCCATTCACCATCATGAACACCGGAACCGTGACGCGCGGGGCGGCATCTCCTGCGTCCACCTGGGCAGTCTGAAGGCTCCATTGTGAGAGCCAGCTGCGTGTGGTGGTGAAGCGCATCAGCGCGCCGGGGCTGGTATTCGCGATACAGGGGTCGCCCAGGTAGCTCGATCCGGGCTTACGCTCGTTCGGATCGATTGAGGGGTCAAGCCAGCGGGGATCGGCCATAGTCCCGGGGACCACGAACGCGTATTCGGCGTGCGGGCGGCCGGCGGAACTAAAGTCAGCCAACTTCTGCTGTGTAAACGCGGTGATCCGCCGACTACGGTCCCGCTGGGCCATCCGATACGCGGCGAGGAAGTCCGAGGAGTACGGCGGTTGGTTCGGATTGGACGGGTCGTACAAGTCGAATTCGGTTTGGCGGTTGCGTTCGGGCTCGATCTCATTGGTGATGGAGGCATCGAGAAACTCAGTCAAAAGGCGGTGCCGACTGCGCGGCGCCGCCAACAGCATCACGCCGTCAGCTCCAGCGAGTGCCGTCTCCGCCAGGATTGTGTCCTCACCGGCTGCGGTTTTTGAGATTGACGGCGACTCCGCTTCTGCCTGATAGCCCATCATTGGTGAGCCGCCGCCGCTCCAGCCAGCAAGAATAATGTTCTTGTAGCCGAGTCGATTCCGTGCATCTTCGATACACGCGTGCAGGTCGAGCAGCACATTCTCCATCTGCAGAGCGGAGTCGCCGACCGAGTACCGGTTGGCTGCGCCGATCACGTGCAGACCGGTACGCGCGAGCTCGGAAAACAGCGGCAGGTACCCGGGGGAACCGATGGGATGCATCGCGAGGATAACGGTGTCCGAATCGTCTTCGCCTCGGAGCAGCTGCGCCTGCCGGACGACGTTATCGGCGATTGAACCGTAAATGTCCTTCCGGACCGTCTTCTCCCGTGAGACAACCAGATACGGTGTGCGGGTGTATTTGATGCGCGGTACGTCTGGCGCCGAATGAGACAACGCAAAGCCTCCAGTCAAGGACCGATGTGACAATAATCGAGGGTCGCCGATTGCTGTCGGTGTAGATGGCCGCGTACCGATTAGCGGACCGACGCCCCGGCGTCGACCGGAAGCGAGACCCCGGTGATGTAGCGCGCTTCATCCGACACCAACCAGGCCACGGCGTTGGCAACGTCGTCGGATTCGATCAGTTGCACCGGGAGGGCATTGCTCATCGCCTCGAACAGCTCAGGGAACTGGTCGGCGGAACCCAGGAACGCGTCGTTCGCCACCATCATCGTATTGGCGCCGGTCGGATGCAGAGTGTTGACACGAATGTTATGACTAGCCAGAGCGTTCGCGTATGACCGCATCACGCCGACCACGGCGTGCTTGGCTGCCGTGTAGCCGAGTAACCCATAGGTGTTGGTCCGTAAAGACCGTGCTGGGCTCTTGAGACCGGCGACCGAACTGGTGATGATGATGGCGCCGCCCTCATTCTGCTCCACCATCGTCGGTACCGCGGCTTCCAGCGTGTAAACCACCCCGGTAAGCATGATGTCGATTGCGTCGTGCCACGCGGACACCTTGGTCGAAGTGGGGCCGACGATCGGCATGATCCCGGCGTTGGCGATGACGATGTCGACCCGGCCAAGCTCGGCGACGCCTTCATCAAAAACCCGGCCTACCGCATCCTGATCGCGAACATCGGCCTGACGCGCCACGATGCGACGACCGAGCGCTTCGACCTGTCGCACCGTTTCTTCGAGATCGTCTTTGGTGGCCAGCGGATACGGCACGGAATCGATCTGCTCGGCGATATCGAAGGTGATGATGTCGGCGCCTTCCTTCGCGAGCCTGACGGCGTGTGCTCGGCCTTGGCCGCGCGCACCGCCGCTGATGAAGACGACCTTGCCCTCGAGTGTTCCCATGTCGCTCCTGGTTGCCGATCTGCCGTTGAAGGGGTTTCATGCCCGCGTCACGATATTAACCAAACAACGTTCGGTGAGCAAGCGGGTCGCCTGGAAGGGAGCTCGCACGGTGAAGTGTCGGAGGGCTTATCGCTCGACGGCAGGCGATCAACCCGCGCTGGGGCCCGGGGTGCCGCGATTGAGGTGCAGGACCTGCAACTCGGTGTAGGCATACAAGCCCCATGGCCCGTTCTCCACGCCCAACCCGCTGTGCTTGAGCCCGCCGAACGGTGTGGTGGGTCCCAGGCTGGCGTGGGTGTTGACCCATGTCGTGCCGGCATCCAGCGCCTCTGCGACGTGCGCGCCGCGGGTCGGATCCGCCGTCCACACACTGGCACCCAGACCGAAGTTCGTCTGATTAGCTCGGGCCACTGCGTCATCGAGTTCGTCGTAAGCGATAATCGGTAGAGCTGGACCGAATTGCTCCTCATCGACAAGCGGTGTCCCATCGGCAATCTCGGAGATAATCGTCGGCTCCATAAAGTACCCGGGCCGGTCGATTCTGCGGCCGCCCGCGGCGGCCTTGGCTCCGCCCGACACGGCGGTGTCGACCAGTCCGACCACTCGCTCGATCTGGGGAAGCGTCGACAACGGACCGAGTTGCGTGGTGGTGTCGGTCGGATCACCAACGGCTGTGCTATCTGCGACCGCGGCCAGCGCTTCGACAACATCGTTGTAGAGGTGGCGCGGGGCATAGACACGCTTGATGAGCGCGCACGCTTGTCCGTTGTTGAAGAAGGCGGACCAGAACAGCCCGGGCGCGATTTCTGCAACGTCGACGTCGTCCAGCAGGATTGCTGCGTCGTTACCGCCAAGTTCCAGCGTGGTCCGTTTGAAATCTAATGCAGCAGCGGCATTTACAGATCTACCTGCCTCGACGCTGCCGGTAAAGCTAACTTTTCGGGCCAACGGGTGCCCGGCAATCCAGCGGCCGACCCGATCGCCGCCGCTGACAATGTTGAGCACTCCCGGCGGCAGGATATCTCGAAGAATCTCGCCGAACCGCAGTGTGCTCAACGGCGTGAACGGAGACGGTTTGAGCACCATGGTGTTACCTGCACGCAGCGCCGGCGCAATTTTGAAGAATGCGAGTCCGATAGGCATGTTCCATGGGGTGATCGCGCCGACGACGCCGACAGGACGGCGGATTACCTCAACACGCGCAATTTCGTCGTCGCGAAGCACTTCACGGGGAAGGTCGAGACTGGCGTAGTAAGCCAGCCAACCGGCTGCTACGGGCACTTCGAAGCCGGCGAACGGCGCGGTCTTACCCGACTCCTCAATCAGGATCTGGGCCAACTCTTGCGAATTGGCCTCGATCGCAGCGGATGCCTCCATGAGCTTTGCGCGTCGGAACTCCTCATCGGCACGCCATGCGGGAAACGCATTTGCGGCCGCCTGGAAGGCCTGGTCGACTTGGTCGCGGGTGGCCTCAGGAGCCGTTGTGAACGGCGCGCCTGTGGCGGGATTCACGACGTCGAACTCAACGAAGGTGTGGGCGCCGGTCCCGTTGATTGTCTGGCTGGGCATGTGACTCCTTTGACCGTTGGCGTCCCCAAGTTCCGGTCGAGTCGGCGGGACCGGGGCGATTAGCGCGGCGATTGTGAGCCGCGTTACGGCGTTTACCGTACAGTGTTTGTTTGATGGGCAGCAACGATGACGACCAACCCGGGACGCTAAGGAGCGCACAGATGACAGGTTTTCAGTCCGCAGAGCAGCTACAGCAGTTCGTCACTCCGTTCCTGCGTCAGCTGGTCACCGATCCTGAGCTGCGTCCGAAGTTCGTCGCAGGCGACACATCGTTCAAAGTGCAGTACACGGACCCCGATGAGGTGTTCATGCTCGACTGCACCGTCGATCCGCCGGTCGTGTTCGACGGGGACGACGCTGCCGGGCGTGAAGCCGAGGTGCGGCTCACGATGTCGGCCGAAGACGCGCACCGGTTCTGGCTGGGCAACCTGAATGTGCCGATGGCCATTGCGCGGCGCAAGGTCAAGGTCGAAGGATCGGTGCCCAAGTTGCTCAAGCTGCTGCCCGCCATTACGCCAGCGTTCGACAAATACCGGGACTACGCGGACGCGAAAGGATATTCGGTCAACTGAGGCCGCCGAGGCCCGTCCGCTGGCCAACCGCGGCTAGGACGCGCGGCGGATGCCTCGCTTCAGCAGTAGTTCGCGCTCGGATTCCGTGAGCCCGCCCCAGATCCCGTAGGTCTCGCCGACGGCCAGGGCGTGCGCACGGCACTGCGCGATGACCGGGCACTGGTTGCACATCTCCTTGGCGCGTCTCTCGCGCTGGGCACGGGCACGGCCGCGTTCGCCGTCGGGATGAAAGAACATCGAGGAATCGACACCCCGGCACGAACCGGCCATCTGCCAATCCCACACATCAGCGTTGGGTCCGGGTAGTTGTTGCGGCAAAGGCATTGGAGAACCCCTCTCTGCGTGTTCTCCCGCAAACAGTTGAACACGTGAGTTCTTGGAACAGATCCGAGCGCAAGTCGCCGATGACTACTCGTGCACACAAAGTAGGTGGGCTCACGAAATTTCGTCAATAGTCCAAACGCGTGTGGAACGCCATAACCGCAGGCTAAGAATTTACCTCACGTTCATTCTTGGGCCTTTTCGCCGGCGTAAAACATGCTAAGCGAATCCCACCGAGACCACCCCGGCCGCCGTTTCACCTGATCGCGTCGCCAGGAGGTAATCCAGCAAACGCAAACAATCAATGGTCGGCTTACCTGGAGTTAACTTTGTGGGCATCAACTGTTAACCGAATCCATCCGGTCGGCGTGTCGTTGATAGCGTCGGCGCTTCGATGACCACTTCCTGCTCTGCGACGGTGTTGGCCGATGCCGCGTTCGGTTGCGACCCCGGCCGCTGGCCGCTGCCGCCGGCCGCGTCGCAGCACGAACTGTGGCTGCGCGCGGTCGCCGCGGGCGGTCAGGGACGCTACGCCAGCGCGCGCGCCGACCTCGCTCGGCTGCGCCGCACCCGACGGCCTGAGCCGTTGATCTCGTTGGCGCACAGCACCTATGCGTCGTTGCTGCGGCAACTCGGCTGGCACGGCCACGCCCGAGGCTGGGACGGGCGAGCGTTGGCGCTCGCCGGCTCCGACGCCGAGGCCGGTGCCGACGCGCTGATCGGGCTGGCCGCCGACGCGTTGGGGATGGGCCGGTTTCCGGCGGCTGCACGCGCACTTCAGCGGGCCGCCGATCTTCTGGCCGACGCGCCGGAATCCCGGCTTGCGGTTCGGCTCGGCTGGGTGAGCGCAGAACTGGCGATGGCCCGCGGCGAGGGCGCGCAGGCGGTGCGCCATGCCGAGCAAGCCGTCCGGGCGGCCGCGGCGTTCGGCTCGGCGCGACACGCCGTGAAATCCGACGTCGTACACGCCGCCGCGTTGTGCAGCGCCGGTGACCTTGACGCTGCGCGGCTGGTCGCAGACGCCGCGCTGACCGAGACGGGCCGCCTCGGAATGATCCCGCTGCGCTGGGCGTTGGCCTGCTTGCTGGCCGACATCGGCAGCGCGACGTGCCCGCACGACCAGATCCGTGCCATTCGCGACGAATCTGCCGACACAGTCCGGTCACGGGGCGGCGTGTGGCCCGTCTCGGTGACCGAGGGCACGTCATCCTGAAAGTTATTGTTTAGCTGAGCCGCCCCCGCCGGACTGCCACCGGTTCGTAACGCTGGAGAGATCGCCCACGATGACAATTTCGAGAGAACGTCTCGATGCTGTCGTTGCTGAGGCAGTAGCGGGCAACCGAGACGCACTCCGACAGGTGCTGGAAACCATCCGCCCCATCGTTGTCAGGTACTGCCGGGCACGGGTGGGAGCCGCGGAACGCAGTGGGCTTTCAGCAGACGATATTGCTCAGGAGGTGTGCTTGGCCGCCATCACGGCGCTGCCGCGCTACAAGGATCAGGGACGACCGTTCCTGGCCTTCGTGTACGGCATAGCTGCACACAAGCTCGCTGATGCGCACCGCGCAGCGGCACGGAACCGCTCCGACCCGATGGAAGTCGTGCCGGAGGGCTACTCGCTGGACGCCGGTCCCGAGCAGATGGCCCTGGAGGCCGAATCGTCTGAGCAGATGAAAAAGCTGCTCGCCGTACTGCCGGAAAAGCAACGTGAAATCTTGATCCTGCGTGTGGTCGTCGGCATGAGCGCCGAGGAGACCGCCGAGGCAGTCGGAAGTACGGCCGGTGCGGTCCGGGTGGCCCAGCATCGCGCGCTGGCGCGGCTGAAGCAGGAGATCATCTCGACAGGGCGGCACGACCATGCCTGACTTCGGACGCTGGAACGCAAACGGGGGCGACCCGTCCCTCAACGACATCAACCGCACCGACCGGTTCCTGGACGCGCTGGCGTTCGAAGAGCCGGTGTATGCCACCGACCCCGGCGAAGCCGAGCTGGCACAACTGCTGGCTGGCTGGCGCGACGAGGTGCGCGACGCACCGCTGACCGCGCCCGTCACCCCGCGCGACGCGGTGCTGGCACTGGATCGTGCCACCGTGTCACGACGACGCAACCGGTCGCTGGCGGTCGTCGGATCGGCGGCGGCTGCGGTGTTGTGCCTCGGCGGCTTCGGTGCGGTGGTCGCCGGCGCCGGACCGGGTGATGCGTTGTACGGCCTGCGCACCATGCTGTTCGGTGAGCAGCAGACCACCCGCGACGATCCGGTGATGCTGGCGTCGCAGCAGTTTGCCGAGGTGCAGCAGCTGATCGACGAAGGCCAGTGGGAAGCCGCGCAGGACAAGCTGCAGACGCTGACCACCACGGTGGCCACGGTCGACGATGTTGACCGCAAACAGGAATTCGTCAGCGACTGGCAAGAGTTGACGGTGAAGGTTCAGGCGCAGGACCCGGCCGCGACCATTCCGCCGGATGTGCCGCCGCCGGTGTTCCCGGAGGTGCCGATCGCGGTGCTCGACACCACGACGACGATCTCGGTTTCGCCGTCGCCGTCGGACACCACGGCCCCGTCGCCGTCGGATGTGACGACGTTGCCGTCGCCGACGGACACCACGCTGCCGTCGCCCACGGATGTCACGACGCTGCCGTCGCCGACTGCGACGCCGTCGCCGACACCGACTGTGGCCCCGTCGCCCACGCCGACCGCGAGCCCGTCGCCCACGCCGACCGCGAGCCCGTCGCCCACGCCGACCGCGAGCCCGTCCCCGACGAGCTCGCCTGCGCAGCGGCCGACGCCGACATCGTCGGTGCAGCAGCCGCCGTCGTCCTCGGCGACGCAACTGCCCGCACCGTCACCGTCACCGACCGCGACGCCAACGCAGGCACCGCAGACGACCGAAGTTGCAACGACCCAGCCGCCGACCACGCAGCAGGCGACCACCACGCAGGCGCCGACGCAGGAGTCACCCACCAGGGAGGCGTCGAAGACGGTGATCACCACGACGACCGTGGTGCCGGAGCCCGAAGGCGAGTAGAGCTAGCGCGTGCTCAGCGGTAGCCGTCGGTTTCCGAGGCCGCCTCGTTGAGTGAGGCGTCGGCGTAACCGCGGCAGTAATCCCACGTCACGTAGGCATCGGGTTCGGGATCGTAGGCCGGCTCGTGCGGCCGCACCGTGCCGTCCACGAGCAGTTGCAGCAGGTTGGCGCGCAGCATGTCCCAGTCGTGGTAGTGATCCTGCTGGCATTCGTCACAGCAAACCACCAGGCCGCGGATGCCCTTGTGCGCCAACAACGCCTCGTACACCGCAAGGTCGGCGAGGTCGGCCTCCACCGCGGTCCGCTCTTGCGGGTCCAGCGGCTGGCCGGGCTCGATGGCGTCGAGCGCGGCCGACGGGTCACACGGGTCGTCGGCGAACGGATCGGGTGGCAAACCCGGTGGCAGGTGGTCACGCACGCCTCCACCCTACGCAGCCGCATCCATTTCGGTCCAGCCGTCGGGCGGCATGGCGTCCGATGATTCCGAACACCGTGTGGCACCGGACCGTCGACCTCGATGCCGATAGGATGGTCGTCTAGCTCGACGACTGTCCTCGTCACTGGAGGCCCATCCATGTCGATCGCTGAAAGCAGCGTTCCGCTCGCCGTGCCGGTGCCGACCGGCGGCGATGACCCGACGAAAGTTGCGATGCTCGGGCTCACCTTCGATGACGTCCTGTTGCTGCCCGCAGCCTCCGACGTGATTCCCGCCACCGCCGACACCTCCAGCCAGCTGACCAAGAAGGTGCGGCTGAAAGTGCCTCTGGTCAGCTCGGCGATGGACACGGTGACCGAGTCGCGGATGGCCATCGCGATGGCGCGGGCCGGCGGCATGGGAGTACTGCACCGCAACCTTCCGATCGCCGAGCAGGCCGGCCAGGTCGAAACCGTCAAGCGTTCCGAAGCCGGTATGGTCACCGACCCGGTCACCTGCTCGCCGGACAACACGCTGGCCGAAGTCGACGCGATGTGCGCACGGTTTCGGATCTCGGGGTTGCCCGTCGTCGACGACACCGGCTCCCTTGTCGGGATCATCACCAACCGCGACATGCGCTTTGAGGTCGACCAGTCCAAGCCCGTCTCGGAAGTGATGACCAAGGCACCGCTGATCACCGCGCAGGAGGGTGTCTCCGCCGAAGCCGCGCTGGGGCTGCTGCGTCGGCACAAGATCGAGAAGCTGCCGATCGTCGACGGCCACGGCAAGCTGACCGGCCTGATCACGGTCAAGGACTTCGTCAAGACCGAACAGTTCCCGCTGGCCACCAAGGACAAAGACGGGCGGCTGCTGGTCGGCGCCGCCGTCGGCGTCGGTGATGACGCCTGGACGCGCGCGGTGACGCTGGTGGAGGCCGGCGTCGACGTGCTCGTGGTGGACACCGCCCACGCCCACAACCGCGGCGTGCTCGACATGGTGCACCGGGTCAAGACCGTGCTGGGCGATCGTGTCGAGGTGATCGGCGGCAACGTGGCCACCCGCGCCGCCGCGGCCGCGCTGGCCGACGCGGGTGCCGACGCGGTGAAAGTCGGTGTGGGACCGGGCTCGATCTGCACCACCCGCGTGGTGGCCGGCGTCGGCGCACCCCAGATCACCGCGATCTTGGAAGCAGTAGCGGCCTGTCGTCCGCATGGAGTGCCGGTGATCGCCGACGGCGGACTGCAGTACTCCGGTGACATCGCCAAGGCGCTGGCCGCCGGGGCATCGACGGCGATGCTGGGCTCGCTTCTGGCCGGCACCGCCGAGTCGCCCGGCGAGCTGATCTTCGTCAACGGTAAGCAGTTCAAGAGCTACCGCGGTATGGGCTCACTGGGAGCCATGCAGGGCCGCGGCGGCGCCGGGGGCACTGGCAGGTCCTACTCCAAGGACCGCTACTTCCAGGACGACGCGCTGTCCGAGGACAAGCTGGTGCCCGAGGGCATCGAGGGCAGGGTGCCGTACCGTGGTCCGCTGTCCACCGTCATCCACCAGCTCACCGGCGGGCTGCGGGCGGCCATGGGCTACACCGGCTCGGCCACCATCGAACAGCTGCAGCAGGCGCAGTTCGTGCAGATCACCGCCGCCGGGCTGAAGGAAAGCCATCCGCACGATGTCGCGATGACCGTCGAAGCGCCGAATTACTACGCCCGCTAAGGGGACACACTGGTCATGCGTGACTTGGTCGAAATCGGCATGGGCAGAACCGCCCGCCGCACTTACGAACTCGACGACATCAACATCGTGCCGGCACGGCGCACGCGGTCGTCCAAGGACGTCTCGACGGCCTGGCAGCTGGACGCCTACCGCTTCGAGGTTCCCGTAATCGCCCATCCGACCGATGCTTTGGTGTCACCGGAGTTCGCGATCGCGCTGGGCCGGCTCGGCGGGCTGGGTGTGCTCAACGGCGAGGGTCTGATCGGCAGACACGCCGACGTCGAGGACAAGATCGCCCAAGTGGTCGAGGCCGCCGAGAAAGAACCTGAGCCTGCGGCGTCGATACGCCTTCTGCAGCAACTGCATTCGGCGCCACTGGACCCCGATCTGCTGGGTGCGGCGATCGCCCGGATCCGCGACGCCGGGGTGACGACGGCCGTGCGGGTAAGCCCGCAGAACGCGCGGGCGCTGACCCCGACACTTATTTCGGCCGGGATCGACCTGCTGGTCATCCAGGGCACGATCGTGTCGGCCGAACGGGTCGCCTCCGATGGCGAGCCGCTGAACCTCAAGACGTTCATTTCCGAACTCGACGTGCCGGTGGTGGCCGGCGGGGTGCTCGATCACCGCACGGCGCTGCACCTGATGCGCACCGGCGCGGCCGGCGTCATCGTCGGTTACGGCTCCACGCAGGGCGTCACCACCAGCGACGAGGTGCTGGGTATCAGCGTGCCGATGGCCACCGCGATCGCCGACGCAGCCGCCGCCCGCCGCGAGTACCTCGACGAGACGGGCGGGCGCTACGTGCACGTGCTGGCCGACGGCGATATCCACACCTCCGGCGACCTGGCCAAGGCCATCGCCTGCGGCGCCGACGCCGTCGTGCTCGGCACCCCGCTGGCCACTGCCGCCGAGGCGCTGGGCGACGGCTGGTTCTGGCCCGCCGCCGCGGCACATCCGTCGTTGCCGCGCGGGGCGCTGCTGCAGATCGCGATGGGGGAGCGGCCGTCGCTGGAGCAGGTGTTGATGGGCCCCTCCGACGATCCGTTCGGTTCGCTCAACCTGGTCGGCGGGTTGCGCCGGTCGATGGCCAAGGCCGGCTACTGCGACCTCAAGGAGTTCCAGAAGGTCGGGTTGACCGTCGGTAGCTGAAGTTACCGTCGAGTAGGTCCATACTGGGGGTATGAGACCTGACTACGACGTCCTGATCATCGGCTCGGGCTTCGGCGGCAGCGTGAGCGCGCTGCGGCTCACCGAGAAGGGCTACCGCGTCGGGGTGCTGGAGGCGGGCCGGCGCTTCGCCGACGAGGATTTCGCCAAGACCTCGTGGAACCTGCGCAAGTTCCTGTGGGCGCCCAAACTCGGCATGTACGGCATCCAGCGGATCCACCTGCTGCGCAACGTGATGATCCTGGCCGGCGCTGGGGTGGGCGGCGGATCGCTGAACTACGCCAACACCCTCTACGTGCCGCCGGACCCGTTCTTCAACGACCCGCAGTGGAAGGACATCACCGACTGGCGCGCCGAGTTGATGCCGCACTACGACCAGGCGCAGCGGATGCTCGGCGTGGTCACCAACCCGACGTTCACCGACGCCGACCGCATCGTCAAGGAGGTCGCCGACGAGATGGGCGTCGGGCACACCTGGGTGCCCACCCCGGTCGGCGTGTTCTTCGGGCCCGACGGCACCAAGACGCCCGGCAAGACCGTGCCCGACCCCTACTTCGGCGGGGCAGGGCCGGCGCGGACCGGCTGCATCGAGGTCGGCGAGTGCATGACCGGCTGCCGCCACAACGCCAAGAACACATTGGTGAAGAACTACCTGTACCTGGCGGAAAAGGCTGGCGCAGAAGTACTTCCGATGACCACCGTCACTGGATTCGAGCAGCGCGCCGACGGCCTGTGGGACGTCCGCACCGTGCGCACCGGCCGCTGGGTACGCAAGAAGCGACGCACCATCACCGCCACGCACCTGGTGCTGGCTGCCGGCACGTGGGGTACGCAACAGCTGCTGTTCAAGATGCGGGACTCCGGCAAGCTGCCCAAGATGTCCGAGCGCCTCGGCGTGCTGACCCGGACCAACTCCGAGTCGATCGTCGGCGCGGGCAAGTACAAGGTGTCACCCGGTCTCGATCTCACCCACGGCGTGGCGATCACGTCATCCATCCATCCCACCTCCGACACCCACGTCGAACCGGTGCGCTACGGCAAGGGCTCCAACGCGATGGGGCTGTTGCAGACGCTGATGACCGACGGCGACGGCCCGGAGGGCACCGATGTGCCGCGCTGGCGCCAGTTCCTGCGCGACGCGGCGGCCAACCCGCGCGGCACGCTGCGCATGATCAACGTCCGGCGGTGGAGTGAACGCACTGTCATCGCGCTGGTCATGCAGCACCTGGACAATTCGATCACCACGTTCACCGAACGCACCAAGCTCGGCTACCGGCGCCTGACCAGCAAGCAAGGTCACGGCCAGCCGAACCCGACGTGGATCCCGGTGGGTAACGAGGTCACCCGCCGCATCGCCGAGAAGATCGACGGCGTCGCCGGCGGTACCTGGGGTGAGCTGTTCAACATCCCGCTCACCGCGCACTTCCTCGGCGGGGCCGCGATCGGCGACACCGCCGAGCACGGCGTTATCGACCCGTATCAACGGGTCTACGGCTATCCGACGCTGTCGGTGCACGACGGAGCGGCCATCTCGGCGAACCTCGGTGTGAACCCGTCGCTTTCGATCACCGCGCAAGCCGAGCGGGCGGCGTCGCTGTGGCCCAACAAGGGGCAGGCCGACCTGCGTCCCCCGCAAGGACAGCCGTACAAGCGCATTGATCCGATCCCGCCGACCAACCCGGTGGTGCCCGCAGACGCCCCCGCGGCGCTGCGCCGGTTGCCGATCGAACCGGTCACCTCGACTGGTTGAGCCGCCGCCGATGCGGGTACGCAGTGGCCCATGCGAACCGCATACCACGAGCAGTTATCTGCGCTGTGCGCGCAGTTGGGTGAGATGTGCGGGCTGACCGCCGCCGCGATGGAACGCGCGACGCAGGCGCTGCTGGACGCCGACCTGACGCTGGCCGAGCAGGTGATCGCCGAACACGAGCACATCGCGCTGCTGAACCGCCGGGCCGAGGAGATGGCGATCAGGCTGCTTGCGCTACAGCAGCCGGTGGCCGGCGACCTACGCACCATCGTCGGCTCCATCCGCATCAGCGCCGACATCGAGCGGATGGGCGCGCTCGCGGTGCACGTGGCCAGCATCGCGCGGCTGCGCCATCCGGAATGCGCGCTGCCCGACGACGTGCGCGCCAGCTTCACGGAGATGGGTGCGCGCGCGGTGCAGTTGGCCAAAACCGCGCAGGAGGTGCTGATCTCACCGGATCCCGACAAGGCCGCCCGGTTACACCACGACGACGACGTGGTGGACGACGAGCACCGTCGGCTGTTCACGCTGCTGCTCGACCACAAATGGCAGGACGGCGTCTGCTCGGCCGTCGACGTGGCGCTGCTCGGCCGCTATTACGAGCGCTTCGCCGACCACGCGGTGGAGATCGGGCGGCGGGTCATCTTCGAGGCCACAGGTGGGCTGCCGCTGGGCAAGCAGTTGGTCTAGCCAGGTTGCTCGTGGCGCAACGGCGCCCGCCCAGGTGGCTGCTGCGGCGGTGGCAGCAGCGGACGGACTGGTTTGACCGCGACGGTGGTGGGGTTTTGGGTCTTGAGCTCGAGATCCTCGCCTGCGTGGCGGATCGTCAGCGACGAGTCGGGCCCGTCGCGAAGGGTGTACGTGACGTTCTCGTGGTTGACGTCGACGGTGAGCCGAAAGTTCTTCCACCGCAACCGGAATTTCAGGCCCGACAGCGTCTTGGGGAGTTGCGGGTTGAGCACCAGCACGTCTTCGTCGTCGCGAAGCCCGCCGAAGCCGGCCACCAGCGCCGACCACGCACCGGCGAGTGAGGCCATGTGCAGGCCGTCGCGGGTGTTGTGGTGCAGGTTGCGCAGATCGATCATCGCTGCTTCGTACGCGTAGTCGTGGGCCAGTTCCAGATGTCCGACAGCCGCGCACATCACCGCTTGCGTGCACGCTGACAGCGATGAGTCGCGGGTGGTGCGCCGCTCGTAATAGTCGACGTTGCGCGCCATCTGTTCGGGGGTGAAAGCGTGGCTCTCCCAATGCATCGCCAACACCAAGTCGGCCTGCTTGACCACTTGCTGGGGGTAGAGCCGCACGTACGGCTCGTGCAGCAGCAGGGGATAGGCGGTGTTGGCCTCGAAGTCCCACTCCCGCAACGTCGTGAAGCCATCGCACTGGGGGTGGACGCCGAGTTCCTCGTCGAACGGAATGTGAACGGTCGCTGCGGCATGACGCCAGGCGGCGATCTCCTCGGCGGTGACATCCATGGCGTTTGCCTCGTCGGGGTGCCGAAGACAGGCGTCGGCCGCTGCGCGAAGGTTGCGCGCCGCCATCAGGTTGGTGAACACGTTGTCGCGCACCACGGCGGTGTACTCGTCGGGACCGGTGACACCGTCGATGTGCCACACCCCGTGTCGATCATGCTGCCCGAG
Source organism: Mycolicibacterium sp. XJ879 (assembly GCF_053483935.1). Classification (NCBI taxonomy): domain Bacteria; kingdom Bacillati; phylum Actinomycetota; class Actinomycetes; order Mycobacteriales; family Mycobacteriaceae; genus Mycobacterium; species Mycolicibacterium sp. XJ879. The sequence continues at coordinate 280,521 of NZ_JBEFTH010000004.1, forward strand.
CGAAAGCCACATCCTGGCCGTCTCTACCAACACCTTCAGCCCGCATTCGATGTCCAGCGAATCATCGCCTGTCACAACGCGATACCGCTCGAATGCCATCGCGATGTCAGCGTTGACGTGGAAGGCCGCGGTGCCCGCCGGCCAATACGCCGAGCACTCCTCACCGCGGATCGTGCGCCACGGGAAGGCGGCACCTTCGATGTCGAGCAACTCGGCACGCTCTTTGGCCAGATCCAGAGTGGAGGCACGCCATCGCAGCGCGTCGGCGGCGGCATAGGGCGCGGTGTAGGTGAGCAGCGGTAGCACGAAACCTTCGGTGTCCCAGAACGCGTGGCCGTCATAGCCGGTGCCCGTCAAGCCTTTGCCCGGAATCGCGCGGCGCTCGGCTCGTGCGCTTGCTTGCAGCACATGAAACAACGCGAAGCGCACGGCCTGCTGGATGTGGGGGTCGCCTTCGACCTCGACGTCGGCAGAGTCCCAGAAGTCATCGAGATAGGCCCGCTGGGAATCCAGAAGGCCTTGCCAGCCGGTGTATTCGGCGCCGCTGAGCGCGCCTGCGACCTGGTCGCGCAATGCCGGGCGGGAACGCAGGCTCGACCACGCGTAGCCCAGATACTTGCGGATACGCAGCCGTTGCCCTGGCCGCAGCCCACAGATGACCGTGGTGCGGGCCCAGTCTTCGGCGGTATCGGTTTTCGCCACGACGCGGCCGGGCACGTCGATTTCGTGGTCCATCGCGGCGGCCATCATCAACTGGCTGCCGCGCGTGCGGTGGATGAGAATCGCGCCGTCGCCGGTGCTTTCCTGATGCACCGCCTCCAACGGGTGGTCGAGAACGGCCGACACCCGCGGGTCACCTGAAGTGGGTGGCTGGTCTTCGTTGGCCACGAGTTCGGATTGGACGGTGATCCGGGCGAACTGTTCGACCGCCTCCACGATGTACTCGATCGCCGCGACGCCGCGCTGGTCGAGCGAGACCAGCCGCGTCGAAACGACTTTCACCTGTTTGCCTGCGGGGGAGCGCCACTGCACGTTTCGGGTCAGCGTGCCGGCGCGCATGTCCAACACGCGTTCGTGCTCGAGCAGGTCGCCGTAGCGGACGTCGAACGGTTCGTCGTCGACAAGCAGGCGCATGAGCTTGCCGTTGGTGACGTTGAGGATCGTCTGGCCAGCTTCCGGGTAGCCGTAGCCCGCCTCGGCGTACGGCAGCGGGCGAACCTCGTAGAACGAGTTCAGGTAGGTGCCGGGCAAGCTGTGCGGTTCGCCTTCGTCGAGGTTGGCGCGCATGCCGATGTGACCGTTGGACAGGGCGAATATCGACTCGGATTCGTCCATAACCGCTAGATCGAGCGATGTTTCGCGGACGTGCCACGGCTCTACCGGGTAAAGCTCGTCGGTGATCATTGCGTCAAGAGCTCCATCAGGTCGGCCACGACGATATCGGCGCCGTTGTGGCGCAGAGCCTCCGCATGTCCGACGCGGTCCACGCCGACCACGTAGCCGAAGTTACCAGCTCGCCCGGCTGCCACTCCGGCCAGTGCGTCTTCGAAAACCGCGCCGTCGGCGGGCTCGATGCCGAGCAGTTGTGCTGCCCGCAGAAACGAGTCCGGAGCGGGCTTACCGGGGATGTTCTCCTCGCGCAGCACGACGCCGTCCACCCGGTGCTGGACGAACCTGTCCAGGCCCGTCATCTCGAGCACCTCACGGGTGTTGGCGCTCGAGGAGACCACCGCGACGCCCAGGCCCGCGTCGGCCACCGCCTCGAGGTAGCGGCGCGAGCCGTCGTACACCGTCACCCCGTCGGCGCGCAGCACCTGGTGAAACATCTGGTTCTTGCGGTTGCCGAGGCCGAACACCGTCTCGGCGTCGGTGTCGTCGTCCGGGTGCCCGTCGGGTAGTTCGATGCCGCGGCTGGCCAAAAAGGAGCGCACCCCGTCCTCACGCTTCTTACCGTCGACGTAGCGCAGGTAATCGGCGCCCACATCGAACGGCACGAACGGTTCGCCGGTGCGTTGCGCATGTGCGCGAAGGAAGGCGTCGAACATGGCCTGCCACGCCTTGGTGTGCACGCTGGCGGTGTCGGTCAGCACACCGTCCAGGTCGAACAGGCAGGCGCGGATGTGTTTCGGCAGACCAGGCACGGTGCTCCTCGCTTCGAGCTTGCGGTCGTCGGACGGGTCATCGGCCATTGTCTGTCACCATTCCCCCTTTTGTGGCCCGGGTAACGAGCCGATGGTGCCAACTAGACTGACCGGGTGACATCGTCATCGCCCAGACCCGTGTTGGTGGTCGACTTCGGCGCGCAGTACGCGCAGCTGATCGCGCGACGGATCCGCGAGGCGCGGGTGTACTCCGAGGTGATCCCGCACACCGCCAGCGTCGAAGAGATCGTGGCCCGCGACCCGCAGGCCATCGTGCTGTCCGGCGGACCGGCCAGCGTCTACGCCGACGAGGCGCCGCAGCTCAACCCGGCGGTGTTCGACCTCGAGGTGCCGATATTCGGTATCTGCTACGGCTTCCAGGCGATGGCCCAGACACTGGGCGGAACGGTGACCGAGACCGGCACCCGCGAGTACGGCCGCACCGAGCTCAAAGTCACCGGGGGACAGCTTCATTCCGATCTGCCCGCGACTCAGCCGGTGTGGATGAGCCACGGGGACGCGGTCACCGCGGCCCCCGAGGGGTTCGACGTGGTGGCGGTCAGCGCGGGTTCGCCGGTCGCGGCGTTCGAGAACCGGGAGCGTCGGCTGGCCGGTGTGCAGTACCACCCCGAGGTGATGCACTCACCGCACGGCCAGCAGGTGCTGAGCCGGTTCCTGTATGAGTTCGCGGGCATCAGCGCGACGTGGACCGCCGCCAGCATCGCCGATGCCCTTGTCAGCGAGGTGCGCAACCAGATCGGCAACGGGCACGCGATCTGCGGGCTGTCCGGTGGCGTGGATTCGGCGGTGGCCGCCGCGCTGGTGCAGCGCGCCATCGGTGACCAGTTGACGTGTGTGTTCGTCGACCACGGCCTGTTGCGCGCTGGCGAACGCGCCCAGGTGCAACGCGATTTCGTCGCCGCAACCGGCGCCAAACTCGTCACCGTCGACGCCGAGAAACGGTTTCTCGATGCGCTGTCCGGGGTGACGAACCCCGAGGGCAAGCGCAAGATCATCGGCCGCGAGTTCATCCGCGCGTTCGAGGGTGCGGTACGAGATACGTTGGGCGCCAATGACGGTGATGTGGAGTTCCTGGTGCAGGGTACGCTGTACCCCGATGTGGTGGAGTCCGGCGGCGGAACCGGCGCGGCCAACATCAAGAGCCACCACAACGTCGGTGGGCTGCCCGCCGACCTGAAGTTCAAGCTGGTCGAACCGCTGCGGCTGCTGTTCAAAGACGAGGTCCGCGCGGTGGGACGCGAACTCGGACTGCCCGAGGAAATCGTTGCGCGCCAACCGTTCCCGGGACCGGGGTTGGCCATCCGGATCGTCGGCGAGGTCACCGCGGACCGGTTGGACACGTTGCGGCGCGCCGACGCGATCGCCCGCGAGGAACTGACCTCGGCCGGTCTGGATCACCAGGTCTGGCAGTGCCCGGTGGTGCTGCTGGCCGACATCCGGTCGGTGGGTGTGCAGGGCGACGGCCGCACGTACGGCCACCCGATCGTGTTGCGTCCGGTGTCCAGTGAGGATGCGATGACCGCGGACTGGACCCGGGTGCCCTACGAGGTGCTGGAACGCATCTCCACCCGCATCACCAACGAGGTGGCCGAGGTCAACCGCGTGGTGCTCGACGTCACGAGCAAGCCGCCGGGCACCATCGAATGGGAGTGAGCTAACTCCTCGCCTTTCTGCCCGCGAGCAGACGCAAACTCGCATGAAACGGGCCGTGAGAACGCGACTTTGTGTCTGCTCGCGCTGAAGAAAGTGCCTTGACGGTGTCGGTGGGGAAGTGTTTACTGACCATATCGAACATACATTCGAATAACCGATGGTTCAGATGATGCAGGAGGTGCTGCTGTGGCAGCGACCATGAACCTGGAGCAGCGCCAGCTTACCCGCGCTGAACAGGTGGAACACCTGCGTCGCAGGATAGCGGCGGTCTCCGGAAAGGTGGGCGTCGGACGCAGCGGCGCGGCACCGTCGGCCGACTCGCTACCGACCTCGGAATCTTTGCTACCGCTACCCGAATCCCATGCAGAACTCCTATCGGAGCCGTTGCCGCGCGGAACGGTGGCGGTGGTGTCGGGGGCCCGCTCCTTACCGCTGAGCATGGTGGCGGCGGTGACGGCCGAAGGAGGTCATGCCGCGATCGTCGGACAGCCCGATGTCGGCCTGCTGGCGGCCGTGGAGATGGGAGCCGATCTGAGCAGGATCGCCGTCATCCCCGAACCGGGCGCCGACCCGGTCGAGGTGGCCGCGGTGCTGATGGACGGGATGGATCTGGTGGTGCTCGGTCTGGGCGGCCGCACGGTGCCGGCCACCAGGGCGCGGGCGGTGGTGGCCCGGGCCCGGCAGAAGGGCTGCACGCTGCTGGTCACCAACGGCGACTGGCAGGGCGCATCCACCAGGATGGACGCCCGGGTCTGCGGTTATGAGATCACCGGCCACGGCCGGCCGGGCTTTGGCCGCATCGGCCGGGTACGGCTGGCGATGCGGGCCAGGGGCCGGTTCACCGGTTCCGTTCGTGCCGCGGGCGGATGAATGTCCACGCGCGTTCTGGCCATCTGGTGCATGGACTGGCCCGCGGTCGCCGCGGCTGCCGCGGCCGACCTACCGGCCACGGCTCCGATCGCGGTGACGTTGGCCAACCGGGTCATCACGTGTTCGGCGGCGGCCCGGTCGGCCGGTGTGCGACGGGGGCTGCGGCGCCGGGAGTCGCAGGCGCGTTGTCCGGAACTGCATGTGGTCACCGCCGATCCGGCACGCGACGCCCGCCATTTCGAGGGCGTTACGGCCGCGGTGGATGACCTGGTGCCGCGGGCCGAGGTGCTGCGCCCCGGTCTGCTGGTGCTGCCGGTCCGCGGTGCGGCCCGCTACTTCGGCTCTGAGGAGGCCGTCGCGCAGCAGCTGATCGACGCGGTGGCCGCGGCCGGTGCCGAATGCCAGGTCGGCATCGCCGATCAGCTGCCCACCGCGGTCTTCGCCGCGCGGGCGGGCCGGATCGTGGCACCCGGCGAGGATGCGCGGTTTCTGTCACCCCTGTCGATTCGGCAGTTGGCCGCCGAACCAAGCCTGGTCGGTCCCGGCCGGCAGGACCTGGCGGATCTGTTGTGGCGCATGGGGATCCGCAGCATCGGGCAGTTCGCGGCGCTGACCCGCAGCGACGTCGCCTCCCGGTTCGGCGCCGACGGGGTGGTGGCCCACCGGTTCGCGCGCGGGGAGCCCGACCGTGGGCCGTCGGGCCGAGAACCCGAGGCCGAACTCGACGCCGTCATGAACTGCGACCCGCCCATCGACCGCGTCGACGCCGCGGCGTTCGCGGGGCGGTCGCTGGCCAGCAGCCTGCATCGAAGCCTGGAGTCCTCCGGGGTGGGATGCACCCGGCTGGCCATCCACGCTGTCACCGCCAACGGTGAAGAGCTCGAACGGGTTTGGCGTTGTGCCGAGCCGTTGACCGAGGATGCCACCGCTGACCGGGTGCGCTGGCAGCTCGACGGCTGGCTGAACAAACGCAACCCCGACGACCGTCCCACCGCACCCGTCACGATGATCCGGCTGCGGCCGGTCGAGGTGGTCTCGGCCGAGGCGCTGCAGCTGCCGCTGTGGGGACCCCCAGCGAAGATGACCGACAGTGCCTATCGCGCGCTGGTGCGGGTGCAGGGGCTGCTCGGACCCGAGGCAGTGCAGATGCCCATCCTGTCCGGCGGCCGAGGACCTGCCGAGCGCATCACGTTCATGCCGCTGGGCGACGAACCGGTGCCGAAGGCCGATCCCCGCCAGCCGTGGCCGGGGCAGCTGCCCGAGCCGTCGCCGACGGTGCTGCTCGACGATCCGGTCGAGTTGTTCGACGCCGAGGGAAATCCGGTGCGGGTGACCGGTCGTGGCCTGTTCTCCACCGATCCGTCGCGGCTGGTTGCACCCGGCAAGGCGGGTCGGGACGCCCGGTTGGCCTGGTGGGCCGGGCCGTGGTCCGTCGACGAGCGGTGGTGGGATCCTCAGCGGGCCAAGGTGGGTCGGACAGCGCGCGCGCAGGTGCTGCTCGACACCGAGCCGGCGCAGGCCCTGCTGCTGTGTTACCGGCAGCGACGCTGGTATCTCGAGGGCATCTACGAGTGACCCAGCCGCTTGACGAACGTGTTGATGCGCGTGAGGAACCGGTCGAAGAACGCCGCGGGATCGACGTCGACACCGATGAGTGCGTTGGGTTCCCGGCCCCACCGGTTGCTCCAGTCCGCGATCGTCATCGCCCGGGTGAGCGTGCCTGTCAGCTCGACGTCGACCGTGGTGGGCCGGCACCGCACCAGATCGGGGTCCAGCGCCACCGCCGCGGCCAACGGGTCGTGCAGGTGCGCGAGATAGCCCTCGCCCTGGGCGGCATGAAACTCGAAGTAGAACCGCATCGCGTCTTCGAGCACCGTGACCAGCGGGTGCTCCGCCGCGGTCCTCAACCTGCCCAACAGCTCGGGTGTCAACACGATATTCTCGGTGAGGTTGAGCCCCAACACAATCGGAAGGTGTCCGACGTCCGGGCCCCAGCCGTGAAATACTTCGGCGGCGGCTTCGGGGTCCACGCTGACGTTCCACTCGGCCACCGGTGTGGTGTTGCCGCGGTAGTCGAACGCGCCGCCCATGATCACCAGCCGGCGCAGCAGCCGCGGCAGCGCAGGCTCGCGGCGCAGTGCCAGCGCCAGGTTCGTCAACGGGCCGGTGGCCACCCCGATCAGCTCACCGGGATACCCGTGCGCCGCGCGCACCCAGGCCTCTGCGGCGTCGTAGTCGGTGAGCGTGCGGGCCGTCGACGGCAACTGCGCATATCCCATGCCTTCGGGACCGTGCGTGTCCTCCGCGGTGCGCAGCGTTGCGCTGATTGGGTTCTCACTGCCCTTCGACACCGGCACGTCGACCCCGCACAACTCGAGCAGCGCCAGGTTGTTATGGCAAACCTGTTGCACCGGAACGTTTCCGGCGGTAGAGGCGATGCCGACCACGTTGGCTTCGTCGCTTGCGAACAGATACACCAACGCCATCGCGTCGTCGACACCGGTGTCCACGTCGACGAAGACCGGGAGCGCAGTCACGCCGCCAACGATAGGTCGGCGCGTCTACCAGTGCACACCGGGAACCAGCCGCACCGCGCGCTTGATCGGGTCGGGCACCCGCAACGGCGGGTCCGTGCGACGTTGCGGGCGCCGTGGCGGGGACGACGGTTCCCGCACCACACCGCGGGCCGCTGCCGAATCGGGATAGCCGAGGTAGAGCTGATGCAGCACGCGCCGCGACAGCTTGGGGGTCAGGTAGTTACCGAAGTCGGCGAACGTGCCCAGCGGGGTGTCGATCCGGGCCGGCTTCTCCACCAGGGCGCGCACCACTATCGCCGCGGCGTGTTCGGCACTGATCGCGGGCACCGGGTTGAGGCGACGCGACGGCACGATCATCGGCGTACGGACCAGCGGCATGTGGATGGTGGTGAACGTGATGTGATCGGAGAGCGTCTCGGAGGCCACCACATCGGCGAACGCATCCAGCGCGGCCTTGGTCGGCAGGTAGCTGCTGTACTTCGGATTGCGCGCCTGCACACCGGCGCTCGACACGTTCACCACGTGACCGAACCGTCGCTCGCGCCAATGCGGCAACAGCGCCAACACCATCCGCACCGCGCCGAAGTAGTTGACGGCCATCATCCGCTCATAGTCGTGCAGCCGGTCGGTGGAGGCAATCACCGAGCGCCGGATCGACCGGCCCGCGTTGTTGACCAGGTAGTCGACGTGGTCGAACCGGCCCAGGATGTCTTTGACCGTGTGCTCCACCGACGTCGAATCGGTGACGTCGCACGTGAACGCATGCGCCTGACCACCGGCGGCGCGGATCTCGGCGACCAGATCGTCGAGCGCGTCGGCGTTGCGCGCCAATGCGAACACCGTCGCGCCGCGTTGTGCGATCGCGACGGCCGACGCGCGGCCGATACCGCTCGAGGCGCCGGTGATGAGCACGTGCTTGCCGACCAACGGGCCCGCGGGGTCGTCGTGGCGGGCGCGGTCGGGATCGAGGTGCTCGGCCCAGTAGCGCCACAGCCGCGGCGCGTACGACGCGAACTCCGGTGCGGCTATCCCGGTGCCGCGCAACGCGTCTGCGGTGTGGTGCGCGGTGAACGTCGGCATCAGATCGACGACGTCGAGGATCTCGGCCGGGATGCCGAGCTGGGTGACCGCCATGTTGCGCAACACCTTCGCGCGTCCAGTGGCCCGCAGAAACGGCGTCGCCATGGCCGGGGGCAGCGACCCACGCACCGGCGGCAGCCCGGCCTCCTTGGCAATTCCGCGGTAAATACCGCGCAGCCCAATGGTTTTAGCGGCGGTGAGGTGAAACGTCTGCCCGTCACGGTTATCGCTGTGCATCAGCGCCACCAACGCATCGACCACGAAGTCAACGGGCACGATGTTGGTGCGACCGGTATCGGGCAGCACGATCGGCGTCAACGACGGCAGCCGGGCCAGTTTGGCCAGCAGCCCGAAGAAGTAATAGGGCCCGTCGACCTTGTCCATCTCGCCGGTTTGCGAATCGCCTACCACCACGCCTGGCCGGTACACGCGGTAGCGCAGCCCCGGCGCCGAGCGCACCAACAGCTCAGCCTCGAACTTGGTCTGGTGATACGGGGTCGGCAGGTCCTGGCCGAGATCGAAGTCGCCCTCGGTGAACTCGCCGCCGTGCCGTCCCGCCACCGCGATGGAGGACACGTGGTGCAGCGTGGCGTCGAGCCGGCCGGCCAACTCGATGACCGCCCGGGTGCCCGCCACGTTGGCGCCGCGTTGAACGGCGTCGGGCGCGGTGATGTCGTAGACTGCGCCGCAGTGCACGATGTGGTCGACGGCGCCGAGCTCGTCGACCGCCTGGTCGGTGAGGCCGAGCATGGGTGCGGTCAAGTCGCCGACCAGGGGTTTGGCCCGCTCGTCCCACGTCGCGGCCAGCCGTTCGAACCGCGACAGCGACCCCCGCCGAACGAGGACCGACACCCCGGCGTCGTCGCTACGGGCCAGGAGCTGCGACACCACCCGCCGCCCGATAAACCCGGTACCGCCGGTAACGACATAATGCATGCGAGCATCGTCGCCCCTGCCGAGGGAAACGTCAATGCGCGCTATCGTCCGTCTATGCCACTCGATCCCAATGCCATAGGCGTCAAGACCGAACCCCAACTGTTCGAATGGACCGACCGCGACACCATGCTGTACGCGCTCGGCGTCGGCGCGGGAACCTCAGATCTGGCGTTCACAACCGAGAACAGCCACGAGATCCCGCAGCAGGTGCTGCCCACTTACGCGGTGATCGCCTGTACGCCGTTCGCCGCGGCCGCCAAGATCGGCAGCTTCAACTTCGCGATGCTGCTGCACGGCTCGCAGTCCATCCGGCTCTACGAGCCGCTGCCGCCGGCCGGCAAGCTCAGCGTCGTCGCCGAAGTCGCCGGCATGCAGGACAAGGGCGAGGGCAAGAACGCCGTCGTCATGCTCAAGGCCACCGGCACCGACCCCGACACCTCGAAGGTGGTGGCCGAGTCGATGGCCACCGCCGTCATCCGCGGCGAGGGCGGGTTCGGCGGGCAGCCCGGCCAGCGTCCCGCGGCACCGGAAATCCCTGACCGAGAACCGGATTCGAGGATCGCGTTACCGACGCGCGAAGACCAGGCCCTGATCTATCGGCTCTCCGGTGACCGCAATCCGTTGCACAGCGACCCGTGGTTCGCCCGTGAGCTGGCCGGCTTCCCCAAGCCGATCCTGCACGGGTTGTGCACCTACGGGGTGGCCGGGCGCGCGTTGGTCGCCGAACTCGGCGGCAACGACGCGACGAAGGTCAACGCGATCGCGGCCAGGTTCACCTCTCCGGTGTTTCCCGGTGAGACGCTGACGACCTCGATCTGGCGCACCGAACCGGGCCGCGCGGTGTTTCGCACCGAGGCGGCCAACCCCGACGGCTCGGATGCGCGGCTGGTGCTCGAGGACGGCGCCGCCGAGTACAGCGACTGACGGGTCGGCAACTTCGAACCAATCGGGTCGATCCGCCGGTGTCGGACCCCGCCGGTTGACAGGATGGCGCGGTGAGGATCGTCGTGGGCTATCTGGCCACCCCCGGTGGCGCAGACGCGGTGGCGCTGGGCGTTCGGCTTGCCCGGACGCTCGGCGCTGAGCTCGACCTGTGCCTGGTCCTGCCGACCGACCGGGTGCCGCCGTCGTATGCGCCGGTCGGCGGGTACCGCGAACACCTGACCGACCACGCCGAGGAATGGCTCGCGGCGGCACGCGCATCGGTGCCCGACGATGTCGGGGTGGCCAGCCGGGTCGCGTTCGATGACTCCTCGACCGACGCGCTGATCAAGGAAGCGGCCCGCGTGCAGGCCGACCTCATCGTCGTGGGCGGCGCGGGCGGCGGCCTGGCCGCAAGCTACTCGCTGGGCTCGGTGGTCAACGGACTACTGCACTCGGCTCCGGTTCCCGTGGCGGTCGCGCCGCGCGGTACGCGGCATTCCTCGGCAGAACGGGTGCGTGAGGTGACGTGTGCCATCGGGGAACGTGCCGGGGCAGATCTGTTGCTGGAGAACGCGGTGCGGTTCAGCCGGGCCGCCGACGCCCCGCTCAGGCTGGTCTCGTTGGTGGCTCTCGACCCGGTCTTGGGGGTGCTGCGTCGCGACGATCCGGCCGTTCGCGAACGTGCGCTGGCGCACGCCCGGCACACCCACGAGACCGCGAAACTCCGCTTGCCGGAGGGCTTTCCCGTGACGTCGACGATCGTGGAGGGCCGTTCTGTCGAAGAGGCCGTGGGCAAGCTGGACTGGCGCGACGGCGATCTGATCATGGTCGGATCGAGCCGGCTCGGCGCGCCAAGGCGCCTGTTCCTGGGGTCGACGGCGGCCAAGATGCTGCGGGTGCTGGACGTGCCGATGATGGTGGTGCCCAGAGACCAACTCGTCGCAGAAGACCTGCCGTGAACGCCCGCACCACGATCCGTGACGTGCCGCTGCGTCGCGGTCAGGGTGATCCCGAAGTGCCGCAAAGGTGTCGGCCAGGTGTTCGCCACGCAGGTTCCAGGGTGTTGATCCGGCCGTCGGACATCTGGTGGTAGTAGGCCTCGGCGTTGCGCACCACGTGTGCGTTGCGCTGTATCTCGAGCAGCTGGTCGACCGCCGCCTGTTCGCAGGACCGGCCTGCGCCGAACACCGCCGCGAAACCATAGAACGCCGCCGGCTTCTCTGCGGTTCCGAAAGACCTTCCGGTGTGTGATCGTTGCGGGTGTCATACGGATCGGATGCCCGTGCTTGCGGCGTCCAATTTGACGGGTGGGCGTTAATCGAGCCGAACCCGCGGATATGCATGACGCATGCATGAGACCCGTGTCGCGAACCTGCTGGGTGTGGCGGCGCTGGCCATCAACGATCAGGTGGTGGCGTCGGTCACCGGGCGCTGGAACACGCGTTGACCAAGCTGCTGCGCGGGTTGTACGGGTTCGTGCCCAACAGCGCGCTGCTGTGCCGGTACCGCGATCGCCAGGCGTGCACCACGGACGCCGTGTGCCCGGTCGGGCAGGCCGAACGCGATCAGCAGCGGGTGCCGCCGTGACGGGCTGGCTTTTCGCGCTGGGTTCGGCGCTGTTCTACGGCACCTCCGACTTCGTCGGCGGGCTGGCGTCGCGTCGCGCGCACTTCGTGGTCGTCGCGCTGCTGGGCCAACTCGCCGGTCTGGTGGTGGCCGGAATCGCGGCCGCCGCCGTGCTCGCGCCGGCGCCGACAGCGGCGGACCTCTGGTGGGGTGCGCTGTCGGGTGGCGGCACCGCTGCCGGGATGGTCTTTCTGTTCCGCGGTATGAGCCATGGCGCGATGTCGGTGGTCGTTCCGACCAGCGCGGTCACCGGTATCGCGTTGTCGGCGTTGGTCAGTGTCGCGCTCGGCGATGAGCGCCCGTCGCTGCTGGCGTGGGTCGGGATCGCTATTGCGGTGCCCGCGTTGTGGTGGGTGTCGAGCGGTCAGCAGGCAACGACGGGCACCCATTCCGGCGGTGCAAGTGACGGGCTGTTGGCGGGGGTGGGCATCGCCGTTCAATACCTCGCGCTCGCGCAGGCCTCGGCGGCGTCAGGGCTGTGGCCCGTGGCGACCGGACGCGTGGGCGCGCTGTGTGTGCTCGGCGTGGCGCTGCTGTTCGTCGGGCGGCAGGCGCTTCGCGTGGCGCGCAACCCGTTGGCGCTTGCGCTGGCCTCCGGCGCCCTGGCCGCCGCGGCGTTGATCTCGTACTTTCTGGCCACCCAGCATCAGATCGTGGCGATCGCGGTGGCGTTGGCGTCGCTGTACCCGGTGATTCCGGTGCTGCTGGGCATCCTGGTGCTGCACGAACGCCTCACCCGGCGCCAGACCGTGGGCCTGGTGGGCGCGGGCGCAGCGACCCTGTTGATGGCCGGCTGAGTCGAACATGAGTTCGATACACTGGCCGGGTGGGTTGGCATACCGGACCGCCGAGCTGGACCGAAATGCAGCGGGTGCTGGAGGGCAAACCGCGCCGTTCTGGCTGGCCTTCCCCCGCGAGCGGGGAGTATCGCCATGACGAGCAGGTCGGCGACGGCGGCGACAGCCCCGCCTGGTCGCGCAAGCGCGCGGCCTACCAGGCGGCCGACGTCGCCCGGCCCGCCACCTCGACGCCGTATGCCGAGCTGCACGCCCATTCGGCGTACAGCTTTCTCGACGGCGCCAGCACCCCGGAGGAGCTCGTCGAAGAGGCCGTCCGGCTGGACCTGCGCGCGATCGCGCTGACCGACCACGACGGGCTGTACGGCGTGGTGCGCTTCGCCGAGGCCGCCAGGGAACTGGATATGTCGACGGTGTTCGGCGCCGAACTCTCAATCGGAGGAGGCAACCGCACCGAGGATCCCGATCCGCCGGGGCCGCATCTGCTGGTGCTGGCCCGCGGCCCGGAAGGCTACCGGCGGTTGTCGCGTGAACTCGCCAAGGCGCATCTGGCCGGAGGGGAGAAGGGCAAGCTGCGCTACGACTACGACGCGCTGACCGAAGCGGCCGGCGGGCACTGGCACATCCTCACCGGATGCCGTAAAGGGCACGTGCGCCAGGCCCTTGGCGCGGGCGGCCCGGAGGCGGCGGCCGATGCGCTTGCCGATCTGGTGGACCGGTTCGGGCAGAGGCGGGTCAGCGTCGAACTCACCCATCATGGAGATCCCGTCGACGACGAACGCAACGCGATGCTGGCCGAGCTGGCGCCGCGCTTCGGTCTGGATGTCGTCGCCACCACCGGCGCGCACTTCGCCGAACCGTCACGCGGCCGGCTGGCCATGGCGATGGGCGCGATCCGGGCCCGCCACTCGCTGGATGAGGCCGCCGGTTACCTTGCCCCGCTGGGCGGTTCGCATCTGCGGTCGGGGCAGGAGATGGCCCGGCTGTTCGCGGGCTGCCCGGAAGCGGTAACGGCGGCGGCCGACCTCGGCGAGCAGTGCGCGTTTGAGCTGGCGCTGATCGCCCCGCAGCTGCCACCGTTCGACGTGCCGCACGGACACACCGAGGACAGCTGGCTGCGGCATCTGGTGATGGCCGGTGCGCGCAACCGGTACGGCCCGCCGGAGCGGGCGCCACGGGCATACGCCCAGATCGAGCACGAACTGAAAACCATTGCGCAGCTGAAGTTCCCGGGCTATTTCCTGGTGGTGCACGACATCACCCGGTTCTGCCGCCAGAACAACATCCTGGCGCAAGGCCGGGGGTCGGCGGCCAACTCGGCGGTCTGCTACGCGCTCGGGGTCACCAACGTCGACCCCGTCGCCAACGAGTTGTTGTTCGAACGGTTCCTGTCCCCGGCACGTGACGGTCCGCCCGATATCGACATCGACATCGAATCGGATCTGCGGGAGAAGGCGATCCAGTACGTCTACGACCGCTACGGTCGTGACTACGCCGCCCAGGTGGCCAACGTCATCACCTACCGCGGCCGCAGCGCGGTGCGCGACATGGCGCGTGCACTCGGGTTCTCCCAGGGCCAACAGGACGCCTGGAGCAAGCAGATCAGCCGGTGGAACCCGCCGCGGGAGCGGCAATCGAACACAGCGGCCGACCCACCCGATGTCGAGGATATTCCCCAGCCGGTGATCGATCTGGCGACGCAGATCTCCAACCTGCCGCGGCACATGGGCATCCACTCCGGCGGCATGGTGATCTGTGACCGACCGATCGCCGACGTGTGCCCGGTGGAGTGGGCGCGGATGGCAAACCGCAGTGTCCTGCAATGGGACAAAGACGACTGTGCGGCCATCGGTTTGGTGAAGTTCGACCTGCTGGGGCTGGGAATGCTGTCTGCGCTGCACTACTGCATCGACCTGGTGCGCGAGCACAAGGGCATCGAGGTGGACCTGGCGCGCCTGGACCTGTCGGAGCCGGCGGTCTACGAGATGCTGCAACGCGCGGATTCGGTCGGGGTGTTCCAGGTCGAGTCGCGGGCACAGATGGCCACGTTGCCTCGGCTGAAGCCGCGGGTGTTCTACGACCTGGTGGTCGAGGTGGCGCTGATCCGCCCCGGCCCGATCCAGGGCGGCTCGGTGCACCCGTACATCAAGCGACGCAACGGTGTCGAGCCGGTCACCTATGAGCATCCGTCGATGGAACCCGCGCTGCGAAAGACGTTGGGCGTTCCGCTGTTTCAGGAACAGCTCATGCAGCTGGCAGTGGACTGCGCGGGGTTCTCCGCGGCCGAAGCCGATCAGCTGCGCCGGGCGATGGGGTCCAAACGCTCCTCGGAGCGGATGCGCCGGCTGCGGGACAGGTTCTACGACGGGATGCGCCAACGCCACGGCATCACCGGCGACGTGGCCGACCGGATCTACGAGAAGCTGGAAGCCTTCGCCAACTTCGGCTTCCCGGAAAGCCATTCGCTGTCGTTCGCATCGCTGGTGTTCTATTCGTCGTGGTTCAAACTGCACCACCCGGCGGCGTTCTGCGCCGCCCTGCTACGGGCGCAGCCGATGGGCTTCTACTCACCGCAGTCCCTGGTCGCCGATGCCCGCAGACACGGGGTCGCCGTGCACGGCCCGGACGTCAACGCCAGCCTCGCGCACGCCACGCTGGAGAACCGCGGCACCGAGGTGCGGCTCGGCCTGGGCGCCGTCCGCCACATCGGCGACGAGCTGGCCGGGCGGATGGTCGACGAACGAAAGGCCAACGGGGCCTTCGCGTCCCTGCTTGATCTGACCCAGCGGGTGCAGCTATCGGTTCCGCAGACCGAGGCGTTGGCCACCGCCGGTGCGCTGGGTTGCTTCGGTATCACGCGGCGCGAAGGACTGTGGGCGGCCGGTGCCGCCGCCAGAGAACGTCCCGACCGGCTGCCCGGAGTGGGTTCGTCGTTGGCCACCCCCGCGCTGCCCGGTATGACCGAACTGGAACTGGCCGCCGCCGATGTATGGGCCACCGGCGTCTCACCCGACAGCTTTCCCACCCAGTTCCTGCGCGAGGATCTCGACGCGCTCGGCGTCGTTGCGGCGGACAGGTTGTTGGAGGTTCCCGACGGTACCCGGGTGCTGGTGGCCGGGGCAGTGACGCATCGCCAGCGGCCCGCGACGGCGCAGGGAGTCACCTTTCTCAACCTCGAGGACGAGACAGGGATGGTCAACATCCTGTGCTCGCCAGGGGTTTGGGCACGCCACCGCAAGCTGGCGCAGACGGCTGCCGCCCTGCTGATTCGTGGGCAGGTGCAGAACGCCACCGGCGCAGTCACCGTCGTCGCCGACCGGATGGGCCAGCTCACGATGGCGGTCGGCTCGCGAAGCCGCGATTTTCGCTAGCCCGCCTCCGATCCCGACTCCGGCCCACCCCTCGAAGAGCCGTCGTCGTCGCCCGTGTCATCGGCCCCCACCGAATCGTCGGCATCCTCCGAATCATCGGAGTCCGTGTCGTCAGAGCCGTCCGGCCCCACCTGCCCGGGCTTGGCCACCAAACCGGTGCGCACCGGTTCACGCGAGTCGTCCTCGACCGCCTCTTCGGCTGCGTCCTCGTCCGCCTCGACCTGTGCGTCGGTCTCGACCTCGTCGGTCTCGTCGACCTCTTCGGTCTCGACGTCGGGGTCGACGGTCTCGGGGTCGTCAGCGGGGACCTGCTCCTCCGTGGTCTCCGTCTCCTCCTCGGTGACCACATCTTCGGCCGTGGTCGCTTCCTCGGTCTCGGCCGGCTCGGTCGACGTGTCCTCGGCGGCGTCGTCGGACGAAACCGTCTGTGCGGTCGAGTTTTCCGACTCATCAGCGTCTTCGTCAGCGGTCGACGAAGTCCGAAAGGACATGGCAGCCGAGTCGACGCCCGCTGCGACCTCGTTTTGCACGTCCGCCGGCAGCGACGTCTCAGCGGCGGCGGTGGGCCGGAAGATGTTCGCGATCGCCTGGGCAACCGAGTTAACGAACGTGGAAACGGCGTTGATGAAACCCTGTACCGCGTTGGCGATCACCTGAAAGAACGCCTGCAGCGCTTGAGCAACCTGCTCGCCGATGTTCGGAACACCCGGATCGACGGGCTCCTCCGGTTCTTCCGGTTCCTCCGGCTCCTGGTTCTCCTCGATGAAGTCCTTGATCACCTGCGCGGCCAGCTTCGCCGTCCAGTCGACGTTGAAGATGCCCAGTGAGGTGTTCGGGGTCAGCACGCCGCCGACCAGGCGGTCGCGCAACGTGTAGATGAACGACGGACCCGTATAGGAGGTGCCGTCGGCGTCCTTGAGGTCCTTCCATGCGTTGAGGAAGTCCTCGATGAACTCGGCCTGGTGCTCTTCGGTCACCGCGTTGTCGCCGAAGGTCGGCAGACCGTACTCGGTGGCCCAGATCTTCAGCGCCTCATCGCCGTTGTCGAGCATCAGCTGCCTGATCTCGATCACCTGCTCGAGTGGGGCGCGCCAGAAGTCGTTCTTGACGCCTTCGGAGAACTTCAGCGTGTAGTGGTACGGATGGAACGACAGGGCATCGAAGTAGCCCTTGGCTCCGCTGGCGTACATCGTCTCGACGAACGTCACCGGATCCAACGTGACGGGACTGCTGATCACGGCGCCCAGCACACCGGCCACGACGAGCGGATCGTCGGGGTCGTCGCCATTGGCGTCCTTGATCGCGGTGTAGGCGGCCTGCAACATCTCGGTGTAGGCGGCCGGATCGATCGTCGGCGCCCATGCCCGCACGTAGTTCGGTTCATTCCAGATCTCGTATGCCGCGATCTTCTCGCCGTAGCGGGTTGCGACCCGGCCGGCGTACTCCCCGAATAGATCCGGCTGCGGCGGTTCTTCGAACCCGATCAGCGACCAGTCGGTGTTCGGGTCGACCCCGGCCCAGTCCGGTCCGTGGGCGAGCACCGCGACGATCGCCATGTCGCGGTCGGCTGCGGCGTTGATGATGTAGTCGCTTCTGGCCCAGGCGGCCTCTTCAACCCCCGGCGGAAACGTTCCCGGCCGGAACGGTTCGTTGCCACGCCACGGCAGCACGACGCGCACGGTGTTCACGCCGAGCGCCTGCATCTCGTCCAGGTGCCGGTTGACCGCGGCGGTGTCGAGCTTGCCGTCCGGCGTCGACAGCGCCCACAGGTCCGAGTCGGCGATACCGACCGTCGTGCCGGACTCCACGATGCCCGCCGTCAGCACGTAGTCGAGCGCCATCCGGTCGATACGCGGTTTCTGCACGGTCGGCGCCGCGGTGAGCATGACCGCCAACGGAACCATCGCGATCACGGTCGCAACGGCACCGGCTTGCAGCCAGGTACGTAGACCTCTCATCGATTACCCCCCTCAGTCCCGATCACGAGTCACGGTGACGTCTTGATCAAGAAATTAACGCATTAGCCAAGTTGTTTGTATGCAAAATCGAAAATTAATCCCCCATGTGCTCTAACTATCCATAAGTACAGTTATAAAACAAGCGGGGCGACTTTGCTGTGATTGGCAAATCCGCGCGAAATTGACGCTTTAGCAAAGGGCTGGCCGTAAGCGCTGTTATGCCGATTGTCCTGCTCAATCACGCCTCATCTGCTGGTCGAACACGCTTCTGCTGCGAACGCTGGCCATGGACCGCAAGTAGAAGTTGCGCAACTCGTCGCGTCTGGCGAATTCAGTAACGCCATTCGATCGAGGTATGTGAGCTTTCTCGCCGATCCGGCGTGATAGCGAGCGAATGCCTAATTCAAGATCAGCCGCCGGTCGGAGTCGGCCATACCTTCTCGATGCTGATCTTCAACCAGGTGCTACAGGTCGCGAGAAATTCATCGGTGGAAGCCGATCCTGGTGGCGAACTCGCGGTAGGTGTCCGCTCGCGTAATCCGACTGCAATGGCGTCGAATGTAATGTCAGCCAGGTGACGGCCCACGAAAGTCTCAACCTTTCCTTCGACGACGTCGTGACCACGACCCGCTCGGTGCGCAAGCGTCTCGACTTCGACAAACCGGTGCCGCGCGAGGTGCTGCTGGAGTGCCTGGAGCTGGCCCTTCAGGCGCCGACGGGCTCCAACGCGCAGGGCTGGCAATGGGTTTTCGTCGAGGACGAACAGCAGAAGAGGGCGCTCGCCGAGATCTACCGCACCAACTTCACTTGGTACCGCAACCAGACCCCAACGGAGTACGCCGACGGTGACAGCCGTGCTGCGCAGCGCGAGCGCGTGGTGTCGTCGGCCAGTTACCTGGCCGAGCACATGCACAAGGCGCCATGGCTTTTGGTGCCGTGCCTGGATGGCCGACCCGATGGCGCACCCGCCGGTGTCAGCGCCGGCTTCTGGGGGTCTCTGCTGCCTGCGGTCTGGAGCTACATGCTGGCGTTGCGCTCGCGCGGGCTGGGCTCGGCGTACACCACGTTGCATCTCGTCGGCGACGGGGAGAAGCAGGCCGCCGAGGTGCTCGGCATTCCCTTCGACAAGTACAGCCAAGGTGGGCTGTTTCCGATCGCCTACACCAAGGGCACCGATTTCCGCCCGGCCAAGCGACTTCCGGTTGAGCAGGTCGTCCATTTCGACGGGTGGTGATCAGTCGGCGCCGGCGAACCCGTGTTGGCGCCACGCCTCGTAGTTGGCGACTGCGGCGGCGTTCGACAGGTTCAGCGACCGTCGCCCGGCCAGCATCGGGATGCGCACCTGGGCGGTGATGTGTGCATCTGCCAGCGTGGCGGCGTCCAGGCCGCTGGGCTCGGGGCCGAACATCAACACATCCGTCGGCCGATAGGACACGTCGGTGAACGACGTCGCGGCGTGCGCGGTGAAGGCGAACACCCGCGCAGGCATCAGCGCGGCCCAGGCCGCGGTCAGGCCGCGATGCACGGTGACCGATGCCAGATCGTGGTAGTCCAGACCCGCACGTCGCAGCTTCGGTTCGGACAGGTCGAACCCCATCGGCTCCACCAGATGCAGTTCGGACCCGGTGGCCGCCACCATCCGGATCGCGTTGCCGGTGTTCGGTGCAATGCGCGGGGTCAAGAACAGCAGCCGGAACATTTCATACATCTGAGCGCCGAAACTGAACTCGTGCAGGAGAATCGGCGAATTTTCCTGCACGACTTCAGTTTCGAGCCATTTGCTCGCATACCACGAGGAGCGTGAACACTCCGAGCCACAACTCTGTCTGTTCAGTAAGAATTGTGGAAACCGCAGCGCATCGCTGTCATACTCGACCAGTTGCCAGGCGTACAACGCCCGCCCTTGCCTGGGCAAGTCAGCAGGAAAGTCATATGAACTACAACGCGTCGATGAGCGCCGACGGCACGGCAGGGCCGCCCATCAAGAGGCCGTCACGCTGGTCGCCGGCCAATTGGCCGGTCCGCTGGAAGGTGCTTGCGATCGTGTTGGTGCCGCTGGTGGTGGCGGCGACGTTCGGCGGGCTGCGCATCTACAGCAGCGCGACACAGGCTGCTGACCTGCGGCTGGCCTCCGACCGCGTCGACATGGTGGTCGCCGTGGAGAACTACATGGCGTCGCTGGAGAACGCGATGCTGGTGGGTTCGACCGGCGGTGACACCCAGGCGGCGCTTTCGGAGTTCGACGGCAGCCGCCAGCGGCTGGAGGGGCAGTTGGCCGAGACCGACGTCGCGCCCGACGTCCGCGACGGCGTGCAGACCCTTATCGACGACGGTCAGGCGTTGATGGACAAGGCCACCTCCAACAGCATCGGGCTGCGCGACACCATCGCGGCGTACGCCTTGCTGTTGCTGCCTGCCGAGGACGCGGTCACCGGCTCGGTCCGCGTCGATGACGAACGCATCCGCGCCGAGACGGTCGGGCTGTCGCGGGCGATCGGTGCCCGAGGCCAAATGATGATGCAGGAACTCGCCATCGCCCGCGGCGGTGAGCTGCCGGAGCCCGAGCTGCGCACCGCGATGATCGCGCTGGCCGGCACCGAGCCGTCGACCTTGTTCGGCATGAGCCAGGTGCTCGGCGTGGCGTCACCCGACGTTCAGAAGTTGCAGGCCGAGTTCGTCAAGCGGATGGCCCTGATGACGGACCCCGCCGTGCCGCTGGTCAACAACCCCGAGTTGTCGGCGTCGGTGGACGCCACCGACGACATCGCCCGCCAGATCATCGCGCGCACCACCGACTCGGTGGCCACCGCGGTCGAGGAGAAGGCCGCGGCGGCGCGTAGCGCACTGATCCGCGATGCGGTGGTGGTCGCGGTCGTGATTCTGCTGGCGCTGATCGTCGTCATCGCGGTGGCCCGGTCGCTGGTGCGGCCGCTGCGTCGCCTGCGTGACAGCGCGCTCAAGGTGGCCCACGAGGACCTCACCCGCGAGCTCGAACACGTCCGCGCGGGCGGGGACGCCCCGCCGGTCAACCCGATCCCGGTGCACACCTCCGAGGAGGTCGGACAGGTCGCGCACGCCGTGGACGAGCTGCACGAGCAGGCGCTGCTGTTGGCCAGCGAGCAGTCCCGGCTGCAGCTGCAGGTCGGCGACATGTTCGAGACGCTGTCGCGGCGCAGCCGGTCGCTGGTCGACCAGCAACTCGCGTTGATCGACCGCCTGGAACGCAACGAAGAGGACCCCGACCGGCTCGAAAGCCTCTTCCGGCTCGATCACCTCGCCGCGCGTATGCGTCGCAACGGCGCCAACTTGCTGGTGCTGGCCGGTGCCAGGGTGCCGCGCGAGCAGGCTGAGCCGGTGCCGGTCGCGGCGTTGATCAACGCCGCCGCATCGGAGGTCGAAGACTACACCAGGGTGGTCACCGCGACCGTGCCCGACAGCGAGATCGTCGGCGCCGTCGCAGGTGACATCGTGCACCTGCTCGCCGAACTGCTCGACAATGCGCTGCGGCACTCACCGCCGGCCTCACCCGTGCGGGTTTCGGCCGTGCACACCGCCAACGGCGGCCTGGTCATCGAGGTCAGCGATACCGGGCTGGGCATGACCGAATCCGATCTGCGGGTCGCCAACACGCGGCTGCAGTCGGGCGGCGAGGTCACCCCGTACACCGCGCGGCACATGGGCCTGTTCGTCGTCGGCCGGCTCGCCGCCCAGCACGGGCTCGTGGTCCGGTTGCGCAGCACCGTTGCGGGCGAACCGAATTCGGGTACCACGGCCGGTGTGTACATCCCCACCGAGCTGCTGGCGCAGGGCGAGGAAACCGACCAGTTCAGTTTGACCGAGTACGCCACGCCCGCCGATGCGCACGCCGGTATCGCGACCGCGCTGGCGCTCGACGAAGACCACTACGCCGACGACGACGGCTACTCCAACGGCCACCATGAGGCGCCCGTGGCGCTGCTGCCGCAACGCAACCCGGGGGCCAGCGGGATCTCGGCCGCACCGGTGGCGCCGCAGCCGTCGAGCGCGGCCCGCCCGACCGATACCTCGGAGTTCTTCGCGGCGCGCGCGCAGGCCGCCGACGCGGCGCCTGCCGAGCCCGAGCCCGAACCGTCGCCGACGGCGGGCTCAGATGACGCGATCTATCAGAAGATGTTGTCGGAGTGGCTCGTCGACCCGACCGAGCTGGCCAACAGCACGGACCTGAACTGGGAAACGGTATGGGACCACGGTTGGTCGGCGGCGGCCGCCGCCGAGGAAGCGCCCGTGTTGCGCCACACCGAGGAAGGCCTTCCGGTGCGAGAACCCGGCGCCAGGTTGGTTCCGGGCGGCGCCGATGAGCCCGTCGAGCAGACGCCACAGCCCGACGGCGACACCCGAGTAGCATCGGCGGCTGAGTTCGACACCGGCGAATCCCCACACCGCAGTCCGGAGGCGGTCCGAGCGAGCATCAGCAGCCACTTCGGCGGTGTGCACGCCGGCCGGTCCCACGCCCGAGAGACCAGAGGAACAGAAGACGAATGACCCAACGCGAGTCGCTGGATTGGCTGGTCAGTCGATTCGCCAGAGAGGTGTCGGGGGTGTCGCACGCCGTGCTGGTATCCGCCGACGGGCTACTGACCGCGGCCAGCGAGCACATCCCCACCGAACGCGCCGACCAGCTCGCCGCGGTGGCCTCCGGGCTGGCCAGCCTCTCGACGGGTGCGGCGCAGTTGTTCGACGGCGGCCACGTGCTGCAGTCGGTCGTCGAGATGGAGAACGGATACCTGCTGCTGATGCGGGTCGGCGACGGCTCGAACCTGGCGACGCTGGCGAAACGTAACTGCGATATCGGCCAAATCGGTTACGAGATGGCGATATTGGTGGAACGAGTGGGTTCGGTGGTTCAGTCGGGACGCCGGCGAGCACCTTCGCACTCCTGAGGGGTCGATGGACGACTGGGAGCCCGATGTCGCCGACGAGCCGAGCCTCGTCCGGCCCTACATCCTGACGGCCGGGCGCACCGATTCCGACGTCTACCTACCGCTAGAAGCGCCGATCGAGACCGTGCCCGACGAGTTACCTGTGCGATGGCCGGGTACCGATGTGCGGGAGCAGATTGTGCGGCTGTGCGGCGATCACCCGTCGGTGGCCGAGATCGCTGCGCAGCTATCCTTGCCGCTTGGCGTGGCCCGGGTACTGATCGGTGACCTGGTGTCGCAGGGTTACCTGCGGGTGCACACCACCCTCGACGATGCGGCGACGCTGACCGACCGGCGCGAACTGATAGGAAGGACGCTGCGTGGCCTTAGGGCACTCTGAGGGGCGCCACGCCTCCACCGACGCCGCGCCGCGGGGAACTGCGGCGTCGACGAAGATCGTCATCTCCGGCGGGTTCGGCGCCGGCAAGACGACGTTCGTCGGCGCCGTATCCGAGATCATGCCGCTGCGAACCGAAGCGCTGGTCACCAACGCGTCGGCCGGTGTCGACGGTCTGGAGGCCACCCCGGACAAGAACACCACCACCGTGGCCATGGACTTCGGCCGGATCACGTTGGCCGAGGACCTCGTGCTGTACCTGTTCGGCACCCCGGGGCAACGCCGGTTCTGGTTCATGTGGGACGACCTGATCCGCGGCGCGATCGGCGCCATCATCCTGGTCGACGTGCGGCGGCTGGCCGACAGCTTCGCCGCGGTTGACTACTTCGAGGCCCGCAAGCTGCCGTTCGTGGTCGCGGTCAACCAGTTCGACGGGGCCCCAAGGTATCCCGTAGCAGCGGTGCGCAAGGCGCTGGCGTTGTCGGAGCGCATCCCGGTCATCACCGTCGACGCCCGCGACCGCCAGTCCGCGCGCGCGGCGCTGATCACCGTCACCGAATATGCGCTCAAGAACCTCACCGCGCTGCCCGGCTGATCGTGGGCTACGACGAGACCATCTGGACTGCAGAGGAATTCACGAGGCAAGACTTCCGTGACGAGGACTTGAGCCGGCTACGGACGGAGCGGGTGGTGTTCGACGAGTGCGACTTCCGTGGTGTCAACCTGACCGAGTCAGAACACGTCGGCTCGGCCTTCCGTAACTGCTTATTCGAACGGGCCACCTTGCATCACAGCAGCTTTCGGCAATGCAGCATGCTCGGTTCCGTGTTCACCAATGCCCGGTTGCGGCCGCTGACGCTGGCCGACGTCGACTTCACGCTGGCCGTGCTGGGTGGATGCGACCTGCGCGGGGTCGATCTCTCCGGCTGCCGGCTGCGGGAAACCGGCCTGGTGGACGCCGATCTGCGCAAGGCCGTGCTGCGTGGTGCCGACCTGTCCGAGGCGCGGGTGCAGAACGCCCGGTTCGAGGAGGCGGATCTGCGCGGTGCGCGTACTGATCCGACGTTGTGGACAACGGCCAGATTGCGCGGCGCCAGGATCGACGTCGAACAAGCGCTGGCCTACGCCGCCGCGCACGGCCTGGACATCCACGGCGGCTGACCAGGTAACCCGCGAATCGCGAGCATCCGGTGCGCTGGCGCGCAAGGATGGGGGCATGGCTGATACGTGGGACACCATCGACCGCTACGTCGTCATCTCGACCGACACCCACGCGGGCGCCGACCTGTACGACTACCAGCCGTATCTGCCCGCGGCGCTTCATGACGACTTCGAGGCGTGGGCAAAAACCTACGTGAGCCCGTTCGACGACCTCGTCATCGCCACCGCGCAGCGCAACTGGGACCACGACCTGCGGATGGAAGAGATGGACGCCGACGGGGTGGCCGCTGAAGTGTTGCTGCCCAACACCGTGCCGCCGTTCTTTCCGACCACCCCGAACATCACCATCACCCTGCCGCGCACCCGCGAGGAGTTCGAAAAGCGCTGGGCCGGTGTGCAAGCCCACAACCGCTGGCAGGTCGACTTCTGTTCGCTGGCTCCGGCGCGACGGCGCGGGTTGATCCAGGTGTTCCCCAACGACATTGACCTGGCCCTGGACGAGATCCGTTGGGGCGTAGAGCATGAGTGCTTCGGCGGCGTGCTGGTGCCCGCCGTCTCACCAGGGGACCCGTCGGTCGCCCCGCTGTTTCACACCCGCTACGAGCCGCTGTGGGCGCTGTGCACCGAACTCGACCTGACCGTGGTTCAGCACGCCGGAGCCGGAAGCCCGGTGATGCCGATGGACCAGCCCGCGTCGAACGCCGTGCTGGTGACCGAGATGGCGATGTGGGCTCAACGCACGGTTGCCCATCTCATCCTCGCCGGCGTCTTCGAGCGTCATCCAGATCTGCGGTTCGTGGCGACCGAACAGGGGACGTTGTGGCTGCAGCACCAGATGATGATGCTCGACGCAATGGTGCCCAGCATGAAATCGCAAGCGGGCAACCGCACGTACGGGATGTTCGGCGGTTCCTCGATCGACGAACTCACCATGGCGCCCAGCGACTACGCCAAACGGAACTGCTACCTGGCCGCCGAGCTCACACCGTTCGAGTCCTCGATGATCAGTTACCTCGGCCCAGAACACCTCATGTGGGGCAGTGACTACCCGCACGAGGAGGGGTTCGCGCCGCATTCCAAGCTCGCGATCCGCTGGGCGCTGCACGACCAGCCCAAAGACGTCTGCCGCAAGATCCTGGCAGGAAATGCCGCGCAGCTCTACCGGTTCGACCTGGATGCTTTGACGGCGGTGGCCGCCGAGATCGGTCCGACGGTCGACGAGGTGCATACGCCGCTGGGCGACACCGGCTATACCGCGCCCGCGGCGTTCGGCTACCGGCCCTTCGAAGGTGGGCTTGCGCTCAAGCGGCTGGCCCCAGCACGCGGCGAAGGCTGACGCCGCACGCCGTCGGTCAGAAGTTGCTGCAGGTGGCGGCCACCCGCATGACCACCGGGGTGAACTCCTCGGTGCCCGGTGTGGCCTGCGCCTGCGCGACCATCGCCCGGCGCGTCTCCGGGGGAGCGGCGATCAGGCTCTTCAGCCAGCCGGTGGCGGCCGGGGCCGACTCGAGCTGCCTGGCGAGCGCAGGTGATTCGGCGTTGAGCGCCGCAACGACCTGCGGATAGGTGCAATTCGAGTAGACAATCGTGTCAATGTCTGGTTGCGCGGCTGCGAGGCCGGCGCCCATGCCCGCACCCGTGGCCAGCAGCATGGCCAGACCGCCGGAGGCGAAAGCCAGTTTCGTCGTCGAGCGCATTCGGTACACCTTCCGGGCTATGTGAAGGTTTCACGCTAACACCGTCGTCGCGTTGTGTGCGATTTTCGGTGATCAGGCGCCTTTCAGCCGGATCTTCCAGCGTACGAACGACGCGTACCCGATGCTGATCGCGGCCAGCATGGCCATATCGAACAGCCAGGTGCCGGGCGAATGTTGCCAGTGCCGGTCGTCGGGGGTCAGCGGCCCGGGCACCAGCCGAATCAGGTCGATCGTCGAGGCCGATGCCGCAAAGCCCCACCGCGCCGGGGTGAACCACGACATCTGGTCGAGCACGATGCGGTCGGTCACCGGGATCATGCCGCCGGAGAACACCAGCTGCGACATGATCGCCACCACCAGCAGGGGCATGATCTGTTCGTTGGACTTCGCCAACGCCGAGAGCGCCAGCCCGACCATCGCCGCGGCCACCGTGGTCACCGCGATGTCGATGAACAATTCCACGCTGCGGTTGCTAAGCAACGCGCCGCGCTCCACCGCGCCTGGGCCCCAACCCTTACCGATGATCGCGATCGAGGTGACGATGGCCGACTGCACTACCGCGAAGATTGTGAACACGAACATCTTCGCCAACAGATATGCCGTCGTTGACAATCCGACCGCCTGCTCCCGGCGGTAGATCGCGCGTTCACCGATCAGCGCGCGGATCGTCAGCGCGGTGCCCATGAAGATGGCACCGACGTTGAGCATGACCAGGATTTGGCCGGGCTCGTTGGGCGCCGCGCCGCCCTCGATCGCCGGGACGGGCACCCCGAAGCCGACATCGCCGGGCACCGACAGCGACAACACGCCCATGATGAACGGCAGCAACATCAGGAAGGCGAAGTAACCGCGGTCCGAGATCACCAGCCGCACCTGGCGCCGCGCGATCGTCGAGAACTGGCGCCGCACGCTGGTGCGTGTCGGGTTACCGAGGTCGGAGGGCTGCTCGGTCGGCGGCGGTGGCGGCGGCGGGCCGTGCTGGGCCAGAAACTTCTGGTTGGCGGTGTCCGGGTCGTTGGCGACCGCGCTGAAGATGTCGGCCCAGTTTGTGGTGCCCATGGACGGGCCGATCTGGCTCGGCGGCCCGTAGAACGCCGTCTTGCCGCCGGGGGCCAGCAGCAGCACTTGATCGCACACGTCGAGGTAGGTCAGCGAGTGAGTGACCACCAGCACCACACGCCCGGCGTCGGCGAGCTGGCGCAGCATGGTCATGACCTGGCGGTCCAGCGCCGGGTCCAGACCCGACGTCGGCTCGTCCAAGATCAGCAGCGACGGGCCGGTGAGCAGTTCGAGCGCCACCGAGGCGCGCTTGCGCTGCCCGCCCGACAGCTTGTCGACGCGGGTGTCGGCGTGGCGGGTCATCTCGAGTTCCTCGAGCACCTGCGCGACGACCTGTTCCCGGTCTTCCTTGGTGGTGTCGGGCGGCAGCCGCAGTTCGGCGGCATACATCAGCGCCTGGTTGACGGTCAGCTGACCGTGCACCACGTCGTCCTGGGGCACCATGCCGATCCGGGAGCGCAGTGAGGCGTACTCGGCGTGGATGTTGTGGCCCTCGAAGGTCACGGTGCCCGACGTCGGATGGGTGTAGCCGGCCACCAACCGCGCGAACGTCGACTTGCCTGCGCCCGACGGGCCGATCACCGCCGTCAGCGTGCCCGGGCGCGCGGCGATCGAGATGTTGTCCAGCAGCGTCTTGTTGTTCTCGATGGTCCACGTGACGCCGTGCACCTCGAGCCCGCCGGTGCGGGTGGCCGCCTCGGTCTCGGTGCGACGGACCAGCGTGCCACCCGAGAACACCAGGTCGATGTTGCCGATCGTGACGGTGTCGCCGTCGTTCAGCACCGCCACCTCGACCCGGGTGCCGTTGACGAAGGTGCCGTTGATGCTGCGGTTGTCGCGGATCTCGGTGCCGCCCGCAGTGGGCACCAGCGTGGCGTGGTGGCGCGAGGCGAGCACATCGGGCACGACGATGTCGTTGTCGGTGGCGCGGCCGATCTTGATGGCGCCGGGCATCCCGGCGTCGGCGGGCTTGCCCGGCCGCAGGATCCTCAGCATGCTCGTCGCGAGGTTGCCCTCGCTGGAGCGCGGCGCCGCCGTCGGTCCCATCACCGTCGCCGATTCCAGCGAAGGCGACGACATCGGTTGAGGCGTGGGCGCCGGACGCACCGGTTGCGAGGTGCTCGGCGGGTAGGTGCCCGGGCCGCTGGCATGGGCTTGCGGGCCGGTCGGATAGCGCGGGGGCGGCGGCGCCGTCGGATACCTCGGTTGGGGCCGCGACGCGCTCGGCGGCGGTGCCGGCTGAGGTGCCGGCTGAGGTGCCGAGGAGGTGCGCTGGGTGGCGACGGGCAGTGCCGTGGTGGGGGTGCGGCCCGCGGCGCCCTGGTGGCGACCGACCTCGAAGGTCAGCCGGGGCCCGTCGGGGTTGCCGATGTTGACGTTCAGCCCGTCGGTGATATCGGCGGTGGGAATGCGCCGGTTGTTGACGAACATCCCGTTGAGGCTGCCGTTGTCGATGGCCACCCAGCGGCCCTGATCGAACCGCAGCACCAGGTGCGCCCGCGAGATCAGCGGATGGGCGATACGCACGTCGGCGCGCAGATCGCGGCCGACGACGACGTCGTTGCCCGGCGCGAACGTGCGGGTCGAACCGTCGTACCGGACCGTCAGCGCAGGTGGAGACCCCCAGCTCGGCGGAGCCGGGTGGCCGGCGACATTTGACATCGCGACAACTGTAACGGGTGGTCAGTGCGTGGGAATGCGCCACCGCGCGGTGTCGGTGATCTGCTGCAGGGCCGCCACCTGATCGCCGCGGGTGGTGATGATGTGGGCGAAAGCCGCGTCCACGGCGGTGCCGCCGTCGCGGGCCGGACCCCAGTAGCGGCCGGTGACCACCACCCGGTTCTCGTCGACGGGCAGAAACTCGGCCGGGTCGACGTGCATGTCGTAGTGCGCGGCGATGCGGCCCCACACGTTGACGATCATGTCGGCCGCACCGCGGTGCTCACCACCCACGTCGTGCGGCATGCCGGTGCTGACCGTGCCGACGAAGTCGTCGGTGAGCAGTGCGAACAGCGCCTCGCCGTCGGCGTGGCCCAGCGCGGCGTACAGCCGCCTCGCGGGTGCCGCCGGATCAATTAGAGGCATCTCTCTATTATAGTGGGTCGATGGCCCGGCCCGCCAGATACACCGTCGATCAACTCCTCGACGCCGCCGCGGCACTGGTGGCTGACGACGGTCCCGCCGCGGTGACGATGTCGGCCGTCGCACGGGCGGTGGGAGCGCCGAGCGGCTCGCTATATCACCGGTTTGCCACCCGTGCGGCGTTGTGCGGCGCGCTGTGGATGCGCACCGAGGAACGCTTCCTGTCCGGTTTCCTGGCGGCGGTCTCCGACCCGTCGGACTCCCAGCAGCGCTGCGTCGCCGGCGCGCGGTTCACCGTGCAGTGGTGCCGTGAGCATCGCCCTGAGGCCCATGTGCTGCTCGCAGGCGCCGAGGCGTTGGGGGCCGCCGAGTGGCCCGGTGAGCTGACGGCGCACCGACGACGGCTGCACCGCGGGTTGCGACGGCTGCTCACCGCGATGCCCGCCGACGCCGACCGGGTGAACGCCGCCGTGATCGACATCCCGTACGCGGTCGTGCGGCGTCACCTGCGGGCCGGGCGGCCGATACCGGCCGGCGCGGAGGCCATCGTGTCCGATTGCGCCCGCGCGCTGATATCTGCCGACTGAAATGTCGCGGTCACACGGCGAGTCGTGCTGATATCCCCGGCGGTTCGTGGTCACACTTGGGCATGGTGTCCAGGGCGCCACTGATCCTCGCCGGTGCGGCGGGCGTGGGCCTGGTGACGGCGCTGCTTACCCCGACAGCCGCGGCGCAGCCGTCGTATCCCACCGACGACCGCGGCTTCGTCGGCACCAAGGTGCGCTGTGACGCGCCGGACGCGGCGGTCAGCTTCGGGCGCACCGCCCAATCGCTCGTCGCGATCTGCCTGGTGCCGGACGGCCACTACGAATACCGCGGTGCCCGGCTGAACGACGACGCGGTGCTCGTCGTCGTCGCCGAACCCACCGTGCCCGGCGAGTTCTTCGCGCAGAAAGACGGCGCCACCTACACCGTCACCACCGAACAACTCGTCATCAAGACCGACGACTGGGTGCGCGACGAACCGATGCTGCACTTCCAGACGCCGCCGATGGCGGCGGTGCAGCCGCCGTCGCAGTAGCCGGTCAGCCCGGCGTACGCACCGCGGTGTAATCGGGCGAGCCGGTCACCACACAGTGCGTCTGGCTGTAGATCGTGGCCATGCACTTGTTGCAGTGGTTACACGCCGAGAACACGGAGTGCTTGTCCCCGTCGGCCTGGATCCGGTTGATCAGATCGGGCTCGGCCAAAAGTGCGCGTCCCATCGCGACGAAGTCGAACCCCTCGGCCATCGCCAGGTCCATGGACTCGCGGTTGGTGATGCCGCCGAGCAGGATCAGCGGCATCTTCAGCTCGGCGCGGAACTGTTTGGCGTCGCGCAGCAGATACGTCTCGCGGTAGGGGTACTCGCGGAAGAACTTGTTGCCGGTCATCCGGATGCCCCAGCGCAGCGGCGGTTTGAACGCGCCGGCGAACTCCTTGACGGGGGCGCCGCCGCGGAACAGATACATCGGGTTGACCAGGGAACTGCCCGCGGTGAGCTCGATGGCGTCGAGGCCGCCGTCCTCCTCGAGCCACTTGGCGGTCTGCAACGACTCCTCCATCGGGATGCCGCCGCGCACGCCGTCGGACATGTTGAGCTTTGCGGTAACCGCGATCGGGTTGCCCGCGGCCTCCACCGCGCGGCGCACCGCCAGTACGGTGCCGCGCGCCACCTTGGCCCGGTTCTTTAGCGAGCCACCGAATTCGTCGGTGCGCCGGTTGATCAGCGGGCTGAGGAAGGAGCTGGCGAAGTAGTTGTGGCCGAGGTGGATCTCGATCGCATCGAAGCCGGCGTCGATCGCCATCCGGGCGGCGTTGGCGTGTGCGGCCATGATGTCGTCGATGTCGTCGCGGGTGGCCTTCCTCGCGAACCGCATCGCCAGCGGGTTGAAAAACCGCACCGGCGCGTAGGCCTTCGCCTTGTTGGAGCGGGCGTCGGCCACTGGCCCGGCGTGGCCGATCTGTGCGCTGATCGCCGCACCCTCGGCGTGGATCGCGTCGGTGAGCCTGCGCAGTCCAGAGATCGCCTCGGGGCGCCACCAGATCTGCCTGCCCTCGGTGCGCCCACCCGGCGCCACCGCCAGATACGCCACGGTCGTCATGCCGACGCCGCCGGCGGCAGGCAGCCGGTGGTAGGTGATCAGGTCGTCGGTGACGAGCGCATTGGGTGTGCACGCCTCAAAGGTCGCCGCCTTGATAATCCGGTTGCGCAGTGTCACCGGGCCGAGCTTGGCCGGGGTGAACACATTCCGGGGAGTGTCCATGGATGGAAGCCTGCCACAATGACCCACGTGGGTGCGATAACGCTTGACGGTAAGGCCACGCGCGACGAGATCTTCGTCGACCTCGCCGAACGGGTGGCGGCCCTGACCGCGGCCGGGCGCACGCCCGGGCTCGGCACGGTGTTGGTGGGCGATGACCCCGGTTCGCACGCCTACGTGCGGGGCAAGCACTCCGACTGCGCGAAGGTCGGCATCAACTCGATCCGCCGCGATCTGACCGCCGACACCAGCCAGGCCACCCTCGACGCGACCATCGATGAGCTCAACGCCAACCCGGAGTGCACCGGCTACATCGTGCAGCTGCCGCTGCCCAAGCACCTCAACGAGAACGCCGCGCTGGAGCGGGTGAACCCGGGTAAGGACGCCGACGGTCTGCACCCGACGAACCTGGGTCGGCTGGTGCTCAACGAGCCCGCGCCGCTGCCGTGCACCCCGCGCGGCATCGTGCACCTGCTGCGGCGCTACGACGTACCGATCGCCGGTGCGCATGTGGTGGTGATCGGGCGCGGTGTCACGGTGGGCCGGCCGCTGGGTCTGCTGTTGACGCGGCGTTCGGAGAACGCCACGGTCACGTTGTGCCACACCGGCACCCGCGATCTGGCCGCGCTGACCCGGCAGGCCGACATCATCGTCGCGGCCGCCGGGGTGCCGCACATGGTGACGGGCGAGATGGTGCGCGCCGGAGCCGCCGTCGTCGACGTCGGTGTCAGCCGCGACGACAACGGCAAGCTCGTCGGCGATGTGGCGCCTGACGTGTGGGAGGTCGCCGGGCACGTCTCGCCCAACCCTGGCGGCGTCGGCCCGCTCACCCGCGCGTTCCTGCTGACGAACGTGGTGGAACGCGCGGAAGCCCTTGCCGGGACGTGACCCTCAAGGAGTTCGCCCGCAAGGTGTTCGCCGGGCAGTGGCCGATCTGGTTGGTGGGCCTGGTGTTCGTCGCGGCGTTCGGGCTTGTGGTGACGGGGTACTGGCGCCGCGGCGCATTGGTCATCGCGATCGGGGTGGGCGCCGCCGCGGTGCTGCGGTTACTTCTTCCCGACGAACGCGCCGGGCTGTTGGCGGTGCGCAGCAAGCCGATCGACTTCGTAACGACCGCGATGGTCAGCGCGGCGATGCTCTACATCGCCTGGACCATCGATCCGCTGGGCACGAGTTAACCCGCCCTCGAGTGGCCCGCTTGGGCAACGTATTCGCGGTTTCGCGTGCCATAACCGACCACTCGGCGGGTTCAGTTTGGGCGGGATTGCTTCAATGCCGCTGCCACGATCGGCTTAGCCCACTCGGGTGTCGCCGACAGGTCGGGTGGCCCCACGATTTGTCCGTCCTCGACATGCAACACCTCTAACGGCTCCGGTGCTTGACCCGTGGCGGGATCAGCGTCGGCGGAGTTGTCGAAGACTCGCAGTTCGGTAAGCGCGGGCAGCAGGTGTATCAAGTTGAGCCGACTGTGTTCGTAGCGACGTCGGATGTCATCTTCGGGAATGGGGTGTCCGCCCTTGCTGACGCGCAAGTGCACTCGTGCGATGTGTAGTTCGGCGCTGCTGAGTCCGACGAACCAGATTCGCACTTCGTATCCGGCTGCTGCCGCTTCCTCGATCTTGCGCGGCATGGTGTTTGCGCCGAGGGTGGTCTCGAATGCGAAATCGAGGCCGTTATCGATCGCCGTCTCCAGCTCGTCCTTACCATGGAGCCACGCTGCCGCATTTGCTTCGGCTTGGTCCAGGCCCGGATTCGCCGCCACCAGCGCGCGCGCCGCCTCATCGGGGTTGTAGTAGTTGCCACCGAAGCCCCGGATCGCCGCACCGATGATGCTGCTCTTTCCGGCGCCGTTCACGCCGGCAATGACTTGCAGCTGGGGACGGCGACCGGCCATGAATGGCGAACGCCTACTGCTTGCCCTCGGCGCGTGCCGCCTTCACCGCCGCCTGGCCGAGTTGTTTCGGCGTGGCCTTGAATGCCGCAGCCATCGCCGCCCTGGATTCAGGCGTCTGCATGCGCTCAAGCAGTGTGTCGAACTCGTCCGTCAGACCTTCGAGAGAAGGTAGCCGCGACTTCGCCAGCGCCTCGAATTCCGCAAGCGACAGCACCACTACCTTCGTCGCGTTGTGCTTGGTGACAGCGACCGCACCTGCGAGAGCCGCTTGTTCGAGAATCGCGCCGAACTCGTTCTTGAATCGACTAGCTGGGACGTTCGGGATGTCGACTAGCTCGCCATCGCGGTTGCGGTAAGTCAGTGGAGCCATATGCCCATACTAGCCCTTTTGGCCAAACTGTGCGTTTCGCGCAGAATCACGGCGCGAACGTCCGTCGCGGCGCGTCGGCGCGTCAGGACAGCGTGGCGCGGATGCACACGGTGACATACGGCAGCGGCAACCCGTTCGCGTTGGCCAGCGCGGGGTGGGTGGCCAGCAGTTCGCGCACCCGGTCCAGCGTTTTGACGCGCACCTGCTCGGGTGAGGTGATGCAGTAGCTGCGCGAGGCGACCAGGTCGATGAGGGCTTGCGGCGTCAGGTAATTCGTCCACTCCACCTGGTGGCGCTGCACATCGGTGAACGGCTCGGGCAAGGTCACGTCGGCACCGGTCGGGTCGTGTTCATGGCCGATGATGCGGCCGAGTTCCTTTACCCAGCCCATCCGCTCGTCGCGGGTGTTCCACACCAGCCCGAGCCGGCCGCCCGGGCGCAGCACCCGCGACACCTCTTTGACCGCGCGCTGCGGGTCGAACCAATGCCAGGCCTGTGCGACGAGCACCGCGTCGACGCTGTTGTCGGGTAGCGGAATCTCCTCCGCCGTGCCCAGCAGCGCCGGTGTGTCGGGCAGCGAATTGCTCAGCAGCTCGAGCATTTCCGGGATGGGGTCGACGGCCACGACGGTCAGTCCGCGTTCCACCAGCCGGGTGGTCAGCTTGCCCGTACCAGCACCCAGATCCAGCACGTCGCGCGCATCGCGGGGCAGCAGCCAGTCGATGGCCTCCGGCGGATACGACGGCCTGCCGCGCTCGTATGCCGCAGCTTCCGCACCGAACGACAGCGAAGGCTGCTGATCCGAGCGGGTCACCGCACCGTCATTTCGGGGGTCATCTGGAGGCCAGCTCCAACGTCTGGCGGATCAGCTTGCCCACTGCGTCCATCTCCACCAGGAAGCCGTCGTGGCCGTAGATCGAGTCGATGACCTGCAGCCCAGCGCAGTTGGGCAACAGCGCAGCCAGTTCCTCCTGCAGCCGCAGCGGATAGAGCCGGTCCGACGTGATCCCGCCGACCACGGCCGGCACCGCACAGCCGCGCAGCGCCGCCTCGACACCGCCGCGGCCGCGACCGACGTCGTGGCTGGACAGCGATTCGGTCAGCGCCACGTAGGTGCCCGCGTCAAAGCGCGCGACCAGCTTGTCGCCCTGATACTCGAGGTAGCTCTGCACCGCGTAGCGGCCGCCGGCGCGCGGATCCTCGGCGCCCTGCGCATCGTTGGCGAAGCGGTTGTCGAGTTCGACCTCACCCCGATACGTCAGGTGCGCGATGCGCCGGGCAAGGCTCATGCCGACGTCGGGTGAGGTTTCGGTGCCGTAGTAATTGCCGCCGTGCCAGTTCGGATCGGCCTTGATGGCGGCCACCTGGGTGCTCTGGGTGCCGATCTGATCGGCGGTGGCGCGTGCGCCGATAGCAAGCAGCAGCGCAGAGCGGACCTTGTCGGGATGCCCGACCATCCATTCCAGCGCGCGCGCCCCGCCCAACGAGCCGCCGATCACCGCGGCGACCTCGGTGATGCCCAGCGCCTTGAGCGCGGCAATGTCGGCCTCGACCTGATCACGCACGGTCACGTGGGGAAACCGGGAGCCCCATGGCTTTCCGTCGGGATGCTGCGAGCTGGGGCCCGTCGAACCGCGGCACCCGCCCAGCACATTGGTAGCCACCGCGCACCACCGATCGGTGTCGATCGCGGCGCCCGGCCCGGCGATCCCGTCCCACCAGCCGGCGGTCGGGTGGTCGGGTCCGGCGGGGCCGGTGATGTGCGAATCGCCGGTCAGCGCGTGCAGCACCATCACCACGTTGTCGCGCTCGGGCGACAGCTCGCCCCAACGTTGCACGGCGATCTGCACGTCGTCGAGGACGACGCCGCACTCCAGCGTCAGCGGCCCGATGTCGACGACGCCGATTTCCCCTTCGGCGGGCAGAGTCGGGGTTGCCACGTCAGTGATCGTCATCAGAACGCCGCCGTGGTCTTCGGGTCCGTCGGCCCGGCGGTGGAGAACGGTTTGGCGGCGGCGAAACCCTGCTCGAGGTCGGCCAGGATGTCGTCGATGCCTTCGATGCCGACCGCCAACCGCACCAGTCCCGGCGTGACGCCGGTGGCCAGCTGCTCCTTGGGGGACAGCTGCGCGTGGGTGGTCGACGCCGGGTGGATCACCAGCGACCGCACGTCGCCGATGTTGGCGACGTGGCTGTGCAGGGTCAGCGCGTTGACGAACGCCTTTCCGGCATCCACGCCGCCGGCCAGCTCGAACGCCAGCACCGCGCCGGTTCCCTTGGGGGTCAGCTTGTTTGCCAGCTCGTGCCACGGCGAGCTGGGCAGCCCGGCGTAGTTCACCGACAGCACATCGTCGTGTCCGGCCAGGTATTCGGCCACACGCTGGGCGTTGGCGACGTGACGTTCGACGCGCAGGCTCAGCGTCTCCAGGCCTTGGGCGATGAGGAACGCGTTGAACGGGGAAGCCGCGGAACCGAGGTCGCGCAGCAGCTGTACCCGGGCCTTGAGCGCGAACGCGGGCGCGCCGAGGTCGGCGTACACGACGCCGTGGTAGCTGGGATCTGGTGTGGTGAACCCGGGGAAGTTGCCGTTGGTCCAGTCGAAGGTGCCGCCGTCGACGATGACGCCCGCGATCGCCGTGCCGTGCCCGCCGAGGTACTTGGTGGCCGAGTGCACGACGATGTCGGCGCCGTGGCTGATCGGCTGAAGCAGGAACGGGGTGGCGATGGTGTTGTCGACGATCAGCGGCACCCCGTGGTCATGAGCCACCGCAGCCACCGATGGCACGTCGAGGACGTCGATTTGGGGGTTGGAGATCGTCTCGGCGAAAAACGCCTTGGTGTTGGGCCGCGCCGCGGCGCGCCACGAGTCGAGGTCGTCGGGGTCCTCGACGAAGCTGACCTCGATGCCCAGCTTGGGCAGCGAGTAGTGGAACAGGTTGTAGGTGCCCCCGTAGAGCCGTGGGCTGGACACGATGTGGTCACCGGCGTCGGCGATGTTGAGAAGCGAGAACGTCGACGCGGCCTGACCGGACGCCAGGAACAGCGCTGCGACGCCACCTTCCAGCGCCGCGATGCGCTGTTCGACGACGTCGGTCGTCGGGTTCATGATCCGGGTGTAGATGTTGCCGGGCTCGGCCAGCCCGAACAGCGCGGCGGCGTGGTCGGTGCTGTCGAACGTGTAGCTGGTGGTCTGGTAGATCGGCAACGCCCGCGCGTTGGTTCCTGGGTCGGGCGTCTGGCCGGCGTGAACCTGTTTCGTCTCAAATGCCCACCGGGCGGTGGGATCGTCCAACTGGTTGTCGGTGCTCAAGGGATTCTCCTGTTGTGATGTGGCCGGGGTCGAAGTTCAGCGACACTCACGCACGCCGGACCTCCACCTGTCTCTCTGGGGGCCCGTCACAACGGACCCGCGCTTGCCGGTACCACTCGCCAGTGGGTACTCAACCTGGTCATCACCCGGGGCACCCCACCGCGGTTGGAGGGTTGCCGGCCAGCAAGCCGGGGCTTGACGCTGGCGCTCATGACCAAGCTGAAGTTTATCCCATTGCGGCGAAGAAGTGCCAGCAGGTAGTCGTTGCGGCGGAGGTGGGCACGCGTAGCGTCGACGTCAACGAGATACTGGTCGTGCGACGTTTCATCTGCCGATACCGATAGTGCCGCCCGGAAGAGAGATCATGAGTGCCCAGCAGCCAACCATCATCTACACGCTGACCGACGAGGCGCCGCTGCTTGCGACCTACGCGTTCCTGCCGATAATCCGCACCTTTGCCGAGCCTGCCGGCATCGAGATCAAGACCAGTGACATCTCGGTGGCGGCCCGCATTCTGGCTGAGTTCGGCGACCACCTCAGCGAAGACCAGCGGGTGCCCGACAACCTCGGCGAGCTCGGGAAGCTCACCCAGGAGCCGGACACCAACATCGTCAAGCTGCCCAACATCAGCGCATCGGTGCCGCAGTTGCTGGCCGCCATCAAGGAACTGCAGACCAAGGGGTACGCGGTACCGGACTATCCCGGCGACCCCAAGACCGACGAAGAGAAGACGATCAGGGACCGCTACGCCAAGGTCCTGGGCAGCGCCGTGAACCCTGTTCTGCGGGAAGGAAACTCGGACCGGCGCGCCCCCAAGGCGGTCAAGGAGTTCGCGCGCAAGCATCCGCACAGCATGGGAGAGTGGTCGCAGGCCTCGCGCACCCACGTCGCGACCATGCGCAAGGGCGACTTCTACGCAGGCGAGAAATCGATGACGCTGGATCGGGCGCGCACGGTCAAGATGGTGCTCAACACCAAGGGCGGGGAAACGTTGGTGCTCAAGCCCGAGGTCGCGCTGGACGAGGGCGACATCATCGACAGCATGTTCATGAGCAAAAAGGCGCTCATCGAGTTCTACGAGGAACAAATCCAGGACGCCTACGAGACCGGGGTGATGTTCTCCCTGCACGTCAAGGCGACGATGATGAAGGTCAGCCACCCCATCGTCTTCGGGCACGCGGTGAAGGTGTTCTACAAAGACGCGTTTGCCAAGCACCAGAAGCTGTTCGACGAACTCGGCGTCAACGTCAACAACGGGATGTCGGATCTCTACGCCAAGATCGAATCGCTGCCGGCCTCGCAGCGCGAGGAGATCATCGAGGACATCCACCGCTGCCACGAGACCCGGCCGGAACTGGCCATGGTCGACTCGGCCCGCGGGATCACCAACTTCCACTCACCGTCCGATGTCATCGTCGACGCGTCGATGCCGGCGATGATCCGGCTGGGCGGCAAGATGTACGGCGCCGACGGCCGGACCAAGGACACCAAGGCGGTGAACCCGGAGTCCACGTTCTCCCGGATCTACCAGGAGATGATCAACTTCTGTAAGACCCACGGCCAGTTCGACCCGACGACGATGGGCACCGTCCCCAACGTCGGGCTGATGGCGCAGAAGGCCG
The DNA here is from genome assembly GCF_053483935.1 of Mycolicibacterium sp. XJ879. Lineage (NCBI taxonomy): Bacteria > Bacillati > Actinomycetota > Actinomycetes > Mycobacteriales > Mycobacteriaceae > Mycobacterium > Mycolicibacterium sp. XJ879. The sequence continues at coordinate 319,228 of NZ_JBEFTH010000004.1, forward strand.
AGGAGTACGGCAGCCACGACAAGACGTTCGAGATCCCCGAGGACGGCGTCGCCGACATCGTCGACATCGACACCGGCGAGGTGCTGCTGACGCAGAACGTCGAGACCGGCGACATCTGGCGCATGCCCGTGGTCAAGGACGCCGCGATCCGCGACTGGGTGAAGCTGGCCGTCACGCGGGCGCGGGCGTCGGGTATGACCGCGTTGTTCTGGCTGGACACCGAGCGTCCGCACGAAGTCGAGTTGCGCAAGAAGGTGAAGGCCTACCTGAAGGACCACGACACCGAGGGCCTGCACATCCAGATCATGCCGCAGGTCTGGGCCATGCGGTACACGCTCGAACGGCTGATCCGCGGCCAGGACACCATCGCCGTCACCGGCAACATCCTGCGCGACTATCTGACCGACCTGTTCCCGATCCTGGAGCTGGGCACCAGCGCCAAGATGCTGTCGATCGTGCCGCTGATGGCCGGTGGCGGTATGTACGAAACCGGGGCGGGCGGTTCGGCGCCCAAACACGTACACCAGCTGGTCGAGGAAAACCACCTGCGGTGGGATTCGCTGGGCGAATACCTCGCGCTGGGTGCGTGTTTCGAGGACATCGGACGCAAGACCGACAACAAGACGGCCGAACTGCTGGGCAGGACGCTTGACGACGCGATCGGCAAGCTGCTGGACAACAACAAGAGCCCGTCGCGCAAGACCGGCGAACTTGACAACCGTGGCAGCCAGTTTTACCTCGCGCTGTACTGGGCGCAGGAGTTGGCCGCGCAGAACGAGGACAAGGAGCTGGCCGAACGGTTCACCGCGCTGGCCGACGAGCTGGCCAAGAACGAAGACAGCATCATCACCGAACTTGTTGAGGTGCAAGGCAAGTCGGTCGACATCGGCGGCTACTACTATCCGGACGCGGAGAAGACCACCGCGGTGATGCGGCCGAGCAAGACGCTGAACTCGGTGCTCGAGGCCGCGACCGAGGCCCCGGTGACGAAGGGTTAACCGCCGAGCGCCTCGCGCGGCGGCCGCGTGATGTAGCGGTCGACGAACCCGACGATCACGTCGGCGACGCGCTGAGGCGCCTCGAACATCGGGATGTGCCCGACGCCGTCGAGGTGGGTGATCTCGGTGCTCTGCGGCAAATGCGTGGTGAAATGCCGGGTGAAGCGCGGATGTGGCAGCACCCGGTCCTTTTCACAGATCACCAGGTGGGTGGGCGCGCTGCCCTCGGCCAGTTCGCGCAGTCCCGGCAGCAACAGCGACTTGATCAGCAGCTGGTAATAGGCCGGGCAGTGGGTGACATCGTCGATGATGACCAACAGGTCCTCGTCGGACAGCCCGCTCGGGTCGGCGCTGACCGGCACGTAGGCCAGCTGGCGCACGAACGGCAGACGCAGCGCGCGCGACCCCAGGACCTTGGCGCCCAACCAGACCGGAAGCCCGGCGACGAACTTGAACACGATCTCGAACTTGGCCGGGGTGAACCGGCTCCAGCCGCCCGCGGGCGCGATCCCGGTGAGGGTGCGGGCCCTGCCACGGCGCTCCAACTCGAACGCCACCCACCCGCCCAGGGAGTTGCCGACGATGTGGGCGGTGTCCCAGCCCAGGGCGTCCATGCGCCGTTCCATATCGTCAGCGAGCTCAACGGTGTCGAGGAAGTTGCGGCCCTTAACCCCGCCGTTGTGACCGGGCATGGTGGGCGCGCACACCTCGTAGCGGCCGGTGTCGGCAATCATCGGTGCGACGTCTTTCCACACGCTCTGCGACATCATGAAGGGATGTAGCAAAAGCATCGGTTCACCGGAGCCGAGGTGTATCGGGTCGCGCAGAGTCATCTTGCCGACACTAAAGGCGTTACCGGCGGTACTGCAAGCTTCGAGGCTATGGTCTGTGCGTGATCGTCAGCACCATCAACGTCAACGGGATTCGCGCCGCGGTACGGCAACGCTCAGCAGACAACCTCGGGCTGCTGGCCTGACTTGCCGACACCGCCGCCGACGTGGTGTGCCTGCAGGAGACCCGCGCCGACGACGACCAGTTGGCCACGGCGTTGGCCAAGCGGATGGCCGAGCTCGCCGACCGCGATGCGGTGGTATGGGGCGACTGGAACATCGCGCACACCGAGAACGACATCAAGAACTGGAAGGGCAACCTCAAGAAGTCGGGCTTTCTGCGCAGCGAGCGGCAATGGCTCACCGAGCTGTTGGCGTCGGGCTGGGTCGACGTGGTGCGTGCGCTGCACCCCGACGTGGCCGGCCCGTATTCATGGTGGTCGTGGCGCGGTCGGGCGTTCGACAACGACGCCGGCCGCGCATCGACTACCAGTTGGCGACCAGGTCGCTGGCCAACCACGCCGTGACCGCCCGCGTGGAGCGCGCGACGGCCTACGAGCTGCGCTGGTCCGACCACGCGCCCGTGACCGTCGAATACCGCGGTTAACTCACGACGAGCGCGGGGCCATCGCACGCCCAAACCCACGTTCGGACGGTGTGAAATGATCGGGCCACCATGAGCAACGACCGCGCCGGCGCGCGGGAGAAGACCGTCTTCTCCGGCGTGCAACCCACCTCCGACTCCCTGCACCTGGGCAATGCCCTCGGCGCGATCAGACAGTGGGTGGGCATGCAGGACGACTACGATGCGTTCTTCTGCGTCGTCGACCTGCACGCCATCACCATCCCGCAGGACCCCGAACAGCTGCGCAGGCGCACGCTCGCCGTCGCCGCGCAGTACCTTGCGTTGGGTATCGACCCGGCCCGCTCGACGATCTTCGTGCAGAGCCACGTGCCCGCGCACACCGAACTGGCCTGGGCGCTGGGATGTTTCACCGGTTTTGGCCAGGCATCGCGGATGACGCAGTTCAAGGACAAGTCGCAGCGGCAGGGTGCCGAGGCCACCACCGTCGGGCTGTTCACCTATCCGGTGCTGATGGCCGCCGACGTGTTGCTCTACGACACCGACCTGGTGCCGGTCGGTGAGGATCAGCGCCAGCATCTCGAGCTGGCACGCGATGTCGCACAACGGTTCAACGCACGTTTCCCCGATACGTTCGTCATCCCGGATGTGTTGATCCAGAAGGCCACCGCCAAGATCTACGACCTGACCGATCCGACCGCCAAGATGAGCAAGTCGGCCGCCACCGAGGCCGGGCTGATCAACCTGCTCGACGACCCGAAGGTTTCAGCCAAGAAGATTCGCTCCGCTGTCACCGACAGCGAGCGCGACGTGCGCTACGACCCGGACGTCAAGCCGGGCGTCTCCAACCTGCTGACCATCCAGTCGGCGATCACCGGCGCCGACGTCGACAAGCTCGTCGACGGCTACGCCGGGCGCGGATACGGCGATCTGAAGTCCGACACCGCCGATGCCGTCGTCGAATTCGTCACGCCGCTCAAGGCCCGCGTCGACGAGCTTCTCGCCGATCCGACCGAACTGGAATCGGTGCTGGCCGCCGGGGCGCAACGGGCCGGCGAGGTGTCTGCGAAGACATTGCAGCGGGTATACGACCAGCTGGGGTTCTTGCCGGCCCGCCGTTGAGCCGGGAGATAGTCGATGACCGAGCCAGACACGCCCACCGAGTCGGACAAACCTGGCGTCATTGACCGGATGCGCACCCGGTACACGTGGTTTGACCACGTCATGCGCGCGCAGGAGCGCTATCGGGACAGCAAGGGCGACTTCTACGCGGCGGGCATCACCTACTTCACCGTCTTCGCGCTGTTCCCCATGCTGATGGTGGGATTCGCGGTCGGCGGCTTCGTCTTGGCCAGCCAGCCCGACTTGTTCGCCGAGGTCGAAGACCGGATCCGGGCGGCAGTGTCCGGCGATGTCGGCGACCAGTTGGTCGATTTGATGGAGTCGGCGATCGCCTCGCGTACGTCGGTCGGCATCATCGGCCTGGCCACCGCGGCGTGGGCTGGCCTGGGCTGGATGGCGAACCTGCGTGAGGCGCTCAGCCAGATGTGGGGTCTTGCCCGGCAGGGGTCCAAGGGGTTCCTGCGCACCAAGGCATCAGACCTCTTGGCGATCCTCGGGCTCTTCGTCGCCATTGCCGTCACCGTCGCGCTGACCGCGCTGGGCAATTCCGGACCGATGAGAAAAGTGCTCGAATGGGTTGGGCTCGAGGATGTTCCGGGTGTCGGCGTGGCGTTGCGGGTCGTCTCCATACTGACTTCGCTGCTGATCAGCTGGCTGCTGTACACCTGGATCATCGCCCGGCTGCCACGGGAGCCGGTGAGCTTACGCAGCGCGATGCGGGCCGGGTTGCTGGTGGCGGTGGGTTTCGAGGTGTTCAAACAGGTGGCCACTATCTATCTGCGCTCTGTGGTCACCGGCCCGGCGGGGGCTACGTTCGGTCCGGTGCTGGGGTTGATGGTGTTCGCCTACATCACCGCGCGGCTGATCTTGTTCGCGACGGCGTGGGCGGCGACGGCCAAAGAGAACATGGCACCCGCACCCGTGTTGCCGCCTGGTCGCGCGTTGATCATTCCGCGCGTGCAGGTCCGCGAAGGTCTGGGGGCGGGCGGCGCATTGACCGCGGTCGCATTGGGAGCTCTTGGGGCCCTGGGACTTTCGCGGATGATCCGCCGCTAGTCGCTGACGAGCTGCAGGCCGACGATGCACCCCACGACGCCCAGCAAGAGGGCGACTTTGATCGGCGTCGTGCTCTCGGCCCCGGTGGCCAGCGAGTAGACGACGGCAAGGGAGGCGCCGACGCCGACCCACACCGCGTAGCCGGTGCCGACTGGCAGGTCGCGTAGCGCGATGCCCAGACCTCCCATCGAAATGATAAGCGCCACAACAAATATCGCGACAGGCGCCGGTCGGCTGAACCCCTCGGATTTGCTCAGCGCGACGGCCCACACCGCTTCGAACGCACCGGACACGATGAGGATGACCCACGCCATGACACGACGTTAGCAAGCCCGCCGTCAGTGCTGCGGGCGGCGATTGAGCGACCGGGCGCCCATGATCAAGCTGAACACGATGATGGAGCCGACCACACCCACCCCGACGCGCACCGGCATGGCATCGACATCGGAGAGCATGGGCGCGGCGTTCACCCCGGCCGCGGTTCCGTCGGCCGCCGTTTTGCGGCCCAACAGTGCGGGATCGGGTTCGATCAGCGTGCCCACCTTGGTGCCGGGTGGGGTCGCGAAGCCGTAATCGAGCAGGCGCGCCGCCTGCTCCCACGGGGCGATCGGCTGGCGGGTGCCGCGCAGCAGCACGGCGACCAGGCGGCGACCGTCCCGGTCGGCGGCGCCGACGAACGTCTGGCCCGCGTCGTCGGTGAACCCGGTCTTGCCGCCGATCGCGCCGGGATAGTTGTTGAGCAGCCGGTTGTCGTTCTCGATCGGATAACCGACGTCGCCGCGACCGGGAAAGTCGAAGCTGCGAGTGGCCACGATGTCGGTGAATACCGGGTTCTGCCAGGCGTAGCGGTAGAACAACGCCATATCGTAGGCCGACGTGCTCATCCCGGGTCCGTCCAGCCCGGACGGGGTGGCCACGCGGGTGTCGTGGCCACCGAGCTTGCGCGCCAGGTCGTTGAGCTTGTGCAGCGCGGCGTCCATGCCGCCGAGCTGCGTGGCCAGCGCGTAGGCGGCGTCGTTGCCGGAGTACATCATCAGCCCGTGCAGCAGGTCGTTGATCGAGTAGTGCCCGCCGGGCCCGACGCCGACCTTGGTGCCTTCCTGCGCCGCATCTTCGGGCGTGCCGGCCACCACCCGGTGCAGTGGGAGTTCCTTGATGGCTGCCATGGCGGTGAGCACCTTGATGACGCTGGCGGGCCGGTGCCGACCGTGCGGATCCTTGGCGGCGATGACGTCACCGGTGTCGAGGTCGGCGACGATCCACGCCTCGGCGGAGACGTCGCCGGGCACCGGGGGCGTGCCGGGTGCGGTGATCAGCCCGCACCCCGACAGCGCGTCGCCGCCCAACGGGGTCGCGGGCACGGGCAGCGGGGCGGGCGGATCCTGGCCCGGTTTGGGAACTTCGGAGAGGTCGACCGCCGGGGGCGTCGTCTCGCGGTACGGGCAGGTTGTGCCCTCGGGCGCCGCTGGCGGCTGCGCGCTTACCACCGCCGGGCTGACCATCACGAAAACGGCAGCTGCCAGGCCGACAGCGCGCATGGACGCGGTTCGAAATTTCGCCATCGTCAGCGCAGATTAGGCCCTTTTGGCCGCGTTACCGCGGAGGCGCGCTGTGACTAAAGTGGTTCAAGTTACGCAAGTGGCTGACCTCTTCGCCGAGAGGGACACACGGGCGAAAAAGTGCGAGTGGATTCCGCCAATCCGTCGGCCTCGGCGGTCAGGGGAGGGCGCAGTGGGCGACGGCCGGGGCGCCGATGCAGCCCATCCACAACCGCCCATCGGCCTCGACCAGGCCGGTCACCATGCCGAACGCCGGATGCTCGGTGCGCAGGCCGGCCACAGCTTCGCCGCTGTCCGGGTCAAACGCGACGGCCCACACCTCGGGCTTGATCTGCGGCTGCAGCCGATCGGGCAGCTTCCACAGCAGTTTGCGCAGGGCCGGCCAGCGCGGCGCGAGCCATTCCGCGGCGCCGTTGACGGGCGAGACGATCGCACACCAGATGCGGCCGTCGGCACCGGTGGACAGGTTGTCGGGGTGGCCGGGCAAATTCGCCACCAGCGTCGTCACGGTGCCGGCCTGCGGTCCGGTGAGCCAGTACTTCGCGAGCCGGCGGCCCAGTGTCTCGGCGAACACCAGCGCCGAGCCGTCGGCGGTCGTCGTGAGGCCGTTGGCGAAGTACAGGCCGGCCACCTCGGTCAGCACGGTGCCGTTCGGATCGCGACGAAACAGGCTGCCGCGGGGCTGAGCCTCCAGCACTGCGCCCTTGAAGTGCGGATAGCTGAAGGCGCTCGTCGACTCGGTAAAAAATATTGTGCCGTCGGGCATTTCGACGACGTTCGAGCAGAACCGCAGGGGACGGTCGTCGACCTGGTCGACCAACGTCTGGACCGCGCCGGTCTGGGGGTCCAGCACCAGCAGGCCGCGCGGGCTGTCGCACATCAGCAGCCGTCCGTCGCGCGCGACGTGCATTCCCAACGGCCGACCACCGGTGTCGGCGACCACCGTGGGCGTGCCGTCGGGGGAGATCCGCTCGACCCGGCCGTCCTCGACGCCGGTCCAGATGTTGCCGTCGGCGTCGGCCACCACATCCTCGGGTGCGTTGCCCGCGACGCGAACGACCGTGAGGTCGGCGGGTCCGAAGTCGGGAAGTGGGTTCACGGGCGGCGGTTGCCAGCGGACAGGATCGATCGGCGGTTTCGTCGGCTTGGCGTTGGCGGGCATGTCGCCAGTCTCGTCGAAACGGCATTCCGGCAGGTGGCTACTCGTCGAACTTTCCCCGATGGAATACAGTTTCGCGGCGACAGGTCGATTTTCGGCGTCGGCAGTCTGCATCGCTTCAGAAGGCCGGGTTGCGATGGGCGGTGACCAGTGACACTGCGGACGGCACTGATAGGCGCGGTCGCAGCTATTGGGTGGGCGCCGGTGGCCGCGGGGCTCGTCGCCGCGGTGTACCGGTTTCCGGTCCCTTTCGGCGGCTATGCCAACGGGTTTGACGGCATCCCGACGGCCGCTCTGGCTTCGGTGTTCTATCTGGCCTTGGGTGGGGTGGTGGTGCTCGGCGGGTTTGGCGCGGCGGCAGGAACGACGCTGGCGAAGCTGAACCCGCAACGAGCCGGTGAGCTGACTGTAATGGCGGCCCTGATGATCGCGATTGCCGGTGCCGTTTCACTGGCGCTGCTCGAATATGTCATCGGGCCATGGTGAGACAGCACCCACGCGTCGGCCAACGCATTCGAATCGGTTGTCGCCCTAAAGCCGTCGACTGGCCTCGCTCAGTACGCCGTGCAGGATGTCGTAGATCGCGTCGAACTCCTTCGGGCCGCTGATCAGCGGCGGTGCGAGTTGCACGACCGGATCGCCGCGGTCATCGGCGCGGCAGTACAGCCCGGCCTCGAACAGCGCGGGCGTCAGAAATCCCCGCAGCAGGCGCTCGGACTCCTCGTCGGAAAAGGTGGCCTTACTTGCTTTATCTTTGACCAACTCGATGCCGTAGAAGAAGCCTTCGCCGCGGACATCGCCGACGATCGGCAGGTCGTAGAGCTTCTCGAGCGTGGCGCGCAAGGCGGGCGCGTGTTGCTTGACGTGGTCGTTGATGTTCTCGCGTTCGAAGATGTCGAGGTTGGCCAGCGCCACCGCCGATGAAACAGGATGTCCGCCGAAGGTGTAGCCGTGCGCGAACACCGTCTTGCCGTCGTCGAACGGTTCGAACAACCGGTCGCTGGCGATCATCGCGCCGATCGGTGAGTAGCCCGATGTCAAACCCTTTGCGCAGGTGATGATGTCGGGCACATAGCCGAAGTCGTCACAGGCGAACATCGAGCCGATCCGGCCGTAAGCACAGATCACTTCGTCGGACACCAGCAGCACGTCGTAGCTGTCGCAGATCTCGCGGACCCGCTCGAAGTAGCCGGGCGGCGGCGGGAAACAGCCGCCGGCGTTCTGCACCGGTTCCAGGAAAACGGCCGCGACGGTGTCGGGCCCTTCGAACTCGATGGCCTCGGCGATGCGGTCGGCGCAGTACTGTCCGAAAGCTTTTTCGTCGTCTTGATACGGCGCGGGCGCGCGGTAGAAGTTGGTGTTCGGGACGCGGAAGCCGCCGGGGGTCAGCGGCTCGAACGGCGCCTTGAACTCGGGCAGGCCGGTGATGGCCAGTGCGCCCTGTGGTGTGCCGTGATAGGCGATCGCGCGCGAAACCACCTTGTGCTTACCGGGTTTGCCGGTCAGCTTGAAGTAGTTCTTGGCCAGTTTCCACGCCGACTCGACCGCCTCGCCGCCGCCGGTGGTGAAAAACACCCGGTTCAGGTCGCCGGGTGCATAGTTGGCGACTCGTTCGGCCAGCTCGATCGCGGTCGGTGTGGCATAGGACCACAGCGGGAAGAACGCCAGCTGCTCGGCCTGCTTGGCCGCGGCCTCGGCCAATTCGGCGCGTCCGTACCCCACCTGCACGACGAAAAGCCCCGACAGGCCGTCGATGTAGCTCTTCCCGTTGCTGTCCCAGATCGTGACGCCTTCACCGCGGGTGATGATCGGCGGCGTGATGCCCGCGCCGTGGCGGGCGAAGTGACCCCACAGGTGCCTGTCGGCCTTGGCGGCCAGGTCGGACGCGATCTGGCGGTCGGCGATTGTCATCTGGCGCCCCAATTGTATTGCTGCTTGACGAGTTTGAGGTAGACGAGCGTCTCGGTGGAGGTGACTTCGGGTAGCGCGCGGATCTGTGTGTTGAGGAGGTCGAGCAGGCCGTCGTCATCGGCGCACACCACCTCGACGATCACGTCGAACGAACCCGCCGTCAGCACCACGTAGTCGACCCAATCGATGCCGGCCAGTTTCTCGGCCACCTTGGTGCTGTCGCCTCTGCAGCGGATGCCGATCATCGCCTGGCGCGCGAACCCCAACTGCATCGGATCGGTGACCGCGACGATCTGCATGACGCCCGCATCCACCATGCGCTGCACGCGTTGGCGTACCGCGGCCTCCGAAAGCCCGACCGCCTTGCCGATGCCCGCATACGACCGCCGTCCGTCCTCCTGCAGCTTCTCGATGATCTGCTTGGACAGTTCGTCGAGCTGGAACGACACCGGCCCGACACCGTGCATCGGACCCGGGCCAGCCATGCCCAAGATTGTGCACGGAATCCGTCGTAGCAGGCAACCGTGGCTATGAAATCACGCGTGCGGAGCGGCTTCCGCATATGGAATGCGTCGGTTGGCGTTGGACCTTGGAAATCGCCGGCAGCTAGACTCGGCTCATGACCGCCAGCACGCGGGTCGACGAGTTCGAAGAGCTACGGCCGCACCTGCTGGCCGTGGCGTACCGGCTCACCGGAACCGTCGCCGACGCCGAGGATGTCGTCCAAGACGCGTGGCTGCGCTGGAACCGGGCCGGCGACGACGTCGACGATCTGCGGGCCTGGCTGACCACGGTGGTCAGCCGCCTCAGCCTGGACCGGTTGCGCTCAGCCGCGCATCGGCGCGAGACGTACTTCGGTGAGTGGCTGCCCGAGCCGGTCGTGACGCCGTTGGACGGATCGGATCCGCTGTCGGCCGTCGTCGCGGGCGAAGAGGCCCGGTTCGCAGCGATGGTGGTGCTGGAGCGTCTCACCCCCGACCAGCGCGTGGCGTTCGTGCTGCACGACGGCTTCGACGTGCCGTTCGCCGAGATCGCCGACGTGCTCGGCGTCAGCGCGGCGTCAGCCCGCCAACTGGCGTCTCGGGCCCGGCGCGCCGTCGCGGCCGCGCCGCCGCCCGTGTCCGACGACACCCACAACGAGGCGGCCGCGGCGCTGATGGCAGCGCTGACCAGCGGCGACATGGAAGCCGTTGTGCGACTTCTCCATCCAGACGTCACCTTCACCGGCGACTCCAACCGCAGGGCGCCGACGGCTCCGCGCGTCATCCACGGCCCCGACAAGGTGGCGCGGTTCCTGTTCGGGCTGGCCCGCCGCTACGGGCCGGGCTGGCTGTCGTCCAACGAGCTGGCGTTGGTCAACGGTCAGCTGGGCAGCTACACGCCAGGCCTGCCCGCCGCCGAGGGCTATCCCGAGTTGACGCCGCGCGTGACCGCGATGACCGTGCGCGACGGAAAGGTCTGTGCCATATGGGATATCGCCAACCCCGACAAGTTCACGGGTTCACCGCTGGTTCGTCCTTCGCCCACGGCACCCGGCACGCGTCACCGGAGTTGAAACCCTGTTCGGTGATGCCGAGCGCGGAATACATGCGCGCCCGCATGTTTTCCACGCCGACTTGATACGTCAGCTCGATCACGCCGGCGTCGCCGAATCGCCGCTTGAGGTCCTCGACCTGGTCATCGGTGATGGTGTGCGGGTCGGTGGACATGGCGTCGGCGTAGGCGATGGCCGCGCGCTCGTCATCGCTGAACAGCGGTGAGCTGGCGTACTCATCCACGTACTTGAGCCTTGCCACGTCGAGGCCGTCGAGGCGTTGCAGCATCGAACCGAAGTCCACGCACCACGAGCAGCCGACGGTGCGTGCGGTCCAGAACACCGCGAGCTCCCGCACGCTGACGGGCAGCTTCTTGGAGCCCGACTGCAGCATGCCTTCGTGGACGACGTTGGCCAGCATCAGTCGCGGATGATGCGCGGCGACGGCGAACGGCTCGGGCACCTCGCCGAACCGCCGCTTGGCGACCCGGTAGAGGATTCTGGTCAGCAGCGAGGCCTGCTGCGGGGTGACGGGTGCGATACGGGTCTTCGGTGTTTTCTCGGTCATACCAATAGGACGAGACGGCCGGCTGATATGTGACGCGTTTTCGTTCGCCGAAGCGGTTTCGGTGCGCAAACATGCGATGTGCGCTGGTTTGCACACCGAAATCACCACTTAGCGGGCGAACATCAACGCGCGCTTGACCTCCTGGATGGCCTGGGTGACCTGGATGCCGCGCGGGCAGGACTCAGTGCAGTTGAACGTGGTGCGGCACCGCCACACCCCGTCGACCTCGTTGAGGATGTCGAGACGTTCGGCGGCGCCCTCGTCGCGGCTGTCGAAGATGAACCGGTGCGCGTTGACGATGGCGGCCGGGCCGAAGTAGGAGCCCTCGACCCAGTACACCGGGCAGCTCGTCGTGCAGCACGCGCACAGGATGCACTTGGTGGTGTCGTCGTAGCGGGCGCGGTCGGTCTGGCTCTGAATGCGTTCGCGCGTCGGGGGATTGCCGCTGGTCATCAGGTAGGGCTTGATGGCGCGGTAGGCGTCGAAGAACGGCTCCATGTCCACCACGAGGTCCTTCTCCACGGGCAGGCCGCGGATCGGCTCGATCGTGATGGTCAGCTGCTTCTTCGGGTTCTTGGGCAGCATGTCGCGCATCAGCACCTTGCAGGCCAGCCGGTTGACGCCGTTGATACGCATGGCATCCGAACCGCACACCCCGTGCGCGCACGACCGCCGGAACGTCAGCGTGCCGTCGAGGTACCACTTGACGTAGTGCAGCAGGTTCAGCAGTCGGTCGGTGGGCAGACACGGCACCCGGAAACTCTGCCAGCCGGCCGCGTCGGGGTCCTCCGGGTTGAACCGGGCGATCTTCAGCGTCACCATCACCGCGCCCTCCGGGACGGGCGGCAGTGGCGCGTCGGTCTTGTCGACGTCGGATGTGACGGTCATCAGTACTTCCGTTCCATCGGCTCGTATCGCGTCTGCACCACCGGCTTGTAGTCCAGTCGAATGTCGCTGAGCAGATCCGTGCCCTGTTTGTAGGCCATCGTGTGGCGCATGTAGTTGGTGTCGTCGCGGTTGGGGTAGTCCTCGCGCGCATGGCCGCCCCGCGACTCCTTGCGGTTGAGCGCACCGACGACGGTGACCTCGGCCAGCTCCAGCAGGAAGCCCAGCTCGATCGCCTCGAGCAGGTCGCTGTTATAGCGTTTTCCTTTGTCGTGCACTGTGATTCGGCTGTAGCGCTCCTTGAGCGCGTGGATGTCGGTCAGCGCCTGCTTGAGGGTTTCCTCGGTGCGGAACACCGCGGCGTTGTTGTCCATCGACTGCTGCAGCGCCCCGCGGATGTCGGCGACGCGTTCGTTGCCGTGTTCGGAGAGCACGTGCCCGACCCAGCCGACGACCATGCCGGCCGGGTCCGGCGGCAGGTCGACGTGGTCGTGGCCCAGCGCGTAGTTGGCCGCGGCGATGCCCGCGCGGCGGCCGAACACGTTGATGTCCAGCAGCGAGTTGGTGCCCAGCCGGTTGGCGCCGTGCACCGACACGCACGCGCATTCCCCCGCGGCGTAGAGGCCGGGCACGACGGTGGTGTTGTCGGCGAGCACCTGCCCGTTGACGGTGGTCGGGATGCCGCCCATCACGTAGTGACAGGTCGGATAGACCGGCACCAGTTCGTTGACCGGGTCCACACCCAAGTAGGTGCGGGCGAACTCGGTGATGTCGGGCAGCTTGGCCTCGAGCACGTCGGCGCCCAGATGGCGCACGTCGATATAGACATAGTCCTTGTTCGGCCCGGCGCCGCGGCCCTCGAGCACCTCGAGCACCATCGAGCGCGCGACGATGTCGCGCGGTGCCAGGTCGACGATCGTCGGCGCGTAGCGCTCCATGAACCGCTCACCGTCACCGTTGAGCAGCCGCCCGCCCTCACCGCGCACGGCCTCGGAGATCAGGATGCCCAACCCGGCAAGGCCGGTCGGGTGGAACTGGTGAAATTCCATGTCCTCCAACGGAAGTCCCTTACGGAACACGATGCCCAGCCCGTCGCCGGTCAGGGTGTGCGCGTTGGAGGTGGTCTTGTACATCCGGCCCGAGCCGCCGGTGGCGAACACGACCGCCTTGGCGTGGAAGATGTGGATGTCGCCGGTGGCCAGCTCGTAGGCGATGACGCCGGTGGCCACCGGACCCGACGGTGTCTCGGTGATCGCGATGTCGAGCGCGTAGAACTCGTTGAAGAACTCGACGTCGTGCTTGACGCAGTTTTGGTACAGGGTCTGCAGGATCATGTGGCCGGTGCGATCAGCGGCGTAGCAGGCGCGGCGCACCGGCGCCTTGCCGTGATCACGGGTGTGCCCGCCGAAGCGGCGCTGGTCGATCCGGCCCTCAGGGGTGCGGTTGAACGGCATCCCCATCTTCTCCAGATCGAGCACCGCGTCGATGGCTTCCTTGGCCATGATCTCGACGGCGTCCTGGTCGGCGAGGTAGTCGCCGCCCTTGACGGTGTCGAAGGTGTGCCACTCCCAGTTGTCCTCTTCGACGTTGGCCAGCGCGGCGCACATCCCGCCCTGCGCCGCGCCGGTGTGGCTGCGGGTCGGGTACAGCTTGGTCAGCACCGCGGTGCGGGCGCGTGGCCCGGCCTCCACCGCGGCGCGCATACCCGCTCCGCCTGCGCCGACGATGACGACGTCGTAGCGATGTTCAAGAATCATTCATCAAACTCCGATGTTGGCGTCGAAGGTGACCAGGACGTATGTTCCCAGCACCAACGTGAAACCCGTGGCCAGCAACAACAGCGAATTCAGATAGAACTTGGTGACGTTCTTGCGCGAATAGTCGCCGATGATCGTGCGCATGCCGTTGGCGCCGTGCAGCATCGCCAGCCACAGCAGCGCCATGTCCCAGATCTGCCAGAACGGCGACGCCCAACGTTCGGCGACGTAGTTGAAGTCGATGCGGTACACACCGTCCTGCCACATCAGCATCACGAACAGGTGGCCGAGCGCCAGAAACACCAACGCCACACCGGAAAAGCGCATGAACAGCCAGGCGTACTTTTCGAAGTAGGGGATCCCCCTGGCGCGCCGCGGCGAGCGGGGATGGTCCAGCCCCGCCGGCCGGTCGTATTCCTTCTGCATCACCGGGGCGGCGCGGCCCTCACGGTGATGCGGCGTCCACTTCTGTCCGGTCGGCGCGCTCACAGGAACCGCTCCGCCATGTGCATGCCGATCACGCCGACCGCCGGGATGAAGACGGCGAGGAACACGCCGACGACGATCCACAGCAGCTGGCGCTGATAGCGCGGCCCGTGTTGCCAGAAGTCGATGAGGATGACCCTGACCCCGTTCAGCGCGTGGTAGAGCACCGCCACCACGAGCCCGATCTCCATCAGGCCGACGATCGGTGTCTTGTAGGTGTCGATGACCGCGTTGTAGGCCTGCGGGCTGACCCGCACCAGCGCGGTGTCGAGGACGTGCACGAACAGGAAGAAGAAGATCGTCGCGCCGGTGATGCGGTGCAGTACCCACGACCACATGCCGGGATCGCCCCGGTACAGGGTGCGTCTGGGCGACGGTTTCGGTCGCGCAACCGCCTCCGAAGTGCCGCCGGACGTCACCCCGGAAGTCTGAGTACTCATCTGGCCTCCAACGTCTTCGGTGAACGCGTGGGCGTGGGTGATCGTTCGGCCGGTTTGCACTGCACACCCAACCCTCGGGGCGACTCTAAACCCAGTCGCACTACTAAACGAACTACGGTTTAGGTGTCCGTGCACCAAAAACGCCAAATTAGGGTTATCAATTTCACAGTCGCTACGGCGACGTCAAACAGTGGAACGCATCGGAGAATCGGGCCAGCGGAGGTGGCATGCCAGCCGATATCGACTGGAAAACATTGCGGTACAAGGCAACCGAGGTCAGCGCCCACGCCTATGCGCCGTATTCCGGGTTCGCGGTGGGTGCGGCGGCCCTGGTTGACGACGGCCGGATCGTGGTCGGCGCCAATGTGGAGAATGTCTCATATGGTCTTGGCCTCTGCGCCGAGTGCGCAGTGGTCTGTGACCTCCATTCCAGCGGCGGTGGACGCCTGATTGCGCTGTCGTGCGTGAACGCAGCGGGTGAGCTGTTGATGCCGTGCGGGCGGTGCAGGCAGGTGCTGCTCGAGCACGGCGGCCCCGAAATGCTGATCGACCATCCGCGCGGGCCTCGAGCGCTCGGTGAACTGCTGCCCGATGCGTTCGGCCCGCAGGATCTGGCCGGGCGCAAGGAAACCCGGTGACCACGGCCGCGAACGTGGGTTACCCGCACGCGTCGGGCGAAAAAGCGTGTCACGACCCCACACTCGGCGGCAAAGACAATGTCGCGGTCCTTTGACGCTCCGACGGTCATCCGGACCAAGCGCGACGGCGGCGTGCTCTCCAATGCGGCCATCGACTGGGTGATCGACGCCTACACGCACGGCACCGTGCCCGACGAACAGATGTCGGCGCTGTTGATGGCCATCTTCCTGCGCGGGATGACCGGCGCCGAGATCGCGCGCTGGACGTCGGCCATGGTGGCCTCGGGGGACCGGCTGGACTTCTCCGACCTGCGCCGCGGCGGTAAACCGCTGGCGCTGGTCGACAAACACTCCACCGGCGGGGTGGGCGACAAGATCACCATCGCGCTGGTGCCGGTGGTGATGGCCTGCGGCGGTGCGGTACCGCAGGCCGCCGGGCGGGGGCTCGGCCACACCGGCGGCACCCTCGACAAGCTGGAGTCCATCGAAGGGTTTTCCGCCGAGATGCCCACAGCCCAGATCCGCCAACAACTTTGCGATCTGGGTGCGGCGATCTTCGCCGCCGGCGAGCTGGCTCCCGCCGACCGCAAGATCTACGCCCTGCGCGACGTGACCGCCACCACCGAATCGCTGCCGCTGATCGCCAGCTCGGTGATGAGCAAGAAGATCGCCGAGGGCACCCGGGCGCTGGTGCTGGACACCAAGGTGGGCTCCGGTGCGTTCCTGAAGACCGAAAGCGAGTCCCGGCAGCTGGCCCAAACCATGGTCGAACTCGGCGCCGCCGCGGGGTTGGTGACCCGCGCGCTGCTGACCGACATGTCGACCCCGCTGGGCCGCACCGTCGGCAACGCGGTCGAGGTGTCCGAATCGCTGGAGGTGCTGGCCGGCGGCGGTCCGGCCGACGTCGTGGAGCTGACGCTGACGCTGGCCGCCGAGATGCTCGACGCCGCCGGGATCGACGGGGTCGATCCTGCCGAGACGCTGCGCGACGGTTCGGCGATGGACCGGTTTCGCGCCCTGGTCGCTGCCCAGGGCGGGGATGCGACGCAGAAACTGCCGGTCGGCGCGCACACCGAGACCGTGACCGCACCCCGAAATGGCACGATGGGAAGCATCGACGCGATGGCAGTAGGACTGGCGGTGTGGCGGCTCGGTGCGGGCCGCGTGGTCCCGGGCGAGCGGGTTCAGCCCGGCGCCGGGTTGCGCATCCACCGACGTCCCGGCGAGCCCGTCGCCGCCGGTGAGACACTGTTCACGCTCTACACCGAAACGCCGGAGCGGTTCGTCGGCGCGGTCGCCGAACTCGACGGCGGCTGGTCCGTCGCCGACGCCGCGCCCCCGTCGCGTCCGTTGATCATCGACCGGATCACGCCATGACCACACCGCTGACCTTGGAGAACATCCGCCGCGCCCCCAAGGCGCTGCTGCACGACCACCTCGACGGCGGGCTGCGCGCGGCCACCATCGTCGAGTTGGCCGAGGCCACCGGCTACACCGGGCTGCCCGCCACCGACGCCGACGAGCTGGCGACCATCGTGCGCACTGCCGCGCACAGCGGGTCGCTGGAGCGCTACCTCGAACCGTTCGCCTACACCGTCGGCGTGATGCAGACCCCGGAAGCGCTGCACCGGGTGGCCTACGAGTGCGTCGAGGACCTCGCCGCCGACAACGTGGTCTACGCCGAGATCCGGTTCGCCCCCGAACTGCACATCGACGGCGGGCTGTCGATGGACGCGGTCGTCGACGCGGTACTGGCCGGCTTCGTCGACGGGGAAAAGGCCGCCGCCGCCGAGGGCCGCCCCATCACGGTGCGCTGCCTGGTCACCGCGATGCGCCATGCCGCGCGGTCGCTGGAGATCGCCAAACTCGCGATCCGCTTCCGCGACAAGGGCGTCGTCGGCTTCGACATCGCCGGCGCCGAAGCCGGACATCCACCGACCCGGCACCTCGACGCCTTCGAGTACATGCGAAGCAACAACGCGCGCTTCACCATTCACGCCGGCGAGGCATTCGGCCTGCCGTCAATCCACGAGGCGATCGCCTATTGCGGCGCCGACCGGTTGGGCCACGGGGTGCGCATCGTCGACGACATCTTCGAGGAGCCCGGCCGCCCGGTCCGATTGGGCAGGCTGGCATCGCTGCTGCGCGACAAGCGGATTCCGTTCGAGATGTGTCCGAGCAGCAATGTGCAGACCGGTGCGGTAGCCAGCATCGCCGAGCATCCGTTCGATCTGCTGGCCCGGCAACGCTTCCGCGTCACCGTCAACACCGACAACCGGCTGATGAGCGACACCTCGATGAGCCAGGAGATGCTGCGGTTGGTCGAGGCGTTCGGCTACGGCTGGACGGATCTGCAGCGGTTCACCATCAACGCGATGAAATCGGCGTTCATCTCTTTCGACGAACGGCTCGCGCTCATCGACGACGTGATCAAGCCGCGCTACGCCGTGCTGATCGGCTAGCGCTTGTCGGCCCACCGCCCGAGCAGCCGGGCCGCGTCGGTGCACAGCCGCTCGATGACATCCGCGGCGGATTCGACGGTGTCCAACACCCCGACACCCTGCCCGGCGTTGATCGGCGCCGACCGGAGGTCTTCGGCGGCGACGGCCGCGGCCAGCGCGTCGCGCTCGGCGTCGCCGAGTTCGGCTTCCCTGCCGATCCACTTGTCGGCGAATGCGTTGCGCAGCACCCGTTCTGGAAGTGTGTCGGGCCACGGGTAGCCCTGTGCGACGTCGAACACCCGGGTGGTCACCGTGTCGGTGTCGCGGGCATCGAGCAGCGCCTGGCGCACGGCGGGGGAGACCGACGCTTCCAGGCAGGCGCTGAACGCGGTGCCCACCCACGCCGCCGATGCGCCCGCCGCCAGCACGGCGGCCACCCCGCGGCCCGACGAGATCCCGCCGGCGGCCAGCACCGGTAGCCGGTGGCGGTCGAGCACCGAGGTGAGCAGCGGCAGGGTGCCCACCCGCGGCGCGCCGTGTCCGCCGCCTTCGGCGCCGCGCGCGATCAGCACGTCGACGCCGGCGTCGACCGCGCGCTGCGCCGCCGCGAGGTCACCGACCTGCGTCGCGGTGATGACGCCTGCGTCGCGGGCGGGCGCCACCCAGAAGAAGTCGTCACCGAAACCGACCGACAGCAACGCGGGACGCGCGGCCAGCGCCGCGTCGAGCAGCCCCGGTTCGGCGGCGGCGACCCAGTCCACCAGCCCGATGCCGAACGGTGCCGCCAGCTCGGCCAGGTCAGGTAACTCGACAGTCAGCTTCGTCGCCGACGCGGAGCTGCCCATCCCGAGCATGCCCAGGCCTCCGGCCCGCGACACCGCGGCGGCGAGCGCGGCCCCTGCCACTCCGCCCATCGGCGCGTTGACGATCGGGACGCGAAGACCCATCCGGGCCGACCAGTCGGTCGCCAGCATCAGCCGTAGGCTTGCTCCGGGCGCAGCCGCGACTCCACGAACGCCTCGAGTTCCTCCCACTGCGAAACGGCCTTGGCGTACGGCGGTTCGGGGCGGTTCACGCTCTTGGGATCCAGCACGTGGGCGATCAGCCGACCCAGCGGCTGGTTCACGTTCAGGGTCTGCTCCACCGTGGGGTCTTCGGCGTAATCGCCGACGTCCCTGAGCAGTTCGACCGCGAGCTCGAGCTGGTCGCGGTCCAGCGCGTCGGGCCCCTCGGCGACGTCGTCGACCAGACCGGTCAGCACGTAGACGTTCTCGTCGATGATCTCGATCTGCAGCGACCCGTCGGTGGCCGCGGTGCGGATGTCGTCGTAGGTGGCCAGGTCCGACAGGTCGTGGTCGTGTTCGTCGGCCAGGTAGCGCGCGAGCGCGCGTTCGGAGCCGAACACGCTGACCCGCCCGTTGCGGCCCAGAAAGACCGGCCGGTCGTCGAGGTAGCAGCGCAGCGTGTAGTAGGTGCCTGCGCTGGCCATGATCTGGACCGGGTCGATGCCCACCTTGGCCCAGAAGTCCTCGTCGCTGCCCAGCACCAGGTTGGTGGCCTGGCCGGCGAGCGCTTCGGATTCCGCGTCTTCCTCGGTGTCACCGGACGCGGCTTCGGCGATGATCTCGTCGACGGGTTGCTCGTCGAAGTCGGGTTCGGGGGCGGGTTCGGCCAGCTCGGCCGCGGCCTTCTCGGAGGCCACCGCGTCGACGTCGGGGATGGTGATCACCTCGTCGAGCGCATCGATGACGCTGTCCCAGCCGCGGTGGATCACCGTCGAGATCTCGCCCCAGCGCTTGCGCCCGGCGCGCCCGCTGAACGCCTCGATGCCGCCGCCGATGGTGCCCAGCACCGGGTTGCCGTTGAAGAACTTGGTGATCGGCGGAAGCTCGCACACCGAGCCGATGGCCGAGACCACCGCCAGCGTGCGGTGCACCTTGGTGACCGCCTCCTCGCTGGGCTTCTTCTCGGCGAGCAGTTCGGCCACACCGATGACGTCGAACTGGCGGTCTTCGGGGGGATCGAGCCGGTGCGCGTTGGCCTCGGTCAGCTTCTCCCACGCCGGATGGTCGTCGAGGTCGTTGTCGTTGTTGCCCCGCACGAACGCCACCATGTCGGCCACGGATTCGAACGCGTACAGGTCCTCGTCCTTGCCGAGGAAGGCCTCCCACTCGTCGCCGGCATCGCGCCAGCGTGGAGCCCACAACGTGTACAGGTCACCCTTGGTCAGCCCGAGCCGGATCGGCACGATGTCAGCAGCCATGGCGCACAGCCTAACCACCTGGGCTGGGCGGGCCTCACGCCGTCGGGCGCCAGAAGCCCTGGAACCCCTGTCCCGCGTTGTCGGTGCGGATCGCGGACAGCTTGACCGGATCGCCCGCCTCGATCATCGTCCCGTTGCCCACGATCATCGCGACGTGCCCGTCCCACACCGCGAGGTCGCCGGGCCGCAGTGAACCCGCGTCGACGGCGGCGCCGACGTCCTGTTCCTGCGCCAGCCGCGGAATGCCCAGCCCCGCTTCGCCGTAGGCCCACTGAGTCAGGCCGCTGCAGTCCAGGCCGACGCCCGGGGTAATGCCGCCCCATTCGTAGGGCACGCCCAGCTGCGTCAACGCGTGGCGCACCGCGCTGGCGGCCACCGCGTTGGGCGCCAACGCGACGCTGCCGTCGGGTAGCCGGATGGCCACGCCGTCGCCGAACGTCGTCGCGTCGGGGGTGGTTGACAACGACTCGGGTTTCACCCACTCGCCGAGGTCGGCCAGCCCCGAACCCGCCGGGCCCATCGGCGCGCCGCCCAACCCGGACGGTGCGGCCGGTATGGCCATTCCGGCGGGCGTTGTGGTGGCCGCCGGGGCCGGGGCTGCCTGGGGTGCTGAGGCCGGCAGCGCCGCGGCATGGTCGTCCAGGTCGGCTTCCAGCTGCGCGACGGCGGCGACCGCCTCGTCCAGCGCGCGTCGCGCCGCGGCCAGCAGCTTCTCCGTCGCGCCGGGGGAGTCGAGATAGGGCTCCAGCGCGGCGGCGCGGGCCTCGAAGTCGTCGACGATCTCCGCCAACCGGCGGTGCGCCTGGGCGACGGCCTCTGCCGCGGTGCGTGCCGCCGCGCCCAACCGGTCGACGTGGTCGGCGAGGTCGTCGATGGCCGCCGCCGTCGAGGCGAGGTAGCCGTCGGCCCCGTCGGCGCCCGCACCGGACCACGACGCGTGCGCGTCGCGCCACGCCACCCGAACCGAGGCCGCCACGTCGTCGAGCGCGTCGCGCACGGTGCCGAGCACGACGGCCGAGTCCTCGGCCCAGCCGGGCCCGACCAGGTGCTGTAACTCGCGTATCGGCGCCGACAGCGCCGCCACCAACGCTGTGGGCACCGTCAGACGCCGGTGATGCGGGCGCGCGCACCGTCGTCGGCGGCGTCGTACGCGGCGGCTGCGGAATAGGCGGTGCGCCCTGACGACGCGAGCCGTTCGCTCAGCGCCGTGAGGACGTGCGCCCCGTCGGCGGCCGCCTGCTCGAGCGCGGTCACAAAGCGGGCCCCGACGGGCCCGAGGTTCGGGGGCGGCAACGACGCCAGCACGGCGGCGACGTCGGCGAGTTCGGCGGCATGGGTGGCGGTGGCAGACCCCAGGTGGCGGATCGCATCGGTATCGGCGCGCATGTGGTTATGACGCACGGGAGCGCCGCTCGGTTCCATTAGTGTTCGGCGCATGGATGTGCGCGTCGTCGATCACCCGTTGGCCGCCGCGCGGCTGAGCACCCTGCGCGACGAGGCGACGGGCAACGCGGGCTTCCGCGCGGCGCTGCGCGATCTGACGCTGATGCTGGTGTACGAGGCCACCCGCGACCTGCCCGTCGAGCCGGTCACGGTGCGCACCCCGATCGCGGCGACCACCGGGTGCCGGCTGGCCAACCCGCCGCTTCTGGTGCCCGTGCTGCGCGCGGGGCTGGGCATGGTCGACCAGGCCCACGCGCTGATCCCCGAAGCGTTGGTCGGCTTCGTCGGTGTGGCCCGCAACGAGGAAACACTCCTGCCCACACCGTATTTGGAGTCGCTACCCGACGATTTGAGCAACACGCCGGTGATGGTGCTCGATCCGATGCTCGCCACGGGCGGGTCGATGTGCCACACCATCGAGCTGTTGGTCTCGCGCCACGCCGCCGACATCACCGCGATCTGCGTGGTGGCCGCGCCGGAAGGCCTTGCCGCGGTGGAGAAGGTGGCCCCGGATCTGCGGCTGTTCACCGCGACCATCGACGACGGCCTCAACGACATCGCCTACATCGTGCCGGGCCTCGGCGACGCCGGCGACCGCCAGTTCGGCCCGCGCTGACCGCGGGGCAAGGGGGCAATCAGAAGCGCTCGGCGACCGCGGTGAGCTCATCCTGCAGGGCTTGCGCGCGGCTGCGTGCCGCTTCGAGGTCACCGCTGTCACTGCACCGGACCTCGATGTAGGACTTGACCTTTGGCTCGGTGCCCGACGGCCGCACCACCAGGCGCAGCGAGATGTGCTCGTCGCCGCCGGTCAGGATCAACGCGTCGGTGCGCAGCGGGCCGTCGTCGTCGCGCAGGTCGGTGATGGTGACGTTGTAGTCGGCCAGCTCCTCGGGCGGGGTGCGACGTAACCGGTCCATCACGGCCGCTGCCTCGTGCGCGTCGTCCACCTGCCGCGACACCGCGGTGGTGGTGTGCACACCGTGGCGGCGGGCCAGGTCGTCGAGCGCGTCGAGCAGCGTGTGCCCGCGGTGTTTCATCGCGGTGACCAGATCGCACGCCAGCACGGCCGCGCTGATGCCGTCCTTGTCGCGAACCGCGGCCGGGTCGACGCAATGGCCGATGGCCTCCTCGTAGGCGTACACCAGCGTGCAGCCGGGCAGGTCGTTGTCGGCGCGGGAGAGCCACTTGAACCCGGTGAGCGTTTCGACGTGACGCGCGCCGTGCTCGGCGGCCAGCGCGGCCAGCATCCGCGACGACACCACCGTGCTGGCCACCACCGTGGACTCGGTGACCGGACCCGGCTCGATCTGCGACAGAATGTAATCGCCCAGCAGCCAACCTGTTTCGTCGCCGGTCAGCATCCGCCAGCCGTCGGGTGTGGGCACGCCGATCGCGCACCGGTCGGCGTCGGGGTCCAGCGCCACGGCGATGTCGGCGTCGACATCGGCGGCCAGCTGCAGCAGTGCCTCGGTTGCGGCGGGATCTTCGGGATTCGGCGACGATACGGTGGGGAAGTCCGGGTCGGGCGCGAACTGCTCCTCAACCACATGCACATCGGAGAACCCCGCACGCACCAGCGCATCCATCACGAACTCCCCGCCGACGCCGTGCAACGGCGTCAGCGCCACCCGCACCGAACCGTGAGTGTGCCGCACCTGCGCCGCACGCTCCACGAACGCCTGCACCTCGTCGACACCGGCCGGTTCGACGGCGACGCGCTCGATTTCGTCGGCGTGGGGAGCCTCGGCCATCGCCTGCTCGATCTCGCGGTCGGTGGGCGCCACGATCGGATAGCCGTCCTCGAAGTACACCTTGTACCCGTTGTCGGTCGGCGGGTTGTGCGATGCAGTGATCATGATCCCGGCGACTGCCGACTGGCGGCGCACCGCGAACGGAACTACCGGCGTCGGCACCGCCGTGAACATCAGCGTGACGGTAAAACCCTGGGCGGCAAGCACTTCAGCGGCAGCCAACGCGAAATCGTCCGAGCTGTGCCGCGCGTCGCGCCCGACGACGACGTTTTGGCCCGACAGCCCGCGGTCATGCAGCACCTTGGCCACCGCCCACGTCGCGCGCAGCACGACGGCCAGGTTCATTCCGTTGGGTCCGGCGCGCAGCGGCGCGCGCAACCCCGCCGTCCCGAACGTCAGCGGGTTGGCGAACCGCTCGGCTAGCTCTTCCTCGCTGCACTCCTTGAGCTCGGCGGCGGTTCGGTGATCGGGGTCGTGGGCAATCCACTCCTGCGCGGTGGTCGATGTCCGCGACAAAGTCATGCGGCTAGTGTGCCCACTTTCTTGTCGGCATAAGCCCGGTTGTCGTCAGATCCGCGCGATGACGTCTGCGAGCAGTGCGCCCATCCGCGTCGCGGACTGCCGGCCCGCCGCCAGCACCTCCTCGTGGTTCAGCGGTGCGCCGGTCATCCCGGCCGCCAGGTTCGTCACCAGCGACACGGCCAGCACCTCGGCCCCGGCGGCGCGGGCCGCGATCGTCTCGTGCACGGTCGACATGCCGACGAGGTCGGCGCCCAGCGTGCGCAACATGCGGATCTCGGCGGGCGTCTCGTAGTGCGGCCCGACGAGCCCCGCGTAGACACCTTCGGTGAGCGCGGGCTCGATCTCGCGCGCGACGCCACGCAACCGCGGCGAGTAGGCGTCGACCAGGTCGACGAACTGTGCGCCGACCAACGGTGAGCGCCCGGTCAGGTTGAGGTGATCGCTGATCAGCACCGGCTGGCCCACCACGAAGTCGTCGCGCAACCCTCCGGCGGCGTTGGTCAGCACCACGGTGTGCACCCCGCTGGCGCACGCGGCCCGCACGGGATGCACCACATGGCGCAGCTCGTGGCCCTCGTAGGCGTGGATCCTGCCGACGAACACCAACACCTGCCGCTCGCCGATGCGCGTCGACAGCAGCCGGCCGCCGTGTCCCTGCGCGGTTGGCGGGGTGAACCCGGGCAGTTCGGCCACCGCGATCTCGGCAGTCGCGTCGCCGAACGCCTCGACGGCCGGAGCCCAGCCCGAGCCGAGGATCACGGCTACGTCGTGGCGGTCGACGCCGGTGCGGTCGCCGATGGCGCTCGCCGCTTCGCGGGCCATCGCGTCCGGGGTCGTCACGCTGGGCAGCTTAACCGTCGAAATCGGCCGCCATCGGAGCAGTGAGATACTGCCAGAATGTCCGCTTCCACCGCGTCGGGTCGCGTCGAAGACGCCGTTACCCGACGCCGTGGCGATCTGGTCGAGCTGCAGGCAAGGCGGGCGGCATGACCGTCCTGAGGCACGCCGCCGCGCGTTGGCTGTCGTCGCGCTCTGCGGACCTGGTGGGTTGGCGCAGGCACATCCACGCCCATCCGGAGTTGGGGCGTCAGGAGTTCGGCACCACCCAGTTCGTCGCCTCGCGTCTGGCCGACGCCGGCCTCAACCCCAAGGTGCTGCCCGGGGGTACCGGACTGACGTGTGACTTCGGACCCGAACACGGCCCGCGGATCGCGTTGCGCGCCGACATGGACGCGCTGCCGATGGCCGACCGCACCGGCACGCCGTTCGCGTCGGTGGTGCCCAACGTCGCGCACGCCTGTGGTCACGACGCCCACACCGCGATGTTGTTGGGGGCGGCGCTGGCGCTGGCGTCGGTGCCCGAGCTGCCGGTGGGGGTCCGGCTGATCTTTCAGGCCGCCGAGGAGTTGATGCCGGGCGGCGCGATCGACGCGATCGCCGCCGGTGCGTTGACCGGGGTGTCGCGGATCTTCGCGCTGCACTGCGACCCGCGGCTGGCGGTCGGGCGGGTCGCGGTGCGGGCCGGCCCGATCACGTCGGCGGCCGACCAGCTGGAGGTCACGCTGGACTCGGCCGGCGGGCACACGTCGCGACCGCACTTGACCGGCGACCTGGTGTACGGGCTGGGCACATTGATTACCGGGGTGCCCGGGGTGCTGTCGCGCCGCATCGACCCACGCAACAGCACCGTGATGGTGTGGGGCGCGGTCAACGCGGGCGTCGCGGCCAACGCGATCCCGCAGACCGGCACGTTGGCCGGCACCATCCGCACCGCCAGCCGCGATACCTGGGAGACACTGGAAGCGATTGTGCGCGAAGCGGTTTCGTCGCTGTTGGCGCCGCTGGGTCTCGAGCACAGCCTGCAGTACCGGCGTGGGGTACCGCCGGTGGTGAACGAGGAAATCTCCACGCGCGTCCTGACCCATGCGATCGAGGTGATCGGCCCCGACGTACTGGCCGACACCCGCCAGTCCGGCGGCGGCGAGGACTTCTCCTGGTATCTCGAGGAGGTGCCCGGCGCGATGGCGCGGCTGGGCGTGTGGTCGGGTCGCGGTCCGCAGCTGGACCTGCACCAGCCGACGTTCGACATCGACGAGCGGGCGCTGGCGGTGGGGGTGCGGGTGCTGGTCAACATCGTGGAGCAGGCGGCGCGGTACTAGGACTCGGCGCGCGCCGATACCACCTGTCGAAATCAGTGCTAGCGGCGAGATTGCAGTCAGGGCTGTGGTGCCGGGTGCAGCTTGTTCGGTATTGCGAATCGCAGGCTATGGGCGAGATTGCGGCCAGGGTCGTGATCGGGTGTCCACAGCCGTGTGCGCAGTCTCGGTCGTAGCGCGAAATTTGTCAGTGGGTCCGGTCAGCATCGCGGCATGGACGACGTCTTCATCGGCAGCGAAGCTCTGGCTGACGGCGTGCTCACCCGCGGGCAGCTGCGGTGGAATTACCGGGCCCTCTACCCCGACGTCTACATCCCTGCAGGGCCCACCCCGTCGCTGTTGCAGCGCGCCGTTGGCGCCTGGTTGTGGTCGGGGCGTCGAGCAGTGGTCGCGGGCCTGGCCGCTGCTGCCCTGCACGGCGCGCGATGGATCGACGAGTCCATCGATGTCGAGCTGATCTGGCGTAACGCCCGCCCACCTGACGGAATCGTCGTGCGAAACAGCCAAATTCAAACCGACGAAATCGTGCAGATCGCCGGGTTGCCCATCACCACAGCGGAGCGCACGGCCTTCGACCTAGCCCGCCACTGCCCACGCAACGCCGCGGTCCCCCGCTTGGATGCGCTTGCCTCGAAAACGGGCATCAACGCGCTCGACGTGCAGCCGCTCGTAGACCGCTATCGGGGAACGCGACACTGGTGGCGGGCCGTGGATGCGCTGGGTCTGATGGACGGCGGGTCGCAGTCGCCAGTGGAATCCGTGGTTCGTCTCGCTCTGATCGGCGCCGGCTTTCCCGCGCCGAGGACGCATTTCACCGTGACGGACGGCCAGCGCACCGCGGTCATCGCGATGGGATACGAAGCGCCTATGGTGGCCGTCGAATTCGGTGCCGTAACACCGGACTTTGTTGTGAGAAGGGGGTGGAGGATGATCCGGGCGGCCGATTCGGGAAATCTGAAGACCATCGTGGGCCTGGTGCGGATGGCAGTGATCGAGCGCGGCTACCCGCTGTGGAAGCTGCGCCGCGTCGGCTAGGACCCCGGCGACCCCGGCCCGATGTTCCGCGCCGGCCGGGTCCGCAGATCGTGCACGTACTCCGATGGCGCGCCCGCGATCTCGGCCGCATCGGCCATGACGCCGAGATAGCGCGCCGACGGTAGGCCGCCCTCCCAGGCGTCGACGACATAGAGCCAGGCCAGCACCGGATCCGTGGTGGTGTCTGAGGACAACCGGTCCACCCGGCACCGGATCTTCTTGTGAAAGCCCAGCTCAGAGCCTTCCCAGCGGTCCAGGTTGGCCTCGTCGTCCTTGGTCATGTCGTAGAGCACGACGAACACCTTCGAGGACGGATCCTCGACCAGGGTGGCCAGCGCGCCTTCCCAGCCGATGTCCTCGCCGGCGAACGTCAGCCGCCACCCATGCAGCCACCCCGTACCTGCCATCGGCGAATGAGGGGCCCGCTGCAACATCTGCTCCGGATGCATGTTGGATCCGTACGCGGCATAGAGCGGCACGGACAAAGACTAAGCGTTGGTGCGTCGGCAGGGCGATCAACCTCCCGCTTCGTTAGGTTGGGGGCGTGCCAACCCGCATCGTGATCATCGGCGGAGGGCCCGCCGGCTATGAAGCCGCACTGGTGGCCGCCGCCCGCGCGGAGGTCACCGTCGTCGACGCCGACGGCATCGGCGGCGCGTGCGTGCTGTTCGACTGTGTGCCGTCCAAGACGTTCATCGCCTCGACGGGTGTGCGCACCGAACTACGCCGAGCCCCCGACCTCGGATACGACTTCGAGTTCAGCGACGCCAGTATCTCGCTGCCGCAGATCAACAAGCGGGTCAAGGCGCTGGCCGCCGCGCAGTCCGCCGACATCGCCGCACGGCTGCGCAACGAGGGCGTCACGCTGATCGCGGGCCGCGGCGAGCTGATCGACGCCGTCCCCGGCATGGCCACGCACACCGTCAAGGTCACCGGCCACGACGGCACCGTGGACACGCTGACCGCCGACGTCGTGCTGATCGCCACCGGCGCCAGCCCCCGCGTGCTGCCCGGCGCACAACCCGACGGTGAGCGCATCCTGAACTGGCGCCAGCTCTACGACCTCGACACGCTGCCCGAACATCTCGTCGTCGTCGGATCCGGCGTCACCGGCGCCGAGTTCGTCAACGCCTACACCGAGCTCGGCGTGAAGGTCACCGTGGTGGCCAGCCGCGACCAGATCCTGCCGCACGAGGACTCCGACGCTGCCGCGGTGCTGGAGGAAGTGCTGGCGTCCCGCGGTGCGACGCTGGTCAAGAACGCCCGCGCCGACTCGGTCAGCCGCGCCGGGGCCGGGGTGCTGGTGACCATGACTGACGGCCGCGCCGTCGAGGCCAGCCACGCGCTGATGACCGTCGGCTCGGTGCCCAACACCAGCGGCCTCGGGCTCGAACGCGTCGGCATCGAAGTCGACGACGGCGACTACCTCAAGGTCGACCGGGTGTCGCGCACCTCGGTGCCGGGGATCTACGCCGCGGGGGATTGCACGGGGCTGATGCTGCTGGCCTCGGTGGCCGCCATGCAGGGCCGCATCGCGATGTACCACGCGCTGGGCGAGGCGCTCGAACCGATTCGGCTGCGTACCGTGGCTGCTGCGGTGTTCACCCGCCCGGAGATCGCGGCGGTCGGGGTGCCGCAGTCACGCATCGACGACGGTTCGGTGCCGGCCCGCACGGTCATGCTGCCGTTGAACACCAACGCCAGGGCCAAGATGAGCAGCCTGCGCCGCGGCTTCGTCAAGATCTTCTGCCGGCCCGCCACCGGGGTGGTGATCGGCGGCGTGGTGGTGGCCCCGATCGCCTCCGAGCTGATCCTGCCCATCGCGTTGGCGGTGCAGAACGGCAACGACGTCAAGGATCTGGCGCACACGTTCTCGGTGTATCCGTCGCTGTCGGGGTCGGTCACCGAGGCCGGCCGACAGCTGATGGCGCACGACGATCTGGATTGACCGCACGTAACGTGGAACAAGTGAGTGACCCCACCCCGGCCAACCCGCAGACCCTTCTGGGACCCGAGCAGCGGGCCTCGGCTTGGCAACGTCTGGGCAGCGAGCAGTTCGATGTCGTGGTGATCGGCGGGGGAGTCGTGGGCGCGGGAGCGGCGTTGGACGCGGCGACGCGCGGGCTCAAGGTCGCGCTCGTCGAGGCGCGCGATTACGCGTCGGGCACCTCGAGCCGGTCCTCGAAGATGTTCCACGGCGGGCTGCGCTACCTCGAACAACTCGAGTTCGGGTTGGTCCGCGAGGCGCTGTACGAGCGGGAGCTGGCGTTGACGACGCTGGCCCCGCACCTCGTCAAACCGCTGCCGTTCCTGTTCCCGCTGACCAAGCGGTGGTGGGAACGGCCCTACGTCGCGGCGGGCATCTTCCTCTACGACCAACTCGGCGGTGCCAAATCGGTGCCCGCCCAGAAACATCTGACCCGCGCCGGTGCGCTTCGGCTGTCGCCGGGGCTCAAGCGGACGTCGTTGATCGGCGGAATCCGCTACTACGACACCGTCGTCGACGACGCCCGGCACACCTTGACGGTGGCCCGCACGGCCGCCCACTACGGCGCCGTGGTGCGGTCCTCGACGCAGGTGGTGGCGTTGCTGCGGGAGGGTGACCGGGTCATCGGCGTGCAGGTGCGCGATTCGGAGGACGGCGCGGTCACCGATGTGCGCGGGCACGTCGTCGTCAACGCCACCGGGGTGTGGACCGACGAAATCCAGGCGTTGTCCAAACAGCGCGGCCGGTTCCGGGTCCGGGCGTCCAAAGGTGTGCACGTGGTGGTCCCGCGCGACCGGATCGTCAGCGAGGTGGCCATCATCCTGCGCACCGAGAAGTCGGTGCTGTTCGTGATCCCCTGGGGCACGCACTGGATCATCGGCACCACCGACACCGACTGGAACCTGGACCTGGCCCACCCCGCCGCCACCAAGGCCGACATCGACTACATCCTCGGCGAGGTGAACAAGGCCCTGGCCACACCGCTGACCCACGACGACATCGACGGCGTCTACGCGGGCCTGCGTCCGCTGCTGGCGGGGGAGAGCGAAGAGACCTCCAAGCTGTCGCGTGAGCACGCCGTCGCGGTGCCCGCACCCGGGCTGGTGGCCATCGCCGGCGGCAAGTACACCACCTACCGGGTGATGGGCCAAGACGCGATCGACGCGGCCGCGGAGTTCATCCCGGCCCGGGTCGCGACGTCGATCACCGAGAAGGTGCCGCTGATGGGCGCCGACGGCTACTTCGCGTTGATTAACCAGACCCAGAGCGTCGGCGCGCACTACGACCTGCACCCCTACCGAGTTCGGCATCTGCTGGACCGATACGGCTCGACCATCGGCGAAGTGCTGCAGATGGCCAGCCAAGAAGGGGCAGCGCGGCCCGACCTCCTGGATCCGATCACCGAGGCGCCCGTGTATCTGAAGGTGGAGGCGTACTACGCCGCGGCCGCCGAGGGGGCGCTGCACCTGGAAGACATCCTGGCGCGGCGCATGCGGATCTCGATCGAATACCCGCACCGCGGGGTGGACTGCGCCCGGGAGGTGGCCGAAATCGTCGCGCCCGTACTGGGCTGGACGCCCCAGGACGTGGACCGCGAGGTGGCCACCTACTGTGCGCGCGTCGACGCCGAGGTGCGCTCCCAGCAGCAGCCCGACGACGAATCCGCTGATGCGCTGCGGGCGGCCGCTCCGGAGGCGCGTGCCGAGATCCTCGAACCCGTTCCGTTGAGTTGAGCCGCGCCGCGCCGCTTCCGGTGCCGCCGGGTTTCGAGGGGATCGGGCCCGCGCGCGTGCGGCTGTTCGGCGGACCGGTGCTGGCCGAGTTGGAGTCGCGGTTCGGAACCGGCGCCCGCGCCAAGGTGCTCGCCGGTGAGGTGGTCGACGCCGACGGCGCCGTCGTCACCGATTCCACGGTGCTGCCGCCCGGTGCGCACGTGTACCTGTACCGCGAGCTGCGCGACGAGGTGCCGGTGCCGTTCGACGTGGGACTGCTGCACCGCGACGACGACATCGTCGTGGTGGACAAACCGCACTTCCTGGCGACGATGCCGCGCGGGCGCCACGTCGCGCAGACCGCGCTGGTGCGGCTGCGCCGCGAACTCGACCTGCCGGAGCTGGCCCCGGCGCACCGGCTGGACCGGCTGACCGCCGGAGTCCTGCTGTTCACGGCACGCCGCGAGGTTCGCGGCGCGTATCAGTCGCTGTTCGCCGCCGGGGCGGTGCGCAAGACGTACCGGGCCCGCGCGAAGGTAGCCACGAACCTTGAGTTTCCGCTCGTGGTCCGCAGCCGGATCGTCAAGCGTCGCGGGCAACTGCAGGCGGTCGAGGAGCCCGGCGCACCGAACGCCGTCACGCGGATCGAGCACCTCGGCGGCGGGCTGTACCGGCTGACCCCGACAACCGGGCGCACCCACCAGCTGCGGGTACACATGGCCGCGCTCGGGCTGCCGATCATCGGGGACCCGCTGTATCCGCACCCGCTTCACGTCGCGCCCGACGACTTCACGCAGCCCCTGCGATTGCTGGCGCAACGCCTGGCGTTCGACGACCCGATCACCGGGCAGCCTCGCGAATTCGCCAGCACCCGCGCGCTATGACCGTCGGACCTCAGCGCGTCACGTCGGGCGGATCCCCCGGGTTCGAGCCGGCGGCGATGACCGCGCGGTTGCGTTCGGCGACCGTTCGCAACACCATCTTGACCAGCCACCGGTCGTAGCTGAGGTAACCGTTGACCTCGTTCTCCACATCGGTGGTCTGGGTGTAGATTGCCCCCGACAGCCCGCCCCGTCGCACGATCTGCTCGAGGTCGCGGCTCACCTCGACGTAGCGCTCGGTCAGCCGGGCCTGGCTGTCGGTCATCTCGTAGGCCTCGGGCCGGCCCGGCCACCGGTTCCTGGCCAGCACCAGCCCCAGGCCGCCGTACTCACCGTCGACCACGACCCGGTGCTCGGGCGCGGGTGGCGGATCGTCGAGTCTGCGGGCGCGTTCGTCGCGCCGGTCGGGCCAGACGGGCCTGCCGGGCCCGACGTAGGTGTGGTCGTCGTAGATGTCGCCGGCACGGCTGTCGGGCCGGGACTTACAACAGTTCACGCCGCTGTTGGCGTTGACCATGCGCGTCGGGTCCTGCGCCTTGACCTGCTCGGCGATCCTGGCGGTGTCGAACTCGCCCCAACCCTCGTTGAACGGCACCCAGCCGATGATCGACGTGACGCTACGCAGCAGATCGACCATCTCGGCGAGCTCACGTTCGAAGTGCGCCTTGGCCTGCGGGCTGGGGTCGGGCGCCGGCCCCGTCGGCGGGTCGAGCGAGACGTCCAGCGACGGCATGTCCTGCCACACCAGCAAGCCCAGCTTGTCGGCCCAGTAGTACCACCGCGCCGGCTCCACCTTGGCGTGCTTGCGCACGAAGTTCAGGCCCAACGCCTTGGTGCGTTCGAGGTCGAACTTCAACGCGTCGTCGGTGGGTGCCGTGTAGATCCCGTCGGGCCAGTAGCCCTGGTCGAGCGGTCCGTGCAGGAACGTGATCTTGTCGTTCAACGCGATCCGCGGCCGGCCCCGCGCGTCGGGCACGACGCCGACGGTGCGTAGGCCGGCGTAGCTGCGCACGTCGTCAGCCACCTTCCCGGACGCGGCGACGAGCCGCACCCGAAGGTCATACAGGTATGGGTCCTGCGGGCTCCACAGCCGCGGTTCTGGCACCCGGACGCGCAGCGGCTCGCCGACCTCCCCGGACACGCGCGCCACCTCCGCGCCGTCGGGTTCGGAGACGACGACCTCGGCGATGCCGTCGGTGCCGTCGGAAACATGGGGCGTGACGGTCAAACCGGTCAGGTCGGAGGT
Organism: Mycolicibacterium sp. XJ879; assembly: GCF_053483935.1. Taxonomy (NCBI): domain Bacteria; kingdom Bacillati; phylum Actinomycetota; class Actinomycetes; order Mycobacteriales; family Mycobacteriaceae; genus Mycobacterium; species Mycolicibacterium sp. XJ879. Next base: position 352,191 of record NZ_JBEFTH010000004.1, read on the forward strand.
GATGTCGAGCTTCTCGATGTGCGCGGCGCGCACCGGCTCCATCCACACCGTCTGCCAGATGCCCGACGCCCCCGTGTAGAACAGCCCGCCGGGCCGGCTGCGCTGCTTGCCCACCGGAAACGGGTTGTCCTCGTTGCGGTCCTCGACGCGCACCGTCAACTCCTGGCTGCCCGACCACCGCAGCGCTTTGGTGATGTCGGCGCTGAACGCGGTGTATCCGCCTTCGTGGTGGGCGACCTGCTGGTCGTTGACCCAGACGGTGGCGATCTGGTCGGCGGCGCCGAAATGCAGCAGCACGCGTTGGCCGCGCCAGGTGCCCGGCACCTCGAAGGTCCTGCGATACCACATCTGATCGTCGTGGCGTTCGATACCGGACAGCGCCGACTCGGTGGGGTAGGGCACCAGGATCTTCTCGTCGTACGCGGCGGCCGACGGCGGGCTGGAGAACGCCTCGGCGGCCGAGCGGCCGGTGTAACCCCACAGCCCGTTGAGGTTGTGCCACCGTTTCCGGACCAGCTGCGGGCGTGGATATTCCGGAAGCGCGTTGTTCGGTCCGACCAGGTGCGTCCACGGCGTCGACAGCGGCGGCCTCTTGCGTTGCCACGCTTCGGCGGCGTGCGCGGGGGTAGCGACCGTGGCGGCGACGGTCAGCAGCGCCGAACCGACGACCAGGAAACGCAGCAGGCGCAGGCGGACGGGTTGCGCCCAGCGTTGCGAGGGCAGGTTGGCAGACATCAAACTTCCCCACGTTGGGATCCGGCGAAGAACCGACGTGGCGGCGCCAACCCCGAAGGTCCCCCGACCGCCGCGGACGTCGCAGCAAACATACCGGTAAGTCGGGGACAAAGCTACCGGCTTCGCACGCCAAGGTTTTCGCTAAATGGCTAGACAACGGCGCAGTGCGGGCGAACGAACTGACACCGCAACGATCAAGTTTGTGCCCATAACGGAAGTTGTTTTTTCCCAACGGTTGCTGGCCGATTTCAGCGATGACGCGTTCACCTGCGACCATGCGCGACGCCGTGCGCATATCCGGACCGTCGAGGGGCGCCGACCCGGTTGCCAGCATGTGCATTGTCGGCGAAGTGGCGTACAGACGTAGCGCGAGCAAATATCATCCAGACGTCAATTTTGGGGGTGTCGTTCGACCACGTTCCGGCGTGGCGGCTGCCACAATTGACGCGAAGTGGGTCTCGGTGAGGCCAACTGGTGAGGAGGAAGTGTGCGCAAGGTGTTCCTTTTGGCGGCAGCCGCGCTGTTCGCCGGCGGCCTGACGGTGCCGGTCGTGCCCTCCGCTGACGCGACGGTGTGCGGATCCGTCGGCGGTCGGGTCGTCGACATCACCGGCTGTGCCGACCCGCTGTCGTATCTCAACGAAGCGCTGCCGCCGCCCCCGCCGCCACCACCACCGCCGCCGCCACCGCCTCCGCCGGGTGAAGAGGCGCCGCCCCCACCGCCGCCGCCACCGCCGCCGCCGGTGTACGTGCCGCCGCCGCCGTCGCCGAACGTGAGCGTGTGCGCGAGCGTGGGCCGGCGCGTCAGCGTCACCGGATGCACCTGAGGTGGGCTCGCCGTCAGAGCCCACCGCACAGCAGATCGAAGCGTTGGCGGCCAGGCCGGCCGACGAGCCGGTCGTGATGGTCAACCTGCTGCAGTTCAACGACGGCGGCAGGGACAGCTACCGGCGCTACGCGCATGAGGTCGTCCCGCATCTGCAGCGCGTCGGCGGCACGGTCCGCTACGCAGGCACCGCGCCCGCGCAGGTCATCGGCGACGCCGCCGAACCGTGGTGGGACGCGATCCTCGTCGTCGAATACCCCTCGCCCGCAGCGTTTCTCGACATGGTGACCAACGAGGACTACCGCCGGATTCACGAGTACCGGGCCGCCGCGCTGCAACGCGGGGACTTGATCGCCACGTCGACCTGGGCGATGACCGACTGACTGCCTCGATAACGGGGTCTGCTTGACTGAACGCCGTGGACCGCCCTTCGTTTGACCGTCTGTTCGACATGACCGACCGCACCGTGATCGTCACCGGTGGCACCCGGGGCATCGGCCTCGCGCTGGCCGAGGGCTTCGTGCTCGCAGGCGCGCGCGTCGCGGTGGCCAGCCGCAAGGCCGACGCCTGCGAGTCGGCCGCGCAGCGCCTGCGCGACCTCGGCGGCCAGGCCATCGGGGTACCCACGCACCTCGGCGAGCTCGACGACCTCGAAGCACTGGTGCAGCGCACCGCCGACGAGTTCGGCGGCGTCGACGTCGTGGTCAACAACGCCGCCAACGCGCTGGCCCAACCCCTCGGCGAGATCACGGCCGATGCGCTGGCCAAATCCCACGAGGTCAACCTGCGCGGGCCGGTGTTCCTCGTGCAGGCGGCGCTGCCGCATCTGAAGGCCAGCGCGCACGCCGCGGTGATCAACATGGTGTCGGTCGGCGCGTTCAACTTCGCACCCGCGCTGTCTATCTACGCCGCGGCCAAGGCCGCGCTGATGTCGTTCACCCGGTCGATGGCCGCGGAGTTCGTGGCCTCCGGCATTCGGGTCAACGCGATCGCGCCGGGGCCGGTGGACACCGACATGATGCGCAAGAACCCGCAGCAGGCCATCGACTACATGGTCGGCGGCACCTTGATGAAGCGGCTAGCCACCCCGGATGAAATGGTCGGGGCCGCACTGCTGTTGGCCTCCGACGCCGGCAGCTACATCACCGGTCAGGTGATCATTGTCGACGGCGGCGGAACTCCGCGGTAGCTTCGCGCAGGTCGCCGCTGGTCGACGACAGGATCTGACTGCGGTTCTCCAGGTGCAGCGCCGCCTCCAGGCTGGTGGCTTCGAGGTTGGCCCACAGCACCTGCTTGGTGGATTCCACGCCGAACTTGCCGTAGCCGCATAGCGTCTCGGCGATGGACATCGAGGTGTCGAGCACCTCGCCGTCGGGCACGACCCGCGAGACCATGCCCATGCGCAGCGCCTCGTCGGCCTCGACGGCCCGTGCCGTGAGGATCAGGTCGAACGCGGGACCCGCCCCGACGATCCGCGGCAGCGTGTAGCTCACCCCGATGTCGCAACCGCCGAGCCCCAGCTTGATGAACTGGGTGCAGAACCGCGCGGACTGTGCGGCGATCCGGATGTCGCAGGCCAGCGCGATACCCATACCGCCGCCGTAGGCGACGCCGTTGACCGCGGCGATCACCGGTTGCCGCAGCCGATGCACGCGGGCGGTCAGGTCGGCGATGCGTTCCTGCCAGCGCATGCCCGAGCGGGGGAACTCGGTGCCGCCGCCCGCCTCCTCGGGGCTCGGATCGGTCAGGTCCAGCCCGGAGCAGAAGCCGCGTCCGGCACCGGTGAGCACGACGACGCGACATTCGTTGTTGGCGTTGATCTCGGCGAGCGTGGCGTGCAGGTCCTCGACGAGCGCGTAGTTCAAGGCGTTGAGCTTGTCCGGCCGGTTCAGCGTCAGCACCGCGACGTCAGGACGCGGATAGGTCAGTTCCAGATGCGGCATGCGCCACACGCTAACCCGCGCTGCGCCACCCGGTGACGCCGACCACGATCAGCCGCAACTGCTTGACCGCGATGCGCCGGATCTCGTCCTGCGCGCGCGGGTCGGGCGCGTCCTCGATGGCCTCGGCGATCGAGATCATCGAGTTGACGAACAATGTCGCGAGGATGTTGAGGTCCTCGGAGCTCCAGGTGTTGAGCCCGGGAAACCGGGCCAGGTCGATCGCCAGCTCGGAGGTGATCAACCGGATCTCGGTGCGGATCGCGTAGCGCAGCACGGTGAGCCCGCTGGAGCGCTCACGTCCGATGAAGCGCCAGTGTTCGCGTCGTTCGTTCACACCGTCGATGAGGATGTCGACGGAGGACTCGATGACCCGGTTGGGATCGAGCTTGCCCGAGCGCGCGCCGCGCAGCATCTCGCGCAGCGCGCGGAACGACTCGTCGATGAGGACCAGGCCCAGCGCCTCCATCGACTCGAAGTGCCGGTAGAACGCCGCGGGCACGATGCCGGCTTCACGGGTGACCTCGCGCAGGCTGAGCGCGGCGAAGCTGCGTTCTTCGAGCAGCCGCAGCGCGGCCGTGACGATCGCCCGGCGGGTGGCTTCTTTGCGCTCTTCCCGGGACAGGGTGTCCCGCGACCGCGACCTGCTCTTACCCGAACGGCTTGTTCGTGAACTAGGCGTACGACTGTTCACTCTGTGAAACGTACCACAAGCAGCGACATTCTCTTGACCTCCGCCAGTCCAGCCACGCACGGTATACATATGTTCACTCAAACTTTGACGCGGGGGCTGCGCGATCGGGTGCTGGGTTCACCGCTGGTGGACCTGCTCACCGGACCGCACGGTGTGGACCGATACACCGAGCTTGTCGCCCCGACCTGGACGTCGGGGGAGGCTCGGGCGAAGGTGATCGGCGTGCGGCGACAGACCGCGCGCAGCGTCACCCTCACGCTCGAGCCGAATCAGGCGTTCACCGGATTTCGCGCCGGCCAGCACATCAACCTGACGGTCGAGATCGACGGCCGTCGGCGCACCCGGCCGTATTCACCGGCCAGCGCCGCCGGAGCGCGCTACATCGAGCTGACGATCGGCCGCCACGACGGCGGCCTGGTGTCGACGTACCTCAACGAGCACGCACACCCGGGCATGGTGGTGGGCCTCGACAGCGTCGGCGGCGACTTCACCCTGCCGAGCGGTCCGCCCGCCACCTGGCCGCAGCGCATCCTGCTGGTGTCGGGCGGCAGCGGCATCACGCCGGTGATGTCGATGCTGCGCACGCTGCGGGCGCAGGGCTATTGCGGCGAGGTCGCCTTCGTGCACTACGCGCGCGGCGCCGACGACGTCTGCTACCGCGCCGAGCTCGACGCCCTGGCGGACACGGCCGGCGTCAAGGTGCGCTACGGCTACACCCGCTCGACGGCGGGTGCGGACCTGCAGGGCCGGTTCGGCCCGGAGCACTTGGCCGCCGCGATGCCCGACGCCGACGCGGTTTACGTCTGTGGCCCGCCGGGGCTGGCCGATGCGGTGCGCGAGCTGCGTCCCGACGCGCACTGCGAAAGCTTCGTGCCGCCGGTCTTCGACGCCTTGACCGAAACCTCCGGTGGCACAGTCAGTTTCGCCGACAGCGGGTTGAGCGTCACCGACGACGGCCGGCCGCTGCTCGAACAGGCCGAGGCCGCCGGGTTGACCCCCGAAAGCGGATGCCGGATGGGTATCTGCCACAGCTGCACCCGCCGCAAGACCCGCGGCGCGGTGAAAAACCTGATCACCGGCGCGACGTCGGGCGTCGACGAGGAGGACGTGCAGATCTGCGTGTCCGTCCCCGTCGGTGACGTCGACCTTGCGCTCTAGATCCGAAGGAGTCGAAATGACCGTCACCACCACAGCACCCAAGACCATGGAGAAGGTTGTCGCCGGCAAGACGATCAGCCTGACCCCCGAGCAGACCGAAGCGTTCGGCCGTGAACTCGACGCGATCAGGGAACGCGTGATCGCCGACCTCGGCGAGCGCGACGCCGACTACATCCGCCGGGTCATCAAGGCGCAGCGCACATTGGAGGTCACCGGGCGCACGCTGTTGTTCGGCGGAATCCTGCCGCCGCTGTGGCTGGCCGGCACGGCGATGCTGAGCTTGTCGAAGATCCTCGACAACATGGAGATCGGCCACAACGTCATGCACGGCCAGTACGACTGGATGGGCGACCCGACGATCTCCAGCCGCGGATTCGAGTGGGACACCGCATGTCCGGCCGACCAGTGGCGGCACTCGCACAACTACATGCACCACACCTACACCAACATCGTCGGCATGGATCGCGACGTGGGCTACGGCATCCTGCGGATGAGCCCCGAGCAGAAGTGGCGGCCCTACTTCCTCGGCAACCCGGTGTATGCGTTTCTGCTGATGGTGCTCTTTCAATACGGCGTCGCACTGCACGAACTGGAGACGGAACGCATCCGCGCCGGCGAGATCTCGCTGTCCGACAAGCGCGAGATCCTGCAGGGCATCTGGCACAAGACCAAGCGCCAGACGCTGAAGGACTATGTCGCGTTCCCGCTGTTGGCCGGCCCGTTCGCGCCATGGGTGTTCGCCGGCAACATGACAGCCAACCTGGTGCGCAACGTGTGGGCGTACATGATCATCTTCTGCGGCCACTTCCCCGACGACGTCCAGGAGTTCTCCATCGAGGAGACCAAGGCCGAGACCCGCGGGCAGTGGTACTTCCGACAGATCCTCGGTTCGGCGAACCTGACCGGCGGCAAGCTGTTTCACCTGCTGTCGGGCAACCTGTCGTTTCAGATCGAGCACCATCTGTTCCCCGACATTCCGGCGCACCGGCACGCCGAGATCTCCGCGCAGGTTCGCGACATCTGCCAGCGTTACGGCATCCCGTACAACGCGGGTTCGCTGCCGCGCCAGTTCGCCACAGTCGTGCGCAAGATCGCCAAGCTGGCGCTGCCGTCGCGAGCCTAGGTCTGACAGACCGGGCACCAGTACGTGACCCGCTCGCCACCCTGGTCGAACTCGATCGGGGTGGCGCAGCGACGGCACGGCTCACCGCCACGGCCGTACACCCACAGCTGGTTGCCGCGCCGGGTGTCGCCGGTGGTGGTGCGGTTCCACCGAGACCGGTTCAGCCACAACATGTCCCTGGCCCGCTGCACCATCCGCAGCGGGTCGTGCACGCGCTTGACCGGTGTGGTCGGTAAATAGCCGGTGACGTAACACAACTCGTTGCAGTACACGTTGCCGACGCCGGCCATCACCCGCTGGTCCAGCAGCGCCTCGGACAGTCGGCGATCGGGATCGGCGGTCAGGTTCCTCCGCGCCACCTGCGGATCCCAGTCGTCACCGAGCAGATCCGGGCCCAGATGGGCGACGACGTCGGTGTCTTGCTCACGGTCGAGCACCTCGAGCACACCGAGGTCGATTCCGACCGCCTGCACGTCGCGGGTCTCCAGGATGATTCGGATCCGATGGCCGACCCTGCTGGGTTTGTTTCGCGGGTGCACCTTCCAGCTGCCCTCCATCTTCAGGTGCGAGTGAATGCTCGCATCGCCGGCCCGGATGAACAGGTGCTTGCCGCGGCTGACGACCTCGTCGACGACCCGGCCGGTGAGGTCGACGGTGGCGTAGCGGGGCACCCGCACATCACAGCGCGTCAGCGTCTGACCCTCGAGGGCGTCGCGCAGGATGACGGCGGTGTGCCAGACGGTGTCACCTTCGGGCATCGCTACCGCAGCCTCAAACCGCGCGGGGTGCGGGAGAACCCGGCGCCCGTCAACGCCTCGTGCACCGCTGCGCGCTGGCCCTCGGCGCCCGGTTCCAGCACGGAACTGCCGTTGACCTTCTCCACGAGCAGCGACGAGACGCGGCCGCTGCCGACCATGTCGGCCAGGGCCGCGGCGGCCGCGGCGTGGGCTTCGGGATCGTCACTGAAGCTCAGCAGCGTGCGGCCACCCCGCTCGAGGAACCACACCAGCTCCCCGTCGACGATCGTGACCAGCGCACCGGCTTTGCGGCCCGGCCCCTGTCCGGGCCACGGCAGCGCCGCGCCGTAGGGGTTGGCCGGGTCGGCGGCGGCCAGCACGACCGCCGAATACTCGCGGCGATCGGGATCCACCCCGTCGAGGTAAGTGCGCAGCCGGTCCACCGTCGAAGCCACCGCGAACTGGGCCCCGCCCAACGATTCCACGAAGTAGCCGCGCTGACACCGGCCCGCCTCCTCGAACGCCGTCAGCACCTTGTAGAGCATCGCGAAGCCGCCGGGCACCTGCTCGGCGGCCACCGCGCCCTTGGTCAGCACACCGTGGCGGCTGAGCAGCTGCTCGGCGTGAAAGTGTGCGCGCACAGTGGATTCCGGCTCAGCGGCGGGCAATGCCGACCAGCGTCCCGCCACCGTCGGATCGGCACTGCGGGTCTGCGCGTGCGCGACGCTGTAGCGGCTCAGCCGGGGAGGCCGCTGCCGCTGCCGATGCGCCGGGGCGCCGCGCCGACCTGAGGGGCTCCTGGACCCGGTCAACACCGCCCGTACCGGGGCGAACGTGTCGCCGGTGACCCAGCCGGCCCAAACCAGCTCCCACAGCGCCTGTTTGAGCTCGTCTGTCGGGTTGTTGTCGGCGAGCTGACGGAAGAAGGTGTCAGCGAGCTGACGGAAGAAATAGGCGCCGCCGCCCTCCAGCGTCTGCAGGATCGCCCGGTGGGCGTCGGTGAACTCGATCTCCGCCGGCACGCCCAGCGTCATCGGCGCGGACTCGGCGAGGTGGAACGCCACCCATCCGTCACCGGAACCGATCTGACCGGCGCCCGACCAGATGACCTCGCCGGAGGCCAGCAGTTCGTCGAGCATCGCCGGTTGGTAGTCGCGCACCCGTTGACCGAACACCAGCGGTTCGACCGCCGAAGCCGGAAGCGGCACTCCGGCGAGTTGTTCCACGACCGCGGCCAGCCCGTCGATGCCCGCATTGTGCGAGCCGACCTGATGCCACGACGGCAGGAACCGGCCGTACGCGGCGGTGCTGACCGGCTCGACCTGAGCCCGCAGCGCCGCCAGCGACCTACGCCGCAGGATCTTGAGAACGTCGGCGTCACACCACTGTTCGCCCTCCGTTTCGGAGGTGGTGAACTCGCCGCGGATCACCTTGCCGTCGACCGCCATCCTGCTCAGCACGTCGGCGGTGACCCGCAACCCCAGTCCGAACCGGCTCGCCGCGTCATGCGTGCTGAACGGCCCGTGCGTGCGCGCGTAGCGGCCGAGCAGTTCACCGAGCGGGTCGGCGACCGACTCGGTGAAGGCCGCCGGCACGCCAACCGGCACCGCCACCCCGACACCGTCGCGCAGCAGCCCGAAGTCCTCGACGGCCACCCACCATGTCTGGTCGGCGAACGTGACCGTCAACGCGCGCTTGGCTGCGCGCAGCCCGTCCAGCCAGGGTCCCACCTCCTCCGTCGTCGCGCGTTCGGCGATCTCACGTTCGGTCAGCGGGCCCAGCAGCCGCAGCAGGTCGGCGACCGCCTCGGCGTCGCGCGCCAGACGGTCCTCGGCCAGGTGCTGCAGCTGGCGCGTCGTGAGCGCGATGACCTGAGGGTCGAGCAGCTCGCGCAGCTCCACCCGGCCCAGCAGTTCGGCCAGCAGCACGCTGTCCAGTGACAGCGCGGCCGCGCGCCGCTCGGCCAGCGGGCTGTCGCCTTCGTACATGAACGCACCGACGTACCCGAACAGCAGCGACGCCGCGAACGGCGACGGGGTGACGGTCTGGACCTCGACGATGCGCAGCCGGCGCTGCGCCACCCGGTGCATCAGCTCGGTCAGCGCGGGCACGTCGTAGACGTCCTGCAGGCATTCGCGCACCGCCTCCAACACGATCGGGAAGTCCGGATACTTGTGTGCGACATCAAGCAGCTGCGCGGCGCGTTGCCGCTGATGCCACAGCGGGGAGCGTTTACCGGGATGGCGGCGCGGCAAAAGCAGTGCGCGGGCGGCGCATTCGCGGAACCGGGACGCGAACAGCGCCGAACCGCCCACCTCGGCGGTGACGATGGGCTCGATCTCGTCGGCGTCGAACACGAACAGGTCGGCGCCGGGGGCGGCCTCGTCGGTGTCGGGCAGCCGCACGATGATGCCGTCGTCGGAGGCGGTCGGCTTCTCCTCGATGCCGTAGCGTTCCCGCAGCCGGCGCGTGACCGCCAACGCCAGCGGGCCGTGCACCCGGAGACCGTAGGGGGAGTGCAGGATCACCCGCCAGTCGCCGAGCTCATCGCGGAACCGCTCGACCACCAACGTCGCATCGGAGGGCACGACACCCGTCGCCTGGCGCTGATCGTCGAGCAGCCGCCACAGGTTGTCCGTGGCGAAATCATCGAGACCCATTGAGCGGCAATGGGCGTCGAATTCATCGCGGCCCAGCTGGGACAGCTCGCGGGTGAACTGGCCAACCGCGGCGCCGAGTTCGGCGGGCCTGCCGACCGCGTCACCGCGCCAGAACGGAAGCCGGGCCGGCTGCCCGGGCGCGGGAATCACCAGCACCCGGTCGTGGGTGATCTCGGTGATGCGCCAACTGGTCGCACCCAACGAGATGACGTCACCGGGCCGGGACTCGTAGACCATCTCCTCGTCGAGTTCGCCTACCCGCGATGGCTTTTCGGAGTCGGTGGCCAGGTAGACGGTGAACAGGCCGCGGTCGGGGATCGCGCCGCCGGAGGTGACCGCGAGCCGCTGCGCACCCGGCCGGGCCGTCAACGTGCCGGTGTCGCGGTCGTAGACCAGGCGGGGTCGCAACTCGGCGAACTCGGTGGACGGGTACTTGCCGGACAGCAGGTCCAACGTGGCCTCGAACGCGCTGCGCGGCAATGTCGTGAACGGGGCGCTGCGCCGCACCGTATTGAACCAACCGTCGGCGTCGAGCGGTTCCAACGCGCACGCGGCCACCGTGTGCTGTGCCAGCACGTCGAGCGGGTTGGTTGGCACCCGCATGCTCTCGATCTCCCCGGAGCGCATCCGGTTGACCGTCACCGCGCAGCCGATCAGGTCCGTCCGGTGTTTGGGGAACAGCACGCCCTGTGAGATCTCACCGACCTGGTGGCCGGCGCGGCCGATGCGCTGAAGGCCGCTGGCCACCGACGGCGGCGACTCGACCTGGACCACCAGATCGACCGCGCCCATGTCGATGCCCAACTCCAGGCTGGAGGTCGCGACGACCGCCTTGAGCCGGCCGCTTTTGAGGTCATCCTCGACCTGCGCGCGCTGCTCCTTGCTGACCGACCCGTGGTGGGCGCGGGCCAGCAGCGTCGGAGCGCCGTAGGACGCGCCGCTGGCCATCAGCTGGGCCGGAGCGCCGCCGCCGACCTGCCGGTTGTGCTCGTCGGGCACGTCGACGCCAAGGCGTTCGGCGTGGATCTCGTTGAGCCGCGAGGTCAGCCGCTCGGCGAGGCGGCGCGAGTTGGCAAACACGATCGAGCTGTTGTGCGCCTCGATCAGGTCGACGATGCGGTGCTCGACGTCGGGCCAAATAGATTGGTTGTTCGGCGCGGCCATATCGGGCACGGGCACCTGGACCGACAGGTCGAACGTTTTGGCCGCTGCCGGCGCGACGATCGTCGTGCGCTGCTGACCGGACAGGAAGCGCGCCACCTCCTCGGGTGGGCGCACGGTGGCGGACAACCCGATGCGTTGGGCGGGCTTGTCGTTGAGTTGATCGAGCCGCTCCAGCGACAGCGCCAGATGCGCGCCGCGTTTGGTGCCCGCGACGGCGTGCACCTCGTCGACGATCACCGTCTGGACGTCGGCCAGCGTTTCGCGCGCCGACGACGTCAGCATCAGGAACAGTGACTCGGGCGTGGTGATCAGGATGTCCGGCGGTCGAAGGATCAGCTCACGACGTTGTTTGGGCGGGGTGTCGCCGGAACGCACCCCGACGGTGACGCCGGGCGCGGGCATACCGCGCCGTTCGGCCACCCGGCCGATGCCGGTCAGCGGGGTGCGCAGGTTGCGTTCGACGTCGACGGCCAGCGCCTTGAGCGGGGATACGTAGAGCACTTTGGTGCCTGCTCCGGCGCTCGGCGGTTCGGAGACCGCCAGCTGGTCGATGGCCCACATGAACGCCGCGAGCGTCTTACCCGACCCGGTCGGCGCGATGACCAGCGTGTTGTCGCCGTCGGCGATGGCAGTCCAGGCCTGGGCCTGCGCGGGCGTCGGCTCGGCGAACGTGCCCGCGAACCACTCCCTGGTCAACTCGCTGAACCGGGACAGCGCGGTGGAGCTCATCTACCCATCGTGCCCATAGGGTCCGACATTTCTGCGAATTCGGTGCGCAAACACTCGGCGATCGATCGTATGCGCACCGAAATCACGAAGCGTCGTGCAGAGATGCGGGGATGCCGGGCACCCGCTGGATCGCGTCGAGCAGGGCGTGCGCGCAGGCCTCGGCCACCTGGTCGACGTCGACCGAGGGTTCCAGCACGTGCTGACGACACATCTCGAAGGTGAACGCCAACCAGCCGTAGACCCGGATGCGCAGGTCGCGTTCGACCTTGGAGTCCAGCTCGACACCGCAGGCGTCGCGGATCCGCGCGAGGATCCGGTTGGCCTGTCGTTCATTGTCGACGTCCTCGATGCCCCGCAGCACGGGATCGTGGCGGCCCATGCCGACGTACGTCGCCCATGCGCCGTACGGGTTCTCGTCGTCGTAGCGCAGGTAGGCCAACACACCCTCGCGCAGCTGGTCGAAAAGGCTCTGGCCGGGTTTCGGCGGGGTGTTGGTGGCCTCGAAGAGCCGTTCGCCCTCCGCGCGCACGACGGCGGCGAAGAACGCCCGCTTATCGGGGAAATAGTGGTACATCAGGGCGCGGGAAACCCCTGCGCGTTCGGCGATCTCGTCGATGCGGACCTCGTCGTAGGGCCGTTGTCCGAACACCTCGGCGCCGAGCGCCAGCAGTTCGTTTCGTCGGTCGTCGGGGGAGAGCCGGCGCCTGGGTTCGGACATGCCGCCAGCTTAATTGACACATGTGCAACAAGCGCAGCGGTTTGCCGGGCCCGGTGCGGGTACTCGGTGTGTCGGCTCACCCAACACTACGGAGGAGGGCGATCGCAAGTGGGCTTTCCTGAGCAACAACAGCCACCACCCGGTGTCCAAGCCAAGATGGACCCCGTACCGGATTGCGGCGAGACGAGCTACCGCGGTTCGGGTCGGCTCGAGGGTAAACGCGCAATCATCACCGGCGGGGACAGCGGAATCGGTCGCGCGGTCGCGATCGCCTACGCCCGCGAGGGCGCCGACGTGCTGATCGCTTACCTCAACGAGGACGAGGACGCCAAGGACGTCGAGCGTTATGTGCGCGATGCGGGCCGCAAGTGCGTCCTGATGCCCGGCGACCTGTCCGATCCGGCGCACTGCCGCGCGGTGGTCGACAAGGCAGTGCAGGAGTTCGGCGGCATCGATGTGCTGGTCAACAACGCTGCCTACCAGATGACACACGACACTCTCGACGAAATTAGCGACGAGGAGTGGGATTACACGTTCCGGCTCAACATCGGCGCCTACTTCTACCTCGTGAAGGCGGCGCTGCCGCACATGGGCGCCGGCGCTTCGGTGATCGGCAGCTCCTCGGTGAACTCGGATATGCCCAATCCAAAGCTGGCGCCGTACGCGGCGACGAAGGCCGCGATCGCGAACTTCTCGGCCAGCCTCGCCGAGATGCTCGGCGAGAAGGGTATCCGCGCCAACAGCGTTGCGCCGGGCCCGATCTGGACCCCGCTGATCCCTTCGACGATGCCGCCGGAGAAGGTCAAGCAGTTCGGTGAGAACACCCCGCTGGGCCGCGCCGGCCAACCGGTCGAGCTGGCGCCGGTCTACGTGATGCTGGCCTCCGACGAGGGCAGCTATGTGACCGGCGCGCGGATCGCGGTCACGGGCGGACGGCCGATGCTCTAGTCGACCCCATGTTCGCGCGTCGTGCTGCCGTAGCCGCGCGACGTGCTCAGCTGACCTCCGTCGGCGCCGCAGGCTGCGTGAGCCGCCGTATCGTCGCGGGCAGTCGGCGTAGCTCTGCGCCGCTGACCAATTCGCAACCGTGCAACTCCGCGAGTTTGCGTGCCGCAGGGGTGAAGTCGTTGTTGGTGACCACCAGGGTCTTGGCGCAGTCCTGCATCGGCGCGCCGGCCACCACCTCCTGAACCGCGGCCGTGCCGACGGGGCGTGACTGGCGCTTGCATTGGATGGCCAGCCGGTTCGGCCGTCTGCCGACGATGATGTCGACGCCCCAGTCGCCGGTCAGCGACGTCATGATGACCGGCTGCCCGCAGGATCGAGCTATCCGCGCCACGTGGTCTTCGAACTCGGTGCCCGACATGGCATCCGCCGGATCCGGCGCGGTCCGAAGCCCGACGAAGGTGCCTGCGAGAAACGACGGCGCGGCCGCCAGCAGCACCGGCGCAAACACACCGATCACGATGCTCCAGGTGACATCGAAACCTAGCAAATAGGCAGCGGTAGCTGAAACGATGCCCGTGAGCAGGTACACCTTGATCCGCACAGCCGCATGGTAGGCCGGGGTACGGACAATTCCGCCCCGCTGGGCGACGTCCACATTGCGAATTGTTGAACAGGTCCAATGTTTACCCGTCTGAACAGGGTTAATCTAGCTGGCATGTCTGATGAGCTGGTCGAGTTCGAAGGGCAGACGTCCGCCGAGCACGCCCTCGCAGGCGGGGACCCGCAGCGCGTCGGGTGGTTCCGCTTCTACTTCGCCGATGAGCGGTGGGAATGGTCACCGCAAGTGCAACGGATGCACGGATACGAGCCGGGAACCGTCGAGCCCACCACGGGTCTTGTGCTGTCGCACAAACATCCCGAGGACTACCGCCAGGTCGCCGCCACGCTGGAGGAGATCAGGCGCACGGCTGGCGCCTTCTCCACGCGCCACCGCATCATCGACACCGACGGCGAGACGCACCACGTCGTCGTGGTCGGCGACCAGATCGTCGATGACGCCGGTGAAGTGATCGGGACCCAGGGCTTCTACGTCGACGTCACACCCGCGATGACCGAGCATCAGAACAAGATGGTCACCGCAGCGGTCGCCGAGATCGCCGAGGCGCGCAGCGTCATCGAACAGGCCAAAGGCATGTTGATGGTCGTTTACCGAATTCACGCCGAATCCGCGTTCGAACTGCTCAAGTGGCGTTCGCAGGAGACCAACACCAAGCTGCGGCTCCTCGCCGAGCAAATCGCCAAAGACTTCTTGGAGCTCAACTACGACGAAGAGCTGCCGCCCCGGTCCAGCTATGACCGACTGCTGTTGACCGCGCATATCCGCGTCGAAGCCTGAGGTTTATTCGGCCGAGGCACCGGGAATGTTTTCCCCGCCGTGGTAGGACGGCGCTGCGACCAGCGAACCGGGGAGATACAGGCAGTGCACCAGCATCCAGGCGAATTGCGCCACGTCGATTCGGCAACGCGCGACGCGGTCCGCTTCACGGTGCTCGTCGGGGTGGCCGGTATCGCTTATCTGGTCACCGCCGCGGTATGGCTGAGCACCTGCTCAGGAGCGACTTACGACACGTTGGCCTGCGGCGCACCCCAGCGCGCCCTGCTGACGCTCGGTGCACCCGCCATCCTGCTGCTCGGCGCGCTGCGCGCGTTCGTCCGCACCTACCAGGCATGGCGAAGGCGCGAGTCGTTCTGGGCGTGGCATGGCGCGGGCTGGGTCCTGCTCACCCTGACGTTGCTCGTCGTGACCATGAGCATGCCCTCGGTGACGGCGCCCGCGGTGTTCGGCCTATGAGCACACCGACCGGGACCCAACAGCCGCTGACCGCCGTGGCGGTGGTGTGCAGCCTCAAGCCCAGCCCCGCGCCGTCGAGCAGCGAACTGATGGCCCAGCACATCTGCGAGCAACTTCGCGGCGCGGGCGTGCAAACCGAGATCCTGCGGGCTGTGGACTACGCGATATCGCCCGGCGTGGCGGCCGATATGGGCGACGGTGACCAATGGCCGCAGATCCGGCACAAGCTGATCGACGCCGACATCATGGTGCTCACCACCCCGGTGTGGGTCGGGCATCCATCCAGCATCGCGCAGCGCATACTGGAGCGCCTCGACGCCGAGCTGTCCACCACCGACGACGCCGGACGACCGGCGATGGTCGGCAAGGTGGCAGTGGTTGGGGTCGTCGGCAACGAGGATGGCGCGCACAAGATCATCGCGGACATGTTCCAGGGGCTCAACGACATCGGGTTCTCCATCCCGGCGCAGGGCGGCACCTACTGGACCGGCGAGGCGATGCAGTCCACGGACTACCAGGATCTGGACGAGGTGCCCGAGCCGGTGGCCAAGACCACCGCGGGCCTTGGGCGCAACGCCGCTCACCTTGCCAACCTGCTGCGCAATGACCAATATCCGCCGTACCAGTGACGTCGGCGTTTCTTTCCCAGCGTGGTCGGGTAGTTCTAGCCGGGAGAGGAGTAGCCATGAAAAGCCCGAACGATCCTGTCGATCATTCCCGGACCACGCGTCCGCACGCCGGCGAGACCATGAAAGACACCAAGAACATGCCGGCGCTCGTGGTGCTCGGCCTGGCGCTGGTCGCCTTCGTCGCTGCCTTGGCCGCGCACGCGACCACCCACCACACCGTAGGCGTGACGCTGGGCTGCATTTCCGCCGTCCTGTTCATCGTGTCTTTCGGCTGGTTCGCGATTGAACACCTCCGGGTGCGAAAGATCGAAGACCGTTGGCACGCAGAGCATCCAGAATCACAACGGCAACGACCCAGCAGTTGACCCGACAGAAAAGAGGCCCAGCCGATTTGGCCGGCTGGGCCTCTTTCTGTTGTCTGCCTACGGACGCTGTTCAGACTCCTGGCGCTCCTCAGCAGCCTTGGCGCCACCCCGAGCCGATTCGGCCTCGGCTTCCTTCTTGGCGGCGTCCTGCTGGGCGTCGGCCTTGTCTTGCTGGGCCTTACCCTCACGGACCATGTCGTCGCGGCCGGTCACCGTGCCAGCCGCTTCCTTTGCCTTACCCTTGACGTCCTCGACGGCACCCTTGATGCCTTCTTTGGGACCGGTGTTCTCTTCTGCCATTGGTCGCCTTTCCCCTATGTGCAGTGCATCGGTCTTGCCCGTTTCCAGGCCGAACGGGGGGATTTCCCCACGCTACGACCGGGTTCCCTGGTCGACGACGGGCTAAACGCAGTGGTGAGTCGAAGGCGCACGGCCTGGGTACTCAGGACGTAGCGCGGCAATGAGTGCTGACCAGGACCTATAGAACGGAGTCACCTTGCGTATCAAGACACTTGGGGCGGTCGCAGCCGCTGTCACCGCCACCGCCCTCGTCGGCGGCGCGGCGACGGGACCCAACGCAGAGTCATCTTGGTTCAAGAAGCTGCGCAAGCCGCCGTACCAGCCGCCGAGCACCGTGTTTCCGATCGTGTGGCCGCTGCTGTACACCGACATCGCCCTGGTCTCGGCGCGGGCCCTCGATGACAGCCGGAGCGTCGGAGACGACAACCGGCGGAAGACGTTTGCTGCGGCGTTGTCGATCAACCTACTGCTCAACGCCAGTTGGTCCTGGGTGTTCTTCAGCCAGCGTCGCCTGGGCCTGGCCGCGATCACCGCGGGTGCCCTGACGGCAAGCAGCGCCGATCTCACGCGTAGGGCCGCGGCAGCCAGCGGCAAGAGTGCGTTATCGCTGACGCCCTACCCGGCCTGGTGTGCGTTCGCGACCGCGCTGTCCACCCACATCTGGTTGCTCAATCGACGCCGGTGATGCGATAACTGTTGGCGCACAGCAGTATCCGTTCCGCGGGTAGCGTCGCTCCCTCGGGCGACCGGGGCGCATCCACCGGCGTTCGGTGAGAAAACACCGGCAGGAACCGGTTCGGCGGTTCATTTCTCGTCGAAGTGGGTAGTGAAGTCAACGCCGGACGAAAAAAGGACCGAACGTTGAGTGTAGGTGACGCAGGGATATGCGCCCTTGCCTCGGCGCCGGTGTCCGCTGCCTCGTGGCGTGCCAGCGTGCGCAACGCCGTCTCGGAGGCGGTGACGAGCTTTGTCGCCGACCACGGTGCCGATCAGCTCGGTAAGACCGGCGTCGAGATCACCGGCGACGTCTTGCGGGGCTTTCTCACCGGCGGCAAGTGTCTGCGTTCGACGTTTATGTACCTGGGCTGGTTGTGCGGCCAGGACGAGGACCCCGCGGCGCTGCGCGCAGCGGCCAGTTTGGAGTTGCTGCACGCGTTCGCGTTGCTACAGGACGACGTCATGGACAGTGCCACGCTGCGGCGGGGCCGTCCGGCCGCCCACGTGGCCTTCGCGGGCTGGCACCGCGAGCGGGGGCTGACCGGATCGTCGGACCGTTTCGGGGAGTCGGCCGCCGTGCTGCTCGGCGACCTGTGCCTGGTGTGGGCCGAACAGATGTTGCGGGAAAGCGGCGTGGCAACCGCGGCGCTGACGCGGGCCTGGCCCCGATACGACGCGATGCGCAGCGAACTCGCGGTCGGCCAGTTCGCCGACCTGGTCAACGACGCGGCAGGTTTTCCCACCTTGGATCAGGTGCTCGACGTGTCACGACGCAAATCGGGCAACTACACGGTGCGCAGACCGCTTGAGATCGGTGCTGCGCTCGCCGGATGCTGTCCTGCCGTGCTGGCCGCGCTCGGCGTTTATGGTGAGGCGATCGGCGAAGCGTTCCAGATGCGCGACGACCTGCTCGGGGTCTTCGGGTCGGAGTCGGTAACCGGAAAACCGGCCGGCGTCGATCTGTTCGAGCACAAAGCCACCAGCGTCGTGGTATCGGCCTACCACCTCGCCGATGCCCCGCTGCGCCGCGAGTTGGCCACGTTGATGCGCGCAACACACGTCGACGGGACCGATATCGAGCGCTGGCGCCACCTGATCGCTGCCACCGGAGCCGTTCGGTGGATCGAGCAGATGATCGACCAGCGAGTGTGCCGTGCGCTGGACGGCATCCGAACACCCGAGATCAGCGGACAGGTTCAAAAAGCGTTGGTCGACATGGCCGCAACGTGTACGACGCGAGCAGCATGAGGGTGGTGAAACGCATGCGGACCGTCGGCGGTAGCTGCGATCACGTCGTCGTGGTGGGTGCCGGGCTGGCCGGGCTGTCGGCGGCTCTACAGCTCGCAGGCCGGGGCCGCGCGGTCACCGTCGTCGAACGCGGTGTGCACCCCGGCGGCCGGGTCGGCCGGATGGATCTCGACGGGTACCGGCTCGACACCGGTCCGACCGTGCTGACAATGCCCGACATCATCGAAGACGCCTTCGCGGCCGTGGGCGAATCGATGGCTGACTGGCTCGAGTTGATGCCGGTGCGCCCCGCCTACCACGCGTCGTTCGCCGACGGCAGCGGTATCGACGTGCACAGCGACGCCGCTGCGATGGCCGCCGAGGTGGAGCGGTTCGCGGGTCCGGCGCAAGCCGAAGGCTATGTGCGGCTGCGGAACTGGCTCGCCCGGCTATACCGCGTCGAGTTCGACGGGTTCATCGCGGCCAACTTCGACTCACCGCTGGCGCTGCTGACGCCGCAGTTGGCGCGGCTGGCCGCCATCGGCGGCTTCCGGCGCTGGGACCGCATGGTGCGGCGGTTCATCTCCGACGAGCGGCTGCGCCGGGTATTCACCTTCCAGGCGCTCTACGCCGGCGTCCCACCGCAGCGGGCACTGGCCGTCTACGCCGTCATCGCCTACATGGACACCATCTCCGGCGTCTACTTTCCGCGCGGAGGTATACGGGCGCTGCCCGACGCGCTGGCCGCCGCGGCATCCGATGCCGGCGTCGAATTCCGGTACGGCGCCGTGGTTTCGAGCTTGGCGCACCGCGGTGACCGGGTGACTGCGGTACACACCGACACCGGCGATGCCATCGCGGCCGACGCGGTAGTGCTGACGACCGAACTCCCCGACACCTACCGGTTGCTCGGGCGCACGCCCCGGCGGTTGCTGCGGTTGCAGCCCGCCCCGTCCGCAGTCGTCGCGCATGTCGGTTGCGCGGCAGCGCGAACCGGTGCGGCGGGCTCCGGTCACCACACCATTGTCTTCGGGGACTCGTGGGATCAGACCTTCCGCGACATCATCGACGACGGGCAACTGATGGCCGATCCGTCACTGCTGGTGACGCGGCCGACCGCCAGCGATCCGAGCCTGGCGCCTGCCGGACGCGACCTGCTCTACATCCTCGCACCCGCGCCGAACACCGCTGTGGGAAAGGTGGACTGGGCCGAGGTCGGCAACGCATACGTCGACGAGATACTTGACCGGACCGTCGAGCGGCTGCCGCACCTGGGCGGCGACGCCGAGCTCCTGCACGCGGTGGACCCCGCGGGCTGGGAGCGCCAAGGAATGGCCGCAGGCACGCCGTTCGCACTCTCGCACACCTTCGCTCAGACCGGGCCGTTTCGGCCAGCCAACATCGTCCGCGGCGTCGACAACGTCGTGCTCGCCGGATCGTCGACAGTGCCGGGTGTCGGGGTGCCGACAGCCCTGCTGTCCGGTCGGTTGGCCGCCGACCGGATCACCGGGGTACCGACCCGGCCGAGGAGTTCACAGGTGGTGCAGTCATGATCAGTTCCGAACTGGACGCTGCCGGCGTCCGAGACCCGGCACTTCGCGACGCCTATCGATGCTGTCGCCGACTCAACGCCGAACACGGCCGGACATTCTTTCTGGCCACCCGCCTCCTCGCTCCCGAACAACGCCCCGCCGTGCATGCGTTGTACGGCTTCGCCCGACGCGCCGACGACATCCTCGACGATTTCGATCCGGCATTGACGACCGCCGAGCGCGCAGAGCGGTTGCAATGCTTGGCAACCCAGCTGTTTTCGCGTATGGCTTCCGGTAGCCCCCCGACAGAAGACGACGACGATCCCGCGCTGACCGCGGTGGTGGACAGCGCACGCAAGTACAACATTCCATGGGAGTTGTTCGACGACTTCCTGAACTCGATGCGGATGGACCTGACCGTCACCGACTACGCGAACCGCGCCGCGCTGGAGCGCTACATGCACGGCTCGGCCGAGGTGATCGGGCTGCAGCTGCTGCCCGTCCTCGGTACGGTCAGCTCCCGCGAGGAAGCCGAGCCGTACGCCGCCGCGCTTGGAAAAGCCTTCCAGCTCACCAACTTTCTGCGCGATGTCGACGAAGACCTGCAGCGCGGACGGGTATATCTGCCGGCCGACGAGTTGGCCGCCCACCGCGTCGACCGGGATGTGCTGTCGTGGTGCCACGATCATCGCCGAACCGATGCGCGGGTACGTCGTGCGCTGGTCGAACAACACGCCACCACCCAGCGCACCTACGAGTATGCGCAGCAAGGCATTGCGCTGCTTTCGCCGCGTTCTCGACCCTGCATATCGGCGGCGCTGACGCTGTACTCACAGATACTCGACCGTATCGAGGACATCGACTTCGCGATCTTCAGCCAACGCGCTGCGGTCGGCAATGGCCGACGCATCCGCGTCGCCGCGGCCGGGCTGGTCAAGGCATGGCGAACCCGGTTACGAGAGAACAGGGTCTAGACGTGGACCGCTGGCATTACTTGCTCGTGCTCGCCGGATGCCTGGCGATCACCGCACCGCTCGAGTTCTTCGGCGCCGGCGTCTACCGCCGCGCGTGGCGGGCGGCGGCGGCGATCCTGCCGGTGGCGGCCGTGTTCGTACTGTGGGATGTGGTGGCCATTCTCGCGCAGGTGTGGACCTTCAACCCGCTGTACGTGACCGGTGTCGAACTTGTCGGCATCATGCCGCTGGAGGAACTACTGTTCTTCTTTGTGATACCGCTGTGCGGGTTGCTCACCTACAATGCCGTCGACACGATCCTGCAACGTGCAAAGCGTAAGTCGGTGCACTCGTCATGACGGGTCTGGGCTACACGCTTCCTGCGGTGCTGGCGGTGATCGCGGTGTGCCTGTGGGAAATCAAGTTCTTACGCACCGGGTTGTTCCGCCGGCCGGCGTACTGGCTGTCCATGGCGATCGTGCTGGGCTTCCAGATCCCCGTCGACGGCTGGCTGACCAAACTGAGCGCACCGATCGTCATATACGACGAGCAGCACACCAGCGGTCTGCGGTTTCCGTTCGACATCCCGGTGGAGGACTTCCTGTTCGGATGGGCGTTGGTCACCGCCGTGCTGCTGTTGTGGGAGCGGCAGCGGTTGCGTGACCGTGAGGAGGACACGGTATGAGCATCCGGGGTGATGTGCCCGCGGCATTCGACGCGGCGGCCGGCACCTACGACAAGTTGGTCGACGCCAATCCCGGATACCACAGCCATCTGCGGTTGTCGGCGCAACGAATGAAGTTGGCGGACAACGGCCGTGGGTTACGGCTGCTCGATGCCGGTTGCGGCACCGGGGCTTCCACCGCGGCGCTGCTGCATGTCGCACCACAGGCCGAGATTGTCGCTGTGGACGGCTCGGCGGGCATGCTGGCCCAAGCCCGCGCCAAGCGGTGGCCGCCGTCGGTGCGGTTCGTGCACAGCCGCATCGAGACGCTCACCGATGCCGGCGTCGAGGGCCCGTTCGACGGCATTTTCGCGGCATACCTGCTGCGCAACCTCGCCGACCCGGATGCCCAGTTGCAGGACTTCCTGGCGCTGCTGGCACCAGGCGGCACGCTGGCCGCCCATGAGTACTCCGTGCGCGACTCGCGGTTCGCCACCGCCCTGTGGAATGCGGTGTGCGTGACGATCATCATCCCCAGCGGCAAGATCCGCAACGGTGACGCATCGTTGTACACCTACCTGCGGCGTAGCGTGAACGTCTTCGACGGCGCCGGGAAGTTGCGGGACCGGTTGCGCACCAACGGGTTCACCGATGTGAGCAGCCACACCATGCCCGGTTGGCAGCGCAATATCGTGCACACGTTCCTCGCGAAGGCCCCGGCATGACCGATCCGCGGCGCGTCACGCACACCGCAGCGGCGGGTGCGGAAAGCGCTGCGATGCTGGGCACCACACCGCACGTGGTGGTGGTGGGCGGCGGCATCGCGGGGCTGGCGGCGGCCACCGGACTGGCCGAACGCGGCGTGCGCGTCGACGTCGTCGAACGCGAGCCGTATCTGGGCGGCCGGGTCGGCGGCTGGACCGATACGTTCGACGACGGCACACCGGTCGCGATGAACCGCGGCTTCCACGCATTCTTCCGCCAGTACTACAACCTGCGAAAGCTGCTGCGCCGCATTGACCCAACCCTGTCGATGTTAACGCCCGTGGCGGACTACCCGCTGGTCGACGCGCGCGGTCGCCAAGACACCTTCCGCGGTCTGCCGCGGACCCCGCCGTGGAACGCGCTGGCGTTCGCGATGCGCAGCCCCACCTTCCGGTTGCGGAACCTGATCCGCCTCAACGCGCGCGCCGCTGCGCCCCTGGCCGCGGTGTCGGTGCCCGACACCTATCACCGCCTCGACCACGTCGACGCCGAAACCTTCCTGCAGGCGATCAACTTCCCGGAGGCGGCACGGCACTTGGCTTTCGAGGTGTTCTCGCGCAGCTTCTTCGCCAAACCCGCAGAGCTGTCGGCCGCCGAACTGGCCACCATGTTTCACATCTATTTCCTGGGCTCCAGCGAGGGGCTGGTCTTCGACGTCGCGAACGCGAACTTCGATGTCGCGCTGTGGAACCCGCTGCGCGCTTATCTGGAGTCGCGCGGTGTGCAATTCCACACCGGTGTGACGGTGACCGAGGTACGATCCGGCGGCAGGTTCGAGATCCGTTGCGACTCAGGTGCCGTGCTCCATGTCGACGGCGTGGTGCTGGCCACCGAGGTCGGCGCGCTGCAACGTATCGTCGCCAACTCACCCGATCTGGGCACCGAGGTGTGGCGCAACCAAATCGCCGCGCTGGGCGCCGCGGCGCCCTTCGTGGTGCAACGGCTGTGGCTGGACGGTTCGGTCCGGCCCGAGCGGGCAGCGTTTCTGGGCACCGGCGGGCTCTCGCCGCTGGACAACGTGAGCGTGCTCGAGCGCTACGAGCGCGAGGCAGCCGACTGGCACACCCGCACAGGTGGTTCGGTGGTCGAACTGCACGCCTACGCCGCCGCCGGACCGGAGGTCGAAGAGCAGCTCCTCAAGCGGCTTCACGAGCTGTATCCGGAGACCAGCGACATGCGCGTGATCGGCGAACGGGTCCTGCGCCGCGCCGACTGCCCGCGTTTTGCCCCAGGCGATTTTGCCGCCCGTCCGGGTGTGACGACGCCATATGACACGCTGGCGCTGGCCGGTGACGGTGTTCGCATCGATCTGCCGGTCGCGCTGATGGAGCGCGCCGCGACCACCGGGTGGACCGCGGCCAACCAGCTGTTGGCGCGCTTCGGCATCACCGGACACACCCTGCACACCGTCCCGACGCAGGGCCGCTCGGCGGTGCTGCGCCGCCTTGCCACCAGTGAAAGGCGCACCAGCGATGAGCGTGCTGGCTGAGATGCGTTCGAAACTCTCGAAAACCTGGCCGTTTCAGCTGCTTCCGCCGTCACGGTGGTCGGCGCAGCCGCCCACCCACCGCGACGCGTCACCGGCCGTCATTGCTTCTGCACTGCGGCGCTCGCAGGCGCGCCGCAGCGGAAACTGGTACGCGTTCGCCGCCAGTGACAGCATTGGGCGCCGCCCGCTGGGCACCGTCGTCGCGGGCCGCGAACTGGTCGCATGGCGCGGCACCGGCAACGCCTTGCGTGTGGGCCCGGGCGCCTGTCCTCACCTGGGTGCGGACCTGTCGACGGGAAAGGTCGACGACGGCGCGCTGATCTGCGCCTGGCACGGGCTGCGGCTGTCGGGTGGTTGCCAATCCGGTTGGACCCCTTATTCCGCGTACGACGACGGCGTGTTGGCCTGGGTGCGGCTGGATACCGTCGGCGGGGAGACACCGACGGAGCGACCGGTGCTGCCGAAACGTCCGGACGGCGCCCGGATACACGCCGTCACCCGCCTGGTCGGCACCTGCGAACCGCGCGACGTCATCGCGAACCGGATGGACCCGTGGCACGGGGCATGGTTTCATCCGTATTCGTTCACCAAACTGGAAGTGCTTTCCTCGCCGCCGGTGGGCCACGACGTCTGCGACACATCAGACCGCTTTCTGGTCGCGGTGACCTTCCGGATCGGGCGGTTCGGCGTTCCCGTCGTTGCCGAGTTCACCAGCCCCGAACCGCGGACCATCGTGATGCGGATCCTCGACGGCGAGGGTGCGGGAAGCACCGTGGAAACACACGCCACCCCCCTCGGGAACGGACCCGACGGGCTACCGCGCACGGCGGTCATCGAGGCCGTCGTCGCCCACTCCGACCGCCCGGGTTTCACGCACGCGCTGCGGGCCGCGCCGCTGATCACACCGTTGATGCGGCAGGCCGCGACGCGGCTGTGGAAAGACGACCTCGCCTACGCGGAGCGGTTGTTCGCGCTGCGGCGCGCGCACCTCATCCGCGATCACGATCCGGGCAGTTAGCCGCATCCAACAGCGGCACCTGCTCGGCCGCCCACGGGCTGATCAGCCAAGGCAGCGCCGCCGCGGACCGAAGATCCGACCACGGCACCCACCGCCACTCCATGACCTCGTCGGGATCGGCCTGCACGGGCTCGTCGGTGCGTGCGTAGAACACCGGGCAAATTTCGTTCTCCACGGTGCCGTCGGCGGCCACCGCCCGGTAGCGAAACTCCGGCAGCACGCATCGCAACGCCGCGAGCGACAGGCCGAGTTCTTGGCGTGCGCGACGGCGCACCGCCTCGGCGACGGGCTCGGAAGGGCCCGGATGCCCGCAGAACGAGTTGGACCACACCCCGGGCCAGGTGAGTTTGCCGAGCGCACGCCTGGTCAGCAGGACACGGCCGGCGGCGTCGAAAACATAGCAGGAAAAGCCCAGATGAAGCGGCGTCGCGCGGTGATGTATGACCGACTTCGCCGCGGTGCCCACTTGCCGTCCGGCTTCGTCGACCAACACCACCAGGTCTTCGCCGGTGGTCACCGTCATTTCCGTCACCACCTACTTCTACCCGTCGGAGCGAAAACGATGCGGTTTGCTCCGATGCAATCCGACCCGCAATGGGTATCGCACCTTTCATGAACGAGCTGCAAGCAAAGAAGGGCCGGCGCCCGGAGGGTCTCGACGATGCGACCGTCGAGGCCGTCGGCGCAGTGTCGGAGGCCCTGGAATGTGTTGAACGCGCCCGCGGTGACCTGTACTCGTTTCACCAGTTGATCGGGCATGCCGACCTGTTGCTGGGCGAGGCCTGCGACAAGCTGCGGTCGGCGGGCCACGACGCGGTCGCGGATCGGCTGGAGGTCGAAGTCGTTGGCCGAAACGTCCTCCACGGCCGCTGGACCTTTCAGATCGTCGAGGACTTCGACGACAACTACTGGTCGGTCTTTCGTCAACACGAGCGGCAAGTGCGTGACGAACTACAGGGCGGTAAGCGCCACGTCTTCGAGGAGGAGATGAAGGAACGCCGCCGCACCGACGGACGTCGCGGCCACGAACGCCGGCCGTGACCGCCCGGTAGCGTGCGTCAGTCGCCGTCAGGAGGCAGCGCCGCCGAGTACCGGGTGTAGCGCGGCCGCAGGGTGACGTGGTCGGCGCCCACGCGGGCGATATCCTCCCACGCCGCCAAGAACGTTCCGCGGTGTCCCCAACGCAGCAGCGCGGCAATCAGTCTCGGTCCGTTGATGTCGACACGTTCGTAGCCGAGGAACGATCCCTTGCTGTGCGGGCTGACGACCAACCCGAGCATCCGCGGTGTCGGCGGGTCGTTGGCGGGGTCCCCCGCGACGGTCAGTCGCACGTCGACGACGGTGCCCACCGGATGAGAGCCCGCATCAATCACCCGCAGCCCCAACAGACTACTCAGCAGCATGCCGGCCCCCCGGAATGTGCTTGACGATGCGGTCACGCAGCCATCGCTCCATCCACCGGCCCTCGAACCGTATGTCGTTGGGTTTGAGCTTCACGGTGATGCCGACCGATTGGACAAGGCGCCACGAGATGTCTTGCAGATGCGAGCGCGGCGGTGTGCCGCCGAAGATGCGGGTGGCCACCACCTTTCCGGACAGCAGCGCGGTGACGTGGGGCGCATCGGAGCCGGGCGGGATGTCGCGGTCGACGTCGATACCGGTCAACTCCAGATCGTCGACGATGCCGATCGGGTTGTCGTCGTCGTCGACGAGTTGGCGGTCCAACAGTTGCAGACGCGCGTCGAGCGCGCGGCCGTGGTGCCCTTTGATGACAGGGTCGGTGCGGTCGGTCATTGTCCGGCTCCTGTGACGATCATCAGCGGAATTGCCATCAACGATGCGGCAAGGATGATGACGAGGTATACCGAGGCGAGCGCGTTGAGCACTCTGCCGTTGGTTCGTTCGCCCATGTAGGCGGGATCGTTGGCGACGACCAGGATCGGCAGATACGTCAGCGGCAGCGCGATCGCGGAGAACACCACCGAGTACTCGGTGACAAGAATCGGGTCCACCCCGGTGAATAGCACCGCCACGGCGGCCACGATTGACACGAACATCAGAACGTGAAACTGCGCCGCCTGTGCTGGCCGGCGGAACTTACCCCATGGCCAGCCGAGATACTGCGCGACGGTATATCCCGCGGACAGCGCCGTCTCCAGCGAGGCGCCGAAAGTGGCGGCCACGATACCGGCAATGGCGAAGGCCAGCGCCAACTTTCCGCCTGCCGCCACGACCGGCATGACGACATGCGATAGCGAGGTCACCTCGATCTGGTTGGGCAACAGGACAATTGCGGCTCCAGCCGCGATGGCGATCGAGAGCAGCCCGCCGAAGGGAAAACCGACCATGACGTTGAAGCGAGCCACTCCCAGGTCCTTGGGGGTCCAACGTTCTTCGACCGCACCCGAGGAGAAGAAGAACACCTCGTACGGCGTCATCGCGGCCCCGAACAGCGCGATCGCGAAATACCAATAGGTCGCCGCCGATTCCGCCTCCGGGATCGCCGGTGAGGTGGCCTGCTGGGCCAGGTTCGACCAGTCCGGGCTCAGCATGAATACTGCGACGGCGAAGACGATCAAACACAGCCCCATCAGGCCGGTCACGTTCTCCATGATCTTGAACTTGACGCGCCAGATCACCACCCAGACCGCGAACGCCGCGACCGGAATCCACATCATCGGTCCGACATCGGTGGCCAGCTGCAGCGCCAGCGCAACACCGCCGATTTCGGCCGTCAGCGTCATCAGGTTGATGAAGAACGATGCGCTCAGGTTCGCCGCGGCCGTCCGCGGTCCCAACCGCTCCCGAATGATCTCGAAGGTCGCCCTACCGCTCACGGCGGCCACCCGGCCGGCCATTTCGGCGAACAGGCAGATCCCGATTACCCCGACCACCACCACCCAGGCCAGCGACAAACCGAACCGGGAGCCGACGACCGCGTTCATCACCAGGTCGCCGATGTCGAGGAAGCCGCCGATCGCGGTCAGGATGCCCAGCGCAACCGCAAAAATCTTGGCCATCAGCGGTAGCCGGACTCAAGGTCGTGCGATGACCTCATCAGGTCGGCGCGCACGGCCGCGACGGTGGGCTGCGTGCTGACGTCGCGCAGCACGGCCGAAGCGGCATTGAGTTGGGCGATGATTTCCGTCATCGACTCGGTCAGCATCCGCTGACGCCGTACATCGACCGGATCTTCGGCCCGCAGCTCGGCAATACCCTTGTACGCCTTGGTGACATCGTTGCGGGAATCAGTGATCTGCACGCTGGCCAGCTGTGTCGTCGAGCGGCCCTGGGCCCACAGGTCCAACGCCAGCGCACCGCTGCGCGCCGCCGATGTGGTCTCTTCCATCGCTCGAGCGAGCTGGCCGGGCATGCCGTCGCGATTGGCTGGGCAACGCGTCAACAGCAGGGCCAGCCCGATGATCACCACGGTGAGCAGGGCTACCCGGGAGATACGCTGTAGGCGCTGATCCGGTGGTGCCATCGCGGCCTCCGCGAGCCCGGTCTGCTCTTCGTGGTCCTACCCCTCGATTTCGGGGTCCAAATCGACGCTGAGCTGCTGCTCGTGCCAGTCGGAAGCATTGGATTCCAACGGCACGCTTTGACCCTGGTCCTCGGGGGCGTCGTCATCGTCGGGCGTCGGATCGGCGGGACGCTGCTGCTCCACCGCGTCGGCCTCGGGCACGTCGTCGGGAATCTCTTCGCTGTCCGGCATACCGGCCAGATTACCCGCACGTGAGTACCGAAAATCCGGTCGCGTCGGCGCCGGTACATGATGCGAAAGATCTTCAGTACAGATAGCGAAGAGTCCTGAAGAACCGTTTTCCCAGCGAAGTACTCGGGTAAGCGGCGGTCATGTTCGATCTCACGACTGCGCGCTCCGTGTTGGTGTGGCACGTGCACGGGTCGTGGACGGAGGCGTTCGTCGCGGGTCGACACCGCTATCTGATTCCCTACACGCAGAACCGCGACGCAGCCGGTCGCGGGTTGTGCGGCCGGGATTGGCCTCGTGCCCATGAGATTTCGGATTCAGCGTTGGCCGATGAAGACGTCGACCTCGTGGTGTTGCAGCGCCCCGAGGAACTGGAGTTGGCCGCGCGCTGGCTGGGCCGCAGGCCCGGGATCGATATCCCCGCCGTCTACGTGGAGCACAACACGCCGCGGCCGGACGCCGTCGACAGCGTTCACCCGCTTGCCGAACGCGACGATATCCCCGTGGTGCATGTCACCGACTTCAACCGGTTGATGTGGGACAACGGCATCGCACCGACCCGCGTGATCGCCCACGGGATCGCCGACCCGGGTCCTTGCTACACCGGCGAGATTCCGGCCGCCGCGACCATGATCAACGAACCTGTCCGGCGGGGCCGCACGGTGGGCACCGATCTGCTGATGTCACTGGGCGCGCGCGTTCCGATCGACGTCTGGGGCATGGGCACCGACATGCTCGACGACGGCGGCGGACACGTGCGCGGTAGGGGTGACGTCCCGACCGCGACGCTGCTGCCCGAGGTGGCCCGGCGCCGCGTGTTCCTGCACACCGCGCGATGGACGTCGCTGGGCCTGTCGCTGGTGGAGGCCATGTACCTCGGCATGCCGGTGGTCGCGGTGGCCTCGACGATGGCCCCCCTGACGGTGCCCGCCGAGGCGGGCGTGGTCAGCGCTGACGTCGACACCCTGGCGCACGCGCTCGAGCAGTTCATCGCCGATCGGTCGGCAGCGGCCGCCGCCGGTAAGGCGGCTCGCGACTACGCGATGGCGCAGTTTTCGCTCGAACGTTTCCTGCGCGAGTGGGCCACCACGATCGAAGAAGTCATCGACGACATCTGCCAATGAAGATGGGAGGAGGGCGCCGATGAAGATCGCCATGGTGTCCGAGCATGCAAGCCCACTCGCGGCGCTCGGTGGCGCCGACGCAGGCGGACAGAACGTACATGTCGCCGAACTGTCGGCGGCGCTGGCACGCCGCGGACATCAAGTGACCGTCTATACCCGAAGAGACGACCCCGGACTGCCCGAGCGGGTGCACACGGCGCAGGGCTACACCGTTGTGCATGTGCCTGCCGGACCGCCCGAGCAGCTGCCCAAGGACGAACTGCTGGTCCATATGGGCCCGTTCGCCCGGTTCCTCGACGCCGAATGGGCTGCAGACCGCCCCGACATCGCCCACGCCCACTTCTGGATGTCCGGTATCGCAACGCAGTTGGCCGCGCGGCATCTGAATCTGCCTGCCGTGCAGACGTTTCACGCGCTGGGCGTGGTCAAGCGCCGCTACCAGGGCGCGCAGGACACCAGCCCGACCGACCGGCTGCGCCTGGAGGCGACGGTCGCCCGCACCGCCACCTGGGTCGCCGCCACCTGCACCGACGAGGTGTTCGAGCTGATGCGGTTGGGCAGGTCGCGCAGCCGCATCTCCGTTGTGCCGTGCGGGGTTAACCTCGACATGTTCAGCCCGGAGGGACCCACGGCGCCCCGAAGCAGTCACCGGCGGATTGTCAGCGTCGGAAGGTTCGTGCCGCGCAAAGGGTTTGACGTCGTGGTACGCGCGCTGCCCTATATCCGCGATACCGAGCTGGTGCTCGTCGGCGGCCCGGACCTCGCCCGGCTGGGCTCCGATCCGGAGGTCTGCCGGCTGCGCGCGCTCGCCGAGGAACTCGGCGTTGCGGACCGGGTGAGGTTCTACGGTTCGGTCGCCCGCGAGGACATGCCGGCCATCCTTCGGTCGGCCGATGTGGTCGCGTGCACGCCGTGGTACGAGCCGTTCGGCATCGTCCCGCTGGAGGCAATGGCATGCGGCGTACCGGTCATCGCCTCCGCGGTCGGCGGAATGCTGGACACCGTCGTGCACGACGTCACCGGCCGACTGGTGCGGCCCCGGCGGCCCGACAAGGTCGCCGAAGCGGTCAACCACTTGTTGCGTGACGACTTCATGCGCCAAAGCCTCGGTGCGGCCGGTCGCGACCGGGCACAGGCCCGCTACTCGTGGGACCGCATCGCCGCGGACACTCAACGCATCTACGACCGCCTGGTGCCGGTGCGCTTCGAGCAGCCCGCCGAACCGGCGAGGAGTCTGTCATCGGGATGACGGGCTCACTGCGACTCCAGCTTGGCCACTGCTTCCTCGAGGTTCGAAGGAAGCGGGCGACGCTGCTGCACCACGGCAGGCAGCTTCAGGAACGCCTCGGCGGCACCGCGGGCGTGCTCGCGGTCCTGGACCGCCGAGCGCAGCAGATCTGCAGTGACTCGCAGACATTGCGGAATCGGGCGTCTCAGCCATGTGGTCAGCGCATCGTTGCGCAGCACGCGGGCGTCCTGGGCCGCCGTGGTGGCCCTGGTCTCGGACGGCTGGTGGATCGCGGTCAGCGCAGGGCAGTAGCACAGATCCCATCCCAAGGCCGCCAGGTCGAAGGCCAGCAGTTGCTCCTCACCGCGGAAATGCAGGATGTCGCTGAACCCGCCGGCCTGCTGGAAGGCGTGAACGCGCACCATCGCAGCGCAGCTCATGAACCCGAGGATGGACGGGCCCGGCAGGTCGGGGCGGTGACCGAGGGCGCTGTCGGCCAACAACGCGGTGAACGGGTCTTCGCGCCGTTGCGGCCAGACGATCGTGCGGGCGGCCAGCAGGCCCAGCGACGGGTGGCTGTCGAAGAGTTCCGCGCCGATGGCCGGGGATCCGGCTGTCCACCAGGAATCGTCGTCGCAGAACGCGACATACGGGGTGGTGCACGCCGCGACCCCCGCATTGCGCCCCACCGCCCCCTGGTTGGTGCCCAACTCGACTATTCGCAGCCGGCCCGCCGAGCGGGCGGTGATTCGGCGCATGATCGCAACGCTGTCGTCTTCGGAAGCGTTGTCCACCACCACGATCGGGCACGCGGTGGTATCGAGCAGGCGCGCGACCACCGTCGCGAGCTCTTGTGCGCGGTTGCGGCTGGCGATCACAAACGACGTATCCGAGGGCTTCATGACTGTGCTGGCTACCCAGGCGAGGAAAGGGCAAACGATGCATGAGCTGAGGCGTGTCGTGGTGACCGGAGGCGGTGGGTTTCTCGGCGGTCACCTGTGTGAGCGACTGCTCTTCGACGGGGTGGAGGTCACCTGCGTGGACGACCTGTCCACCAGCGCGCCGACGGCCGCCACGCTGCTACGCGACCGACCCGGCTACCGGTTCGTCCGCCACGACATCAGCGAGCCGCTGACCGAGACGCGGCTCGATGTCGACACCGTCTTTCACCTGGCGTCCCCGGCGTCTCCGGTGGACTACATGCGGCTGCCGGTGCAGACGCTGCGCACCGGCGCGCTCGGCACCGCCAACGCGCTCGACTTCGCCGAACGTTGCGGGGCGCGGCTGGTGCTGACCTCCACCAGCGAGGTGTACGGCGACCCGCTGGAGCATCCGCAGCCCGAAACCTATTGGGGCAACGTCAACCCCGTCGGGCCGCGCAGCGTCTACGACGAAGCCAAGCGGTTCGCCGAAGCATTGACATTCGCCTATCAGCGGGGACGGTCAGCCGACGTCGCCGTGGCACGTATCTTCAACACCTACGGGCCACGGATGCGCCCCGACGACGGCCGCATCGTGCCGACTTTCTGTGCCCAGGCCCTGGCCGGTGACCCGATCACGGTCAACGGCACCGGGGTGCAGACCAGGTCGCTGTGCTACGTCGACGACACCGTCGACGCGCTGGTGGCGCTGGCCAGATCGGGCTGCGCAGGACCGGTCAACATCGGCAACCCCGACGAGGTGACCGTCCTTCACATCGCCGAGCTCATCCGCGATTTGGCGGGCAGCGACTCGCCCATCCATTTCCTTCCGCCCGGCGAGGACGACCCGCAGCGCCGATGCCCGGACATCACGCTGGCGCGCAGGCTCCTCGGTTGGCAACCACGGATGCGCTATGCGGACGGTTTGGCCCGCACGGTCGAGTGGTTCCAAGCGCAGCTGACCTCCTCGCCCGAGACCACCGCGGCGGCAGGGTAGTCAGGAGCCGACAATGCGAATCCTCGGAATCAACGCGGTATTTCACGATCCAGCCGCCGCACTGCTGGTCGACGGTCAGATCGTCGCGGCCGCCGAAGAGGAGCGGTTCTCCAGGCGCAAGCACGGAAAGTCCGCAGTGCCGTTCTCGACGTGGGAGCTGCCGGTGGCGGCGGCGCGGTGGTGTCTGCGGCAAGGCGGCCTGAGCCCGGCCGACCTCGACGCGGTCGGCTACTCCTACGACCCGCGCCTGCTGGACGAATCAACCGAGGATATGGCCGGGCTCGACCGCGATTGGGAGTACCTGCGCACCATGTACGCCCAACGCGCACCCAAGTTCCTGCAGTCCGCGCTGCCCGGCCTTGACCCCGGCATCGTCCGATACGTGCGCCACCACGTCGCGCACGCCGCTTCGAGCGCGCTGGCCTCTGCCCACCCCGATTCGGCGGTGCTGGTGGTCGACGGCCGCGGCGAACGCTCGTCGATGCTGGCGGGCAGCTACCGCGACAGCAAACTCGATGTCCTTGCCAGCCAATCGCTTCCGCATTCGCTGGGCCTGCTCTACGAAAGCCTCACCGAGCATCTGGGTTTTCAGCGGTCCAGCGACGAGTACAAGGTGATGGCGATGGGGTCCTACGGGACGCCGCGCTTCATCGACCGGTTCAGGGAGTTGGTCTACGCCACCGGCGACGGCGGGTTTCGTACCCAGCCAATCGATTGGGAGTCGTTCACACCGCGTCGGGAACCTGGTGCGGGCAAGGGCCACGCGCTGGACCGCCCCGAACCGCGGCACGCCGACCTGGCGTGCAGCGTGCAGCGGGTGGTCGAGGAGGTGCTGCTGGATCTCGTCGGCTGGCTGCGAGACGAGAGCGACCAGGAAAACCTTTGTCTGGCAGGGGGAGTAGCCCTCAACTGCGTGGCGAACTCCGAGATCTGGGCACAAGGCGGCTTCTCGAACGTGTGGGTGCAACCCGCCGCCGGTGACGCCGGTACCGCGCTGGGCGCTGCGCTGGCGCTGGCCGGTGAGGCAGGTGAACCGCTCATCCCGATGCCGTCGGCCGCGCTGGGCCGCGGGTTCTCCGACGAGGAGATCGCCGATGTGCTGCGCGACGCCGCGATACCGCACGAGCGGCCCGCTGATCTGGCCGCTGCCATCGGCGACGCGCTGGCCGACAACCAACTGGTGGCCTGGTTTCAGGGCCGCGCCGAGTTCGGCCCGCGGGCCCTCGGACAGCGCTCACTGTTGGCCGATCCGCGCCGCATCGAGAACCTGGAGCGGCTCAACAACGTCAAGGGACGCGAACAGTTCCGGCCCGTCGCCCCGATGGTGCTGGCCGAGCGTGCCGACGAAATCTTTTCCGGCGGGCCGATTCCCAGTCCCTACATGCTGTTCGTCCACGACGTCGCCGAGGGCTGGCGGCCGAAGATCCCCGCCGTCACCCACGTGGACGGCACCGCGCGGATCCAGACCGTCGATCGCGACAACCCGCTTCTGCACGCCACGATCAGCCGCTTCGCCGCGCACACCGGGGTGCCGGTGATCGTCAACACCAGCTTCAACACCGCCGGGCGACCGATGGTGGACAGCCCGCGGGATGCACTCGAATGCTTTGGCAGCGCACCGATCGACGTGCTCGCGATCGGGCCGTATCTCGTCAGGCGGCCGCGATGACACCGGAGTTCGCCGTGGTGGTGCCGACCGTCGGACGGGAATCGGTACACCGGTTGCTGGCCCAACTGGACGGATCCGGTGGCCCGCAGCCGACGGCGGTGATCGTCGTCGACGACCGCGTGCAGCCCACAACGCCGTTGCGCTTTCAGACCAGCCTGCCGGTCACCGTGTTGCACAGTGGGGGACGGGGACCCGCCGCCGCACGCAACCTCGGGTGGCGCGCCGGCAGCGCCGAGTGGATCTGCTTCCTCGACGATGACGTGGTGCCGCAACACAACTGGTTCGAAGCGGTGGCCGACGACCTGGCGAAGGCCGACACCGAAGACGCAGCCGGTTCGCAAGGCGTCATCGACGTGCCGCGCGCACCGGGACGGCGCGCCACCGACGACGAACGTCGCACCCAGGGACTGGCCGACGCCCGGTGGATCACCGCGGACATGGCCTACCGGCGCTCGGCGCTGGTGCGCGCCGGCGGGTTCGACGAGAGGTTTCGGCGGGCCTACCGCGAAGATGCCGACATCGCACTGCGAATCACGTTGGCGGGCAACACCATCGTCAAGGGGACCCGACGGTGCACGCATCCCGTCGCGTCGGCGACGTTCCTCAGCAGCGTACGTGCCCAGCGCGGCAACCGTGACGACGCGCTGATGCTGCGCAAACACGGAAGGCGCTGGCGCCCGGCGATCGGGGAAGGACCCGGACGCCTGCGCGTGCACGCTGCGACCATCGCGGCGGCGCTGACCGCTGCGGCCGCCGCCCTCGCAGGCCGGCGACGCATCGCGGGTTGCGCCGCCGCGCTGTGGGCCGCGCTGACCGCCGAATTCGCCGCCCGCAGATTCTGGGCGGGCCCGCACACCGCGCGCGAAGCGACGAAGATGGCGGTGACGAGCATCCTGATCCCGCCTGTCGCAGTGGCACACCGCATCGGCGGGGAGTGGGCGTTTCGGTCGTCGCGGCCGGAGCCGCCGCTGGCGGTGCTGTTCGACCGCGACGACACCGTCATCGAAGACGGACCGTATCTGCGTGACCCCGCCGGGGTGCGGCCGGTACGCGGTGCGCACGACGCGTTGCGGCGGTTGCGTGACAGGGGTCTGCTGCTGGCGATCGTCACCAACCAGTCCGGCGTGGCCAAGGGACTGATCAGCCCCGACGAACTGGCGGCGGTCAACACCGAAGTCGACGCGGCGCTGGGACCGTTCGGCGTATGGCAGATCTGTGTGCACGACGCCGGCGACGGCTGCGAATGCCGTAAACCCGCACCGGGAATGGTGCGGGCCGCCGCAGCCGAGCTCGGCGTCGAACCCGCCCGCTGCGTGCTGATCGGGGACACCGGCGCCGATGTCGAGGCCGCCCTGTCCGCGGGTGCGCAGGCGGTGCTGGTACCGACCGAGCGCACGCTGACCCGCGAGATCAGCGACGCGCACCAACGTGCCCGCGTCGCCGCGACCATCGGCGACGCGGTTTCGCTCGTGCTCAAGGACTGCCGATGAGTGGCGCCGTGGTTGCCCGACTCGACAGTGCCGGCGATGTGCTGATCACCGGTCCTGCCGTCCGTGCCGTCGCTGCGCGCCACGGCGAGGTGACCTTTCTGGTCGGACCTCGGGGTCGGGCCGCGGCCGAGCTGCTGCCCGCGGTCGGCGACATCATCGAATGGCAGGCGCCCTGGGTCGATTTTGACTCACCCGAACTGACCGCGGGGCATGTGGACGCACTCGTCAAGCAGGTGCGCGACCTGGCGCCCGAACGGGTCTACATCCTCACGTCGTTTCACCAGTCGCCGTTGCCGTTGGCGCTGATCTGCCGGATGGCGGCGGTGCCGTGGATCGGCGCGATCAGCGAGGACTATCCCGGCACCCTGCTCAACCTGCGTCACCACGTTGAAGGCGGTGTGCCCGAACCCGAGCGGGCCCTGTCGCTGGTGCGGGCGGCCGGATGCGAGTTGCCGGCCGGCGACGACGGCAGGCTGCGCGTGCGGACGCCGCCCCATCTGCCGCACACCTTGTCCGAGAAGCTCGGTGACGCACCGTATGTGGCCTTTCACCCCGGGGCGGCGGTGCCGGCGCGCAGACCCACCACCGCGCGAAGCGCCCGGATGGTCGCCGCGTTGGCGGCGGCCGGGCACCGCGTTGTGGTCACCGGTGACCAAACCGAACGTGACCTCACCGCTGCGGTGGCCGGCGACATCGCGATCGACCTCGGCGGGTGCACATCGCTTGCCACCCTGGCCGCGGTGTACGCGGGTGCGAACGTGGTCGTCGCGCCCAACACCGGACCCGCACACCTGGCCGCCGCCGTCGGCGCACCGGTGGTCTCGCTGTTCGCGCCGGTGGTGCCCGCAGAGCAGTGGCTCCCATACGGCCATAACGTCATGCGGCTCGGAGATCAGCAAGCCCCGTGCCGACTCACCCGTGCCCGCGATTGTCCGGTCGATGGCCATCCGTGTCTGGACAACATCACCGACGCACAACTGTGCAGCGCGGTCGACGGAATGGGAGGACAACGATGATCGAGCAACATTTCTGCGCGCTGTCGCGGGCCGTCGATCACATCGGTCACCAGGCGCCCCGGCTCACCGAATGGGGCACGCGGCTCGCCGGGGTGCTCACCGATGGCGGCCGGTTGCTGGCCTGCGGTAACGGCGGCAGCGCGGCCGAGGCTCAGCATCTGACCGCAGAACTCGTCGGACGGTTCCGTGACGAACGAATGCCGTTGTCGGCCATCTCGTTACACGCCGACACGTCGGCGCTGACTGCGATCACCAACGACTACGGGTCCGATGAGATGTTCGCCCGCGGGGTGCGCGCACACGGTCGGCCGGGTGACATCCTGGTCGCCTTGTCCACCAGCGGCACCAGCGCCAACGTGCTCGCCGCCGTCAAGGCCGCCCACGAGACCGGGCTGACCACCTGGGCGCTGACGGGGCCTGCGCCGAACCCGTTGGCCGCCATGTGCGACGACGCGGTGTGCGTGGAAGCGGCCACCACCGCGACCGTGCAGGAGATCCATCTGCTTCTGGTGCACGCGCTGTGCATCGCGCTCGACGACGTGCTGCTGGAGGCGTCTCATGGCTAAGCCGTTGGTCATCGTCGGTGACTCGATGCTCGACGTCGACATCGAGGGCAGCGCCACCCGGCTCAGCCCGGAGGCGCCCGTGCCCGTCGTCGACGCCGAGCGCATCTGGCAGCGTCCCGGCGGCGCCGGCCTGGCCGCCGCCCTCGCCGCCCGCGTGGAGCAGGACGTGGTGTTGGTCACCGCCGTCGGCGACGACGCGGACGGGCGTGCGCTGACCGACCTGCTCGCGCACGCCGGCGTGACGGTGCTTGCCCTGCCGATGTCGGGAACAACGGTGTGCAAGACGAGGATCCGCGCGGCCGGACAGTCGATGCTGCGACTTGACCACGGTACCGGTGTGGCCGCGGGCGACACCGCTCCAGTGGCCGTGGTGACCGCGCTGGAACAGGCGCGCGCGGTGTGCGTTGCGGACTACGGCCACGGCGTCAGCGCCCACCAAGGCATCCGCGACCTGCTGACCCGCATCGCCGACCGGGTGCCGGTGGTCTGGGATCCGCATCCGCGCGGCGCGGTGCCGACCAGGGGATGCTGGTTGGTCACCCCCAATCAGGCTGAGGCCGCCGGGAACCCGCCCGGCTCACTGCGCCGGTTGTGGGACGCCAGAGCGGTGTGTATCACGCTGGGTGCCCGCGGCGCGCTGCTGGCCACCGAGAACGGCAACGTGCCCGTCGGGGTACCCGACGCCGCCGCCCGCGGCGCCGCGGGCGACACCTGCGGCGCAGGTGACCGGTTCGCGATCGCCGCCGCCCAAGCGCTCGGCGCGGGCGCGGACGCGGAGGCCGCGGTCACCGCCGCGGTGGACGCCGCAAGCCGGTTCGTCACCACCGGCGGTGCGGTCGGAGTGTCCAGTCCGGCGGCGCCGGACGGAAACCGGTCGGCGGCAGGGCAAACCGAGCTGATCACTGCCGACGTGTCCGCAGTGCGGGAGCAGCTCCGCCGCCCGGACAAGACGCTGGTCGCCACGGGCGGGTGCTTCGACTTGTTGCACACCGGCCATATCCGGTTACTGCGCCAAGCCCGCCAACTCGGTGACGCGCTCGTGGTGCTGCTCAACTCCGACGCGTCGGTGCGTGCGCTGAAAGGCCCGCGCCGCCCGGTGATGGCCGACGCGGACAGGGCCCGCGTGCTCGCAGCGTTGGCGTGCGTCGACGCCGTCGTCATCTTCGACGAACTGTCCCCAGAGCACGCCCTTGCCCAACTGCGGCCCGACATCTGGGTCAAAGGCGGCGATTACACCGAAGCCGAACTGCCCGAGGCCGACGTGGTGCGCCGCCACGGCGGGGAAGTGGTGCTGCTGCCCACCGTCGCCGGTTACTCGTCGTCCAACCTGATCGCCGCGGCGCGGTCGTGACCGAAAGGAACCACATATGAGCTTGGGCAACATCATTATCACCGGCGGCGCATCCGGACTCGGTGCCGCTACCGCGAAAGCCGTTGCGCAACAGGGTGGAACACCGCTGATCATCGACAGGAACGACCCCGGTGACGGCTCGATGACCTTCGAGCGGGCGGACCTGGCCGACACCGATGCCGTCGACAGCGCCGTGAAGGCCCTTGCTGATCGCGTCGACGGGCAGGTCCACGGGGTGTTCACGGCCGCGGGCATCGACTCGTGCGGAAAGCTCGACGACGTCCCCGCCAAGGACTGGGAGCGGGTGGTACACGTGAACCTGCTCGGCACGGCCGCGGTGATCCGCTCCGCGCTGCCGTATCTGAAAAGCACCCACGGCACGATCGTCACCTGCGCATCGACCCTGGGCATCAAGGCCGTCAGCGACGCAACCGCCTACTGCGCCGCCAAGTTCGGCGTCGTTGGGTTCTCCCGCGCGCTGGCCGCGGAGCTGGCCGGGCAGGTCGGCGTCACGACGCTGATCCCCGGCGGTATGCACACCGCGTTCTTCGACGACCGCGACGAGCAGTACAAGCCGCCACCGGACGCCAAGCTCAACCAACCCGAACACGTCGCCGAGACCGTGGTGTTCGCGTTGGCCCAGCCGGCCGGCTGCGAGATCCGGGAGATGGTCGTGTGCGCCTCGACAGAATCCTCGTGGCCGTGAGCCAAGACACCGTTCTGGTTTTGCGTGCGTTGGGCCTCGGCGACCTGCTGACCGGCGTCCCGGCGCTGCGTGGGCTGCGACGCGCACATCCGGAGGCACACATCGTGCTGGCCGCCCCGCAGCGGTACGCGGACCTGGCGATGCTGACGGGTGCGGTCGACGAGGTCCATCACACACCGGGACTCGGCCAGCTGGCTGCGCTCGGCCACCCGCCCGCGCTGGCGGTCAACCTGCACGGCAGCGGACCGCAGAGCCTGGCCGACCTGCTGGCGCTGAACCCGCGCACGCTGCTCAGCCATCGGCACCACGCCTACCCCGGCGTTGACGGCCCGCCGTGGCGCGCCGACCTGCACGAGGTCGACCGCTGGTGTGCACTTCTGGAGTGGGCCGGGATCGCCTGCGATCCAACAGATCTCACCATTCCACGCCCGCCCGTCCACCCTGACCGGTCGTCGGCGGTGGTGATTCACCCCGGCGCGGCGTACGGGGCGCGGCGCTGGCCGCCTGAGCGCTTCGCGACCGTCGCCGCCGCGCTGCACGACGGCGGGTACGACGTCGTGATCACCGGTGACCGCACCGAGGTCGAGCTGGCGCGGTCGGTGGCCGACATGGCCGGCCTGCCGCACGGCCGGGTGCTGGCAGGAACTCTCGGGCTGCTCGAATTGGTGGCGCTGATCCACGACTGCCGGCTGTTGATCTGTGGTGACACCGGCGTCGGGCACATCGCCACCGCTACCGGCACCCCGTCGGTGCTGCTGTTCGGTCCGACACCGCCGAGCCGCTGGGGTCCGCGCGGCGCCGGCCCGCACATCGCGGTGTGGGCAGGCGACAAGGGCGACCCGCACGCCGAGGACCCGCATCCCGGGCTGCTGTTGATCACGGTGTCGCGGGTGCTCGAAGCCAGCAAGAACCTGCTGCAGGAGTGCGCATGAGCGGCGTGCGGGTGGGCGTGATCGGCGCCGGCTACGTGGGGTTGACGACCGCCGTGTGCCTCGCTGAGCGGGGGCACTCAACGGTGTGCATCGACGTCGATGCCGGCCGGGTCGAACAACTCAACCGCGGTCAGGCGTCGCTGGACGAACCCGGGCTGCCGCTGCTGCTGCGGCAGGGCATAGCTACCCAAACCCTGCTGTTCAGCACCGATTACGCCGACCTCGCCGATTGCGTCCTGGTGTTCATCTGTGTGCCGACGCCGAGCCGGTTCGACGGATCAGCCGATCTGTCCGCGGTCGAAGCCGCCGTCGCCGAACTGGCCGCGCTGCTGCCGTCGACCGCCGTGCTGGTACTGAAGTCCACGGTGCCGGTCGGCACCACGCGGTGGCTGGCGCGCCGGCTCGAGCCGACCGGTATCCAGGTGGTGTCCAATCCGGAGTTTCTGCGCGAGAGCCACGCCGTCTATGACTTCCGTCACCCCGACCGCGTCGTGATCGGCGCCGACGACGACGCCGCCGCCGCGACCGTCGCCGAGGTGTACGGCAGGTCGGCGCCGATTCTGCGGATGAGCCCGGAAAGCGCCGAGCTGGCCAAGTATGCGAGCAATGCGTTTCTGGCCGTGAAGATCTCGTACGCCAACTCGCTTGCCCGGCTGTGCGCAGGGGTCGGCGCGGACATCGGCGACGTCACCCGTTGCATGGGCGCCGATGTGCGGATCGGTCAGCACTTCCTGCAGCCGGGTCCGGGATGGGGCGGCTCGTGTTTGCCCAAGGACACCGCCGCCCTGCTGCACACCGGTCGGATGGCCGGAGTCGAGCTGCCGGAGGTGGAATCGGCGCGCTGCACCAACGCCGCACAGCCCGCGCGGATCGTCTCCACCCTGAGCCGCACGATGGCCACCCCGCTGGCGCATGCGCGGGTGGCCGTGCTGGGCTTGACATTCAAGGCCGGCACCAGCGACGTACGGGACTCACCGGCGTTGACGATCTGCGCCGAGCTGGGCCGAACCGGCGCGCAGGTCACCGGCTACGACCCGCGCCTCGAGCAGATCGACCAGGCCGCGCTGCGGCGGGCCAGCATCGTCGCCGTCGACGATCCGTACCTGGCGGCCAAGGACGCCGACGCCGTCGTCGTACTCACCGAATGGCCGGAGTTCTGCGACCTGAACTGGCCGCTGATCGCCGAACAGTCGCCGGGCGCCGTCGTGCTCGACACGCGCAACCTCCTCGACCCGGCGTCGCTGGCCGACACCGCGCTGACCTATCTGGGCAACGGGACCGCGTCGGGCTACTAGCGGACTAGTGTTTGGCGACCTTGCGGATCAACCGCGCCGTGCTGCGGTCCAGAATCGCCTGCCGCTCATCGGCCGCCTTGATTTTGGCCGCCCGGCGCGCGGCCGAGGCGATGGTGAGCCCCGACTCATAGCCGGTGACCACCCGCGGGTCCACGTAGGAACTGCGCGCCACCGCAGGGGTGTTGCCGAGTTCCTCGGCGACCTCCTTCATCACGGCGGACTCGACCCGTTTGATCACCTTCTTGGTCACCGGTGGGTCAGCATCGACGAAGGCCGCCGCGGCCAGCACCGTGCCATGCCAGGTCCGAAGATCCTTGACGGAATAGTCCTCGCCGACCAGCTCCTTGAACCGATTGTTGAGGTCGTCGGCGTGGATCTCGGTCCAGCCCGAACCGTTGCGGCAGACCAAGAACCGCTCGCCGCGCTCGGGTCTGCGTAACAGCGCGCGCACCGACCTGATCACCTCGGGATCCTCGATGTGCAGGGTTCGGCGCACCCCGCTCTTGGCCGGGTAGTCGAATTCGACTCCCTGAGGACGCACCGTGACGTGATCACAGCGCAGCGTCGCGATCCCGAACGAGTTGTTTTCCTCGACGTATTGCTCACTGCCGGACCGGAAGTATCCGAGATCGAGCAGGTGCAGTGCCAGCGCGAGCACCCGGTCGTAGCTCAGACCGCGACCGCTCAGATCCGACGCGATCCGGCGGCGCATCTCGGGCAGCGCCGCCGACATCTGCAGCACCCGGTCGAACTTCTCCTCGCTTCGTTCCTGCTGCCACTGTTGGTGGTAGAGGTACTGACGTCGGCCGGCGGCGTCGGTGCCCACGGCCTGGATGTGGCCGTTGGGATAGGGGCAGATCCACACCCGCTTCCACGCCGGCGGGATCACCAGGCCCTTGATGCGCTCTAGCGTCGCCGCATCGGTGACCGCGGTGCCGTCGGGATGCTGATAGGAGAACCCGCGTCCGCGCCGCAGCCGCCGCAGACCCGGGCCTTGCAGATCGCTACGGCGTAGCCGCATGTTTGATGTCCGAGGTCGTGGGGGTACTGGACCTGCACCATGGTGAAAGAGATTTTGAAGAAGGACCCAGCAAG
The DNA here is from genome assembly GCF_053483935.1 of Mycolicibacterium sp. XJ879. Lineage (NCBI taxonomy): Bacteria > Bacillati > Actinomycetota > Actinomycetes > Mycobacteriales > Mycobacteriaceae > Mycobacterium > Mycolicibacterium sp. XJ879. Next base: position 395,234 of record NZ_JBEFTH010000004.1, read on the forward strand.
GTCGACGCTGTCGACGTCACTGCATCATCGGCGCGATCATGACGAACGCGGCGGCGTAGATGGCCACCGCGACCAGAATCAACGCCAGCAGCACCAGCCCGGCCGTCACAAGGATCTTGCGCAACCTAGTGTCCATGTTCGTGGATTACCCGTTGGGCGCAGCCGACACACCCGCGGCTGCACTGGGTTATCGGAGCGCTAGTGGTTAGCTGGGGTACATCCTGGGGTAACCTCGGCTCGACATCGCCGGGAGGGCAAATGGCCGAGGCCACCAACACCAACAACGGGCACCAGCGTGGCGGCTCGTCAGTGGAACTTCGGGTCGCCGCAGAGCTCGAGAACCTCGCCGTGCTACGTACTCTGGTCGCCGCGGTGGCGACCTTCGAAGACCTGGACTTCGATGCGGTCGCCGACCTACGGCTGGCCGTCGACGAAGCGTGCACCCGGTTGATCCGGTCGGCGGTGCCCGGCTCGGTGCTTCTCGTGGTGATCGACGCGCGGCAGGACGCGGTAGTCATTGACGCATCCACCACATGTAGGAGCCCCGACATCCTGTCACCCGGTAGCTTCAGCTGGCACGTGCTCAGCTCGCTGACCGACGAGGTCCGCACCTTCGAGGACGGGCGTGGCCCCGACGACGCGCGGGTGTTCGGGATCTCGATGACGACGAGACGAGCGAGCTCGCTGCAGTGACGCCCCCCACGTCACAGGGTTCGTCATCGCGATCGAACTCTGAGTACGCGGATGTCGCCGACATGTTCCGCGAGTTGAAGGCCGTTCCGGAAGGCTCGGCGAAATTCCAGCGGCAGCGCGACCGCATCGTCGAGCGCTGCCTGCCGCTGGCCGACCATATCGCCAGACGCTTCGACGGGCGTGGTGAGCCGCGTGAAGACCTGGTGCAGGTGGCCCGGGTCGGGTTGGTGAACGCGGTGATCCGCTTCGACGTCGAGGCGGGTTCGGACTTCGTGTCGTTCGCGGTGCCGACGATCATGGGTGAGGTCCGGCGGCATTTCCGCGACAACAGCTGGTCGGTCAAGGTGCCCCGCCGGCTCAAGGAACTGCATCTGCGGCTTGGCGCGGCTACCGCCGAACTGTCACAGCGGCTCGGCCGCGCACCGACCGCCTCGGAGTTGGCCGCCGAACTGGACATGGACCGCGACGAGGTCGTCGAGGGCCTGGTGGCCGGCAGCTCCTACAACACGCTGTCGATCGACAGCGGCGGGAGCGCCAATGACGACGCCCCCGCCATCGCCGACACGCTCGGCGACGTCGACTTCGGCCTCGATCAGATCGAGAACCGAGAAGCCTTGCGGCCGTTGCTCGCTGCGTTACCAGAGCGGGAAAGGACCGTGCTGGTACTGCGGTTCTTCGAGTCGCTCACCCAGACCCAGATCGCCGAGCGAGTGGGCATCTCCCAGATGCACGTTTCGAGGCTGCTGGCGAAATCCCTAGCGCGACTTCGGGACCAGCTGCAGTAGCGGCGGCGATTGACCCTGCACTGCCGACAACGCTTCGTCGACACTCGAGTACATCGGCAGCTGCCAGTCGGGGTCGCAAATAGTCAGGATCCGGGCCACCCCGGCACCCGCTGTCAGCGCCCACTCGATACGCGCGCCCACACAGCGCACGTTGAAGGTATGCAGCGCGGAAAACCCTGCCGTGCCGAAGAACTCGACACCGGACAGATCCAGTATCAGCCGGCGGGTCTGGCCGGCGTGGCGCAGCGCGTAGTCGACGAACTCTCGGGAGTTCGCCGCGTCGATCTCGCCGTTCACTGCGATAACCGCGGTGTCGGGCTTCAACCACCGGGTGCTGAACTGCGCGGTGTGGCATTGGACCGAATCGGCGGAGGCTCTCGGCGAAGCGGATGAGGTATCAGAAACAGTAGACATTGTGTGACTCCATCAGTCGGATTTCGGGACTGTGGTTCACGTCAAAACAAGTAGACCCTGCGAGCTCAAAGCCTGAATGCAGGAAGCTCTGTCCTGCACGTCGATGACGTTCCCAGCTCGGCTGTGAACTCAACCTGTCTCGAACCCTACGCTGTAGACACCTAACGCACAATTGCAGACGCAGTCTTCTTATAATCGCAGCTCACAGCATCGTGAATCTGAGAGGCCCGATGACGACCACCGCAGGCGTGTTGCTGGCCGCCGGGGCGGGCAGCCGCTATGGAATGCCGAAAGTCCTTGCGGCACAAGGTCATTGGCTGGTATCGGCGGTTTCTGCGCTGCACCGCGGAGGATGCGACGACGTGGTGGTGGTGCTGGGCGCGGCCGTCGTCGATGTGCCCGCACCTGCCCGCGCGGTGATCGCCGAGAACTGGGCGACCGGCCTGTCGTCCTCGCTGCGCGCCGGTCTGACCGCGGTCGACGCCGACTACGCGGTGGTGCTCACCGTCGACACGCCCGATATCGGCGCCGCCGTCGTGTCGCGGGTACTCGCAGCGGCGCGTCGGTCGGCGTCCGGTCTGGCGCGGGCACATTACGCCGACACGCCCGGTCACCCCGTCGTGCTCGCCCGCAGACACTGGGCGCCGCTGCTCGAGCGGCTGCACGGCGACGAGGGCGCGCGGCCGTTTCTGGCGCAGCGCGACGACGTCGTCGCCGTACCGTGCGAGGACCTCGCGACCGGAACCGACATCGACGTCAGATAGCGGGTCACCCCAGCGCTTCGGCGAACCGCCGCACCGCGTCGCCGGCGGCTTGCGCGGCGCCGGCATGGCCCGCGCGTGCCCGCAGACCAATGTGCCCGGTGGCGGGGGACAGCGTCACCTCCGCGAGCATCTCACCGGTCGTCGGTTCGCACACCGCCCACGAATACGTGGTGTCGTCCGCCCACTGCGCGGCCCGCGTCTCGACGTAGTCGGTGTCCGTCGCACCCAACTCGGCCAGCGCAGGCCGATCGTCGATGCGGTCGTCGGCGCGCAAGGCGCGCAGATACCACGCGCCTGCGTTGATCTCGACGGGCTCCATGCGATTTCGGTGCGCTAACGCTCGGTCAGCGCTGGTTCGCGCACCGGAATCACTTGATTTCGGCGAGAACCGTGCCCTGGGTGATGGCCGCTCCGGCCTCCACCGCGAGCCCGGTGATGGTGCCTTCCTTGTGCGCGGTGACGGGGTTTTCCATCTTCATCGCCTCGAGCACCACGACCAGGTCACCGGCGGCGACCTGCTGGCCCTCCTCGACGGCCACCTTCACCACGGTGCCCTGCATCGGCGCCGTCACGGCGTCGCCGGAGGCGGCCGCACCGGCGTTGGAGCCACGCTTGCGCGGCTTGGGCTTCTTACGCACGATGTTGCCGCCCGCTGCGCCGCCACCGCCGATCGCCAGGTCACCGGGCAGCGACACCTCGAGCCGACGCCCGCCCACCTCGACGACGACGGTCTGCCGCGGGATGGTGTCTTCCTCTTCGATCGGGTCACCGCCGGTGAACGGCTCGATGGTGTTGTCCCACTCGGTCTCGATCCAGCGGGTGTGCACGGTGAAACCAGCCGAACCAGCTGAGTCGTCGCCGATGAACGCCGGATCGGACACCACGGCGCGGTGGAACGGGATGACGGTGGCCAGGCCCTCGACCGTGAACTCTGCAAGGGCGCGGCGCGACCGCTCGAGCGCCTCTTGGCGGTTGGCGCCGGTGACGATCAGCTTGGCCAGCATCGAGTCGAACTGTCCGCCGATCACCGAGCCGGTTTCCACGCCGGAGTCCAACCGCACACCGGGGCCCTGTGGAGCCTCGAACTTGGTCACCGGGCCGGGCGCGGGCAGGAAACCGCGGCCGGCGTCCTCGCCGTTGATGCGGAACTCGATGGAGTGGCCGCGCGGGGTCGGGTCCTCGGTGATCTCGAGTGCGTCGCCGTTGGCGATCAGGAACTGCTGGCGCACCAGGTCGATACCCGAAGTCTCCTCGGTCACCGGGTGCTCGACCTGCAGACGGGTATTGACCTCGAGGAAGGAGATCAGCCCGTCCTGGCCGACCAGGTACTCGACGGTGCCCGCGCCGTAGTAGCCGGCCTCCTTGCAGATGCGCTTGGCCGACTCGTGGATCTCCTTGCGCTGCGCATCGGTGAGGAAGGGCGCCGGCGCTTCTTCCACCAGCTTCTGGAACCGGCGCTGCAGCGAGCAGTCGCGGGTGCCCGCGACGACGACGTTGCCGTGCTGATCGGCGATGACCTGGGCCTCGACGTGACGTGGCTTGTCCAGATAGCGCTCGACGAAGCACTCGCCGCGCCCGAACGCCGCGGTGGCCTCGCGCACCGCCGAGTCGTAGAGCTCGGGGATCTCTTCGATGGTGCGGGCCACCTTCATACCGCGGCCGCCGCCACCGAACGCCGCCTTGATGGCGATCGGCACGCCGTACTCCTTGGCGAAGGCCACCACTTCGTCGGCGTCCTTCACCGGATCCGAGGTGCCGGGCACCAGCGGCGCCTGGGCCCGCGCCGCGATGTGCCGCGCGGTGACCTTGTCGCCGAGGTCGCGGATGGACTGCGGGCTCGGGCCGATCCAGATCAACCCGGCGTCCAGGACGGCCTGGGCGAAGTCGGCGTTCTCCGACAGGAACCCGTAGCCCGGGTGGATCGCGTTGGCGCCCGACTTCGCGGCGGCATCGAGCAGCTTGGCGAAGTCGAGGTAGGACTCCGCGGAGGTCTGCCCGCCGAGCGCGAACGCTTCGTCGGCGAGTCGTACGTGCGGTGCGTCGGCGTCGGGTTCGGCGTACACGGCCACGCTCTGCAGCCCCGCATCCCTGGCCGCCCGGATGACCCGGACCGCGATCTCCCCACGGTTGGCGACGAGCACCTTGGAGATCTTTGAGCTGGCGTGACTTGCCACGTGGCCTCCTGACGGCATATCTCTAAGAAACGTCTTTAAGAATCTATCCCGGGGCAGTTTAAGGGGCGATGCGGGGCACCTGATGACGCGGTGCCGGAAAGTCTCCACAGGCATCCGGCCGCTGAGCAGTCGACTCGCAATTTCTTGACTCTGCGCCCAGGGCGCGATAGTGCGGCTGCACGAGCCGTCACCGCAGAGTCAACGGGTCAGCTCGCCCGTTCGACGAAAGAACTTGCACCGCGGGACTTTTCCCAAAGCCCCAGCTCCCGTGGAGCTAGCGCAGCCGGCGTTTGATGCGGGCCAGCATCGCCGAGATGCCGCGCAGCCGCAGCGGGCTGATCAACGCGGCCAACCCAAGTTCGGAATAGAAGTCGTCGGGCACGGCCAGGATCTCGTCGGCGGGTTGGTCGTCGAGCCCGGCGGCCAGGATCGCGGCGAACCCGCGCGTGGTCGGGGCTTCGGCCGGCGCGCTGAAGTACAGCCGGACGTGTTCGCGGTCCTGGGCATCGACATGCAGGAACAACGGCGACTGGCATTCGGGCACCGGCTCCATCGCGGCCTCTTCGAGATGGGCGGGCAGTGCTGGAAGCTCCATGGCGAACTCGAGGAGCAGTTGCAGCTTGTCCTGCCCCTGCACCTCGGCAAAATCCGACACCACCTCGGCTAAGGGGGTCGGCATGCTCACGGCGCTTCGCCTGGCTCTTCCCCGACCGCGACGGGCACGCGCACCGCGTTGCCCCATTCCGTCCACGAGCCGTCGTAGTTGCGCACATCGGGCAGGCCGAGCAGATGGGTCAGCACGAACCAGGTGTGGCTGGAGCGCTCACCGATGCGGCAGTACACCACCGTCCTATCGTCGGGCTGCACGAAGCCGTAGAGCTCCTCGAGTTCGGCGCGGCTGCGGAACCGGCCGCTGTCGTCGGCCGCCTTGGCCCACGGGATCGACTTGGCGGTGGGGATGTGGCCGCCGCGCAGCGCGCCCTCCTCGGGATAGTCCGGCATGTGCGTGCGCTCGCCGGTGTACTCCTGCGGTGAACGCACGTCGATGAGCGGCTCTTCGCCGAGGATGGCCAGCACGTCTTCCTTGTAGGCGCGGATCGGTGCGTCGTTGCGGTCGACGACGGGATAGCCGGTGGACTGCGTGCTGGGCACCGCGAGGGTGGTTTCGCGGCCGTCGGAGATCCACAAATCGCGTCCGCCGTTGAGCAGCCGGACATCAGGGTGGCCGAACAGGGTGAACACCCACATCGCATAGGCGGCCCACCAGTTGCTCTTGTCGCCGTAGACCACGATGGTGTCGTCGCGGGATATCCCCTTGCGGTTCATCAGGTCAGCGAACTGCTCGCCGTTGATGTAGTCGCGCACGTGCGGATCGTTGAGGTCGGTATGCCAGTCAATCTTGACGGCGCCGGGGATATGGCCGGTGTCGTAGAGCAGCACATCCTCATCGGATTCGACGATGGCTAAGCCCGGCCGGCCGAGGTTGGCCGACAACCAATCAGCGGTCACCAGGCGTTCCGGATGGGCGTACGCCTGCAGGGCGGGATCTGGATCGGGTGGCAGAGGCACAGTCAGAGCCTACCCAGCCGCCAGGGCGCGTGGCATGTACCCGCCGTGCAAAAAGAACTCTGGCAAAGTATTGTGTGCACTCGTGTCGGGGTCGTTGCATTCAACAAACTCGAGGAAATATGCCTGAGCCAGCAAATTACGACATTGGAATAGTCGGACTGGGTTATGTGGGGCTGACCTTGGCCACGGTGCTCGCCGAAGCCGGCTACTCGGTGATCGGGGTGGAGAAGCGGCCCGAACTGGTGGCGATGACCAACGAGGGCACACCGCACTTCACCGAAACCGGTCTGCCCGACGCACTGGACGGTGTGACCAGGTTCAAGAAGCTGGTGGCCACCGAGCGGTTCGACAACAGCTTTACCTGTGATACATACATCATTACGGTCGGCACACCGCTTTCGGCGGCGGGTGTGGCGCAGATCGACATGATCGAGTCCGCCGCGCGCGACATTGCCGAGAATATGCGCGACGGCGCCCTGGTGATCCTGCGCTCGACGGTCAAGATCGGCACCACCCGCCAGGTCGTCGCGCCGATCCTGGCGGCCAGCGGCAAGCAATTCGATATCGCAATGTGTCCGGAACGGACGCTGGAAGGCCGGGCACTATCGGAATTGCGCGAATTGCCGCAAATTGTCGGTGCCGACAATTCCGAGGTGGCTGACCGGGCGGCCGCGGTATTTCGCCGGCTAACGAAATCCATCGTCCTGGTGTCCGATATCGAGACGGCCGAGATCATGAAACTGGTCAGCAACACCTACCGCGATGTGCAGTTCGCCTTCGCCAACGAGGTGGCCCGGGTGTGCGACGCGTTCGGCGTCAGCGCGCACGAGGTCATCTCGTCGGGCAAGCTCGGCTACAACCGCACCAACATCCCGCTGCCGGGTCTGGTCGGCGGGCCGTGCCTGGAGAAGGACCCGCACATCCTGATGGAAAGCGCGCGCACCCGCGGCCTCGATCTGGAGATCACCAAAGCGGGCCGGATGGTCAACGAACGCCAGCCGGAGGAGACGGTGCGCTTCATCAGCAGCGAGATCGAACGGCGCGGTCTGCAGGCGTCGGCGCCGATGAAGATCAGCTTGCTCGGCATGGCGTTCAAGGGGTCGCCGGAGACCAGCGACCTGCGCGGATCGATGTCGATCAGGGTGCTCGACGCGCTCAAGAAGGCCCATCCCGGAGCCGAAATCTGCATCTACGACCCCGTCACGCCGACCGGTCTGCTGGCGGCCGAGTTTCCCGACGAGGCCGTTTTCGATCGGTTCGGCGACGCGGTCAGCGGCGCGTCGGTGGTGGTGATCGGCAACAACCACCCGTCGCTCGGCACCATCTCGCCACGCACCATCAGCGAGTTCATCAAACCGAACGGGTTCGTCTTCGACTACTGGAACCATTTCAGCCACCTGCCGGAGTCCGAACTGGGTGACTCCTACTTCGCCGTCGGCAAGAGTGGACGCGTGGTGTGCGATGCCTGACCGCGTGGTGATCACCGGCGGGTGCGGCTTCATCGGGGCATACCTGGCGCGGCGGATGGTCGTCGACGGCTGGAACGTGGCCGTCGTCGACTCGATGGTGCGCGGCGACGCGGGACGCCTTGGCGACGTCGCCGACGACGTCGAACTGTTCACCAACGACGTGCGCGACCAGGATGCGTTGGAGCGGGCGTTCAAGGGCGCCGACGTGGTGATGCACCTGGCCGCCATCAACGGCACCGAAAACTTCTATACCAGACCGGAACTGGTGCTCGACATGGGTCTGCGCGGTGCGCTGGCGGTGAGCAACGCCGGTCGCAACGTCGGGGTGCCGGACCTCGTAGTGGCGTCGACGGCCGAGGTGTACCAGACGCCACCGGTGATTCCCACGCCGGAGACGGTTCCGCTGATGCTGCCCGACAGCCTCAACCCGCGCTACTCGTACGGCGGCTCCAAGATCGTCAGCGAGCTCATCGCGTTCAACTATGGCCAGGAGCACTACCGCAAGGTGCAGGTCTTCCGGCCGCACAACGTCTACGGTCCCGATATGGGTTTCAAACATGTTGAGCCGCAGCTGATTTTGCGGTCACTGGACGCCCAGGAGGCCGGTGACAGCGTGCTGCCGATCCAGGGCGACGGCACCGAGACACGCTCGTTTCTCTACGTCGACGACTGCGTCGACGGCATCCTCACCATGTATGAGCATGGCGCGCACCGCGAGATCTACCACATCGGCAACGACGAGGAACTCACGATCCGCGAGCTCGCCACCAGGATCGCCGGGATCGTCGGCGTGGAGCTGGACATCAAACCCGGCGAGGCCCCCGAGGGCGCCACGTTGCGCCGCTGCCCCGATATCGCCAAGATGCGCGCGCTCGGGTGGGCGCCAAAAGTCGGTCTCGACGATGGGTTGATGCGCACCGTCGACTGGTATCGCGCGCACCGCCGCGATGTGCCGCCCAACGACCTGATGTAGCTCTCCTTTATGGCGCGAGCAGACGCAAACTCGCATAACAATCGGCCCGCGAGTGCGAGTTTGTGTCTGCTCGCCGAGAGAGGCGTTATCCACAACGGCGTTTTCATCCCCAGATTGGCCTGCGGCCGCAGGTTCTCGACCCGTAGGCCTTTGATGATTTCGGCATGAACGCGGCTGCCCTGACCCTTCTCGATGAACACGGCGGAATCGCAACGACCGGACAGTTGCTGACGGTCATGACCCGTCAGCAGCTCGACGTAATGGTTCGCAACGGCGAACTCGTTCGGGTGTGGCGGGGGATATACAGCACGGCTGAACCCGACCTGCACGGTCGATTAGCGGCGTTGGATCTTTTGATGGGCCAACCTGCGGTCGCGTGTATGGGCACGGCCGCAAGCCTGTATCGCTTCGATGTGCAGGACACCAAAAGGGTGCACGTGCTCGACCCAGGTGTGCGGATGCGGCCGACGACCGGTTTGATGGTCCACCAGCGTGTGGGCGCGCCACTACAACGGATCGCCGGCCGGCTGGCGACGGCACCCGCCTGGACCGCTGTGGAGGTCGCGCGGCAACTGCGCAGGCCCCGAGCGCTCGCCACTCTCGACGCCGTGCTTCATGTAAACGCCTGCACGCCTGCACAACTCGAGGACGCTGTGCGTGAACAGAAGGGCCGCCGCGGGATTGTTCAGGTGCGAGAGCTGCTGCCGCACGTCGACGGCCGCGCAGAGTCGGCGATGGAAAGCGAGGCACGCCTGGTGATGATCGATTACGGGCTGCCGATGCCTGAGTTGCAGTACGAAATCGTCGGCCTCGACGGCACGGTGTACCGCGTCGATTTCGCCTGGCCGAAACAGCGTGTGGTCGCGGAGTACGAGAGCGTCGACTGGCACGCTGGCAGGCTCGAGATGCTCAGGGACAAGAAGAGGTACGCCGGTGTGCAAGAGGTGGACTGGACGATGGTCCCGATCACCGTTGACGACGTCAGACGTGAGCCGTGGCGGCTCGCCGATCGCCTCCGGTCCCACCTGTCGCGTTCCGCGGCGGCCAGTTAACCCCCGCGAGCAGACGCGAAATCACACAAAACTTGGTAGTTGAGTGCGAGTTTGTGTCTGCTCGCGCGCGCTGCTCGCGCTGCTAGCGCTGCTCGCGCTGCTAGCGCTGCTCGCGCTGCTCGCGCTCAAGGGGTGACCGGGTTGGCGGCCCAAAGGTCGGCGATCGACAACCCCGCCTCACGCAACAGACGACGGGTCAACGGCAGGCCGATGCCGACCACCGACGACGGGTCACCGTCGACCCCTTCGATGAACCAGCCGCCCAGCCCGTCGATGGTGAAACCGCCGGCCACCGCGGTCGGCTCACCGGTGGCGACGTAGGCGTCGAGCTCATCAGCAGACGGCACCCCGAAGTGCACCGTGGTGGCCATGCTGTCGGCGCACTGATACGCAACAGCGTTGTCCCGTAACCGGATAACGCAGTGACCGGTGTACAGCTCACCGGACGTGCCGCCCATCTGCTGCCAGCCGGCGCGTGCTGCCGCGGCTGTCGCGGGCTTACCGACGAGCGCCCCGTCGCGGTAGAGCATCGAATCGCAGCCGATGACCACGCAATCGGCCGACACAGCCGAATCCAGCCCGCCGAGGACCGCCTCGGCTTTGGCCGCCGCCAGCGCCGCCGTGATCTCCGACGGCGTGGCCGCGGGATCAAGCCCTGCGAGCACAGCGTCCTCGTCGACGCCGGAGACGATGACGAGCGGATCTATTCCGGCCTGCCGCAATACCTTTCGGCGGCCCGGCGATGCCGACGCGAGGACCACCCGCGTCATCGGCGCATGTGGGTCCGTTCCACCAACGTCACCCGCTGCCAGCTGAACGACGAGTAGCGCAGCCGGTCAACGGGATGACCCCACAAGTTCTGCTCCTGCTCGCGCGGCTCTTCCGGAGTCCCCGACGCGGCGGCGAACACGGCGAGCAGCGCCGCGAGCTCCTCGGCGGTCGGGTGCCCGGACACCACTTGGATGTGCGCCTCGTGCGCGTGCGGATCCTCAACCACAGCCCCGCTCACAGCGGCTGAATTGTTCGCCCCGCTCACAGTGGAATATTCCCGTGCTTCTTCGGCGGCACCTGGCTGATCTTGCGCTCCAGCAGCCGCAGCGCGGTGCCCACGTAACCGCGGGTGTGCGACGGCGGGATCACCGCGTCGACGTAGCCGCGTTCGGCGGCGATGTACGGGTTGACCAACGTGTCCTCGTACTGCTGTTGCAGCTGTAAGCGCAGCGCCTCAACGTCGGCGCCGTCCTTCGCTGCTTGACTGAGCTCCTGGCGGTAGACGAAGCCGACCGCGCCCGACGCGCCCATCACCGCGATCTGCGCCGTCGGCCAGGCCACGCAGACGTCGGCGCCCATGTCCTTGGACCCCATCACGCAGTAGGCGCCGCCGTAGGCCTTGCGGGTGATCACCGTGATCTTGGCCACGGTGGCCTCACCGTAGGCGTAGAGCAGCTTGGCGCCGCGGCGGATGATGCCGTTGTATTCCTGGCCGGTGCCCGGCAGGAAGCCCGGCACGTCAACCAGCATCACGATCGGGATGTTGAAACAGTCGCAGGTCCGGATGAAGCGAGCGGCCTTCTCGGAGGCGTTGATGTCCAGACAGCCGGCGAACTGGGTGGGCTGGTTGGCGACGATGCCCACCGGACGACCCTCGACGCGGCCGTACCCGACGACGATGTTGGTCGCGTAGTCCGACTGGATCTCGAGGAACTCGTCGTCGTCGAGGATCCTGGTGATCACCGTGTGCATGTCGTAGGGCTGGTTCGGCGAGTCCGGGATCAGCGTGTCCAGCTCGAGGTCCTCGTCGACGAGGTTGTCCTCGATCGCGCCCTCAGGCACCGGGGCCGGGTAGCGCGGTGGGTCGGCGTAGTTGTTGGACGGCAGGTAGCTCAGCAGGTCGCGAACGTAGTCGAAGGCGTCCTGCTCACCGGAGGCGACATAGTGCGCGGTGCCCGACTTCGACATGTGGGTGTGCGCGCCGCCGAGCTCCTCCATCGTGACGTCCTCACCGGTGACGGTCTTGATGACGTCGGGGCCGGTGATGAACATCTGGCTGGTCTGGTCGACCATGATCACGAAGTCGGTGAGCGCGGGGGAGTACACGTGCCCGCCCGCGGCGGCGCCCATGATCAGCGAGATCTGCGGGATGACGCCGGAAGCCTTGATGTTGTTGTAGAAGATCCGGCTGTACAGGCCCAGCGAGACGACGCCCTCCTGGATGCGTGCGCCGGCGCCGTCATTGATGCCGATCAGCGGGCGGCCGGTCTTGATGGCCAGCTCCTGGACCTTGACGATCTTCTCGCCGTAGACCTCGCCGAGGCTACCGCCGAACACCGAGGCATCCTGGCTGAAGATGCACACCTCGCGGCCGTCGATGGTGCCGTAGCCGGTCACCACGCCGTCACCGAGCGGACGCTTGCTGTCCAGCCCGAAGTTCTTGCTGCGGTGCCGCGCCAGTGCGTCGAGTTCGACGAACGATCCCTCGTCGAGAAGCGCCAGAATGCGTTCGCGGGCAGTCAATTTGCCCTTGGCGTGAATCTTCTCCACCGCCGCCTCACCCACCGGGTGCAGCGTCTCCTCCTCGCGCCTGCGCAGATCGGCGAGCTTGCCGGCGGTGGTGTGGATATCGATCTCGTGCGTTTCGCCCGGTTCGGTAACGCTAGTCATGGTGCCCGATGCTACCGGGTTCCTTAATGTCTCCTTAAGCAGGCTTGCGCAGCGCGACCACGGCGAAGCTGGTCAACGCGGGCACCGGGTGTTTGAGCAGGAACCGTGACTTGGCCTGCTCCAGCGCGTCCAGCGGTTTGACCAGGTGATAGTAGTGATGGCCGAAGGCGCCGTGCCACTGCTCGAGCTCGAAGCCCACGCTCTCGAAGCGGCGGATCGCCCGCTTGGTGGGCCCGGTGGTCCAGTGGTAGTAGGCGGGGAACTTTTCGTGTTTGGGGTCGTCGATGCGACCGGGCTGGATCTTGCGCAGCAGTGTGCGCGCAGCATGTTCGGGGATGAGCCGGTTCAGCACGAACGGCAGCGTGTACAGCGTCGGAAAGTAATGCACGGCCAGACCGCCGGGGCGCAGCAGATCGAAGCAGTTGCGGTGAAACGCCCGCCCGTCGGGCACGTGCTCGCACAGCATCTTGGAGAACACGATGTCGTACATCTCGCGGCCGTCGCGTACGGGCTGGCACAAATCCAGCACCCGCGTCTCCACGTCGCCGCCGGCCTTCGCTAGCTCCTCGGCCGATATGTCGACGACGATGCGGTGCGAGGCGAACCCCCAGCGCTCGTTGTCGGCCAGCACCGGGTTGGCACCGCCGCCCAGCTCGGCGATGTTTTGCGCACCCTCACGCAACGCCAGCTCACGGACGTATTCGTCGTAGCCTTTCCACAGCGTTTCGATATCCCGGTAGCTAACACGGCTACCGGCGGGGGACACCGTTAAATTGACGCCTTCGTTATTCATGCGTTTACTCCGGTACTTTTCGGGCGGCGGCTCGGCAAAGCATACCTGCCGCAGGTTCCCACCAAGGAGGGCCGATCAGCAAATTCCAAACTCCCGCTTGTCACGGGGCCGTATTTGCGGTTCTATAGTCCCCGCGGAAGCAGAGCAACCATTCAACCAAACATCTGGCAAACAGGCGACGGAGCCTCGTGAGAGGATTATCAGCGTGCAACCAGCCCGCAAATACGACGGAATCGACGGTCCGAAGGTAGCGATTGCGCACGATTACCTGACCCAACTCGGGGGAGCCGAGAAGATCGTCCTGTCGATGGCCAAGGCGTTCCCCGAGGCACCGATCTACACGATGCTCTACGAGCCGCAAAGCACCTACCCGGAGTTTGCGGACTGCGACGTCCGGGTGTCGCCCTACAACCGCTTCGGGCCGCTGCGCAAGTATCACCGCGCGGCCCTGCCGCTGTACCCCCAGATCGCGCGGTCGGTGTTCGTGGACGCCGACATCGTGCTGACGAGCACCAGCGGGTGGGCGCACGGATTTCGCACCAACGGCCGCAAGCTCATTTACTGCTACTCACCGGCGCGGTGGCTGTATCTGTCCGACAAGTACCTCGGCGACGACAGCGGCCTGATCAAACGCGCCGGGTTAGCGCTGTCCAAGCCGTACCTCAAGGCGTGGGACCGCCGCCAGGCGCTGGCGGCCGACAAGTACTACGCGATCTCGACGCTGATCCAGAACCGCATCGCCGACATCTACGGCATCGACTCCGACGTGATGTTCGCCCCTGTGGCGATGTCGCAGTCGATGAACCCTGAACCGATCCCCGGGCTCGATGTCACCGAGGACGGGTTCTACCTGGTCGTCTCCCGGCTGCTGCCCTACAAGAACGTCGACGTGATCGTGCGTGCCTTCGCCGGAACCGACCGCCGGCTCGTCGTGGTCGGTAAGGGCCCCGACGCCGAGCGGTTGCGCGGCATCAAGACCGCGAATGTGACCATGCTGTCCGACCTCACCGACGGCCAGATGGCCTGGCTCTACAAGAACTGCCGGGCGCTGCTTGCTGCCAGTTACGAGGACTACGGGTTGACGCCCATCGAGGCCGGCGTGTGGGGCCGTCCGAGCGTGGCGCTGCGCTTCGGCGGCTTCCTGGACACCATCGACGAGGGCGTCACTGGGATGTACTTCGACAAGCCGGAGCCCGCCGCGATCGCCGAGACATTGAACCGGTTCGAAGCCACCCGATTCGACGCGGACAAGATCCGCCGCCACGTCGAGCAGTTCACCGAGGAAGTCTTCACCGAAAAGCTGCACGCCGCGGTCGACAACCTGGCATCCGCCAAGGGGTGACGCGATGGGTCTAGAACCGACGAAGATCGACCCCGAGGTCGTCGCCCGGAAGCGCGCCGCCGCGCCCGCGCTCAAGATGAGCCCGCAGTTCGAATACATCACCGACGAGAACGGCCGGATCGTCGACGTGGAGACCGAGGGCGTCACGTTCGCCGACAAGCTTCGCCGGTGGGTTGGGCAACTGGCCTTCAACATCGTCATCACCTACATCCCGTCGCACACCATCCGGCTGGCCTGGTTGCGGCTGTTCGGCGCCGAGATCGGCAAGGGTTCCTCGATCATGCGGGGCACCCAGATCCAAAACATCCACTATCTGGCGATCGGCGAGAACACCACGATCGGCATGCGGTGTGTGCTCGACTGCCGTTCGGGCATCTACTTCGGCAACAACGTGACCATCGCCAGCGATGTGCAGCTGCTGGCCGGCGGCCACGACATCAACCATCCCGACTTCCCGATCGTCGGCCCCGACCCGACCGTCGTCGAGGACCACGTGTGGATCGCCAGCCGCGCCATGGTGCTACCCAGCCACATCAAACGCGGCGCCGTGGTGGCAGCACATGCGTTGGTGGTCAAGGACATCGACGAGCTGACGGTGGTCGGCGGCAACCCCGGCAAGCCGATCGGCAAGCGCGATCCGGATGCGTTGGCCTACAGCGCAAGTTACCGTCCGCTGTTCTTCTGACAGGAGTA
This sequence comes from Mycolicibacterium sp. XJ879, assembly GCF_053483935.1. NCBI lineage: Bacteria > Bacillati > Actinomycetota > Actinomycetes > Mycobacteriales > Mycobacteriaceae > Mycobacterium > Mycolicibacterium sp. XJ879. Next base: position 410,616 of record NZ_JBEFTH010000004.1, read on the forward strand.
CTTGAGTGTTCGTAGAACCGACGAAAGCCGACCCCGCCGACGTAGCACGCAAACTCGCGGCCGCACCGGATCTCAAACTGCCTCCACCGCCGTCATGGGAGGTCGGACCCGACGGGAAGCTTGCGAACTACCGCATGCAGACGATGGGCCTTGCGCGCAAGGCGCGCAACCGGATTGCCCAACTGCTGTACAACATGTTCGTCACCTACATCCCCTCCCACACCGTCCGGCTGGGGTTCCTGCGGTTGGTGGGCGCCACGATCGGCGAAGGGTCCTCGATCATGCGCACAACGCAGGTGCTCGATCCCGAGTTCCTGCGCGTCGGACGCCACAGCACGATCGGGCAGCGGTGCCTGCTCGACGCCCGCGCCGGATTGTGGATCGGCGACAACGTCACCATCGCCAGCGACGTCCACATCATCGGTGGCGGGCACGACATCAACCATCCCGACTTCCTACCGGTGCCGGTGCCGACCGTGATCGAGGATTACGTCTGGATCGCCAGCCGTGCGATGGTCCTGCCCAGCCATATCCGTCGCGGCGCCGTCGTGGCGGCGCAGGCGCTGGTCAACCAGTACAAGGAAATCGGCGAACTCGAGGTGGTCGGCGGCGTGCCGGCGAAGCTGATCGCCAAGCGCAACCCCGACGCGCTGCAGTACAGCGCCTACTACCGACCGCTGTTCGGCTAGTCGAGTTCGGTTTCGTACTTGCGGATCGCCGCGTCGAGCGACTCCGCGCTGACCGGTTTGGCCGCGGTGATGACCGCCATCCGGCCGTTGACCAGCTGGTCGATCTCGGCGAACTCGGACACCACATGGAAATGCGGGCGGTCACCGTAGTCGTCCATCGCGATGGTCCAGCCGCGCTCGTGGCGCAGCGCGCGCAGGGTCTTGAGCACACAGGCGACCCGGAACCGGCCGTCGACCAGAACGAAGTCGGGGGCCCGGCCGCCCACGAAGCTGGCCGCAGGCAGATCCGAGTAGCGGCGGAATTTCGCCACCCGGCCGGGTGAGTTCAGGCCGGGCCCGATGGGGCGGCCCCAGTGCGCGGTCAGCCCGATATCGGCGTAGTGGAAGCTCTGTCCGACGGGCCGGGCCAGCCCGTCATCGCGAATCTTTTTCTCCACGCTTTTCAAGAAAAACCGGTCCGAGTCGACCGCGATGAACTCAATTCCGAACTTTGCTGCCAGATAAGTCGAACCGCCGGTGCCGAATTCCAGATAACGCTTGGAGGCGCGCAGCGTTTCGATGAACCAGTCGGTACCCTTCGCGAAGCTGCCGTCGGTGCCGTAGAAGACCGGGGTGTCCGGTACGTCAAAGCCCTTAAGACGTTGTATCGCAAGGAATTTGGCGGTTCCAGCTATGCCCACGATGTACTCCTGCCAGACGGCGAAAAACGTGGCGTAGCATAACACGGCGGCAATGCTGCGACCTCAGCGCACAGGCCTTCCTATTGCCCTTACCGGGCGCCCCATCGGCGTTTGGGTATCGTTAGCTCCGATCAACGACGGGAGCATTCGAGGTGACGACGAACCTGCGCGAATACCGGCTGGTCTTCGTCGGCGCTGCCGAAGGTCAGACCGCGGTGGGTGACTACGCCGAGGACTTCGTCACCGCCGTCAGACCCCACTTCCGCGACGTTGCCGAGATTCGTACGCGGGGCCCCGGCGGCGACACCCTGCGCGATATCCGCCGGTATCGACGTGCCGTCGCCGAGACGGTCGCCGAGGCGCCGGACCGCACGCTCGTGCACGCCGAACTCGCCGCAGGCGGGGCGGCGCCGTTCTGGGCCATCGCCGGCCTGCCGGGCACCCCGGTGACCGCGACCATCCACGACCCGCCGCAAGGGGTGTGGTGGCCCGCGGCGACCAAGTTCATGTTCGGCCCCACGCTGAGCCGCAAGCTGATCTTCCACGGCGTGCACTACCCGCTGCGGCCGCTGTCCACCAAGGTGGAAGGCATGGTGAACGGGCGGCGCACGTTGTTCGCCCTCACCGAGACCGGCCGTCGGTCGATCGAGCAGCGCTACCCGCACACCACCGCGGTGTACGTGCCCCACCTGGTGCGCGACCGGCCCGTCATCCGCCCCGTGCAGGAACGCCCGAACGCGGTCGGGTTCTTCGGCCACGTGTACCGAGGTAAGGGCTTCGAGCAGGTCGCGCGCATCCGCGAACTGCTGCCCGACGACATCGCCATCCGGGTCGCCGGCCGCGGCACCGAATCACTGCCGCGCGTGGACGGCATCGAGATCCTCGGTGCCGTCGACGGCCCCGCCGAAGACGCGTTCTTCGGCTCGGTGCGCGCCATCGTGGTGCCCTACGGGAAACGCCACTGGTACGACGAGACGTACCCGGCGTCGGGCGTCGTGGCGCACGCCACCGCGTACCGGACGCCGGTGGTGTGCACCGCCTACGGCTCACTGGCCGAGTTGGACGAGAAATCCGCAGCCGTCGTCGTCCCGACCCCCGACGCCGACCGCGACGCCGTCGCAGCGGACCTGGCCGGCGCGATCGGGGCGCTGCTCGGCGACGCCGGGCGGCTCACCGAGCTGGGGGAGTACGCGGAAAAAACCCGCCAGGCGCGCTCTGCTGCGGCCACCGCGCAGGCCTATGCGGTGACCTGGTCGCAGCTGCTGGCCCGACACCACGAGGGGCACTGACCTGTCGACTCCCGGATCTAAGCCCAAAGCCGCACCCCGCCGATCCGCTAAGACGGTGGTGTCGCTGCTCTACGTCTATGGCGGGCGCGGCACCGGCCTGGCGTGGACGGCGGCGCTGATCTATCAACTGGGCATCAGCGACTACGGCTTGTACAGCCTGGGCTTCGCGCTGATGTCGGTGCTGGGTCAGACGCTGAGCAATCCCTATGTGGTGCGCTCGGTGCGCGAACCGGAGCAGGACTTCGTCCGCGAACGCGCCGGCCGGTATCTGCTCGGGCTGGCGCTGATGGTGCTGGGCCAGATCTTCTTTCCGCTGAACTACATCGTCTGGTTCGGCGTCACGGTAGCCGGCGGCGAGCTGATCGTCGGGGCCTATAAGGCGCGCGCGATGCGTCGGGGCGACCCGCACGTGACGTCGCGGATCGACACCAGCAGACAGGCCGGCAGCGTGCTGGCGGGCTGCGCTTATCTGTTCGGTGCGCCGCTGGTCGGCATGCACCCGACGCTGCTGGGCGCCAGCGTGGCCTACTGCGTGCCCTACGTGGTGATCGCGGTGCTCGCGGCGGCCACGGTGCGCGGCCACCGGCCGCAGTTGCCGGGCCCGCCGCAGACCATCCTGGTGCTGGCCGGGGAGATGCTCGGCACCTCAACCTTCCTCGCCGGCGACGTATTGCTGCTGGGCTGGCTCACCGACACCACGGTCGTCGGCTACTACAACCTGACCTGGGTGGTCGCCTCTGCGGTCTGCTACGTGGGCCAGGCGTTCGGCACCACCTACGCGCAGACGCTGCGCGACAGCGGCGGCGACCTGTCGACCGGCCCGCCGCTGAAGCTGACCGTGGCGCTCGGCGCGGGCGGGGGGCTGCTGGTGCTGCTCGTCGGCATCGGGTTGCTGATCTCGCCCGCGCCCCAACAACTGGCCATCGCGATGATCATCATGTCGGCCTACTGCGCCTTCCGCACGGTGATCATGGTGTTCCAGTTCGTGCTGTATGCCCAGCGGCGCGACATGGTTCGGATGGCGTCGGTGATCGGGTTGGTGCCGCTGAAGTTCGGGTTGTTGGCGATGTTGGCGCATCTCGGCGCGGTCGGCGCCGCGATTGCGACGTCGGCCGCCGACGCGGCGCTGTTGGCCATTTTCTCGCTGGCGATCTACGGAAAGGGACGGCATGGCAAGCGGCCGGCCGAAGACGAAGGTGACATTCCTGCTGTCGAAAGACCCGGTGACGGAGCGGGCCGGTGACGTCGAACTGGGCCAGCTGCTCATGGGCCTGGCCGCCGACGAGTTCGAGGTATCTGCGCTGTGCCTTTCGGCGCAGACGGGCCCGGCCACGCTGCCCGGCGGCCATGCGCTGACCCGGCTGCCGAAGCCGGCGATCCGGCCGGCGAAACTGCTGGCCGATTCCATCCGCAAACGGCGCAGCCTCGTCCACGTCCGTTTCGACACCGACGACCTGGTCGCCGCCATCGATGCGTGCGGTGCCGACGTGTTCGTCGCCGAGCACAGTTACATGGCCGAATCATTCCTGCGCAGCACAAAGTTCGGCCGCGTCCGGTTGGTCGTCAACACCAACATCTCCGAGGCGCTGGTGTGGCGCGCGAGCCGCGGCGCGCTGGGCCGCATCGAGGCGCCCCGGTTACGCCGCGACGAACTGCGGGTCGCGCGGGCCGCCGACGCGGTCGGCACCTACGACGCGGCCGACGCCGAGTTCTACCGCGCCAACGGGGTGGCCTGCGCCCGCTGGCTCGATGTGTCCCTGCCGCCGGTAGCTCAGGTCGACGTGGCGCACACGCCGCGTCGGCTCGTCTTCATGGGGCTGCGGGACTGGCCGCCGAACCAGGAGGCGTTCCTGCACGCGCTGCGGCTGTGGCCGCACATCGCCGCGGGCATCGCCGGCGCCGAACTGGCGGTGATCGGCAAGAAGAAGCCGGGCGCACCCGATCCGGTCTACCCCGACGGTGTGCGCGACCTCGGCTTCGTCGACGACCTGGCCGAGTTCCTCGGCACCTGCCGCGCGATGGTGGCGCCCATCAAGACCGGTGGCGGGGTGCGGGTGAAGGTTCTCGACGCGATCAGAATGGGTCTGCCGGTGGTGGGTACCACCGCGGCAATCGGCGACCTTGGGCCGCTGTACGGCCTTGAAACCCACGACGACGACGACAGCTTCGTCGCGCAGTGCCGGCGCTATCTTCTCGACCAGCCCACGGCGGTGGCCGACGGCGATCGGCTCTACGACGTCAACCGCGCGCGCTGGCAACAGCGCACACCGCACCGCGCGGTGGCCGCGCTGCTGCGCGCCGAGCCGGTGATCGAGTGAACGTCGTCAGCTTGCGGCGACGGCCGCGGGCTCGACAGCCGCTGCCCGGCCGGGCGGCGCCTCGTGTCTGGTCTGATCGACATAGACCAGAAACGCCAGCAGGATCGAGAAGGTCAGCGTCATCTGCGGCATATCGACGACCGACTGCTGCAGGTTCGCCGAGATCACCGCGATACCGATGAACACGCCGCCGTAGACGGCATGGGGCAACGACGGCGAGCGCAGCGCGCGGTAGGCCATCACCGCGCCGATCACCAGGATGGCGACGAACACCAGCCCGGTGATGATGCCTCCGCGGTAGACCGTCAACAGCGGCGCGTTCGAGACGTAGTTGAGCGACTGCGCCAACTGGCCGCTGCGGAATTCGGGTCGGTCCCAGCCGAGCCCGAACAGCCAGTTGCCCGACATGCGGTTCGGGAACTCGGCGATCGAGTCCGCCCGGGCTTCGCGCCCGGTGTCCTCGTCGGCGAACGTGGACAAGATGCGGTCCCGGATCATCGGGGTCAGCAGGGCCGCCGCGGCGCCGACACCGATGATCCCCATCGCGATCTGGCGGTCGCGGGCCCGCATGCTGTGGGACAGCAGCACCAGCAGCAGCCCGACCGCGACCGAGAAGATCATGCTGCGGCTCAGCGTGAGCAGCAGCGCCATCACGATGACGGTGGACATCAGGGTGCGCCGCCAGCCGGTGAACAGGACCAGGCAGATGATCAGCGCGGTCGCCAGGGCCAGCCCGGCGCTGTTGGGCAGCACCCACGTCCCGCCCAGGCGCAACGTCCTGCCGATCGTGGCGCCCTCGTCGGAGTAGACGTACAACGCCGTCTGCTCGCGCAGCCCTGCGCCGACGCCGTAGCCGAAGATCTGCAGCGGCTTCAACAGGCGCTGCTGTTGGTCCACCGTCGCCATGGCAATTCCGACGAGGGCATTGGCTGATGCGGCGTAGACGAATATCCTTCCGAACCGGGCGAGGTTCTCGCGCGACATTCTCAGCAACGCGATTGTCACCGACGTTGCGATGCCCCACTTCGCGTACAGCAAAATTGCCGGAAGGGTGGCCCCGGTGGCGACAACAGACAAAGCCGATGCAACCAGCAACGCGATCACCGCTGTCTCGAGCGTGCTGAGTCGAGTTCGCTGGGTGGGATGGATGATGGCCGCCAGCACCGCTCCGGCGGCGAATAACAGGTACAGCGGAATGTGGACGCCGGGGAAGTATCCGAAGGGCAGTCCGCCGATTACCGCCGCCGTTGCCCAAAACAGCCACAACGGATGGCGCAAACCGATATATACGGCGATGACCAGCGCAATAAGGCCGACAACCCCGTACGTCACCAGCGTCCCGTGCCCGACGGCAAGCCACGCGACGAGGGGGCAGATGGCGATCGCCACCACGGCGAGCAGGCATTTGCCGATCAGGTCCGGGCGGCACGTCACGGGACTATGGTGACAGCTTCGCGGACTGGACACCAGCCTGCCCGGTCAGGTGCATTGCGGCGGTCCGGCCGCACAACCGTTACTCTGTCCGTGTTTGATCTTTAGTTTGCGGCGCGCTTCTGAAAGGTTCGATCTTGGAGATCATGGAATACCTGCGTATTTTCCGCAGGTACTGGTGGCTGATCGTGACCCTGGTGATCGTTGGTGGCGCCGGTGGCTATGCGGCCACGTTTTTACTGACACCCGAATACCAGTCCACTGCGCGCCTGTTCGTAGCAACGCAGCACGGCACCTCGGTCACCGAGGCGTATCAGAACAACCTCTTCTCCCAGGAACGGGTGTACTCCTACGCCGACTTGGCGTCCAGCGAACAAGTGGCCGCCCGCGCGGTGGACCAGCTGAAGGCGCCGATCTCGCCGGACGAGCTGCGTTCGAAGGTCACGGCGCTGCCCGGTGAGAAGACGGTATTGCTCGATGTGAGCGTCACCGACGCCGACCCCGCGCAGGCGCAGGCCTACACCAATGCGGTGGCCGACCAGCTCGTCGGGCTGGTCAGCGAGCTGGAGACGTCGCGCCGGGGCGGCAGCCCCGCCGCGGGCCTGGTGGTGGTCGACGAGGCCAGTTACCCGACGGCGCCGACGGGGCTCGGTGTGCTCACGATGACGGCGTTGGGTGCGGTCATCGGTCTGGTGGTCGGCATCATCGCCGCGGTGCTGGCGGGCATCCTCGACAAGCGGCTGCGCGGCCGCGATGCGGTGGAGGGCGCCGTCGGCACCCACCTGCTGGGGGCGCTGCCCGCAGAACCCACCCGGCCCGCGACCACGGTCGTCGATCTCGACGGCAACGAGCTCTACGCCGAGCGGGTGCGTGAACTGCGCACGAACCTGCGGTTCGCGGTGCCACCCGGTAGCGGCGCCCCGCCGCGCCGCATCGCGGTGACCAGCCCGTCGACCGGCGACGGACGCACCACCGTCGCCATCGACCTCGCCGCCGCGCTGGCCGAGTCGGGCCGTTCGGTCATCGTCGTCGACGGTGATTTGCGCGGCGCGGACCTGGCCGACCGGCTGGGTCTGGACGACCAGCGTCGCGCCCGCGCCATGAACCGAGGCGTGAGCACGGTGATCGCCGGCGAGCACGCAGTGGCCGAAGCGGTGATCGGCGAGATCCCCGTCGGCGCGCACGCCATCGCGGTGCTGCCCGCGGGACCCAAGGCGTCGCGCCCCGGCGAGATGTGGGCCAACGACCGCGCCACCGCGATGTTCGAGGAGCTCGGACGCAATTTCGACTATGTCGTCGTCGACACGCCTCCGCTCGAGCACTACGCCGACGGCGCGAACATCGGCGCGCTGTGCGACGGTGCGGTGCTGCTGGCCCGCATCGGGTCCACCACGAACTCGGCGCTGCGCCGGGGGATCCAGGCGCTGCAGACCGCCAACGTCGCGTTGATCGGGACGGTGGCGACCTTCGAACGTGTCGGCGGCCGCCTGCGGCGCCAACACCACAAACAGGTGCGCCGTGACGCCCCAGCGGATTCGGCAGCGAGGCCGTCGGGCAGCGGACGCGACAACTCGGCCGACACCCGACCCGTGGCGACCCAGAAGGGTCAACTCGTCGGCTCGGACACCCCGCGGCATGCCAACGGCGACGCGGCGCTGGGCGCCGGGAGCAGGCCCAGACACGGAGGCAACGGATAGTGCGGTTGCGGCTCGCGGTGGCCCACGCAGGAGCCATCGTCGGCGCGGTGTCGGTACTGGCCGGCTGTGCGCCGAGCCCGCCGCAGCCGCAGGCGGACTACAACCGGCCGCCGCACTCGCTGGTGCCGCCGTTTGTCGGCGCGACCGAATTGCCGCCGCCGGATCTGACCGGCGACGGGCCAGGATCGCTGGTTGAGGTCGAACCCCTCGCCCCCAACAGACACTTCACCGACGCCGGCGTGACGGCGGTACGGGTGGTGTACCGCTCGACCACCACCGGCGGCCAACCCGCCGAAGTCTCCGGCGTGGTTGCGGTTCCCGCGGGCAAGGCGCCCGAGGGCGGGTGGCCGGTCATCGCGTTCGGGCACACGCTCACCGGCGTGACGGAGAACTGCGCGCCGTCGCTGGCGCAGGGGCTGGGCGGCTACGCGTCAGCGATGACGGTGATGCTCAACCGCGGCTACATGGTGATGATGCCCGACTTTCCAGGGCTCGGTGTCGGCGGCCAACAGCACGCGCCGCTGGACTGGGTTGCCCTGGGCAACACCATGATCGACGGGGTGCGCGCGGCGCACCGGGTGGTTCCCGAGACCAGCCCGGACTGGGCGGCGTACGGCAGCGGCCAGGGCGGCCTTGCAGCATGGGCAGCGGCGATCCGGGCCGCCGATTACAGCGCCGGGCTCAACCTGGTAGGCGCCGTGGCGCTTTCGCCGTACGCCGACCTGTCGCCATTGGTCGATGCCGCCAGCAGCGGCAACCTCACCCCGAACCAGTACCGGCTGCTCATGGTGCTGCTGCAGGGCTTGTCGCAGGAGCTGCCCAATCTCGATCTGAACGCCTACCGTTCGGGTTTGGCCAGCGAGCACTGGGATCTGCTCACCTCGTGCGCGCCCGCGGATCCCGCAGAGGCGAACCGGCTGGTGTCGCAGTTGCGCCCGGAGGACCTGCGCCCGCGCGACGAGGCCGCCGCCGCTACGCTGCGCAACGCGTTGAACACCTTGGCGCTGCCCGGCAGCTCACCGGCCCCGCCCGCGCCCGTCCTGGTGGTGTACGGCACACACGACCCGGTGGTGCCACAAGCCGGTGTCGCGCTCGCGGTGAAAGAGGCGTGCGCCAAAGGTGATCCCATCGTGGTGAATCGCCGCATCGGTGACACGACCACCACCAACGAGTTGGTCATCCAGACGTCGCTGGCGTGGCTGAAGGCGCGCTTCGACGGCCAACAGCCCGCCGACGTCTGCGTGGGGGCAACATGAGGCCGCCCGCGAACGTGCCTCGGGTACGCGACTATCTACGGCTGCTGGTCAACGGCTGGGTGGTGCTGCTGTGCGCAACCGCAGTCTCGGCGGGCGCCGGTTGGCTGGCCTGGCAGAGCACGCCGCCCGTGTTCACCTCGACCGCACGCGTTTTCGCGGTGACGCCGGGCGGCGCCACCCCGGTGGACGCCTACTACGGCCACCTGAACTCGATCTCGCGAAACCTCACCACCGGCCATCTGGCCCGCAGCCGGCAGGTCACGATCCGCACCATCGAGCAGTTGGACCTGGACACCAGCCCGGCCGAACTCGCGGCCCGCATCACCGTGTCGGCCAAGAACTCCGCGCTGCTGGAGGTGGCGGTGACCGGCAGCGACCCCGACCTCACCCGCCGCACCGCCGATGGCGTCACGCAGAACCTGGTCGCGCTGACCAAGGAGATGGCCAGGGTCGACACCGGCGCCGCCGAACTCGTCGTCGTCGACGCCGCCGAACCGGCGGTCCGGCAGGGCTCGGCGTGGCAGTTCGTCGTCCCCGCAGGCGCAGTGGGGTTTGCGCTCAGCGCCATCCTGGTGCTCGCGTACGGGCTGCTGCGCGACCGCACGCACGGCATCCGTCACCTCGACCACGTCGTCGACGAGGCCCTCGCAGAAAGGAACTGATGATCCGCGCTCACCTCGGGGGCATCGGGCTGGCGTGCCTTCTCGTGGCGACCGGCGCCGTCGTAACCGGTTGTGCCGACGACACTTCCGAACAGGAGGCGCCCGCGGCGATGTCGGGGATGCCCATCGAGGCGGACTACAGCGCCGCCGGACGAGAGCCGGGTGGCCTGGCCCAGGCCAACTCCTTGCCGACCATCGACCGCAGGCTGCGCGCGGCGAGTTCGTTGGCCGCGCGCATCGAGTACACGTCCACCTCCGGTATCGACAACCAGCACACCCGAGTCAGCGGAAGCGTCTTCGTGCCCAAGGGCGACGCGCCCGAAGGCGGCTGGCCGATCGTGGCCTACGCCCACGCCACCACCGGGATCGAATCCACGTGCGCACCGTCGCTTTCGCCGAACCTGCTGGGCACGTCCAACGCGGTGACGGCGCTGGTGGATGCGGGGTTCGTCGTCACCGTGCCCGACTACCAGGGGCTGGGCATGGAAGACGGCGATGACAACAGCGACCACCCGTACCTGGATGCCACCACGGCCGGCTACAACGTCATCGACTCGGTGAAGGCCGCGCGCCACCTGGTCCCCGAGGCATCCGCACGCTGGATGGCGATCGGCGTCTCCCAGGGCGGGCAGGCCGCCTGGGCGGCCAATGAACTGGCCGCCACCTATGGCGCCGGCCTCGCGCTGCTGGGCACGGTCAGCGTGGCGCCGGCCGCCGACATCGCCGGTTTCGCCGACGCGGCCGCCACCGGTCAGCTCACCGGAGAACAGCTGCCCGCGCTGGTGGCGATCCTCGAGTCGCTGCACCGCACACATCCGGACTTCGCGCTCGACGAATACCGGCGGGGCTTCGCAGAAGACAACTGGGACACGTTGATTGCGTGCGACGGGCCCGAGGTCGCTGAGCGCAGCGCGCTGACGCCGCAGCTCAGCGGTGAGGACCTTCGGCCGAGCACTCCGCAGGCCGTCGACACACTGCGCACGCTGCTGCAGAACATGAGCCTGCCGAAGCTCCCGACCACGGCCCCGATGCTCGTGCTCTACGGCGGCAACGATGCGCTGGTGCTTCCGGAGTGGACCGACCGTGCGCTGCGCGCGGCGTGCGCGATGGGCGATGTCATCGACATCGCGCCGCAGCCGGACAAGGGCCACGCCGACATTGACGTCTCCTCGGCGTTCGGCTGGGTAAACGCGCGGTTCCGCAGTGAGCCGGCACCCGACAGCTGTCTGGGTCTGACACCGCCCGGGGCGCCGCAGTGACCATCAAGCCGCGGGATAACGCGGACCCGTCGCCGGCGCGGCCGACACCCGCCACTACCGGGCGCATCATCGGCCTGGACGGGGCGCGCGGCCTGTCGGCCGTCGGAGTGGCGGTCATGCACGTCGCCGGCAACTTTTCACCAAACACCTCGGCGCAGACCAAGATCGGCATCGTCGGGATGAGCCTGATCTTCTTCTTCGTGCTCAGCGGCTTTCTGCTGTTCCTGCCCTACGTTCGCAGGCTGACCGACGACGCCGCGGTGGCAACGCCGCCAAGCGCACGCAACTTCGCGATCCACCGGATTGCCCGCATCGTGCCCGGCTACCTGTTCATCTTCCTGGTGTGCAACTACATCTTCGGTGTGGTGTACGTCGAGAACCCCACAGTGCAGGCGCTCGGCACCGACGAGGGCACCGGCACCATCACCGACCCGTGGCAGTTGCTGGCCAATCTCACGCTCGTGCAGACCTACATTCCCGAGTACATTTTCACCGGCCTGAACCCGTCGTGGTCGCTGACGCTGGAATTCGCGTTCTACTTGTCGCTGCCGTTGTCGGCCGTGCTGTTGTTCGCGATACGCCGCAGAACCGCGGCGCGTCCCCTGCTGCTGGCCGCCAGCCTGCCCGTGGTGTTCATCGTGATCGGGTTCGTCGCAAAACTATTGTTGCCGTTGGTGAGCAACCACTTCGGGGTCACCGACCCTGAGCTGATGCAGTGGGGACCCAACTGGGTTTCGGTGTATCTGAGGAGCTTTCTGGTCAACGCCGACAACTTCGCGTTCGGCATGCTGGCCGCGGTCGCTGTCGTGGCGATCGAACAGGGCACGGTGCGGACACCGGCCGCACGGCGGGTGCGGCCGGTTTCGGCGCTGGCGCTGCCCGTCGTGCTGGTCGTGGGGTTGGCGTTGATCGCGTTGGGCAACATGTTCGGCACCAGCGCGATGGCCATCGCCTCGGCGCTGGTGATCCTGGTGATCGTCGCACCGCTGTCGTGCGGACAACGCTCGAGGATCGGCGAAGGCCTCGAACGGGCCCCCTTCCTGTTCGTGGGTAAGGTGTCGTTGTCGCTGTACCTGCTGCACTTCCCGACGATGTTGATGCTGCACCGGTTCGGCCTGCTGGCGGGTGACTCCCTGGGCGGGATGTGTCTGAACATCGTTGTGGTGCTTGCGGTCACGCTAGCGGTGTCCAGCGTCACCTACTACACGGTGGAGAAGCCCGCAATGAACGTCGCCCGACGCTACCGCTACCGGTGGCGCTGATGGGTCGGCTTCGTGTCGCGCTTGTCGTCGCGGCAGCGGTCGTTCTGGTGGCGGGCGCGGTCGTGGTGGCATGGGCGTTTCGCTCCGGCGACGTCGAAGGCGACACGCCGGCTGCCCACCCCGACGCCGAACCGATCGCGACCGCGCGCCTCGGCGGATCCGAACCCGGTGACCTGGTCAGCGCCATGACGATGCCGGGGCTGTCCCGCAGCAAGGTCGGCGCCGAGTTCAACGCCGCACGCGTCCTATACCACTCCACCAACGGCGATACCGGCGACCCGACCGTGGTCTCCGGCTCGGTTTACACGCCCAAAGGTGTTGCGCCCCAAGGTGGGTGGCCGGTCATAGCGTTCGGGCACGGCACCACGGGCATGGACGAGCCGTGCGCGCCGTCGCTGTCGGACTCGCTGCTCGGCATGTCCGCCATGGTGGTCGGGCTGGTTCGGAAGGGCTACGCCGTTGCGTTCGCCGACTACCAGGGGCTCGGCGCGCCGGGCATACACCCCTACCTGGACGCCAAGACCGCGGGGCTCAACATCATCGACTCGGTGCGCGCACTGCACCGCACCTTCGACGACATCTCGCCGCAGTGGGCGGCGCTCGGCGGTTCCCAAGGCGGCGGCGCGGTGTGGGCAGCCGGCGAGCAGGCTGGCGGCTACGCGCCCGAACTCGACCTGGTCGGCGTCGTCGCGATGGTTCCGGCCGCCGACGTCACCGGCCTGGTGGACAAGGCGGAGGCCAAAACGTTGACGTACTACCAGCGGCCGGCGTTTCAGTCGGTGGTGGAGACGTTGGCGCGGCTGCACCCCGACCTCGACCGTGACGACTACCGCAGCGGCGCGGCCGCGGAATACTGGGACGTGCTGTCGTCGTGCTCGGGCGCCAAGGGACTGGACCGCAAGGAGGCGGCGGAGGCGCTCGCCCCCGGCGACCTGGTCCCAAAGACACCGCAGGCCGCCGAGCGGCTGCGCGAACTGTTGGGTCAGTGGGCGCTGCCGCAGCAGCCGCTCACGGCGCCGCTGTCGGTGTCCTACGGCGGTCAGGACGAATACATCGACGCACAGTGGACCACCGACGCGATCGCGCGCGCCTGCGCCCTCGGCGGCCCGATCGTATGGGACCTGCAGCCGCAGGCTGGCCACGGCAATGTCGACATCAGCTCCCAATACGCATGGCTGGCAGACAGATTCGCAGGAAAGCCGGTGACAGATGAGTGCACCTCACCCCCACCCGGTAACTGACGGCGACTGGCCGCTGTGGCGGCGGCTGCTGACCGAGGCCAAATGCGTGGTGCTGCGACTGCTCGCACCCAAGGGCATCGACGTCGCGCCGCCCGAGCAGCCGTATCTGATCGTGCCGGTGCTCGGCCAGTCCAATGCGTTCGGCATGGGCCTCGGCCTCGATCTGAGCGGCCCGGACCGGCCGCACCCGCGGGTGCACCAGTGGGCGATGTGCGGACCGTCGGCGGGTAAGGCCGTCCTGGCCGTCGACCCGCTCATCCACGAGATCCCCGGTAAAGGGGTCGGGTTCGGGTTGACGTTCGCCAAACACCTGGCCGACGAGACGGGACGCACCGTCCTGCTCATCCCCGGCGCGCGCGGTGACACGTCGTTCACGCCGAAAAACGGTTACACCTGGGATCCCGCCGACACCCGCACCAGGGTGAACCTCTACCGGCGAGGGGTGAGCGCCATCGACAAGGCGCTGGCGGCCTATCCCGGCAGTGAGGTGGCCGCGGTGCTGTGGCACCAGGGCGAAAGCGACGTGCCGCTGACCTCCGGCACGGTTTATCGGGCCAAGCTCGATTCCCTCATCGCGGATTTACGTACCCGATACGGCAAAGACGTGCCGATGTTGTTGGGCGGAATGGCACCCGAAGAGATGGAATTGAGCGGCCGCGATTATCCGAAGATCCACGCCGTACACGTCGATACGCCGGCCCGGATACCGGGCACCGCTTTCATCCCGGGACCACGCAATTCCGTCAATTCCGCGACCGACCGGCACTACAACGCCGCAGGTATGCGGCAGATGGGCCACGACATGTGGACGAAATTCCGCCAGCTGCGCGCTGAGGAACTTGCTCGATATGCAACGAATTGACAGTTCTCGCTACCCCGAACGACAAATTATCAATTCATGTCAATTTGCCAGCGTCGCGAAGGTGTTGCTGGTTGACGCTCCTTGTTGACCAGCTATTTCGTGGATGGGGTGGCGGAGCCGGGCAAACTTTGACATAGTAAACGCGCAATCGTGCTTCGTCGGGGGGCCCGTAGCCGTCAGCAAATCTTAGGAGGAACGCCTAGCCGTGTTCGTGGCTGAAGAGGCTTACACCCCCGCGAAGCCTCGATTGACGAAGATCGGTGCCGCGCACAGCGCGCCCTGGCACAACTCATACCGCCGCGCCCTGATCGTCACGGACGTCCTCGTCGTCTGCCTGTCCCTCGTCGCCGCACAGTTCGTCAGGCTCGGCGCGCCGGAGGCGATGCCGCCCGGGGCGTACTTCTGGGTGTTCTCCTACTACTCGCTGCTGTCGATCATCGTCGCGGCGACGTGGCTGGCCTTGCTCGCGGCCTACCGCACCCGCTCACCTCGGATCGTCGGCGCCGGCGTCGAGGAGTATCGCCGCGTCTTCTCCGCGACGCTGGCAACCGTCGGCGTGATCGCCGTCGGGCTGATGATCTTTCGCCCGGAGTACGCCCGCGGCTATCTCGCGGTCGCCCTTCCGCTCGGTCTGCTCGCGCTGCTGGCCAGCCGTAACTTGTGCCGTCGGCTGCTGGCGCGGAAACGTCGCCAGGGCAAGTGCGTGCAGACCGTTGTCGCCGTCGGTGACGCCCGCGCCGTGCGCAGTTTGGTGCAGTCGTTGGCGCGCGGCTGGTCGTACGGGTATGCGGTGGTCGGGGTGTGTCTGACCGGTCGCCCCGGCGGGGGCACCCTGGAAGTGCCCGGCGTCGGCGCGCTGCCGGTGTTCGGAAACGAACACCACCTGCACGACGCGATCCTCAAGACTGACGCCGACACCGTCGCGCTGACCACCACCGATCACTTCGGCCCCGCAGGGATACGCGAGTTGTCGTGGGAAATGGACAAACTCGGTGTCGACCTGGTGGTTTCGCCGGGTGTCGTCGATGTCGCGGGCCCGCGGCTGACGATGCGGCCGGTGGCCGGGTTGCCGTTGATCCACGTCGAGAAGCCGCAGTACAGCGGAACCAAGAAACTGCAGAAGCGGGCCTTCGACCTCTGTGTGTCGATCACCGTGCTGACCGGCGCGCTGCCCGTGATGCTGCTGGCCGCGCTGGCCATCAAACTGACCAGCAGGGGCCCGGTGTTGTACCGCTCCGAGCGGATCGGACTGGACGGCCGGCCGTTCGAGATGCTCAAGTTCCGCACCATGGTGGACGGCGCGGACAAAGAGGTCGACCGGCTACTCGACGTCAACGATAGCGTCGGCGGCGTGCTGTTCAAGATCCGCGAGGACCCGCGGGTGACTCCGGTGGGCAAGTTCCTGCGCCGCTACAGCATCGATGAGCTGCCGCAGTTCATCAATGTGCTGCGCCGCGATATGAGCGTGGTCGGGCCGCGTCCGCCGTTGCGCCGGGAGGTCGACACCTACACCGACCAGGTGCGCCGTCGGCTGTTGGTGCTGCCGGGTATCACCGGGCTGTGGCAGGTCAGCGGACGCTCGGATCTGTGTTGGGAGGACTCGGTGCGCCTGGACCTGTCCTACGTGGAGAACTGGTCGATCACCAGTGACCTGCTGATCGCGGCCAAGACCATCCGCACCGTCGCGGCGGGCACCGGCGCGTACTGACCGTCTGCTGACGGTGCCGCCAGCTATCCCGAATGCGAAAGACCTCCGACAGGTGATCGAGTCAGCCAGCAACCATCAACTGAGTCGGCCGACGCACAAATTGTGATGTCACTTCGGAACGCCTCCGCAAAAGATTTCATCTTGCGCAATGGGTGGGGTTCGTCCGAGACGATCGATCATGAAAATGTGGTGCGCGGCCGTTGCGATGTTCGCGGAATGTGATTCTCACCGGGCTCCGCCGCGGCCCACCGATGCGGCTGCCCTAGGTTTGGGTGGCGGTGTGGGCGCGACGACAACGCTAGGAGGCTCATGTCTAGCCAACGCAGCGGCACGACTCGCACAGTGGTGGTGACCGTCGCCGTCGCGCTGGTGGTCGCGGTGGTGGGCGTGTTGGCCATCGTGCCACTTCAACCGATCGCCACGACGCTTGCCCTGAAGTTCCTCAACCAGTTCCCGTCATCGGGCGGGCCGCCGGTGCCGGTCGAGTCGGCCGACACCAGTGGCGGCGGGCCCGGTTCCCTGGTGACCGCCACCACGATGCCCGGCGTCACCCGCACCGTGGAAGGCCGCCAGCTGCGGGCGGCCCGGGTGGTCTACCGGTCCACCTCCGGCGACACCGGAGCACCGACCGTGGTGTCGGGTTCGGTGTTCACATCCAAGGAGGCCCCGCCCGAGGGTGGATGGCCGGTGGTCGCGTTCGGACACGGCACGTTGGGCATCGACCCGCAGTGCGCACCGTCGCTGTCGCCCAACCTGCACAACCTCGTCCATGTGGTGCGGGTGCTCACCCAGCGGGGATATGCCGTCGCGCTGCCCGACTACCAGGGCCTCGGGGTCAAGGGCATCCACCCGTATTCGGACGCCCGCACGGCGGGACGCAACATGATCGACGCGGTGCGCGCGCTGCGGCACACGTTCGGGGACGTGTCCGAGAACTGGTCGGCGCTGGGCGACTCCCAGGGCGGCGGCGCGGCGTGGGCGGCCAACGAACAGGCCCGCGACTACGCACCGGAACTCCTGCTCGTCGGCGCCGTGGCGTCATCGCCTGCCGCCGACATCTCGGGGCTCGTGACGAAGGCCGAACACGGCACCCTGACCACCGAACAGCGGCCCGTCATGCAGGCGGTGGTCGAGTCCCTGGCACGGCTACATCCCGACCTCGACCGTGACGACTACCGCGGGTTCGAAGCCGCACGGCACTGGGAGGAGCTTTCGGACTGCAGCCAGGAAAACGCCTACGCCCGCGCGGCGGCGATCCAGCGGATCGGCCCGCGGGAGTTCACCCCGCGCACCCCGGAGGCCGCCCAGCGATTGCGCCGGCTGCTCGACGACTGGGCGCTGCCCCAGCAACCGCTGTCGGCGCCGCTGTACGTGTTCTACGGCGGCAATGATCCGTTCATCGACGCCGAATGGACCCGCTCGGCGATCGAGGAGGCGTGCGCGCTCGGCGGGACGGTGACCATCGAATTCGACCCCGACGGCGGCCACAACCCCGCCAACGCACTGCAGATGCTCGACTGGATGTCCGACCGCTTCGCAGGAAGGCCCGCACCCAATGACTGCTGACCGGGTTCCGCTCGACGAGGCGGCGTTGCGGCACAACGTCATCGGTGCCTCGCCGCTGTGGCGTCGCATCGACGTGGTGGCCGAAACCGGCTCCACCAATGCCGATCTGATCGCGCGCGCGCAGCGCGGCGAGGCCGTCGACGGCGCCGTGCTGGTCGCCGAGAACCAGACCGCCGGCCGCGGCAGGCAGGGCCGCAGCTGGTCGGCGGTGCCGTACGCGCAGATCACCGTGTCGGTCGGCGTCGACGCCGCCGCGGTACCCAGCCAGGCGTGGGGATGGCTGCCGCTGGCCACCGGGGTAGCGATCGTCGACGCGGTCGCCGACACCGGCGTGCAGGCCGGCCTGAAGTGGCCCAACGACGTGCTGGCCGGCGGCGGCAAGCTCGCGGGCATCCTCGCCGAGGTGGCCGCCGCTTCGCAGGCCGTGGTGGTCGGTATCGGGCTCAACGTCTCGCTGACCGGCGCCGAGATCGGGGTGCCCGGGGTCACCTCGCTCGTCGAACTCGGTGGGCCGGCCCCGGACCGTCAGCAACTGCTGCAGCGGGTGCTGCACGAACTGGGCCGTCGCTTCGAGGCCTGGCGCCGGCACGGCGGCGCCGACCCCGCGCTGATCGCCGACTACCGCGCACGCAGCCTGACCCTCGGCACGCCCGTGCGGGCGATGCTGCCGGGTGGTCAGGAGATCGTCGGCGTCGCCCGCGACATCGACGAGCAGGGCAGGCTCGACATCGATACCGACGGTGCCCTGACGAAGGTGTCGGCAGGCGACATCGTGCACCTGCGTCCCGCCCCGTAGCGATTTCGGTGCGCGAACGATCGCTGGGCGATGGTTAGCGCACCCAAATCGCCTTAAAGTGCTCGGCATGGGATATCCCGACAACGTGCTGGCCGCCGACGAACAGGTGGTGCTGCACCGCCACCCGCACTGGAAGCGGCTGATCGGCCCGATCCTGATGCTGCTGGTGGCCACCGCGCTGGCAGCGTTCGGCGCGGGTTACGTCAACCAGACGGGATGGGATCCCACCGCCCGCAACGTCGTGCTCATCGTCATCGCGGCGATCTGGTTGGTGATCGTCGGCTGGCTTTCGCTCTGGCCATTCCTGAGCTGGTGGACAACGCATTTCGTCATCACCGACCGGCGGGTGATGTTCCGCCACGGCGTGCTGACGCGCGCGGGTATCGACATCCCGCTGGCCAGGATCAACAGCGTCGAGTACCGGCACGGGCTATTGGACCGGGTGGTGCGTACCGGCACGCTGATCATCGAGTCAGCGTCGCAGGATCCGCTTGAGTTCTACGACATCCCCCGGGTGGAGCGCGTGCACTCGCTGCTGTATCACGAAGTCTTCGACACGCTGGGCTCAGAGGAATCGTCGAGTTGAGCCAGCCGCCGGGCCCGCCGGTTGGGGCGGCGCAGCGGCGTGACGTTCCCATTGCGCGAGCCGTTGCGCTGCACCTGCTCGACGTGGTCTTCCAGCGCTTCGGCGATACCGCCGATGGTGAGCGATTCCAGGGCCTTGTCGGGGTTGCGGCCGAACTCGTCGGGGAAGACCCAGCGGCGGAAGGCCCAGAACCGGAACCCCATCTGCAGCAGGTTGCCGATGATGTAGGCGGCGATGAAGTCGGCGATGTTCTCCACCGTCAGGCTGACCTCGGGCACCCGCAACATCAACACGTAGCTGGAGAAATACAGCGGGGCCATGGACAGCAGCACCCCGACGCCGCTGACCCCGAAGAACATCAGCGCCTCGTGGTGGCGTTCCCGCCCGCCCCGGTCGCGGAAGCTCCATTCCCGGTTGAGGATGTATGACGCGATCACCGCGACGATGCCCGCGATGATCTTGGCCGTGACGGGTTTGGGCTCCAGCACGGTCAGCTTGAGCGTGTAAAAGACCGAGGTGTCGATGACGAACGTTGTCGCGCCCACGATGGCGAACTTGATCAGTTCGTGATGCCGTTCCAGGTACGGCCGAACCACGCGGGGCAGCCGCGCGATCGTGGCATCGGTAAAGGACACAAAGAGGCAGTCTACGGAAATCACCCAGCCAGCGCGTAGCCGCGCAGGTGGTCGGCCTAAAGGCAGCCGAGGCGGCCGATCGTGGCCATGACACCATAAAGGCGTGTCGCGAACCCCGAGCGGGCCCCCGCTGGTGACCATGATCGGCGGCGGGCAACTGGCCAGGATGACCCATCAGGCCGCTATCGCGCTGGGTCAGACGCTGCGGATACTGGCGGTCACCGCCGAGGACCCGGCCGCGCAGGTCAGCCCCGATGTGGTGATCGGCGCCCACACCGACCTCGACGCGCTGCGCCGCGCGGCCGCAGGGGCCGACGCGCTGACCTTCGACCACGAGCACGTGCCGACCGAGCTGCTCGAGAAGCTGGTGGCCGACGGGGTCAACGTGGCACCGCCGCCGTCGGCGCTGATCCACGCACAGGACAAGCTGGTGATGCGGCGGCGGCTGGCGGCCCTGGATGCGCCGGTGCCGCGGTTCGCAGCCGTCACCGAGCCCGCCGACGTCGACGCGTTCGCCGCCCGGGTCGACGGCCCGATCGTGGTGAAGGCCGTCCGCGGCGGCTACGACGGCCGCGGTGTGACGCTGGCGCGCGACCTGGCCGAGGCGCGCGACGCGGCCGCGCGGCACCTGGCCGACGGCGCAGAAGTGCTCGTCGAGGAGCGGGTCGAGATGCGGCGCGAGCTGGCCGCCCTCGTCGCGCGGTCGCCGTTCGGGCAGGGTGCGGCATGGCCGGTGGTGCAGACCGTGCAGCGCGACGGCATCTGCGTCGAGGCGGTCGCCCCGGCCCCCAAGCTCAGCGACGAACTGTCCACCGCGGCGACACGACTGGGTCTGCGGCTGGCCGAAGCGCTCGGCGTGGTCGGGGTGTTGGCCGTCGAACTGTTCGAGACCGTCGAGGGCACGCTGCTCGTCAACGAACTCGCGATGCGACCGCACAACTCCGGGCACTGGACCATCGACGGCGCCCGCACCAGCCAGTTCGAACAACACCTACGCGCGGTTCTCGATTACCCGCTCGGCGACACCGGCCCCATCGCGCCGGTCACCGTGATGGCCAATGTCCTTGGCGCCCAACAGAAACCGGAGATGGGCATGGATGAGCGGCTGCATCACCTCTTCGCGCGGCTGCCCGAGGCCAAGGTGCACCTCTACGGCAAGGACGAGCGGCCCGGCCGAAAGATCGGCCACGTCAACATCATCGGCGCGCCGGACGGTTCGGTGGACGACGACGGGTACGTCGCCGATGTGCGAGAACGCGCCGGCCGTGCGGCGCACTGGTTGTCACATGCGGAATGGACAGACGGATGGGATCCACATGAGTAGTGCTCCTGCGCCGCGCGTCGGCGTCATCATGGGCAGCGACAGCGACTGGCCCGTGATGGAGGACGCCGCAGCGGCCCTTGCCGAATTCGACATCCCGTTCGAGGTCGGCGTCGTCTCCGCGCACCGCACCCCGGCCCGCATGCTCGACTACGCCCAGAGCGCGGCAGGCCGAGGGATCGAGGTGATCATCGCCGGCGCCGGGGGTGCGGCGCATCTGCCCGGCATGGTGGCCTCGGCGACGTCGTTGCCGGTGATCGGCGTCCCGGTGCCGCTGGCCAAGCTCGACGGCCTCGACTCGCTGCTGTCGATCGTGCAGATGCCCGCGGGCGTGCCGGTGGCCACCGTGTCAATCGGCGGCGCCCGTAACGCGGGGTTGCTGGCGGTGCGCATTCTCGGGGCTTGCGACGCGGCGCTGCGTGCGCGGGTCGAGCAGTTCCAGGCGCAGCTACACGACACCGTGTTGCGCAAGGACGCAGCGCTGCGCGAACGCCTCCTCGGGCAGTAGGCTCCAACCCGATGGAGCGCAATTTCGCACGGTACCGGGCTGTCGGGCACCGGGTGGTCACCGGATTCTTAGAGCCTGAGGTCCTGTTGCTGCTCGACGGGTTGAACTCAGCGCAGCGCGCCAAACAGGTGTCGGGCGCGGTGGCCGAAATCGGCGTGCACCACGGCAAGCTGTTCATCGGGTTGCGGTTGCTGCAGCGTCCCGGGGAGAAGTCGGTCGCCATCGACATCTTCGGCGATCAGGACCTCAACGTCGACGGATCCGGACACGGCGACCTGACCAAGTTCGTCAACAACGTGAACCTGTGGTCGTCGATGGACGACGTCGTGATCCACCAGGGTGATTCGACGAAGCTGTCGCCGCAGACGCTGCGGGACCTGGCCGGCGGCAACATCCGGTTTTTCAGCGTGGACGGCGGCCACACCGACGAGATCGTGTACTCCGACATGAAACTCGCCGAGGCCACGCTCGCCGACGGCGGCATCGTCATCGCCGACGACGTGTTCAACCAGCAGTGGCCCGGCGTCGCGGTCGGCACGCTGCGCTACCTGCAGGACTCCGGTGGGATGGCCCCGTTTTTGATCGGGTTCAACAAGGTCTTCTTCGCCCAGCCCGACTACTGCGGGCTGTACCGGGCCGAGGTGGAGTCCGCGGTCGGTGGCAAGCTGCGCCTGGCGACCGGCGCGTCGGTGTTCGCCGGGCACGACGTGGGCCTGGTCGCCCCGCGGGGTCCGGTGGATCTGCTGCGGCGCAGCGCGATCATCCGGTCGCTGTATCACCGCACGTACCGTGAAATGGTGCGCGGCCTGCAGATCGTCTCGGGTCGCGGCGGATCGGCCCACTGAGCATGACGCCGTCCCGCACGGGTAAAGTTACCCGCGAGTAGCAAGGAGTCTGTGATGGCGATTGGCAACCCGTCTTTCGACACTTTCATGCTGTCCGACGAGCACAACGAGCTGCGGTCGGTGCTTCGTGACCTGTGCGAGAAAGCGATCGCACCGCACGCCGCAGACGTCGACGAGAAAGCGCGCTACACCGATGAGGCGCTGGCGGCGCTGACCGGTTCGGGGATGGCGGCCATCCACATCCCCGAAGAGTACGGCGGCCAAGGCGGTGATTCGGTGGCGGCGTGCATCGTCATCGAAGAGGTGGCGCGGGTGTGCGCGTCCTCGTCGCTGATCCCGATCTGCAACAAGCTGGGCACGATGGGTTTGCTGCTGCGCGGCAGCGAGGAACTCAAGAAGCAGGTGCTGCCGTCGATCGCCGCCGGCGATGCGGTCGCCTCCTACGCCCTGTCCGAACGTGAGGCGGGCAGCGACGCGGCGTCGATGCGGACGCGGGCGCGCCGCGAGGGCGACGAGTGGGTGCTCAACGGCGCCAAGTGCTGGATCTCCAACGGCGGCCAATCGACGTGGTACACGGTGATGGCGGTGACAGATCCGGACAAGGGCGCCAACGGCATCTCGGCGTTCGTCATCCATAAGGACGATCCCGGGTTCTCGGTGGGCGCCAAGGAAAAGAAGATGGGCATCAAGGGATCGCCCACTACCGAACTGTATTTCGAGGATTGCCGGATCCCCGCCGACCGGATCATCGGCGATGAGGGCACCGGTTTCAAGACGGCGCTGGCCACCTTGGACCACACTCGCCCGACGATCGGGGCCCAAGCCGTCGGCATCGCCCAGGGCGCACTGGACGCCTCCATCGAATACGTCAAGGAGCGCAAGCAGTTCGGCAAGCGCATCGCCGACTTCCAGGCGGTGCAGTTCATGCTGGCCGATATGGCGATGAAGATCGAGGCGGCCCGGCTGATGGTCTACACCGCCGCAGCGCGCGCCGAACGTGGTGAGCCCAACCTCGGGTTCATCTCCTCGGCGTCGAAATGTTTTGCCTCCGACGTCGCGATGGAGGTCACTACCGACGCGGTCCAGTTGTTCGGCGGCTACGGCTACACCACCGACTTCCCCGTCGAACGAATGATGCGCGACGCCAAGATCACCCAGATCTACGAGGGCACCAACCAGATTCAGCGCGTGGTGATGTCCCGCGCCCTGCTGAAGTAGGTGTGGGCGCCCTCGCTCTCAGACGTACTCGATGAAGGTGGCCATTCCCGCCTCGAGGTGATACGTGTTGTGGCAGTGGGTGATCCACCGACCGGGGTTGTCCGTGTCGAAGTCGATCTCGACGGTGCGCAGCGGCGCCACCAGCACGGTGTCCTTGCGGGCCAACGGAGTCGAGCCGGGACCCATCACCTGGAACGTGTGCCCGTGTAAGTGCATCGGGTGAAACATCTTCGACTCGTTGACGTAGCGGATGCGCACCCGCTGGCCGGGGCGCACCGGGTAACCGTCGTTGGGCGGATCGTATTGCCTGCCGTTGATCGTCCAGTTGTAGCCGTTCACCGGCCCGGCCAGGCGCATGTCGATGCTCTGGTCGACGGGGCCACCGGGCAGGTTCAGGTCGGGCGGGGCGCTCAGCGTCGCGGTGTCCAGCGGGGCCTGCATGCGCAGCGCGGCGACGTAGTCGTCGGTGTTGACGGCGCTCGCTGCGCCGCCGACGCGCATGTTCAATTGCGCGTAGCCGTCTTTGCGGTACGCCGCCGCGATCACCGGCACCGACGCCTGCAGCGTGACGATCGCATCGACCCGCTCACCCATTCCGAGGATCACCGAGTCGGTGTCGACCGGCTCCACCGCGAACCCGTCGGTGGCGATCACGTGCAGCCGGTGGTTGGGCACCCCGACCTGAAATGCCGTGTCCGAGCCCGCGTTGATGACCCGCAGCCGGATACGTTGCCCGGCACGGTAGTCCACGACCTGCGGATCGGTGGTGACCCGCCCGTTGATGAGGTAGTACGGGTAAGTGACGTCGCCGCCGTCGTCGCCGAGCGGCGTCGACGGCGTGATGCCCGCGTCGGGCAGTTCCGGCATCGCGGGCATCCCCGCCTTCCTCAGCTCGGCCAGCACCTGGTCCGGGTCGCGGCCGGTGCCGTCGACCCAATCATCAAGTACCACAACGAGTTCGTCGTCGTAGTCGGCGCCGTCGGCGGGGTCTTCGACAACCAAGGGGCCGTAGAGGCCACGGTCGAGTTGTGTGCCTTCGTGGGAGTGATACCAGTAGGTGCCGGCATCGGGCACGACGAACTCGTAGGTGAAGTCACCGCCGGGCGCCACCGCGGGCTGGGTCAGCACCGGCACGCCGTCCATGTCGTTGGGGATCGCCAGGCCGTGCCAGTGGATGGTGGTGGGAGCGGGCAGCTTATTGGTCAGTTGCGCGCGCAGCCGCTCGCCCTTGCGCAGGCGGATCTCCGGGCCCGGCAGCCGGTCACCGTACGCCCAGGTCCGCACCTGAACGCCGCCGAGGTCGACGTCGGTCTGCACAGGTGTGAACGCGATATCGAAGCCTGGCGTGGCTGCCGCCTCCTGGGCCGCCGCCGGCTCGGCGGTACGCGTCGAGCACGCGCCGACCACACCGGCCGCCAAGCCGGCCGACAGCACGAGAAAGCCGCGCCTGTCGAGCACGGGTCCAGCGTGGCACCACAACGCGGCCGTCGCTTGCGAAATCGCAAATTAATCGGCCCGTCAGCCTCTGGTGACCTTCTCCATCTGTTTGCGCCGCTCGAGCGCAGCGGGATCCGGGTTGGCCACCTGCACCAGGGACGCGCCCACCGCGAACGGCGCCAGCAGGTGTTCGATGAGCGCGTCGGCGGTGTCCCAGGACGCGCTGGAAAGCACCCGGTCCTGCGCGGTCAATCCTTGTGCATCCGCCGACGTCCGGGCGTCGGCGAGCACGTCGGCGACCGAGTGGCCGTCCAACGCCGGACCCGGGCTGGGCTCGGGGACGATCTGGTCGCCGTGCACCCGCACCGCGGTGGCGTAATCGGTCACGCCGATCGGAAGGTCATCGACCGGCTTACCGAACGGGTCCAGTGACAGCACCGCGACCTCGCCGACTCCGACGGCAGCGTCCGCGTCGGACAGCCGGTCCTCGGTGCACAGCGCGACGTCGGCCTCGCCTGCCCCCAACACCACTTCCGCGCCGATCCACCAGATCCCGAACAGCACCGCGGCGCTCTGCCAGTGCGCGGGCAACAAGACCGCGACCCGGCTGCCCAGTCCAGCGCCCAGCTCGTCGCGCAACAAATTGCCGGTCTTGGCGGCCCAATTAACCAGTGTGGCCGTTGACAATTCGATGCGCTCACCGGTGGCGTCGTCGTAGTAGGTGATGCGCGGACCCGCCGGGTCGGCCGCCATCAGCGGATCCAGGATGGCCGAACTGACCGTCGACACGGCTAGTTGACGCACTGCGGGTCGTCGGAGCCCGCGGTGATGATCTGCGGCGGGGGCGGGGTGCCGTCGGTCGAGGCGGTCGATCCGACGGCGAGCGCGTCGACCGAGGTCAGCGTCGGGTCGGTGCCGTCCAGACCCGAACCGGGGCCGGTGTAATCGTCGGCCAACACCACCCGCACCGTGCCGGGCGGCACCGAGCGGTCTTCGACGACCGCAAGCCCACCCAGATCGGCGGCGACCGCCTGGGCGCCGAGGTCGTCGGCGGCGGCGGCCTGCACCTGGCTGCTGGACACCGCCTCGCCTTCGTGGTTCCCGGTGATGCCGCGGGCGAATCCCTTGTTGGCCAGCACTTGTGACACCGCGGCGGCCAACCCGTTGACATCGGTGGCGTTGAGCACGTCGACGGTGGTCTTGTCCGGTGTGTACGCCAGCTCTTCGGTCTTGCCTTCGTCCTGTTCGGTCAGCAGGCCGGCCACCCACTCCTTGACCGCGGCCGGATCCACCCGGACCACACTCTGCATACCGTCGTCGCTCCAGCCGTTCTCCTGCAGCCATGGGATGGTCGCGAACGCGACGTTACCGGCGGCGAGGTTCTGTAGATGCTGGGCGAATTCCATGACGTCCCAACCGTCGGACAACACGACCGAACGCTGGACGGCCTCCTGTAACCGGTTCAGCGTCGCGGGGCTGGACAGTGTCTTACCGGAGATCACCTTGTGGGCGAGCGAGGCCATCACCGCCTGCTGGCGGGTGACCCGGTCGAGGTCACCGCGCGGGAGATCGTGGCGCTGCCGGACAAAGCTCAACGCCTGTGGGCCGTTGAGCGTCTGCCAGCCCTCCGGGAAGTCGGCACCCGAAAGCGGTTCGTACACCGCTTCTTTCAAGCACACCTCGACACCGCCGAGGGCATCGGTGATCAGCGAGAAGCCCAGCAGCCCGATCTCGGCGTAGTGGTCGACGGTGACACCGGTCAGGTTTGCGACGGTTTTGATCAGCGCCTCGCGGCCGGCTTCGGCGGCCATCGGCTCGGCCACGGCCGGATCCATGCCCTTTTCTTCGACGAGGTCCTTCATCCGCTCCAGGTGGACCGAGCCGTACACGCCGTTGATCTTCATCTTGGCCACCCCGGGCGCCTCCACGTACGAGTCGCGGGGGATCGAGATCGCCGTGGCGGACTTACCGTTGTTGGGCACCCGCACCAAGATGATCGTATCGGTGTTGGTGGCCTCATCATCGCCGGCCCGCAGCATTGCCAGTTCTTCCTGCGACAACGGGTTGCCGTGGGCGTCGGTGCGGCTGTCCATGCCGACCAGCAGGATGTCGATCGCGCCGTCCTCGCCGCCCCCGCCGAGCGCGACCGGGGAGATCTGGTTGATACCGGCTTCAAACGAGCGAATCTTGCCCCAGGCGGCGCCCGTGCTGATCAAGACCAACAGCGCCGCCGACACGGCGATGACACGAATCGTGCGCGCGGGCATCAGCCCAGGCTACGTGCGCATCGCCCAGATCCCGGGTAGCGCGCGTCGGCGTGCCAGAGTCGTGACCTCGGCTCAGCGCAACTCGGCCCCACTCGCTAGCTGCGGCGGCGACGCCGCGTGGGGCGGCGTCCTGGCAGGTCAGCGCCGCTCGGCGGGCGATGTGGTGGCGCCGACGGCGCCGCGGTGTGACATCGGCGACAGCGCGGCCCGTCGGGGCGGCGACGCGCTGACTTCGACGCGCGGTCGGGCACGGTTAACCTCTACGCCGTGAGTGACGAACTGGCAGGAGTCGCGTGAGCGACAATTTGGTGGTCGTCACGGTGACGTATTCACCGGGACCCCACCTCGACCGGTTTCTGGCGTCGCTGGCGCATGCCACCGACCGGCCGGTGACGGTCATCATGGCCGACAACGGCTCCACCGACGGTGCTCCCGAAGAAGCGCTGCAGCGCTACCCCAACGTGCGCCTGCTGCCCACCGGCGCCAACCTCGGCTACGGCAGCGCGGTGAACCGTGCCGTCAGCGAGTATCTGAAAGGTACTGCGGCGGCGTCGGACTGCTCCGACCTTTTTGTGGTCGCCAACCCCGACGTGCAATGGGGTCCGCGCAGCATCGACATCCTGCTGGAGGCCGCGGCGCGGTGGCCGCGCGCCGGTGCGCTTGGCCCGCTGATCCGCGACCCCGACGGCTCGGTGTACCCCTCGGCACGCCACCAACCGAGCCTGATCCGCGGCGGCATGCACGCGGTCGTCGGCCCGGTGTGGCGGTCGAACCCGTGGACGGCCGCCTATCGCCAGGAGCGGCTCGAGCCCAGCGAACGCCCGGTCGGTTGGCTGTCGGGCTCGTGCCTGTTGCTGAGGAAAGCGGCATTCGACGAGATCTCGGGCTTCGACGAGCGCTATTTCATGTACATGGAGGACGTCGACCTGGGTGATCGCCTCGGCCGGGCCGGCTGGCATAACGTCTACGTGCCGGCCGCCGAGGTTTTGCACGACAAGGGCCACGCGGCCGGCCGGGACCCGGCCCGCAACTTGGCCGCCCACCACACCAGCACCTACACTTTTCTCGCGGATCGGTATCCGAAGTGGTGGCAGAGTCCGCTGCGGTGGACCATCAGGGGGGCCCTCGCGGCGCGTGGGGGGTTGGTGGTACGCAATTCTCAGCGCAACCGCGGGAAAGGACGGCGTTAGCGTGAATCCGGCAGAGGTAGACGCCGTCGTACTGGTCGGTGGGCTCGGCACGCGGCTGCGGCCGCTGACGCTCTCGGCGCCCAAGCCGATGTTGCCCACGGCAGGCCTGCCGTTTCTGACCCACCTGTTGTCCCGGATCGCCGACGCCGGCATCGAACACGTCGTGCTGGGCACCTCATACAAGGCCGCGGTCTTCGAGACCGCGTTCGGCGACGGCTCCAAGCTGGGCCTGCAGATCGATTACGTCGTCGAAGATGAACCGTTGGGCACCGGGGGCGGCATCGCCAACGTGGCGTCGAAGCTGCGCCATGACACCGCGCTGGTGTTCAACGGCGACGTGCTGTCGGGCGCGGATCTGCGCGCGCTGCTGGACAGCCACGAAGAGAACAACGCCGACGTCACCCTGCACCTGGTGCGTGTCGGTGATCCCCGCGCGTTCGGCTGCGTGCCGACCGACGCCGACGGACGGGTCACCGCGTTTTTGGAGAAGACGCAGGATCCGCCGACCGATCAGATCAACGCCGGCTGCTATGTGTTCAAACGTGAGGTGATCGAGCGCATCCCGAAGGGGCGGGCGCTTTCGGTGGAGCGGGAAGTCTTTCCCGGGCTGTTGGCGGACGGCCTGCGGGTGTGCGGTTACGTCGACGCCACCTACTGGCGCGACATGGGCACCCCCGAGGACTTCGTGCGCGGCTCGGCCGACCTGGTGCGCGGCATCGCCCCGTCGCCCGCCCTCGGCGCGCCCCGCGGCGAAGACCTCGTGCACGACGGCGCGAGCGTGGCCCCCGGCGCGCTGCTGATCGGCGGCACGGTCGTGGGCCGCGGCGCGGAGATCGCCGGCGGCGCCCGTCTCGACGGTGCGGTGATCTTCGACGGCGCCAAGGTCGGCGCAGGTGCGGTGATCGAACGCTCGATCATCGGCTTCGGCGCCCGCATCGGCCCCCGGGCGCTGATCCGTGACGGCGTGATCGGCGACGGCGCCGACATCGGTGCGCGCTGCGAGTTGTTGCGCGGCGCGCGGGTGTGGCCGGGGGTTGCGATCCCCGACGGCGGCATCCGCTTCTCCACCGACGTCTAGAACATGCGATTTCGGCGCGCTAACGCCCCGTGACGGTACGTTTTCGCGCCGAAGTCACCAATTGCGTCAGGCCGAAGTCGCAGTCGACGGGCAGCGCGTCCAACGGCCACCAGCGCAGATCCAACGACTCGTCGCTACAAGCGATTTCGGCGCCCGCCGGCGCGTGCACGACGAACTGCATGTCGAGGTGATGCGTCGGCACACCCAACGAACACGTCACCGGGTGCACGTGCAGCGCGGCCAGTGCGGGGTCGATCTGCAGCCCGTCGATGCCGGACTCCTCGGCGGCCTCCCGCAGCGCGGCGGCCACGATCGTGGAATCGGAGGGCTCACAGTGTCCACCCAGTTGCAGCCAGCGGCCGACCCGCGGATGCAGGGTCAGCAGCGCATGGGTTTTGGTGTGGTCGAGCACCAGCGCCGATCCGGTGATGTGGCCGGGCACGCACTCGCGTAGGCAACCGTCCGGCCGCGCGGCCAGAAACGCCAGCACCGCGTGGCGCAGCGTGTCCTGGCCGGGATCGGGCGCGTGCCAACGTTTCAGAGTTTCGACCGCCGAAGCATGCAGGCTCACTTGCGCACCAGCAGAGCGTCGGTGGGTACCAAATCACGGGGTGCGACAGCGGCCAAGCCTTCTTCCGGGTACCCGATCGCGATGGCGCCCAACGGGTCCCAATCCTCTGGTAGGTCGAGCGCGTCGCGCACCAGGTCGGCCGCGAAGATCGTCGAACCGATCCAGCAACTACCCACCCCGCGCACCGCGAGCGCGACCAGCAGCCCCTGCACCGCCGCTCCGACCGCGACGGTGAACATAGTGTGTTCGGCCGCCGTGCGCGCGGCATCTGGATAGCTGTGCGCACCGTCGGGAACCAGAAACGGGATCACGACTTCGGGTGCGTCATACAGGATCTGGCCGCGGGCGACCCGGCGCTCGACGGCGTCCTCGGGTCGGCCGTCGGCGCGCAGGTCCTCGCGCCACTTGTCCTTCATCCGGTCCAACAGCGCAACCCGCCGGGCGCGGTCCTGCAACCAGACGAACCGCACCGGACGGGTGTGGTGGGGTGCCGGGGCGGTGAGTGCTTCGCCGACGGCGGCCTCGATGACGCCGGCGGCGACGGGTTCGTCGGTGAAGCGGCGCACCGACCGGCGTAGCAGCTGAGCCTGGGAGCGGCCGAGCGCGATCGCCTCCTCGGTGCCCAACCAGAACAGGTCTTCCTCGCCGGGCCGCAGCAGGGCGCGGGCGGTGGATGCGTCGTCGGGCAGCGACAACCCGCGCACCACCGCGACCGGAATATCGGTCAGCTTGCCCTTCACCAGATCGGCGGCTGCGGCGATTTCGTCGGCGACCGCGATCTCGGTGACGATCAGGTCGTTGCCGTGCCGGTCCCGCGACCCGGCGTAGCCGTGTAGCACGGTGAGGCCCGCGGCGCCGATCGCGGCATCAATCTGGCCGTTGCGCCATGCCCGGCCCATGGTGTCGGTGACCACGACGCCGACGGTGACACCGAGGCGGTCACGCAGTTCGGTGCGCAGGGCCGCCGCGCTGCCGTCGGGGTCGACGGGTAGCAGCGCCAACTCGGTCGACCCGACGTTGGAGCCGTCCACGCCGGCGGCCGCCTGGACGAGCCCCAACGCGTTCTCGGTGATCAGGGTGCGCCCCTTGCGGGCCAGGACCCGCACGGCCTCGGTATCGATCAGCTTGCGGCGCAACGCATCACGCTCGTCGGGGTCAGACGGTGCTGCGACGATACGGCCTTCGCACTTGGAGATCACCTTGCTGGTGACGACGACGACGTCGTTATCGCGCAACCAGGGTGCCGCCGTCGCGATCGCCGCCGCCAGGTTGTCACCGGGCCGGAACTGCGGCAGCCCCAGCACGGGGAGCAGTTCGACGGCGGCTGCCGATCCGTGTTCGGTCACGGTTTCACACCGGCCAGATCCAGCCCGGCACGCACCATTTCGGCTGTGGTCGCCGGATCCTTCATCAGCAGCGGCACCGCCCGCACCTCGACGCCGTCGATCGCGGCGGAGTCACCTTCGTGCACCAGCCAGCCGTCGAGGATGCCGACTCCCGAACGGGCGCCGTAGTGTTGGCCGATCGCCTCGGAGGTGCTCTGCACCCCGATCACCGACAGGCATTCGTCGGCCATGCCGCGCAACGGTTTCCCGCCGATGACGGGCGAGTAGCCGATCACCCGCGCCGGGGTGGAGCGCAGTGCGGCGCGGATGCCGGGTACGGCCAGGATCGCGCCGATGCTGACCACCGGGTTGGACGGCGCCAGCAGCACGACGTCCGCCGTCGCAATCGCCTCGGCGACACCCGGGCCGGCGGTGGCGGCATCGGCGCCGACGAACGCGAAACTGTGCGTGGGCACCTGCGCGCGGTAGCGCACCCACCACTCCTGAAAGTGAATGGCGCGCTTCTCGCCGTCGCTGGGATCGGTGATGACAACGTGGGTTTCGCTGCGGTCGTCGGTCACCGGCAGCAGACGCGCTCCGGGTGACCACCGCTTGCACAGCGCCTCGGTGACTTGAGACAGCGGATAACCGGCCCGCAGCATCTGGGTGCGCACCAGATGGGTGGCCAGGTCGCGATCGCCCAACCCGAACCAGTCCGGCTGTACGCCGTAGGCGGCGAGTTCCTCCTTGGCGTGCCAGGTTTCGTTGCGATGGCCCCAGCCGCGGTCCGGGTCGATGCCGCCGCCGAGGGTGTACATGCAGGTGTCGAGGTCCGGGCAGATCCGCACACCGAACATCCATGCGTCGTCTCCGATGTTGACGATCGCCGTCAACTCGTTGGTCGAGTCGTCACCGAACTGGCCCAGCCCGAGAAGATGCTGCACGCCTAACAGGAACCGCGCACCGCCGACCCCGCCGACCAGAACCGTGACCTTCACATCGAACGAGAGTAGGCCGTCGCGGCCGAGGCGGTTCGCGCAGGAGCACTGCAATGGGGCGGGTGTGACAGACACGCCGATCAACGACTCGCCGAGAATCGGTCACGGAATGGTATGAATTTCTGTTCCAACGCTTGACCGCAGCATCTAACGCGTGTGTAATCACAGCAGTGTCATTTCGCGGTTGGCCTGCCGGTTCCGGTGTCGCAGACCGAGATTCGATCACTTGTTCGAATGGGATGGCCACATCTCAACAGCGAGGCTCCATTTCTAGGGATCTACGAGATCAGGTGAGGAGGCGGGAAGATGTCTTTTGAGCAAGGCCATTTCGATCGTGTGGTTCCGTTCGATGACCGACTGTTCGGCTCAGTAGGCAGCGCGCCGCACACCAATATCGGACCGGCACCGGCTGCGATACCCACGCGTCCGCAATTGAGTCTGGTGCCCGACCCAATCGATGTTGCGCCGCCATTGACTCCCGAAGACGACCTCTGGCAAGAGCGCGCACTGTGTGCTCAAACCGATCCGGAGGCGTTCTTTCCGGAGAAGGGCGGCTCGACGCGGGAGGCGAAGCGCATCTGCCAGGGCTGCGAGGTGAAGGACGCCTGCCTCGATTACGCGCTGGCCAACGATGAACGCTTCGGCATCTGGGGCGGGCTCTCCGAGCGCGAGCGCCGCCGCCTCAAACGCGGCATCATCTAGTCCGCGCGCTCTACTCGTCGTCGATCGTCGGGTCGATGACAGAAGGTTCGACCCCCAGGTAGGTGGCCACCTGAGCCACCAGAATTTCATGCAACAAATCGCCGAGTTCGACGGTGTCGTTGGCCCGTCGCTCGATCGGCTTGCGAAACAGCACAATTCGGGCCCGAGTGGCATTACCCCGCACGTCCACCCCCGCCGGTATCAACCGCGCCAGCGCGATCGGCCCGTCCGCAACCACCTCGGGTGGCCACTGCATGGTGTCGGGATCCTTCAGCGAGATCCGCGGTATCTCGTCGACCGCCACGTCGAGCGCGGACAGCCGCTCATGCCAGCGCCGCTCGATGGGTTCGTAGGCCTCCAGCACCGCCATGTCGAATCGCTCGGCGCGGCTGCGCCAGCCGGGCACGGTTGGGGGAAGCAGCGGCCCGCGCATCTCCCGGCCGCGGCGCGATCGCATACGTGCCCGTTCGGCCACGGACACGATCGTAACGGTTGGAGATCGGCCGTCCTGGTACTGCGCGTGTCCAGCAGCTTGCCGGGTGCGTCCGCGATAGCCTTCCGTGCGTGAACGTTCCCCGTCGCTGCTGCCGGCCCGGGTGCCCTCACTATGCGGTCGCGACGCTGACCTTCGTCTACTCCGACTCGACCGCGGTGGTGGGTCCGCTCGCCACGGTGTCTGAGCCGCACTCGTGGGACCTGTGCGTGGTGCACGCCGGCCGGATCACCGCGCCGCGTGGCTGGGAGCTGGTGCGCCATGCCGGACCGCTGCCGTCGCACCCTGACGAAGACGATCTGGTCGCGTTGGCCGAGGCGGTCCGTGAGGGACGCGACGTCGCACCTCCGGTCAACGGCGTCGCCGCCAGCTTTTCCGACCCGACCACTCCGACGCCCGGTGGCATGCTGGTGGCACCGCCGACGAAGCGGCCTGCATCCAACGGACGCCGACGGGGCCACCTGCGGGTGTTACCCGACCCGACCGATTGAGTCACAGCGAAGCCGGCCGGGCCCGGAGTAGCGGCCGTGCAGGCGGCGTCTGACGGCTAGGCTGGCGCCAGTAGTCCACGTCACAAGGAGCTATATGTCTCGGCCCGCCGCGGCGGTTCATCGCGTCATCAAGGCCTATGACGTGCGTGGCTTGGTTGGTGAGGAACTCGACGACGCGTTCGTCGCCGACGTCGGCGGTGCGTTCGCGCGGCTGGTTCGCGACAGAGAATCTCAGGCAGCGCAGGTGGTGGTCGGCCACGATATGCGGGCCAGCTCACCGGCGCTGGCTGCCGCCTTCGCCGAGGGTGTGATGGCCCAAGGTCTCGACGTCGTACGGATCGGGCTGGCGTCGACAGATCAGCTCTATTTCGCTTCGGGCCTGCTGGATTGTCCCGGCGCCATGTTCACCGCGAGCCACAACCCAGCCGCCTACAACGGCATCAAGCTGTGCCGGGCCGGTGCCAAACCCGTCGGCAAGGACACCGGGCTCTCGACCATCAGCGAAGAGGTCATCGCGGGCGTCCCAGGCCATGGCGGCTCGCGCGGCACGATCAGCGACCGCGATGTGCTCGCCGACTACGGCGAGTTCCTGCGGTCGCTGGTGAACCTGACCGATCTGCGTGCGCTAAAGGTTGCCGTGGACGCGGGCAACGGGATGGCAGGCCACACCACGCCCGCGGTGCTCGGCCCGATCGCGGCGGTCACCCTCGAACCGATGTACTTCGAGCTCGACGGCACGTTCCCTAACCACGAGGCCAACCCGCTGGACCCGGCCAACCTGCTCGACCTGCAGGCCCATGTGGTCGAGTCCGGCGCCGATATCGGGCTGGCCTTCGACGGGGACGCCGACCGGTGTTTCGTCGTTGACGAGCGGGGCCGTCCGGTATCGCCGTCGGCGGTGACCGCGCTGGTCGCCGCGCGCGAACTGGGCCGCGAGATCGGCGCGACGGTGATCCACAACTTGATCACCTCGCGGGCGGTGCCCGAACTGGTCGCCGAGCGTGGCGGTACACCGGTGCGCTCACGGGTCGGGCACTCCTATATCAAGGCGTTGATGGCCGACACCGGCGCCATCTTCGGCGGCGAGCACTCCGCGCACTATTATTTCCGCGACTTCTGGGGCGCGGACTCCGGCATGCTCGCCGCGCTGCACGTGCTGGCGGCGCTCGGCGAGGCGGACCGGCCGCTGTCGGAGCTGATGGCCGACTACCAGCGCTACGAGGCCAGCGGCGAGATCAACTTCACGGTCACCGACGCCGAGGCGTGTGTGGTGGAGGTGCTCAAGGCGTTCGGCCCGCAGATCCAATCGATCGACCACCTCGACGGCGTGACCGTCGACCTGGGCGACGGGAGCTGGTTCAACCTGCGCATGTCCAACACCGAGCCGTTGCTACGGCTCAACGTGGAGGCCCGCACCGTCGAGGAGATCGACACGATCGTCGGGCAGGTCTCCCGGACCGTGAACGCTCAAATGCCCGAGGAGTCAGGGGCCGTCACGTGAACGCGACCCGTGCCGCCGTCGACCTCGACGATGTGGACGGTTTGCTGGCCGCTGACCGTGACGGTTTGCTGCGCGGAGCGTCGATGGCCGGTGCCCAGGTGCGCGCCACCGCCGCCGCACTCGCCGAGGGCGAACTGGATGGCCTGCGCGCCGAACAATCACCCCGCACCCTGATCTGGCTGGCCGATCGCGGCAACGCCCAGACGGCCGGGTCGCTGGTTGCGGCCGCGGTCGGCGGGTCGGTGACCGCGCCGATCGTCGTCGCGGCGGAGGTACCGCCCTGGATCGGCGCGTTGGACGTGCTCGTCGTCGCCGGCGACGACGCCGGTGACCCCGTGCTGGTGTCGGCGGCGGCCACCGCGTTGCATCGCGGCGCCCGGGTCGTGGTGGTGGCGCCCTTCGAGGGCCCGCTGCGCGACGTGGTCGCGGGCCGCGCCGTCGCGCTGGCGCCACGGGTGTGGGTGCCCGAGGAGTTCAGCCTGGTGCGGTACCTGGCCGCCGGGTTGGCGATCCTGTCCGTCGTGCAGCCGAGCATGCGGTTCGATCTCGACGCGTTGGCCGACGAACTCGACGCCGAGGCGTTCCGCAACAGCGCCGCCCATGAGCTGTTCACCAATCCCGCCAAGACGCTGGCCGACCGCATGGCCGACCGGCAGGTGGTGTTGGCCGGTGACACTCCGGCGACGCTGGCGTTGGCGCGGCACGCGGCGGCGGTGATGTTGCGTGTCGCGCACCGGGTGGTCGCGGCGGCCGGCCTGGCCGATGCGGTCGCCGCGCTGCGCGCCGGGTTCGGTGGTGCGCCC
Source organism: Mycolicibacterium sp. XJ879 (assembly GCF_053483935.1). NCBI lineage: Bacteria > Bacillati > Actinomycetota > Actinomycetes > Mycobacteriales > Mycobacteriaceae > Mycobacterium > Mycolicibacterium sp. XJ879. The sequence goes on from NZ_JBEFTH010000004.1 coordinate 447,301, forward strand.
GGCGTCGACCGGTTGTTCCATGACGAAGAGATCGACGGCGCGCTGCCCGAGCGGGTGCGTACCTTGGCGCTGACCACCGACGCCGAACGGCAGGTGGTGGTGGCGCGGGTGAGCGGGCTCGACGGCGTCGACGTGCTCGACGCCGAGGACGTGCCGGAGGCGGCCACCGGCGAGGGCGTCCCGACCTCCGGCAACGGCCGCCCCGAACAACAATTGGCGATCCTGGCGGTGCGGCTGGAGATGACGGCCGTTTATCTGAAACTGGTTCGAGGTTAAGCAAGTGCACCTGCTACGTGGCGCGGTGCGGACCTATGCGTGGGGTTCGCGGACCGCGATTGCCGATTTCACTGGACGGCCAAGCCCCACAGCACATCCCGAAGCGGAGCTGTGGTTCGGGGCCCACCCGGGCGACCCGGCGTGGCTGCAGACCGACGACGGTGAGCGGTCGCTGCTGGAGACCCTGAGTGAAGATCCGGAAGGCCAACTGGGCGCGGCGGTGTGCAGCCGGTTCGGCGACAGCCTGCCGTTTCTGCTCAAGGTGCTCGCCGCCGACGAACCGCTGTCGCTGCAGGCGCATCCGAGCGCCGAGCAGGCGGTGGAGGGGTTCCACCGCGAGGAGCGGGCAGGCATTCCGATCTCGGCACCCAACCGCAACTACCGCGATCCCAGTCACAAACCCGAAATACTCGTCGCCCTAGGGCAATTCGAAGTGCTGGCCGGCTTCCGGCCGGCGGGGCGCACGGTCGAGTTGATGCGCGCGCTGGACGTCAGCGCCCTGGACCCGTTCATCAACCTGCTCGGCGGCCAATCCGACGCCGATGGTTTACGCGCCCTGTTCACCACCTGGATCACCGCGCCGCAGCCCGACATCGACGTGTTGGTGCCCGCGGTGCTCGACGGCGCCATCAATTACGTGCGCTCGGGCAAGCGCAAGTTCGCCGCCGAGGCCAAGACCCTGCTCGAGCTCGGGGAGCGCTATCCCGGCGACGCCGGCGTGCTGGCCTCGCTGCTGTTGAACCGGATCAGCCTGGCACCGGCCGAAGCCATCTACCTGCCCGCAGGCAACCTGCACGCCTACCTGGAGGGGGTGGGCGTCGAGGTGATGGCCAACTCCGACAACGTGCTGCGCGGCGGGCTGACCCCCAAACACGTCGACGTTCCCGAGCTGCTGCGGGTGCTCGACTTCACCCCCGCGGCCGATGTGGTCATCCGTCCCGAAATAGCCAGGGACAGCATGGAAGGCGGTATGGAGCTGGTCTATGACACGCCCGCACCGGAATTCGCGGTGTCGGTGCTGTGCATCGACGGCGACCAGCTCGGCCACGAGATCGACGCGCCGACCCGCAACGACGGTCCGCAGATCTTGTTGTGCACGGAGGGGTCAACGGTGGTGCACGCCAAGTCGGGCAAGGTGACGCTTCAACGCGGCTCGGCGGCGTGGGTGTCGGCCGACGACGGCCCGATCCGGTTGGTCGCCGCGGAGCCGACGAAGCTGTTCCGGTCCACCGTGGGAATCTGACGGGCTCAGTACTTGGCGTTGCGGCCAATCGGCAACACGTGCCTGACCGCGACCGCCACGGACCCGATAACCAGGCCGATCACCGCTGACGCTGCGGTGTTGACGAGCCAACTCGTCAGCGCGCCGATACCTTCGGCCGCGTGGCGGACGAACTCCTCGGCGTGGTGGACGAGCCCGTAGGGGGCATGCCAGCCGACCTCGTCGGTGCCGAGGAGAAGGATGTGTCCGCCCACCCACAGCATCGCCACCGTGCCGATCACCGACAGCGCGGCGAGCAGTTTGGGCATTCCGGCGACCAGTCCCCGGCCGATCTTCTGCGCGGCCGCCGAGGTCCGCTGCGTCAGGCTCAGCCCGACGTCGTCCATCTTCACGATGGCCGCGACGACGCCATAGACCGCGGCGGTGATGGCCAACGCGACCACCACCAGGATGATCAACCTGGGCCAGAACCGTTCGCCGGCGACCTCGTTGAGCGCGATCACCATGATCTCCGCGGACAGGATGAAGTCGGTGCGGATTGCGCCCGCGGTCATCTGCTTTTCGACATCACCGCCGACCGCCGTGGTTGGCACGGCGTGGGACTGGTGGCCCAGGATCTTGCCCCAGACCTTCTCCGCGCCCTCGTAGCACAGATACGTCGCGCCGATCATCAGCAGCGGTGTCAGCAGCCAGGGCAGGAACTCGCTGAGCAGCAGCGCGGCCGGCAGGATGAACAGCAGTTTGTTGCGCAGCGACCCGATCGCGATGCGCTTGATCATCGGAAGTTCGCGGTCGGCGGTGATGCCGTGCACGTACTGCGGGGTCACCGCGGTGTCGTCGACCACCACACCGGCGGCCTTCGCGGTCGCGCGTCCGGCGGCGGCGCCGATGTCGTCGACCGATGCGGCCGCCAGCCGGGCCAGCGCCGCGACATCGTCGAGAAGCCCGAACAGCCCCGCGCTCATCGTGTTTCTCTCATCGCTTCGAAGATTACCGGCTCTTTGGCGGCCCGCTTCTGCGCCAGCCACAGCCGCATGTTGTGTCGGATCGTGCGGGCGACCAGGCGCGGCGAGGGCACCATGTAGAGGCTGTCGAGCAGGCTGAACCGGCGCAGGAACCATTCGGCCAGAACGGGATCCGTCTCGGCAGCACCGAGAAACTGGTCGAACAGCGAGCCCACCGGTTTGTACCACCACGGTGAGGGCCCGGCGGCCCGGTGCATGGTCAGGTCGCCGATGGCGTTCATGGTCCACACCGGAAACGTCGTCTTGGCGGTGGCGCGGAGGGTTTCGCGGACCACGTCGGCGCCCGGTGTCTCAAGGGCCCGCTTCAGATGACCGGCCTGAAGCGAGGTCATCGACATGCCCTGGCCGAACGTGGGATTGAAGCTCACTACGGCGTCGCCGAACGGCAGGATGCCGCCCGGTAGGCGCTGCAGTTTGTCGTAGCGGCGCCACCGGCTGGCCGGATATTTGTGGTGGGCGACGTCGTCCAGCGGGGTGCCGCGCCGTAGCGCGGACGCCACGTGGGCGGGCAGGATCTCGTCGGCCAACGCGCACATCTGCGCGAAGTCCTGCGGTGGCGCGACCTTGCCAACGCCGAACGTGGTGACGTTCCAGATGCCGTCCTCGTAAAGCAGCATGCCGATTCCCAGCGGCTGATCAGCCGACGCGCCCGCCACGACGACCTTCTCGCTGAGCAGGCCGTCGGGAACCCGGACGCGCTGGCTGGTGTAGGCGATGCCGACGAACACGACGTCCTCGCGGGGCCGCTCATAACCCCAGTTCTGCAGCCACACCGGTAATCGGGTACCGCGGCCGGTGGCGTCGACCACCAAATCGGCGGGCAGCACCGCGCCGGATTCCAAGTGCACCCCGGTCACCCGCTCGCTGCCGGGGTCGAAGCGCGGTTGGGTGACCGCCGCGTGGATCTTCTCGACGTTGTCGAGCGCCGAGACCCGTTTGCGGAGCTGCCATTCCAACTGCGGGCGGCTGGGCACGTAGGCGGTGAACTCGTTTCGCAGCCGATGCGCGGTGCCGAGCACATGACCGGCCGCGCCGAAGTGGATGCAGTCGGGCCGATTCTCCAGGATCGGCACACCCTCGGAGACCATGCCGTCGAGCAGTCCGGGGAAGTGGGTTTCGAACTCCTGGGCGCCACGCGCCATCAACAGATGCACATGCCTGCCCTGCGGGACGGCGGACCGGTTGGCGGGCGCATCGGGCAGTTCGTCGCGCTCACAGAGCGTCACCCGGTCATAGAAGTCCGACAACACCCGCGCCGCACACAGGCCGGCGATGCTGGCCCCGATGACAACCGCGTGTTCGGCAGTCCGCCCCATTGAGCAGAGGGTACTCGCTACATTGCGGTCAGCGGATCAGGAAGGAATGCCAATGACGCGGCGGACCAAGTCGGTAGAACAGTCCATCGCCGACACCGACGAACCCGGTACGCGGCTACGCAAGGACCTCACCTGGTGGGACCTCACGGTGTTCGGCGTCTCGGTGGTGATCGGCGCCGGTATCTTCACGATCACCGCGTCGACGGCGGGAAACCTGACCGGCCCGGCCATTTCGATCTCGTTCGTGATCGCGGCGGCCACCTGCGGGCTGGCCGCGCTGTGTTACGCCGAGTTCGCGTCGACGGTGCCGGTGGCGGGCAGCGCCTATACGTTTTCCTATGCGACGTTCGGTGAGTTCGTCGCGTGGATCATCGGCTGGGACCTGATCCTCGAGTTCGCCGTGGCGGCCGCGGTGGTCGCCAAGGGCTGGTCGAGCTATCTCGGCACCGTGTTCGGCTTCGGTGGCGGCACGGTCAATGTCTTTGGCCTGCAACTGGACTGGGGCGCGCTGCTGATCATCGCGTTCGTCACGTTCATCTTGGCGGTCGGCACGAAGCTATCCGCGGGGGTGAGCCTGGCGATCACCGTAATCAAGGTGGCGGTGGTGCTGCTCGTGGTGGCTGTCGGCGCGTTCTACATCAAGGCGGCGAACTATTCGCCGTTCCTGCCGCCCGCGGAAGCCGGCCAGGGCGGCAGCGGCCTCGAGCAGTCGTTGTTCTCGCTGATGACCGGGGCTCAGGGCAGCAGCTACGGGTGGTACGGCCTGCTGGCCGGCGCGTCGATCGTGTTCTTTGCGTTCATCGGTTTCGACATCATCGCGACCACCGCAGAGGAGACCAAGTACCCGCAGCGCGACGTGTCGCGCGGCATCCTGGCCTCGCTGGCGATCGTCACCGTGCTCTACGTGGCGGTCGCGGTCGTGCTGACCGGGATGGTGCATTACACCGAGTTGCGTGCGGCGGGGGAGAACGCGAACCTGGCCACCGCGTTCGCGGCCAACGGAGTGGACTGGGCGGCCCAGGTCATCTCGATCGGCGCGCTGGCCGGTCTGACCACCGTCGTGATCGTGTTGGTGCTGGGCCAGACCCGGGTGCTGTTCGCGATGTCGCGGGACGGCCTGCTGCCCCGTGGCCTGGCCAAGACCGGCGCCCGTGGCACGCCGGTGCGCATCACGCTGCTGGTCGGCGCGGCGGTCGCGGTGACGGCGTCGGCGTTCCCGATGGACAAGCTCGAGGAGATGGTCAACATCGGCACGCTGTTCGCGTTCGTGTTGGTCTCGGCCGGGGTGATCGTGCTGCGGCGCACGCGCCCGGACCTCAAACGCGGCTTCCGCGCGCCGGGCGTCCCGTGGCTGCCGATCGCTTCGATCGTGGCGTGCATCTGGCTGATGCTCAACCTCACCGCGGTGACGTGGATCCGGTTCCTGATCTGGATGGCCATCGGCGTGGTGCTGTATTTCCTGTACGGCCGCGGTCACTCGGTGCTGGGCCGCCGGGAAGCCACGGCGATTTCGGCGCGCTGAAGGACCCTCACGGGGCATTTGCGCGCCGAACTCGCAGGGTTAGGTTTACAAAGTGACTCTGTATGTCTAGACAGCCGACACGAAGACCTCTATAGTCAAGCGAACACGTGATGGCACTCACTTCGGGAGGCTTGCAGTGACGACACAGATGTCTGAACCCCAGACCGCGGAGCAGTGGCGGGACAAGAAGCGCTACCTGTGGCTGATGGGGTTGATCGCCCCGACAGCACTTTTCGTGATGCTGCCGCTGGTGTGGGCGTTCAACCAGTGGGGCTGGCACGTGGCGGCGCAGGTGCCGTTCTGGATCGGTCCGATTCTGGTCTACCTGCTGTTGCCCGCGTTGGACCTGCGCTTCGGACCCGACGGGCAGAACCCGCCCGACGAGGTGATGGAGCGGCTGGAGAACGACCGGTACTACCGGTACTGCACCTACGCCTACATCCCATTCCAGTACGCCAGCGTCATCGTCGGCGCGTACCTGTTCACCGCCTCGGACCTGAGCTGGCTTGGCTTCGACGGCGGACTGGGTTGGCCGGCGAAGATCGGCCTGGCGCTGTCGGTGGGGGTCCTCGGCGGCGTCGGCATCAACACCGCCCACGAGATGGGGCACAAGAAGGACTCGCTGGAGCGGTGGCTGAGCAAGATCACGCTGGCGCAGACCTGCTACGGGCACTTCTTCATCGAGCACAACCGCGGCCACCACGTCCGCGTGGCGACACCGGAGGATCCGGCGTCGGCGCGGTTCGGGGAGACGTTCTGGGAGTTCCTGCCGCGCAGCGTGTTCGGGTCGCTGAAGTCGGCATGGGAACTGGAAGCCAAGCGGCTCGAACGGGCCGGAAAGAGCAAGTGGCACCCGTCCAACGACGTGCTCAACGCGTGGGCGATGTCGGCGGTGTTCTACGGGGTGCTGATCGCGGTGTTCGGCGTCGCGTTGATTCCCTACATCGTGATTTCGGCGGTGTACGGCTTCATGCTGCTGGAGACGGTCAACTACCTCGAGCACTACGGCCTGCTGCGCCAGAAGCTGGAAAGCGGCCGCTACGAGCGCTGCACGCCGGCGCACAGCTGGAACTCCGACCACATTGTGACCAACCTGTTCCTGTATCACCTGCAGCGGCACAGCGATCACCACGCCAACCCCACCCGGCGCTACCAGACGCTGCGCAGCATGGCCGGTGCGCCCAACCTGCCCAGCGGCTACGCGTCGATGATCACGCTGACGTACTTCCCGCCGCTGTGGCGCCGCGTGATGGACCACCGGGTGCTCGACCACTACGACGGCGACATCACCCGCGTCAACATCCACCCGCGGGTGCGCAACAAGGTGCTCGCCCGCTATGGGGCCGGCGATGAGCGCTCGCGCGAAGGGCGGAGTGCTCGAGCATGAGCGCCTACCGCTGCCCGGGTTGCGACTACGTCTATGACGAGGTCAAAGGCGAACCGCGCGAAGGCTTTCCGGCCGGCACCCCGTTTTCCGACATCCCCGACGACTGGGGTTGCCCGGACTGTGCGGTACGCGAGAAGGCCGACTTCCAACCCGCGAGTTAACGCAACGAAAGGAGAGACCGTGGACTACAAGGTGTACGAATGCCTGGTGTGCGGGTTCGAGTACGACGAAGCCAAGGGCTGGCCTGAGGATGGCATCGCGCCCGGCACCCGCTGGGAAGACATCCCCGAGGACTGGACCTGCCCCAACTGCGGCGCGGCCAAGTCGGACTTCGAAATGGTCCAAGTCGCGCGCCGGTGACGCCATCTGCGCGAGCGCGGCGGCAGAAAACGCTAATGTCGCGCGTGTGAGTCCACCGCGCACGAAGCGAACCGCGCAGCGCATCCCCTACGCGGAAGCGTCCCGGGTGTTGCTGCGTGACTCCATCCTGGACGGTATGCGCGATCTGCTGCTCACCCGCGACTGGTCGGCGATCACGCTGTCGCACGTGGCCAAGGCCGCCGGCATCAGCCGCCAGACCATCTACAACGAGTTCGGATCGCGCCAGGGCCTGGCGCAGGCGTATGCGCTGCGGTTGGCCGACCGGCTCGTCGACCACGTCGACGACGCGATCGAGGGCAACGTGGGCGACGTCTACTCCGCGTTCCTGCACGGTTTCCGCGACTTCTTCACCGAGTCGGCCGCCGACCCGCTGGTGATGTCGCTGCTGAACGGCGAGATCAAACCGGACCTGTTGGCGCTCATCACCACCGACAGCGGCCCGATCATCACCCACTGTTCGCAGCGGCTGACGGCGACGTTCGTGCACAGCTGGGTGGCGTGCAGCGACGACGACGCCGGCATGCTGGCCCGCGCGATCGTGCGGCTGGCGATGAGCTATATCTCGATGCCGCCGGAGGCAGATCACGACGTCGCGGCGGACTTGGCTAGGCTGCTTACGCCGGCCGCTGAACGCTACGGTGTGATCGCCACCGATTAGCCACGACGCTGGCCGGGCAAGCTTGAGCCAAACCACATGCCCCAGAAAGCCCCAGGAAGAGAGCTCCATGACGACGACTGAACAGCGGCTGACCCCTGACGTCCGCAACGGCATCGACTACAAGGTGGCCGATCTGTCCCTTGCTGAATTCGGTCGCAAGGAGATCCGGCTCGCCGAACACGAGATGCCCGGGTTGATGGCGTTGCGCCGCGAGTACGCCGATGTGGCGCCGCTCAAGGGTGCGCGCATCTCAGGATCGCTGCACATGACCGTGCAGACCGCGGTGCTCATCGAGACCCTGACGGCGCTGGGCGCGGAAGTGCGCTGGGCGTCGTGCAACATCTTCTCCACCCAGGACCACGCCGCCGCCGCGGTGGTCGTCGGTCCGCACGGCACCCCGGAGGAGCCGCAGGGCACCCCGGTCTTCGCCTGGAAGGGCGAGACGCTCGAGGAGTACTGGTGGGCGGCCGAGCAGATGCTCACGTGGCCGGGCGAGCCCGCCAACATGATCCTCGACGACGGCGGCGACGCCACCATGATGGTGCTGCGCGGCGCGCAGTACGAGAAGGCCGGTGTGGTGCCGCCCGCCGAGGACGACGACCCGGCCGAGTGGAAGGTCTTCCTGTCGGTGCTGCGCGAGCGCTTCGAGCAGGACAAGACCAAGTGGTCCAAGATCGCCGAGGCCGTCAAGGGCGTCACCGAAGAGACCACCACCGGTGTGTTGCGTCTCTACCAGTTCGAGGCGCAGGGCGAGTTGCCGTTCCCGGCGATCAACGTCAACGACTCGGTGACCAAGTCCAAGTTCGACAACAAGTACGGCACCCGGCACTCGCTGATCGACGGCATAAACCGCGGCACCGACGTGCTGATCGGCGGTAAGAAGGTGCTGATCTGCGGCTACGGCGACGTCGGCAAGGGCTGCGCGGAATCGCTGGCCGGCCAGGGCGCGCGGGTGGCGGTCACCGAGATCGACCCGATCAACGCGCTGCAGGCGCTGATGGACGGCTTCGACGTGCGCACCGTCGAGGAGGGTATCGGCGAGGCCGACATCGTCATCACCGCGACCGGCAACAAAGACATCATCACACTCGAGCACATGCGGGCGATGAAGGACCAGGCGATCCTGGGCAACATCGGCCACTTCGACAACGAGATCGACATGGCTGCGCTGGAACGCTCCGGGGCCAAGCGGATCAACATCAAGCCGCAGGTCGACCAGTGGGTGTTCGACGACGGCAAGTCGATCGTCGTGCTGAGTGAGGGTCGGCTGCTCAACCTGGGCAACGCCACCGGGCACCCGTCGTTCGTGATGAGCAACAGCTTCTCCAACCAGGTGATCGCCCAGATCGAACTGTGGACCAAGAACGACGAGTACGACAACGCGGTGTACCGGCTGGCCAAGCATCTCGACGAGAAGGTCGCACGCATTCACGTTGAGGCGCTTGGTGGTTCGCTGACCAAGCTCACTAAGGAGCAGGCCGAGTACATCAACGTCGACGTCGAGGGCCCCTACAAGCCGGAGCACTACCGGTACTGATCGGCATCGTTATCGGTAGCGGGCGAGGCCGTCTCGCCCTCACAGCATCGTTGTTGGCCGCTGCGCTGTTGGTTGCGCCGGTGCCGGTCGCCGCTGCGGCGGCGCCGGACTGGTCCGGCCTCGACGCGCGCCATTACGACGGGCCAATTCCGTTAAATGCCAAGTTGATTCAATCGGTACCGTTGAATCCTGCACTCGCGGTGCGGGGTTCGGCGCACGCTTATCGGATCCTGTACTCGACAGTCGATCAGCACGGCGACCCCGCGGTGGGCACGGCTGCGGTGTTCATGCCAAACGGTGAGCCACCGCAGGGTGGTTGGCCGGTGATCGCGTGGGCGCACGGAACGGTGGGGCTGGGTGATGACTGCACACCCTCTGCGCTGCCGCGCAGCCCACGCGACGACGAGTACCTGACGCACTGGCTCGACCAGGGCTATGCGGTGGTGGCCCCCGACTACGTCGGTTTGGGCACACCGGGTTTGATGAGCTACCTCGATAGCGTGCCCACCGCCCGCGGCGTGATCGATTCGGTGATCGCCGCGCACCAGGTGGACGTGCCGCTGTCGCCGAAGTGGGCCATCGTCGGCCAGTCCCAGGGCGGCGGTGCGGCGGTCAACAGCGCCCGGTGGGCCACCGAGTTCAGCGACGGCAGCGGGCTGGACTACCGCGGTGTGGTGGCCACCGGAACCCCCGCCAACATCGAACGGGTGGTCAAGCTAGCCGCACCCGACATGAAGTTGCCCGCCGAACTCGGCCCGGCCGCCAACAGCTACGCCGCATACATCCTGGCGGCCTTCGCCGAAGCGCGTCGCGACATCGACATCGACTCGGTGCTCACCCCGGCCGGACGCGACGCGGTCGCCAAGGCCGCGACGATGTGTAAACCGGAACTGGATCGCGAGCTGACGGGCATGACCCCGGCGAAATTCTTCAGTGCGCCGCTGATGTCGCTGCCGGGGATCTCCGAGGCGCTCGACGACTACATGGGCACACCGGACCGCGGCTATGACCGACCGATCTTCCTCGGGGTCGGGTTGTTGGACCGCGATGTGCCGCCCCAGTCGACACTGACGTTCTATGACGAACTGGTGGCCAACCACCAAAACGTGGAGCTGCGGGTATATCCGGACCTAGACCACGGCGGAACCGTGCTGGCGTCACTGCCGGATTCGACGCCGTTTCTGAAAGCGGCGTTCACCCAGCCTTGATCACATGGCTTCGGGGCGTTCCACCGGGCCGTTCTGCTCACCGTCGCGGGTGAGGACGCTGATCATCCCGTTCGGTTCGAGGTAGGCCTGCTGCACGCTCGTGATGTCGTGGATGCCGTGCAGCCGCAGCTGCGATTCGACCTCTTCGCGGCTCATGAATTCCCGATGCATCGTGTGTCGATTGAGCTCGCCCTCGCGGATCAATGGTTTAGGGCGCGCCTTCACGAGGCGCGAGAAAGCCGGAAACCGGTAGGACACCGCGTCGACGGCGACGCTCCAGAACAGGATCGTCACGATGACGACGAAGCCGTCGGCCAACGTCGAATCCTGCGTATACAGCGCCGGCCCCGCGGCTTGGGCCACCAGCACGATGATCAGCACATCGGTGACCCCGAGGCCCCCGGACTCACGCTGTCCGACGATGCGCATCAGGATCAACAGCGCAACAAACGTAACCGTGCCGCGGGCGATGCTTTCAACCAGGGGCAGGGCCGGTATGAAGATCGATTGCCAATCGAGCATGGGCGCCTTCGGGTCTGACGTTGACGCCAGTGAGTACCCCGCCGCGCGGCGGCCAAACCGATTACCCGCGGCAGGGTTTCGCCGCAGCCGGAACAGCGTCTCGCCCGCCCGCGGCGCCACCATCGTGTCCGGATCAGCAGCAACAGCCTCCCGGCCCACCGATGCCGGGTCCAGGTAGGCCAGATTCGCTGTGTGGCAGAGGCTTTCGTCGATAATCGTTGCCGGGGTGACCCGCACGCGCAGCCCAGGTGCGTGACGTGCACCTCGGACAGTCCCTCGATGCCCGGCGTACCCGATCTCGCCGGGTCCCGTCGGCTTACGTTTTCGCGGCCCGGGGTAACCTCCGACCGACCGCCGAGGAGGAAGTGTTTCGTGGCCGATGGCGCCGGCGCCGGATAGCGATCGCCATGTTCGATTCGGTCCTTGACACGCTCGGCCACGCGTGGTGGGCGTATCCGCTGATCCTGCTGTTCTGCACGTTCGACGCCGTCGTCCCTGCGCTGCCCAGCGAGACCGCGTTGCTGACCGGAGGCATCCTCGCCGCCGACGGCGCGATGGTGCTCGGCTGGGTGATCGTGATGGCGACCATCGGCAGCTTTCTCGGCGACAACCTCGCCTACTGGATCGGCCGCTCCGCCGAGGGGCGGGCCCGGCGCTGGATCGCGCGCGGCGAAAAGGCCAGCCGGCGCCTGGACTGGGCGCAGGAAGAACTGGCCAAGCACGGGGGAGCGTTGGTGATCGTCGCGCGGTTCATCCCGGGCGGCCGCACGGCGACCACGGTCACCTGCGGGGTGCTGCACTTCCCGTATCGCCAGTTTCTGGTGTTCGACGCGGTCGGCGCGGTGCTGTGGGCGACCGTCAACACGCTGATCGGCTATCTCGGCGGACGCGCGTTCGCCGACAACACGCTTGCGGCGTTCATCCTGTCGTTCGGCGTGGCGCTGTCGCTGGCCGGAGCCATCGAGCTGATCCGATGGCTGCGCCGTCGCCGCGACCGGTGACCACAAGGTTTACGGCGGCCCGATTCGGCAAGGAGCGCGTGATGAGCGACTACGGACGCGACCTGCTCTTCGGCACCTTCACCCGGTCAACGATCCCGCCGGCCAAGCCGTCGAGCAGCCCGTCGTGGCCGACCGGGCGGGCCTGGACCTGGTGACATTCCAGGACCACTCGTACGTCGCGAAGTTCCACGCCCGCGGCGGCATACCACTGCTGTTCACCGAGCGTCTCGTGGACAAGCAGCTCCGCGATTATGCGATCAAGTCGATCTCAGCTGTGGCGTAACAACTCTCGCGCCTCGGCGTAGCATTCGTGTCCGCCACACTTGCCGCGTTGCTGCGTGGCTGGCCGATCTTCTCAATGAACTCGGCGCCGCTGCGGAGAGGAACGGCGCGTCCGCTTCGGCGGCCGTCGCCCTGGTAAGCAGCGTCTTGCCGGTACGGGCGGGTCGGTCAACAGCACACCTTAGCGCACCTTGGTGCCTTGCCCGGGGCCTCGGCGGGTCAGCCGAACCACCCTGCACCGCAGCAAGAGTCATCTTTCCCGCTGCCAAGGAGGCCGGGGGGCGTTGAGGTCGAACCGCACGCCGACCATCCTGATCACGAAGCACACGGACGCGGCGCCCAGCGTCGCCGCGATGTTCTGATAGTCAAGGCTGTGCACTATCGCCGCGCATCCGGCGCCCACCATCGCCGGGATCGCGTACAGCTCGCTGCGGAAAACGACAGGTACCTGACCGATCGACATGTCGCGGATGGTTCCCCCGCCAACCGCGGTGATGGTGCCGACGACGATCGCCTGCACGACGCCGAAGCCGAGGCCGAGTGCCTTATAGGAGGCGAGCACCGCGAACACACTCAACCCGACCGCGTCGAGCGCGGTGATGGGCATGGTGAACCGTTCCAGCGCCGGGCTTAGCACGAACGCGATCGATCCGCCTCCGGCAGCGACGGCCAGGTAGCGCCAGTCAACGAAAGTTGCGGGCGGAAGGGCGTTGAGGAGGACATCGCGGATGACGCCACCGCCGAGCCCGGTGAGCATGCCGACAGTGACGACGCCGAAAATGTCGAGGCGCGTGGCGCGCATCGCGACCAGTGCACCGTTGAGCGCGAACGCGAACGTGCCGATGAGGTCGAGCGCCAGCAAGAGCGGCGTTTCGGTCGACATTCCATGGTGTATACCCGAGGCAGCGGGTAAGCGACGCGTTCACAGCGCTTTGCGCTGTGTCACGCTTACCCGGCGGCGATACGGCCGGCGATCGTGACGACCCGTTCGGCGAGGTGGTCGAGCGCGGCGTTGGTTGCGTCATTGACCGGTGTTTTGTTGTCGCCGCCGGTGATATGGCTGACGCCGTACGGGTTGCCGTCGGCGAACTTGAGTTCGTTGGTGTAGCCGGGCGGCACGATGATGCCGCCGAAGTGCATCAGCGTCACATACAGGTTGATCAGCGTGGTTTCCTGGCCGCCGTGAGCGGTCTGCGACGAGGTGAACCCTGCGTAGACTTTGTCCGCGAGCTTGCCCTGCGCCCACAGCCCGCCGAGCGTGTCGATGAATGTCCGGAACGACGCTGCCGGAGAGCCGAATCGGGTTGGTGAGCCGAAAATCACCGCGTCGGCCCAGACGATGTCGTCACCGGTGGCGGCCGGCTTGTCCTTGGTGGCCTCGTAGTTGGCGGTCCAGGCCGGGTTGTCGGCGAACGACGCCGGGTCACGAGTCTCGGCGACGTGTCGCAACCGCACCTCGGCGCCCGCATTCTCGGCGGCTTTGGCCACGCGGCGCGCCATCGTCGTACCGTGTCCGGTCGCCGAGTAGTAGATCACCGACAGCCTCACCATTTTTTCGTCTCCTCCACGTCGTCAGGCAGGACGTGTTCTCGCCTACCCCACTTGAGCCCGAGGAAACCTGGCGCGCTGTGCGCCGATGCGGGGTTTCGAGTCGCCGATAAGGGATACGTTTGGGTCAAACACCGCCTTTGGTAGGGGAGTGCCATGTCTGCCGACAGTTTCGGAACCCGCGATCGTCTCACCGTGGACGACAGCACGTACACGATCTATCGACTCGACCGCATCGAGGGTTCGCAACGTCTGCCGTACAGCTTGAAGGTGCTGTTGGAGAACCTGCTCCGCAACGAGGACGGCCGGTTGGTAACGTCCGAGCAGATCAACGCGCTGGCGGCATGGGACCCCACCGCCGAACACGGGCGGGAAATCGCCTATACGCCCGCGCGGGTGCTGATGCAGGACTTCACCGGGGTGCCGTGTGTCGTCGACCTGGTTGCGATGCGTGACGCCATCGCCGACCTCGGTGGTGACACGCAACGTATCAACCCGTTGTGCCCGACCGAGTTGGTCATCGACCACTCGGTGATCGCCGACGTGTTCGGCAGACCCGATGCCTACTTGATCAACGCAGAGCTCGAGTTCGAGCGCAACGAAGAGCGCTACCAACTGCTGCGCTGGGCGCAGCAGGCCTTCGCCGACTTTTCCGTCGTACCGCCCAACACGGGGATCTGCCACCAGGTGAACCTGGAGTACCTGGCCCGGGTGGTATTCACCAGCAACGGTGACGATGGCCCGGTGGCCTACCCAGATACGTTGGTGGGCACCGACTCTCACACGCCGATGGTCAACGGCCTCGGGGTCCTCGGGTGGGGCGTCGGCGGCATCGAGGCCGAGGCGGCGATGCTCGGCCAGCCGATGAGCATGCTGGTCCCGCAGGTTGTCGGCTTGAAGCTCACCGGTGAGCTGCAACCCGGTACCACCGCCACGGACCTGGTGCTCACCGTGGCGGAGTTACTGCGGCGTACCGGTGTGGTCGGTAAGTTCGTCGACCTCTACGGGCCAGGCGTGGCCAACGTGCCGCTGGCCAACCGGGCCACCATCGGCAACATGAGCCCTGAATACGGCTCGACCGTCACGATTTTCCCGATCGACGGCGTCACCCTGGACTACCTGCGGTTGACCGGGCGCCCGGAATCCCAGATCCGGCTGGTGGAGGCGTATGCCAAGGAACAGGGTCTGTGGCATGACCCAGACCGTGAGCCGGTGTACTCGCAAGCGATCGAATTGGACCTGAGCACGGTCGAGCCGTCGATCGCAGGTCCCAAGCGACCGCAGGACCGCATACCGCTGCGGCACGCACCGGATGCGGTGGCGTCGCTGCTGGCCGGTACGCCCACGACCGCTGAAGCGCTCAGCGGCGTCGATCGGGCCTCCGCGCTGTCGTTCCCAGCGAGCGACCCCATCGCGGTGCGTAAGAACTCCCCGTCCGACAAGCCGCGCAAACCCCGTGATTTCGGCACCGATAACGAGTGGCCGTCCAACCCCGTGACGGTCGAACTCGGCGACGGTGGCCGCACCGAGTTGGACAACGGGCACGTGGTGATCGCAGCGATCACCTCCTGCACCAACACCTCCAACCCGTCGGTCATGGTGGGTGCTGCGCTCTTGGCCAAGAAGGCCGTCGAACGGGGCCTGAGCCGCAAACCCTGGGTCAAAACCTCGTTGG
This sequence comes from Mycolicibacterium sp. XJ879, assembly GCF_053483935.1. Taxonomy (NCBI): domain Bacteria; kingdom Bacillati; phylum Actinomycetota; class Actinomycetes; order Mycobacteriales; family Mycobacteriaceae; genus Mycobacterium; species Mycolicibacterium sp. XJ879. The sequence continues at coordinate 462,861 of NZ_JBEFTH010000004.1, forward strand.
CGCCGGGTTCCCGAATCGTCACGGACTATTACGAAAAGGCTGGCTTGACACCGTATCTGGACAAGCTCGGCTTCAACTTGGTTGGCTACGGCTGCACCACCTGCATCGGTAACTCCGGGCCGCTGATCCCGGAGGTGAGCAGGGCCGTCACCGACAACGACCTGACCGTGTGCTCGGTGTTGTCGGGCAACCGCAACTTCGAGGGCCGCATCCATCCCGAGTGCAAGATGAATTTCCTTGCCTCGCCGCCGCTGGTGGTTGCGTACGCGTTGGCAGGCAGCCTGCACGTGGATCTGTTGGAGGATCCGTTGGGTACCGGCGCCGACGGGGAACCGGTGTACCTGCGCGACATCTGGCCGACCGAGGCCGAGGTTGCCGACGTCGTTGGCGCGCATCTGAAGGCCGAGATGTTCACGACGTCCTACGGCGATGTATTCACCGGTGACGAGCACTGGCGCAACCTCGACGTGCCGAGCGGTGACACCTTCCAATGGGCGCCCGATTCGACGTACGTGCGCCAGCCACCGTATTTCGAGGACATGACCGTCGAGCCGCAACCAGTGGCCGATATCACCGGCGCCCGGGTGCTGGCCAAGCTAGGTGACTCGGTCACCACCGACCACATCAGCCCGGCCGGGGCTATCAGCCTCGACTCGCCAGCCGGAAAGTATCTGTCGGAGCACGGGATCGAACGCAAAGACTTCAACTCGTATGGGTCACGCCGGGGCAACCACGAGGTGATGATCCGCGGCACGTTCGCCAACATCCGGTTACGCAACCAGCTCGCGCCCGACACCGAGGGGGGCTGGACCCGCGACTTCAGCCAACCGGACGGGCCGGTCACCACGATCTACGACGCGTCGGTGAACTACGCGGCGGCCGGGACACCGTTGGTGATCCTGGCGGGTCAGGAGTACGGCTCCGGTTCGTCACGCGACTGGGCGGCCAAGGGCACGCTGTTGTTGGGTGTACGGGCGGTGATCGCCGAATCCTACGAGCGCATACACCGCTCGAATCTCATTGGCATGGGCGTACTTCCGCTGCAGTTTCCGGCGGGCCAGAACGCCGACTCGTTGAACTTGACCGGCGAGGAGACATTCGACATCACCGGTGTCACCGCGTTGTCGGATGGGATTCCTGACACGGTGCACGTGCGTGCGGGCGATCTGGAGTTCGACGCGGTGCTGCGCATCGACACCCCCGGTGAAGCCGACTACTACCGCCACGGCGGCATCATGCAGTACGTGCTGCGGCGACTGCTGGTCGGCACCGATGGCTGACGCTCACACGAGCTCCACGACGTTTTCGTACCGGGGCCACAATGCAGCGTCCACACCCCTGGAGTGCGCGTACCCGTCGGCGCCGCGGGCGTCGTGTACATTCAGACTGACGCCGTCGACACCAGGACGAATGTGCGCACTGGACCGGCGACCGATGCGCGACACATGGAGAAGAGCGGCTCCGACATTTCCTCGGCGAGAACAACTTCCAATGGGCCGGAATCGGCGCTGAGCACTACGTGAATCCGGTGTTCTCGGTGTTGCACATCGAGCGCAGGCAGCGCATCGATGCGGTCGTCACCTAGCGCTTCACGCGCGAAGTACTGGGCGGCCTGGACCGAATGCGGAAGAGATGTGCGGCCGCGCAGGAATCTGTTTTCGAGCCTGCCGTCGAGATACAACCGGACGAGTTCGGCCGAATCTGCGGAGTCGACTCGGCCGTAACACAGCCCCGCAGGCAATACGAGCATCGTCGCCGCGAACCGATCACCACCCAGATGTGAGCATTCCCATGTTAATTCGGGGTAGCGCGCCGCGATCGTCGCGGTCGCCGCGCGCCCGCGAACGGCGCAGCATTGATCATGCCTGCCATGTGCGCAGACGGCGACGAGCGGGTCGGCGGACAATCCGCCGTCGGAGCCGTCGAGTGCGAAATCCAGATACTCGCTTGGATTGCTGACCTCGCCCTCATACAGCGCCTCGCTGCCGGGATCAGCGTGGGCTATGAACCATCGCCATCGCTTTGTCGCGGACCGACGGCCGGGGCGGCGGATGGCAGCGACCCGCATGCGCGCCCCCTCGAAACGGCGAGCGATGGCGCGGCCGAGGATGGGGTCGACGACACCTGGTGAATCCAGAAACGCCGAATGTCCCCAGGCGCCGGGTAGTTCCAACAGGACCCAGGCACGTCCGGCCGACGCCGTTCCATACATCGGGTCGGCGCGGAGCAGAGACTGATCGCTGCACGGGGGCCGCTTCGCCGCGGTCATCCTCGTTCAGTCGGGATCGAGGTTGGATGTTCGTGGGCGGGGATCACGATTCCCTCCCGGAGCAGCCGTCGAATCAGCACCGTCGAGTCGGCGCGGTCAAGACCCGGCAGGGAGTCCGCGTCGGCGATGAGCCCGCCTCGAAGCGCCTCGACGGCGAGTGCGCACGAGTTCGGGAAAGTCATGGTTTTGTCCCGTAGTCGTAACAGGAGACGGCCGCAGTGCCGATCAATGGTGCTTCCGAGTCCAGGGCGCCACCGCACCGTGACAACGTCCGCGTGTTCAGCAGCCGCGAGTGCGGCCAATGGTCGCACCGACATGGGTCGGGTGCGTTGTGAGTGCCTTCGCGACAGCTGCACGCCTGCGCTCTCACCGAGTTCCGTAGCGCGATGGCGCAAGGTGTCGGCTACTTCGAAGATGACCTTGGTTGCCATCGCTGTCATTTCGTCGTGGTTGGCGGGATCGATGCCTATCGGTAACGATTCCCTGAACTCGTCGACGACGGTCAGCGCGTCGACGACCGCCTGCACGATATCGAGACCCGTCGAGGTGGAGATACCGATCGTCAGGTGGATCGACGTGGTGTCGAGCGCGTGCGCCGAATGTATCCATCCGCGTGGCAGATACAGTGCGTCGCCGGCAGCCAACGCGGTATCGATGACCGGGGCGCCGTCGACACGTTCGCTGATCGCGGCACGGCGCTCGGTCCACGGCTGCGATGGCAAGGGGTTATCGTGTACCGGCTGGTGAACGATCCACCGCTTCTCGCCGGCCACCTGCAAGACGAATACGTCGTGAACGTCGTAGTGCGGGTCGAAGCCCCGGCTGGCCGCAGGGGTGACGTAGGCATTGGCCTGCGTGGGGTGGCCGACGTCATCGACCACGCCGCGAACAAACTCGATCACCGGTGGCCATAGCCGATGCAGTCCTTGCAGCACGATCGTTGCGCCAGAGGCGAATTCAGTCAACACCTTGTCTGAGTCGACCTGATCCGCTATCTCTGCACCGAAGCCAGCAGGACCGAGATAGCACTCCCGGTCCAGCAGGTCGCCGTTCCTGGCCATCCGGATGAACGGCGCGCGAACCCCGCGCTGGGCGATCAGCTCATCGACGGCCGACGGCGACAGCAGATCGCTGAAGTCGCGGGGTAGCGCACCGGACCGGCTGAGCAGGGGCCTTCGACCCCAATACTGGGTCGCGAACGACCCAGCATCGGTGGCAATGCAGCGACTCAGCATCGGTTACGCGGTTCCGTCGGCGCCGCCGTCGTGTCCTTGTGGGTTGGAGCCGCCGTCGGCGGGCCCTTCTCCTGCGGTCCCGTCGGCGCCGCCGTCGTGTCCTTGTGGGTTGGAGCCGCCGTCGGCAGGTCCTTCGCCGCCGCTCCCGGAGGTGGTCATATCGTCGTCGTCGAGCGCCATGATGGTCCCTTCTTTGGGTTTGCTTTCTCTTGTCACCGCAGTGCGCCCCGTTATTGGTCTGCTGCCTGGGCTGTTGGACTGGTTCGCAGAAGCGGCGTCATAGGAATTGCCAACCCGGCCGCGAACCAAACGAAGCGGTACATCGGCGTCGCGCTGACGGGGCGTGCTGCGGTACCCGGCGGGCACTCGCTTCTAGGCGCGCCCGCGCCCCCTAGCGGGTTGATCGCACGCATCTGCTGGTGCGAGCAATCAACCCGTTAAGCATGCCCTGGGCCACCGCGCGGGATTAATTCAGCAGTCTCCATGGCGATCGGGTGGGCGGCCAGGATTGCTACGCCGGATACTCGTCGCGTTTGCGCGGCCAGTCGGTGAAGTCGGTGCCGCGCCCCTTGGGTGCCCGGTCCAGCAGCTGCCACGTCGCGTTCAGCGCTTCGGTGCCGCGGTCGTAGGTCGAGTAGGTGTGATAGACCATCCCGTCCTGCAACGCGAAACAGCTCAGCGCCATCAGCTCCATCACATCGAGCATGCTGCCGCTACCCGACACATAGTCGCGGCGCGCCGTCGGAACGTGCATGTACTCGAAGAAGTCGGCGTCGAAGCCGCTGCCGCCCGACGACACCCATTCGATGTCCCATCCCATCCGCTGCTTGTACGCGGTGAGCACCGGAAGCGGTGAGCGCGACGACAACAGAAAGGTCACGTCCCGGCGCGCCAAATGCGGCACCGCGCCGACCAGGTTGTCGGTTTCGAAGGTGCAGCCGGGGCAGCCGTCGGGGGTTTTCGGCCCGTGCATGAAGTGCCGCACGATCAGTTGGGAGCGGCCGTCGAACAGTTCGGCGAGCGTGCGCTGGCCTGCTGTCGTGTCGAACACGTACTGCTTGTCAACCGGCACCCAGGGCAGCCCCTGACGCTCGGCGGCAAGCACAGTGGCTCGCCGGGTCAGTTCCTTTTCTTTCGCCAGTTGCCGTTCGTAGGCGGCGCGCCACTGTTTGCGCGTCCCGACCGTATGCGTGACGGATCCAGTCATCGTGTCCTTTCGCAGATGGAAGGTTCAACGGGCAGACCTTCGGCGGCGGCGAGACTCATCGCCGTTACGCTCGCCGCGTGATCATCGTGATCGAGGGTGTGGACGGTGCGGGCAAACGCACCCTGACCAACGGCCTGCGCGCCGCGTTCGAGGGCGACGGCAAGACGGTCGCCAGCCTCGACTTTCCCCGCTACGGCCGATCGGTGGAAGCCGATCTGGCCGCCGAGGCGCTGCACGGTGGCCACGGTGACCTCGCCGATTCGGTTTACGCCATGGCGGTGTTGTTCGCGCTGGATCGGGCGGCCGCGCGCGCCGAGATCGCCGAGCTGACCGCGGCCCACGACGTCGTGATTCTGGACCGCTATGTCGCCTCCAACGCCGCCTACAGCGCCGCGCGGCTGCACGAGGGCGTCGACGGCGACGTCGTCGCATGGGTGCGCGAACTCGAATACGGTCGGCTCGGGTTGCCCGCGCCCGACTGGCAGGTGCTGCTCGATGTGCCGACCGAGCTGGCCGCCGAGCGTGCGGAGAACCGTGCCCGCCGGGAGGCCGACCGCGCGAAAGACGCCTATGAGCGCGACGACGGGCTGCAGCGGCGCACCGCGCAGGCCTACGCCGGGCTGGCCGCGGCCGGCTGGTGCGGGCGGTGGCTGGTGGCCGGTCCGGACGTGGATCCGGCCGCCCTGGCTCACGAGCTGGGTTGACCGCGAAACCGACGCTTTGGCGGTTCGGTGGACGGAAATCGACCGAAACGTCGATTTCGCGGTTTCGAGACCGCGCTGACGCGCAAAACGCCCGCGTGGTACCCGGGCTTTATCGCGATTTGGTGACACCATGGACAACATGAGGCAAAGGATTCTGGTTGTCGACGACGATCCGTCGCTGGCCGAGATGCTCACCATCGTGCTGCGCGGAGAGGGATTCGACACCGCGGTCATCGGTGACGGCACGCAGGCGCTCACCGCGGTCCGTGAACTGCGGCCCGACCTGGTGCTGCTCGACTTGATGCTGCCGGGCATGAACGGCATCGACGTGTGCCGGGTGCTGCGTGCCGACTCCGGTGTGCCGATCGTGATGCTGACGGCCAAGACGGACACCGTCGACGTGGTGCTCGGCCTGGAGTCGGGTGCCGACGACTACGTCATGAAACCGTTCAAACCCAAAGAACTTGTGGCGCGAGTTCGAGCTAGATTGCGCCGCAACGAGGATGAGCCCGCCGAGATGCTCTCGATCGGCGATGTGGACATCGATGTGCCTGCCCACAAGGTCACCCGGCTAGGCGAGCAGATCTCGCTGACGCCGCTGGAGTTCGACCTGTTGGTGGCGTTGGCGCGTAAACCGCGGCAGGTGTTTACTCGAGATGTGCTGCTCGAACAGGTGTGGGGTTACCGGCACCCCGCCGACACCCGTTTGGTGAACGTGCATGTCCAGCGCTTGCGGGCCAAGGTCGAGAAGGACCCGGAGAACCCGCAGGTGGTGTTGACCGTTCGAGGAGTGGGGTACAAGGCCGGGCCACCGTGAGCCGCGATGATCCATAACCCTCGGCGGTGGCCGTGATCTTTAGCTCCAGGCGGCGCATTCGGGGACGCTGGGGGCCGTCGGCACCGCTGGTTCGTGGGGTTGCGGCGCTGGGACGTGCGCTGGGGCTGGCGTGGCGCCGTTCGTTGCAGCTGCGCGTGGTGACCCTGACGCTCGGGTTGTCGCTGGCCGTCATCTTGGTGCTGGGTTTCGTGCTGACCAGCCAAATCACTGACCGCATCCTCGAAGTCAAAGTGCGTGCGGGCACCGAGGAGATCGACCGTGCCCGCAGCACCGTGAGCGGAATCGTCGGCGGCGAGGAGACCCGCTCGCTGGACAGCAGCCTGCAGTTGGCCCGCAACACGCTGATCGACCGTACCGCGGACACCGGGCCGGGGCTCGCGGGCGCCTTCGACGCCGTGCTGGTGGTGCCCGGCGACGGGCCCCGCGCGGCGACGGCGGCCGGACCGGTGCAGCAGGTGCCCGATGCGCTGCGGGAGTTCGTCAAGGCCGGGCAGGTCAGCTACCAGTACGCCACGGTGCGCACCGACACGTTCTCCGGGCCCGCGCTGATCATCGGCACCCCGACGTCGTCGCCGGTGGCCAACCTCGAGCTGTACCTGATTTTTCCGCTGAACAACGAGGAGTCCACCATCACGCTGGTGCGCGGCACGATGGCCACCGGCGGGGTCGTGCTGCTCGGTCTGCTGGCCGTGATCGCGCTGGTGGTGGCCCGTCAGATTGTGCTTCCGGTGCGGTCGGCGTCGCGGATCGCCGAGCGGTTCGCCGAGGGCCATCTCACCGAGCGGATGCCGGTGCGCGGCGAGGACGACATGGCCCGGCTGGCGGTGTCGTTCAACGACATGGCCGAAAGCCTGTCGCGCCAGATCACCCAACTGGAGGAGTTCGGCAACCTGCAGCGGCGGTTCACCTCCGACGTCAGCCATGAGTTGCGCACCCCGTTGACGACGGTGCGGATGGCCGCCGATCTGATCCACGACCACAGCGACGACCTCGAGCCGGCGTTGCGGCGCTCGATCGAGTTGATGGTCAGCGAGTTGGACCGCTTCGAAACCCTGCTCAACGACCTGCTGGAGATCTCGCGCCACGACGCTGGCGTGGCCGAACTGTCGGTCGAGTCGGTGGATCTGCGCTCCACGGTGCAAAGCGCCCTGGACAACGTCGGCCACCTCGCCGCCGACGCCGGTATCGAGCTCATCGTCGACATGCCGACCGATGAGGTGATCGCCGAAGTCGATCCGCGCCGCGTGGAACGCATCCTGCGCAACCTGATCGCCAACGCGATCGACCACGCCGAGCAGAAACCGGTGCGGATCAGGATGGCCGCCGACGAGGACACCGTCGCGGTCACCGTGCGCGACTTCGGTGTCGGCCTGCGCCCGGGCGAGGAAAAGCTGGTGTTCAGCCGGTTCTGGCGTTCGGATCCCTCCCGGGTGCGGCGCTCCGGCGGAACCGGCCTCGGGCTGGCGATCAGCATCGAAGACGCCCGGCTGCACCAGGGCCGGCTGGAGGCGTGGGGCGAACCCGGCAACGGTGCCTGCTTCCGGCTCACGCTGCCGCTGGTGCGGGGCCACAAGGTGACCACGAGCCCGCTGCCGATGAAACCCATTGAGCCCGAAAGCCCGCCGCCCAACACCCGGGATCAACAACCTGCACAGGAGAAGGTGTGAGACGCGCGCTGGCGGCCGTGTGGCTGCTGGCCTTGGTGTTGACGGGCTGCGCGGGTGTGCCGAGTTCGTCGGCGCCGCAGGCCATCGGCACCGTCGACCGGCCCGCACCGCCGAGCCTGCCCAAACCCACCCCCGGTATGGACCCGGACATACTGCTGCGCGAGTTCCTCAAGGCCACCGCCGATCCCGCCAACCGGCATTTGGCGGCGCGCCAGTTCCTCACCGAATCCGCTTCGCGCGGTTGGGATGACGCCGGCAGTGCGTTGCTGATCGACAACGTAGTGTTCGTCGAGACCCGCGGCCCCGAACGGGTTTCGGTGACCATGCGCGCCGACATCCTCGGGTCGCTCTCGGACATGGGGGTTTTCGAGACAGGTGAGGGTGCGCTGCCCGACCCCGGCCCCATCGAGCTGGTCAAGACCCCGGACGGCTGGCGTATCGACAAGCTGCCGAACGGTGTTTTCCTTGACTGGCAACAGTTTCAGGCCACCTACAAGCGCTACACGCTGTACTTCGCCGACCCGACCGGAACCACGGTGGTGCCCGATCCGCGCTACGTCGCGGTGTCCGATCCCGATCAGCTGGCCACCGAACTGGTCAGCAAGCTGATCGCCGGACCGCGTCCGGAGATGTCGAACACTGTGCGCAACCTGCTCGGTCCGCCGTTGAAGCTGCGCGGCCCGGTGACCCGCGCCGACGGCGGCAAGACCGGCGTCGGCCGCGGCTACGGCGGTGCGCGGATCGATCTGGAGAACCTGTCGACCACCGACCCGCACAGTCGCCAACTGCTTGCCGCGCAAATCATTTGGACGCTATCCCGGGCCGGCATCAACGGCCCGTACGTGATCAACGCCGACGGCGCCGCGCTGGACGACCGGTTCGCCGACGGCTGGGAAACCACGGACGTCGCGGCCACCGATCCGGGGGCCGCGTCCGGGGCGGCAGCGGGCCTGCATGCGTTGGTCGGCGGATCGTTGGTGGCTCTCGCCGGTCAACGCGCCCCGCGGGTGCCCGGTTCCTTCGGGCAGATGCCGAACCAGACCGGGGCAGCGGTGTCGCGCAGCGGGCAGGACGTCGCGTCGGTCGTCACGCTGCGGCCCGGCGCGCCGGACATGGCGTCGTCGCTGTGGGTCGGCCCGCTCGGCGGTAACGCGTCGCCGCTGCTGGACGCCCGAAGCCTGACGCGACCCAGCTGGTCGCTGGACAACGCGATATGGGTGGTGGTCGACGACAACACGATCCTTCGCGTCATCCAGGACCCCTCGGGGCAGCCGGCCCGCATCCCCGTGGACTCCACCCAGGTGTCGACGAGGTTCCCCGGCGCGATCACCGAGCTGCAGCTGTCGCGTGACGGCACCCGCGCCGCCATGGTCGTCGAAGGCCGAGTGATCCTGGTCGGCGTCGAGCAGACCGCCGACGGCGGCTACGCGCTGACCCATCCACGCCGGCTGGGCTTCGGGCTCGGGGACACCGTGGTGTCGTTGTCGTGGCGCACCGGCGACGACATCGTCGTCACCCGCACCGATCCGCAGCATCCGGTCTCCTACGTGAACCTCGACGGCGTGAACTCCGACGGGCCGAGCAACAACCTGGTCCTGCCGGTCACCACCGTCGCGGCCAGCCCGTCGTCGGTGTATGTGGCCGATGGAGGCGGTGTGCACCAGCTGGTCGGGACGGCGGGGGAGAACAACCTGGCATGGGCCGACGTCGGGCCGCTGATGGTGCCCGGCGCCGAGCCGGTGCTGCCGGGCTGACACCTGCCCTTTTTCGCCGAACGTGGGTTACCGTCACGCATTCGGCGGCCTAGGCGTGTGTCGAGCCAACACTGGGCGCAGATGTCACCGTCGGCGGGGACACTGGGCACATGCTCGACCTGGTCCTGCCGCTGCAGTGCGGCGGCTGCGGTGCGCCCTCGACGCGGTGGTGTGACACGTGCGCCAACGCGCTACAGGTCAAAGCCGACCAACCGCACCTGATCACGCCGCGGCTCGATCCGGGCGTGCCGGTGCTTTCGCTGGGCCGCTACGCGGGCGCACGCCGGGAGGCCATCGTCGCGGTCAAGGAACACGGCCGAGCCGATCTCATCGCCCCGCTCGCCGCCGCGCTGCGGACCGGGCTCGTGCGGCTGCTCACCTGGGGCGTCGTCGACACCCCGGTGACCGTGGTGCCGGCGCCGACCCGGCGGTGGGCGGCCCGCCGCCGCGGTGGTGACCCGGTCGCCCGGATGGCGCGGGCCGCGACGGCGCAATTGTCGGGGATCACCGTCACCGAGGCGCTGCGGACCCGAGCGTTCGTCGTGGACTCCGTCGGCCTGTCCGGCGCCGACCGTGAACGCAACATCGCCGGGCGCGTGAAGGCCGTGCGCGCCGTCGCAGGCGAGGTGCTCCTCGTCGACGACATCGTCACCACCGGCGCCACCGCCGCCGAGTCCGTGCGCGTCCTGCATGCCGATACCGCCCGCGTCGTGGCCGTCCTCGCCGTCGCCAACGCCTGAACGCGGCGGCAGTGACGCCGATGGCAATTTCCCGCAGATCAAAGGAATGTGACGAACCGTCAACACGTGGACCAAATCGGTGGCACTCCCGGGTGAACACGGCTACCGTCGGCATCAACCACCCGTGAATGCTCACGGCGGCGCCCAGCATGAGGCGCCAGCATCGCCCCAAGCGGTAGGAGGTGAGTAGACGACACCTTGCACCGGCGAGCGGCGAGACATGCAAGCCACGTCGGCGCGAATCCAGACAACCCGGGCACGCAGCCGCGTGCGGACGTGAAGAGAAACGAGTTGCCTAGCATGTCAACCCAATCCGTCGATTCAGCACAACCGATGGTCGTCGAGCCCGAGCAGACCGAAGCCGAAACCCGCGCCGAGGTCGTCCTCAAGGGCCGCAACGTCGAGATCCCCGACCACTTCCGCGTCTACGTATCAGAGAAGCTGCGCCGCCTGGAGCGGCTCGACCGCACCATCTACCTGTTCGACGTCGAGCTCGACCACGAACGAAACCGGCGCCAGCGCAAGAACTGTCAACACGTCGAGATCACCGCGCGCGGTCGCGGCCCGGTGGTGCGCGCCGAAGCCTGCGCGGACAGCTTCTACGCCGCGATGGAGTCCGCGGTGGACAAGCTCGAGGAACGACTGCGCCGCGCCAACGACCGGCGCAAGATCCACTACGGCGACAAGCGGCCGCTCTCGGTCGCCGAAGCCACCGCGGCGCAACCGCTGCCGCCGCTGCCGAGGACTTCCGAACCCGAACCGGCGCCGCTCGACGGTTACGAGCCCGGCCGAATCGTGCGGATCAAGGAGCATCCGGCCACGCCGATGACCGTCGATGACGCGCTGTCCCAGATGGAGCTCGTGGGCCACGACTTCTTCCTGTTTCACGACAAGGAAAGCGATAGGCCATGCGTCGTATATCGTCGCCACGCCTACGACTACGGGTTGATCCGACTGGCCTGAGCCTGCTGTTTTGCCTGGCCCGGCGCAGTTCGGTCGACCGCGTCCACATCTCCCCTAACATGGGTAGGGCTCAAAACTCCGACCAACAGGGGATACCGCGTGCTGGATAAGTTGCTGCGTCTCGGCGAAGGCCGCATGGTCAAGCGCCTCAAGAAGGTGGCTGACTATGTCAACACCCTGTCCGACGACGTCGCGAAGCTTTCCGACGCCGAACTGCGGGCCAAGACCGACGAGTTCAAGAAGCGCGTCGCCGACGGCGCTGACCTCGACGATCTGCTGCCCGAGGCGTTCGCCGTCGCGCGGGAGGCCTCGTGGCGGGTGCTGGGGCAGCGGCACTTCGACGTCCAGGTGATGGGCGGTGCGGCACTGCACTTCGGCAACGTCGCCGAGATGAAGACCGGTGAAGGTAAGACGCTGACCGCGGTGCTGCCCGCCTACCTCAACGCGGTGGGTGGCAAGGGTGTGCACATCGTCACCGTCAACGACTATCTCGCCAAACGTGACGCGGAGTGGATGGGCCGGGTGCACCGGTTCCTCGGTCTGGACGTCGGCGTCATCCTGTCCGGCCTGACGCCCGATGAGCGGCGGGTGTCCTACGCCGCCGACATCACCTACGGCACGAACAACGAGTTCGGGTTCGACTACCTGCGCGACAACATGGCGCACTCGCTGGCCGACCTGGTGCAGCGCGGCCACAACTACGCCATCGTCGACGAGGTCGACTCGATCCTCATCGACGAGGCCCGCACCCCGCTGATCATCTCGGGCCCGGCCGACGGCGCGTCGAACTGGTACACCGAGTTCGCCCGGTTGGCCCCGCTGATGGAAAAGGACGTGCACTACGAGGTCGACATCCGCAAGCGCACCGTCGGCGTGCACGAAATCGGCGTCGAGTTCGTCGAGGATCAGCTCGGCATCGACAACCTCTACGAGGCCGCCAACTCGCCCCTGGTGAGTTACCTCAACAACGCGATCAAGGCCAAGGAGCTGTTCCAGCGCGACAAGGACTACATCGTGCGCGACGGCGAAGTGGTGATCGTCGACGAGTTCACCGGTCGCGTGCTCACCGGCCGCCGCTACAACGAGGGCATGCATCAGGCCATCGAGGCCAAGGAGCATGTCGAGATCAAGGCCGAGAACCAGACACTGGCCACTATCACGCTGCAGAACTACTTCCGGCTCTACGACAAGCTGGCCGGCATGACCGGTACCGCCCAGACCGAGGCGGCCGAGCTGCACGAGATCTACAAGCTCGGCGTGGTGCCCATCCCGACCAACAAGCCGATGGTGCGCGAAGACCAGTCCGATCTGATCTACAAGACCGAAGAGGCCAAGTACATCGCGGTCGTCGACGACGTCGCCGAGCGCTACGAAAAAGGTCAACCGGTCCTGATCGGCACCACCAGCGTGGAGCGCTCCGAGTACCTGTCGCGGCAGTTCCAGAAGCGCCGCATCCCGCACAATGTGCTCAACGCCAAGTACCACGAACAGGAAGCGTCGATCATCGCCGAGGCCGGCCGGCGCGGCGCGATCACCGTCGCGACCAACATGGCCGGCCGCGGCACCGACATCGTGCTTGGCGGTAACCCGGACTTTCTGACCGACAAGCGGCTTCGCGAACGCGGTCTGGATCCGGTGGAGACGCCCGATGAGTACGAGAAGGCCTGGCACGAGATGTTGCCGCAGATGAAGGCCGAAGCCGCGCAGGAGGCGGAGGACGTCATCGCGGCCGGCGGGCTGTACGTGCTGGGCACCGAACGGCACGAGTCGCGGCGCATCGACAACCAGCTGCGCGGCCGCTCCGGCCGCCAGGGCGATCCGGGCGAATCGCGGTTCTACCTCTCGCTCGGCGACGAGCTGATGCGGCGGTTCAACGGCGCGACGCTGGAAAGCCTGCTCACCCGGCTGAACCTGCCCGACGATGTGCCGATCGAGGCCAAGATGGTCACGCGCGCGATCAAGAGCGCGCAGACCCAGGTCGAGCAGCAGAACTTCGAGGTCCGCAAGAACGTCCTCAAGTACGACGAGGTGATGAACCAGCAGCGCGTCGTCATCTACGACGAGCGTCGCCGCATCCTGGAAGGCGAGAACCTCGCCGAGCAGGCGCACAAGATGCTCGTCGATGTGGTCACCGCCTACGTCGACGGCGCGACCGCCGAAGGCTATTCGGAGGACTGGGATCTCGAGCAACTGTGGACCGCGTTGCGTCAGCTCTACCCGGTGGGCATCGACCACCACGACCTCCTGGACTCCGAGGCCATCGGGGAGCCCGGCGAGCTGACCCGCGAGGAACTGCTGGACGCGTTGGTCGCCGACGCCGAACGCGCCTACGCCGAACGCGAAAAGCAGATCGAGGAGATCGCCGGTGAGGGCGCGATGCGCCAACTCGAGCGCAACGTGTTGCTCAACGTCCTCGACCGCAAATGGCGCGAGCACCTCTACGAGATGGACTACCTCAAGGAAGGCATCGGGCTGCGGGCAATGGCCCAGCGCGACCCGCTGGTCGAATACCAGCGCGAGGGCTACGACATGTTCGTCGGGATGCTCGAGGGCCTGAAGGAAGAGTCGGTCGGCTTCCTGTTCAACGTTCAGGTCGAAGCGGCCCCGGCCCCTGCGGTCGCGCCCGTCGCCGCACCGACCGGGCTGGCCGAGTTCGCCGCGGCCGCCGCCGCGAAGGCCACCGAGGAAGGTGCGGTCGCCACCAAGGAACGCCCCGCGCCGGCGGGAGCTGGAGCGCCGGCTCAGCCGGCGGGAGCTGGAGCGCCGGCTCAGCCGGCGGGAGCTGGAGCGCCGGCTCAGCCGGCGGCGTTGCGCGCCAAGGGAATCGACAACGACTCACCACCGCTGACCTACACCGGACCGTCGGAGGACGGTTCCGCGCAGGTGCAGCGTTCGGGCGGAGGGGGCGGCGGCGCACGGCATGCGGCCGGCGGCGGAACCCGTCGCGAGCGCCGTGAGGCCGCGCGTAAGCAGGCCCGCGCGAGCAAGGCCGCGCGCAGGCGTTAGGGCTCCACGAGGGCGGCGATGCGCTCCAGCGTGGCGCGCATCCCGTCCTCGGCCTGCCTGGGCATCGAACCCAGCTTGAGCATCGGCCGTTGCCGGTCTTCGGAGACGTCCCAGCTCTCGCGCACCAGGGTGCCACCGTCGACTGGCTCGAGTTCATAGCGCCAGATCCGCCCGCCGATCAGCCCGCCCGGCCCGATGGTGGTCTTCCACGCGATGCGGCGGTCGGGTTCGAACTCGACGACGGTGTTGGTGGTGCGGTACGGAAGGAACAGCGACTCGGGGCGGCTGCGCATCGACATGCCGAACTTCGAGCCAAGCGACAACGGCTGGGACTTCTGAGCCGAGTGGTCGACGGTGCCGGAGCCGTCGAAGCTGGAATGCCTGCCGGCGTCGGCGACCAACGCGAAGATCGACTCGGCCGGCGCCCGGATGACGCGCTGCACACTGACGACGTTTCCCTGCACCCGCGGTCCCTCCTGCTCGGCGTCGCAAAAACCCTATCGGGCTCACCCGATCTGAATGGCGACTATGCGCCACCGGTCCGCTGTCAACGCGATCCGCGCAGCCAGGGCACGCACCCGCCGTCCGCGGGTGTAGGTACCGAACACCTCGGCGGCCGGGGCCCCGGATCCAGCCGAACAAGCATCGTCGACCATGCGCAGCCGGACCCGCTGCAGTGTGGCTGCGGTGCGGCGTTCGTCGTGGCGGGTGGCGCTGGGCGACGACCTCACCATGGCGATCACGATGTCGATCAGTTCCGGCGCCAGGATCGGGCGAAGTTGTGCGACGGGTCGGCGGCGGTCGATGATCTCGAGCACTCGGCGCAACGCCGCGTCGGCGAAGACGACCGCGGCGCGCGGCGGGACGGTTTCACACAATTTTTCGGCACCAGACGTTGCGCGTAGCCGTCGTGTTGGGTGGCGGCGCAGCGTTTGATGGCCGGGTGAAACACAGGCGGGTTGGCCGGCCGGTGGTGGCTCGTAGTCAATGACGGGCGACACCAACGCGGGTGGGGCGCCGACGGACGGTGTGGAAGCGGTTGTCACCCTCAGACTCTCCAGCGGTCGACGAACAGGACACATCGGCGGGAGAGTCGCAGACCCCTCCATGCTCGCACGGTTCACAGCGGGCTCTACGCACCAGTGATGCGATAAGGCCGGACGTCCGGATAACGTTGCGGGCATCCGATACTCGCCGCGGCAAGCCACATTGGCCGTCTCGCGGCTGACCGCACAGACATCAGAGGAGGGGCGGCGCCGCGATGGTGACACGGTTGTCGGCGTCGGACGCGGCCTTCTTCCAATTTGAGAACAGTTCGACGCCCATGTATGTCGGGTCGCTGGCGATTCTGCGCAGGCCACGCAGCGGGCTGAGCTATGAAACGCTGCTCGCGACGGTCGAACAACGGCTGCCCCAGATCCCGCGGTACCGCCAGAAGGTCCGCGAGGTGACGCTGGGGTTGGCCCGGCCGGTATGGGTCGACGACCGCGACTTCGACATCACCTACCACATCCGTCGCTCGGCGTTGCCGTCGCCGGGCAACGACGAGCAACTCCACGAGCTCATCGCCCGGCTGGGCTCGCGGCCGTTGGACAAATCCCGGCCACTGTGGGAGATGTACCTCATCGAGGGGCTGGGCAAGAACCGCATCGCGATTTACACCAAATCTCATCAGGCGCTGGTGAATGGGATGACGGCGCTGGAGATCGGCCACGTCATCGCCGACCGCACGCAGAAACCGCCCGAGTTCGGCGAGGACATTTGGATCCCGGCCCGTGAACCCAGCGACCGCCAACTCCTGCTGGGCGCGGTGGGCGAGTGGATCACCCGCCCCGCCGAGCAACTCCGCACGGTGCGCTCGACGGTGGCCGATGTCGCCACCAACGCCGGCCAGTGGGTGGCGGTGGGCCGCCGATTCGTCGACGTGGCGCGCACCGTCGCGCGCGGTAACGCGCCGAGTAGCCCGCTGAACACCACGGTGTCACGCAACCGGCGCATCACCGTGGCTCGCGGCAAGCTGGAGGACTACCGGTTGGTGCGGGCCCGCTACGACTGCGACGTCAACGACGTGGTGCTCGCGGTCGTCGCCGGTGCGCTGCGCAACTGGTTGATGTCGCGCGGTGAGCCGGTGACCACGTCCACCACGGTACGGGCGATGGCGCCGATGTCGGTGTATCCCGACGCCGACCTCGACACCAGCGGCCCGGGCCAGGCGATCAGCGAGGTATCGCCGTTTCTGGTGGATCTTCCGGTGGGGGAGGGCAATGCGGTGATCCGGCTGTCGCAGATCGCGCACGCCACCGAGTCGCATCCGACCGCGGCCAGCCTGGTCGACGCCAGAACCATCGTCACGCTGTCCGGGTTCGCGCCACCGACGTTGCACGCCATGGGAACTCGGGTGGCGACCAGCTTTTCGGCGCGGCAGTTCAATCTGCTCATCACCAACGTGCCCGGCGCGCAGAGCCAGATGTACATCGCGGGCGCCAAACTCCTCGAGACCTACGCGGTGCCGCCGTTGCTGCACAACCAGGTGCTGGCCATCGGGGTGACGTCCTACAACGGCATGGTCTATTACGGCATCAACGCCGATCGTGACGCGATGAGCGACGTCGGCGTGTTGCCGTCGCTGCTTTCGGAGGCCCTCGACGAGCTGCGGGAAGCCGCGCAGTAAACACCGTCGGTCACCAGGGCATTTGATTTCGTGGCCGCTACGCGGTCGAATGGTCCGGCGATGACTACAAGCTCAGAGCGAAGCAAACCCGCCGACCCCGCCGGCGGACCGCTGAGGTCACCGACCGACGAGGTGCTGCCACACCCGGCGCTCGACGTGCCCGTTGAGTCAGCGGCTTTTCGTCGCTCGCGAGGGGTGGACTGGGTGGTCTTCGGCGTCACCGCCGTCATCGCGGTCAGCTTTTTGCTGTGGGGTTTTCTGGACACCGAATCGCTGGCCACCGCCTCCGATAGCGCCCTGAGTTGGGTGATGAACACCACCGGCTGGCTGTTCGTGCTCACGGCCTCCGGCTTCGTGCTGTTCGTGCTGTGGCTGGCGGTCAGCCGATACGGCAACATCCCGCTGGGCCGCGACGACGAGGGTCCGGAATTCCGCACCGTGTCGTGGATCGCGATGATGTTCTCCGCCGGTATGGGCATCGGCCTGATGTTCTTCGGCGTCAGCGAGCCGCTGTCGCACTTCGTGACGCCACCGCCGGGCACCGGCCCGGAAGGCAACCCCGAGGCCGTGCAGAACGCGATGGCCACCACGTTGTTCCACTGGACACTGCACCCGTGGGCGATCTATGCCGTTGTCGGTCTGGCGATCGCCTACGGCGTCTACCGCAAGGGGCGGTTGCAGCTGATCAGCTCGGCCTTCGAACCGCTGCTCGGATCACGCGCCAACGGCAGTTGGGGCAAGGTGATCGACATGCTGGCGATCTTTGCCACGCTGTTCGGATCGGCTGCCTCCCTGGGGTTGGGCGCCCTGCAGATCCGCAGCGGGCTGCAGATCGTCTCCGGGATCGGCCAGATCGGCAACGCGCTGCTGATCCTCATCATCGCGGTACTGACGTGCGGGTTCGTGTTGTCAGCGGTGTCGGGGGTGGCCAAGGGCATCCAGTGGCTGTCCAACATCAACATGGTGCTGGCGCTGATCCTCGCGCTGTTCCTGTTCGTCGTCGGGCCGACGATCTTCATGTTGAACCTGGTGCCCACCTCGGTCGGTAGCTACCTGCAGGACCTGGCGATGATGTCAGCGCGCACCGGAGCCGAGGGCGCCGCCGTCAACACCTGGCTGCAGTCGTGGACGGTCTTCTACTGGGCGTGGTGGATCTCGTGGACGCCGTTCGTCGGCATGTTCATCGCCCGCATCTCGCGCGGCCGCACCATCCGACAGTTCGTCGCCGGTGTGCTGTTCGTGCCGAGCGTGGTGTCGCTGGTGTGGTTCTGCGTGCTGGGCGGCGCCGCGATCAGACAGCAGCAGTCGGGTGTCGACCTGGCCGGTGAGGGCAGCCTCGAGGAGCAGTTGTTCGGCACCCTCGAGCAGTTCCCGTGGGCGACGGTCACCAGCATCCTGGTGATGGTGTTGGTGGCGATCTTCTTCGTGTCCGGGGCCGACGCCGCATCGGTCGTGATGGGCTCACTGTCTGAACGCGGCACGATCAAACCGACCCGGCCCACCGTCATCTTCTGGGGTGTCGCGACCGGTGCGGTCGCCGCCGTGATGCTGCTGGTGGGCGGCGCCGACGCCCTCAACGGTCTGCAGTCGATCACGATCATCGCGGCGGTGCCGTTTGTCGTGGTGATGATCGGGTTGGCGGTCGCGCTGGTCAAGGATCTGCGCAGGGATCCGATGATGCTGCGCCGTCGCTACGCCATGGAAGCGGTCAACGACGCCGTGATCTCCGGCGTCACCCAGCACGGTGACGATTTCGTCATCTCGGTGGAAAAAGACCCGTCGGCCGACAGCGGATAACCTCACCAGGTGCGCGTCTACGTCCCGGCGACCCTCGCCATGTTGCAGCAGCTCGTCGCCGACGAGATGCTGCACGCGCGCAGCGGCACGGCGTTCGCGGTGACGCCCACGCTGCGGGAGGCCTACTCGCACGGCGACGACGACGAGCTGGCCGATGTGGCGTTGCGCGAGGCGGCGCTGGCGTCGCTGAGATTGCTCGGCGATCACACCGGTGAGCTGCCGCCGCGGCGGGCCGTGCTGGTCGCCGAGGTCGACGACGTGACGGCCCGCCCCGACCTCGACGACGCGGTGGTGCGGTTGGCCGGCCCGGTCGGGCTGGCTGACGTCATCGCCGCCTACGTCGACAACGCTGACGCCGAGGATGCGGTGCGCGCGGCGATCGACGCCGTCGACGCCGCGGACCTCGGTGACGAAGACGCCGACTTCATCGTCGGCGACGCCCAGGACCACGATCTGGCCTGGTACGCGCCCCAGGAACTGCCGTTCCTGCTCGAACTGCTCTAGCGTCTTTGGTCGTCGAGACTGCGCTTCTGCAGGCGATTCGGCGATATTTTGTGCATAAGC
>NZ_JBEFTH010000005.1:0-470503 GCF_053483935.1 Mycolicibacterium sp. XJ879
TGGTGACAGCGTGACCACCTACGGCGAACCCTGGAACATGAACTGAGAAACGTCTCAACACGAAACGGCCCCCGAACCATCCCGGGGGCCGTTTGTGTTGCGGCTCAGGACTTGTCGGCGCTTGTGGTGTTCGCGGTATCGGGGCTGGGCCCGGTGCCCTCGCCGCTGACATGCTTGCCAGAGGAGGAACCGTTGGTTTCGGCGAGAAGGTTGCGGATCTCGGTCAGCAGCGAGAGTTCGGTGTCCTGGGCCTGTTCGACTTCGCCCTTCTTGCGCAGCCTGTTGTAGGGCATCACGACGAGGAAGTACACCACCGCGGCGACCAGGATGAAGTTGATCAACCCGGACAGCAGGATGTTGAGATCGATCGACTCCCCGCCGCCGATGCCGATGCGCAGAATGCCGTAATCGGATTCACCGTCCGCGCCGATGCGGTTGATCAACGGTTGGATGATGCTGTCGGTGAATCTCGTGACCAGTGCGGTGAACGCGGTGCCGATGACCACCGCGACCGCCAGGTCAACGATGTTGCCGCGGGCGAGAAATTCCTTGAACCCCTTCAACATGGCCGACCCCTCCCAGCAGTGGTGTGTTAGCTGACCAACACGGTAGTCCGATGGTGCTGCGTTGACGGCGAATCGGACGCGAACCACGCCACGCGGTCAATGGAAGGTCAGCGTGACCGCCGAGACCAGCGTCGCCGCCGCCACGTTGTTTGCCGCATGCGCCGGCAGGGCGACCAGCACCACCCGATCCTCGCCGCTTCCTGCGCCCGTTGGCTTCTCAGACACCACCACGACGACGGCGTCTCGGGCGACCACGCTGGATTTGGTATCAGCGGACATCGTCGGATCTGCGCTGGCCGTGAGCACGTCGACGACGTCGCCCGGGCGCACGAGGTTTAGTAGCGCCGGGTCGTCGAGGTGTAACGGCACGATCCGCGCATCGGGGCCCACCGCAGATTCGGCAAGGCGCGGACCCAACAGCCGAACGTCGGTGAGCGCTTCACCGCGCCGAGCCGGACCGGCCAACGTCGCTCCGACAACGGCGCCCAGGTCCGCGTGTGCGCCATCCGGAACCACTGTGGCAGAGCGAGATTGGATCTTGACGTCGTCGGCGCTGAGCTTCCTGCCCGGCGCCAGATCGTGCGCGGCGACGACGATGTCGGCGCGCTGGTCGTCGGGGTCTGGACGCAGGGCCGCGACGGCGGCCAGCACGACGAGCGCACCGGCCGCGGCCCGACGGGCCGCCAGCGTGCGGGTCCAGTCAGGGTGCAGCGCCTGTTGGAGCCGGCTCAACACCGACGGGTTCAGAGATTGCCCCATACCGCCAAACTAAGCGGCAGGCGACCACGATGGGCCGGGCAAGAGCCCGCCTGTGGATAACTGTGCGCGTTAGCTCGAAGCCGCTGCGGCCGGAGCCGAACTCGACGAGGCAGAGCTCGAGCTCGATTCGCTACTGGAAGTGGACTTGTCCGAGGAGGAGCTCGTGGAGCCGGCCGACGAACTCGTGGAGCTACTCGAGGAGCCGTTGGACGAGCTCTTGGCCGGCTCGCGGCTGTCGGTGCGATAGAAACCGCTGCCCTTGAAGACCACGCCCACGTTGCCGAACAGCTTGCGCAGCCGGCCGTTGCACTTGCTGCACGTGGTCAGTGCGGAGTCGCTGAAGGACTGCACGGCATCGAACCGATCGCCGCATTCAGTGCATGCATAAGAGTAGGTGGGCACGCGAACCTCCGAGGTGGTCAAACTACTTGGCACTCTAGCGCGTCAAGTGCTAGAACCGCTACGTGGGCTTGGTCATTCCCGCTCATCGACCAGCGCACGGCCGAGCGCGATCAGACCGCGCCGTGGCGTCAACGCGTGGGTCATCGGCACGTCGTGCGGCTCAGCAGGCAATTCGTCGAGTAGCTCCTCGTCGCGCACCACGGCGATCAGCTGCGTATCCGGGCCAGCCAGGCGCAGCGACCGGTCGTAGAACCCCGCGCCGCGGCCCAGCCGCACGCCGGCCCGGTCGACGGCAAGCGCAGGCACCAAAATCGTCGACGCACCGGCCACCGCCTCGGCGGCCAGCCACGGCGGAGCCGGTTCGCGCAACCCGAACCGCGCGTCGACCAACTCTCCCGGCCGGTACTGGCCCCACTGCAGTGGCAGCGGGATACCGGCGGCGTCATGCCGCGCTACCGGAAGCAACACCTCGACCCCCCGCCGATGCAGCGAATCAATGAGCTCCGACGAGCCCGGCTCGGAGCCGACAGGCACATAGGCACATACGGTTTGGCCGTCGGCCACCAGCGCGGTGAGGTGTGTCACCAAGGCGTGTGCGTCGGCGTCGTGCTCCTGTGGCGGCAGGGTCCGACGGGCCGAAAGGATCGCGGCCCGCAACTCCGTTTTCGTCACGCTCACCGCACCGCCTTTAAACAACAACCGTGGGGAGGTTAAACCAACGCGAGGAGGTTAATGTGTGAACGATGACACGGGGTTCGGTATCGATACCGCTCACGGCGGTAGTCCCAGCAGCCGGGTTGGGGACCCGGTTCCTGCCTGCGACGAAGACGGTGCCCAAAGAGCTGTTGCCGGTGGTGGACACGCCGGGCATCGAGCTCGTCGCTGCTGAGGCGGCGGAGGCCGGCGCCGAACGGTTGGTGATCATCACCTCCGAAGGTAAGGACAGCGTGGTCGCCCACTTCGTCGAGGACCTGGTGCTCGAGGGCACGTTGGAGGCGCGCGGTAAGAAATCGATGTTGGAAAAGGTGCGTCGCGCACCGGCGCTGATCAAGGTCGAGTCGGTGGTGCAGGCCGAACCGCTCGGTCTCGGCCACGCGGTGGGCTGCGTCGAAGACACGCTGGGGCCCGACGAAGACGCGGTGGCGGTGCTGCTGCCCGATGATCTGGTGGTGCCCAGCGGCGTGCTCGAGACCATGTCGAAGGTCCGAAGCAAGCGCGGCGGCTCGGTGCTCTGCGCGATCGAGGTCCCGGGCGAGGACATCAGCGCCTACGGCGTGTTCGACGTCGAAACCGTTCCGGACGCCGAAAACCCGGATGTGTTGCGGGTCAAGGGCATGGTGGAGAAACCCAAGGCCGAGGACGCGCCGTCGCCGTATGCCGCCGCGGGCCGATACATTCTGGACCGCGCGATATTCGATGCGATCAACCGCGTTTCGCCGGGGGCCGGCGGCGAAATCCAGCTGACCGATGCGATCGCGTTGTTGATCGATGAAGGACATCCCGTGCACGTGGTCGTGCACCGCGGCTCTCGACACGACCTGGGAAATCCCGGCGGCTACCTCAAGGCTGCGGTTGACTTTGCATTGGAGCGCGACGACTACGGACCTGAATTGCGGCGATGGTTGGTAGAGCGACTGGGCTTGACCGCACAGTAGAACCACACGCCGCGGCCGCCGGGTCGGCGACATTGGGGGATAGCCCCGCAAGGCAGAAAGGCGTGTTGTGCGTTCGGTGGAGGAGCAGCAGGCTCGGGTAGCGTCCGCCGCGGTGGCTCCCCGGCCGGTCCGGGTGGCGATCGCAGAGGCGCAAGGTCTGATGTGCGCCGAGGAGGTGGTCACCGAGCGTCCGCTGCCCGGCTTCGACCAGGCGGCCATCGACGGTTACGCGGTCCGCAGCGTGGATGTTCTCGGGGTGGACTCCGACGACTCCGATGACGACGACGACGCTGACGGCGGTCCGGTCGATCGGGAGATCAGCCTGCCGGTAATGGGTTTGATCGAGGCCGGCGCGCGCACCCCTAGCCGCTTGCAGCCGCGCCAGGCCGCGCGCGTGCAGACCGGTGCGCCGATGCCCACGCTGGCCGACGCGGTGCTGCCGCTGCGCTGGACCGACGGCGGCGACTCACGGGTGACCGTGCTGCGCGGCGTGCGGTCCGGGGCGTATGTCCGTCGTACCGGCGACGACGTGCAACCCGGCGACGTCGCCGTGCGGGCCGGCACGATCATCGGGCCCGCGCAGGTCGGCCTGCTGGCCGCGGTCGGGCGCGAACGCGTGCTGGTGCACCCTCGGCCGCGGCTGTCGGTGATGTGCGTCGGCGGCGAACTGGTCGACATCTCCCGGACGCCCGGAAACGGTCAGGTGTACGACGTGAACTCCTACGCGTTGGCTGCCGCAGGCCGCGATGCCGGTGCGGAGGTCAACCGTGTCGGCATCGTCGACGCCGACCCCACCAAACTCCGGGAAGTCGTCGAGGGCCAACTCAACCGGTCAGAGGCGCTGGTCATCGCGGGCGCTGTCGGTGGGGCCGCCGCCGAAGGGGTCCGGTCGGTGCTCGCCGAGTTGGGCGATATGGAAGTCACCCGCATCGCGATGCATCCCGGTTCGGTCCAGGGTTTCGGGCAGCTGGGAGCCGAAGGTGTACCGGTGTTTCTGCTGCCGGCCAACCCGGTCAGCGCGTTGGTGGTATTCGAGGTGATGGTGCGCCCACTGATCCGGTTGTCGCTGGGCAAGCGCCAGGCGCACCGACGGATCGTGCAGGCGCGCACCCTGTCGCCGATCAGCTCGGTGATCGGTCGCAAGGGCTATCTGCGGGGGCAGTTGATGCGCGACCAGGACACCGGCGAGTACCTGGTGCAGGCGCTCGGCGGCGCGCCGGGGGCGTCGTCGCATCTGCTGGCCACACTGGCCGAGGCGAACTGTCTGGTGATCGTGCCCAGCGAAGCCGAGCAGATCCGTACCGGCGAGATCGTCGACGTCGCGTTTCTGGCCCAACGCGGTTGATCAGCGCGGCCGACGTGAACTTCTGGCGGTCCAGTTCCTTACATCCAGGTTGGCCGCTGCCGGTCGGTCCGCTTCGGGTGCCCGCGGGCGTGGTGCGGTTGCGGCCGGTGCGGCTGCGCGACGGGGCGCAGTGGAGCCGTCTTCGGCTGGCCGATCAAGCGCACTTGGAGCGGTGGGAGCCCGCCACCGGGATGGATTGGAAAGCGCGCCATGCCGTTACGTCGTGGCCGGCGGTGTGTTCGGGATTGCGGGCGGAGGCGCGCAAAGGCCGCATGCTGCCCTACGTGATCGAACTCGACGGCCAGTTCTGCGGCCAGCTCACGATCGGGAACGTGACCCACGGAGCGCTGCGGTCGGCGTGGATCGGGTACTGGGTGGCCAGCGCGGTGACCGGCGGCGGGGTTGCGACGGCCGCGTTGGCGTTAGGTGTCGATCACTGCTTCGGGCAGGTTGCATTGCATCGCGTCGAGGCGACGGTGCGCCCGGAGAACGCGGCGAGCCGCGCGGTGCTTTCCAAGGTCGGTTTCCGCGAGGAGGGCCTGCTGCGGCGCTACCTCGACGTCGACGGCGCGTGGCGGGACCACTTGTTGGTCGCCATCACCGTCGAGGAGGTCAACGGTTCGGCATCCTCGACCCTGGTTCGCGCGGGCCGCGCGGCCTGGGTCTAGCCGCTTGTGCAGACGGCTTCTTCGCGAGGTGTACGGGAGGGCTGTGCGACGGGCCCAAATCACGACCCTGGCGTAGATCTCGCGACACAAACTTGTTACAAATGTGACATTTGTGACTGGTGGTGCTTGTCAGCAGTGAATTACAGGTGTGTAATTGTCTCGGCGCGCCATCCACGGATGCGCTGGTCACGGACCTAGCCTGATGGGGAAAGGAGCAGGCGCAATGCCAAGCATCCCCCAATCTCTGCTGTGGATCTCGCTCGTCGTCCTCTGGTTGTTCGTCCTCGTCCCGATGCTGATCAGCAAGCGGGACGCCGTGCGCCGTACCAGCGACGTGGCACTGGCGACGCGGGTGCTCAACAGCAGCCGCAATGCGCGGCTGTTGCGACGACCTCGGGTCGCGGCGGGCCACGCGAGCGATCCGGACTGGCGGCCGACCGAGACCGATCTCGACGACGACCTCGACGACGCGGACGACGAAGAGCCGGCCCGGCCCGCCGAACGATCCCTGGTGCACGCGGCGGTGGTCGAGGTCGAGCGCGACGAGGAATCGGAATACCTCGATGTGGACGTGATCGGGGAGGGTGCCCTGCCCGTCGGCGAGTCCGCGATGGCCGAGGATGAAGAGCCCGAAGCCGAAACCGGTGAGTTGACACTGGAATTCGACGAGCCGGCCGAGGAAGAGGCCGACGGCACCGACGACGAGTACGAGTACGTTGACGATTCGTCGGGACTCGAGGCGCCCTCGGAAACCGATTTGCAGCTCGCCGACTCGATGACTGCGGCCAGGCGACGCAGGCACGAATCCAATACGGCCGCCGCGGTCAGTGCCCGCAAGTACAAGTTCCGCAAGCGGATGCTGACCACGATGGCGGCGATGCTGGTGGTATCGGCGATCGCGGCGGCGACGTTGTCACCGTCGTTGTGGTGGCTGTGTGGCGCGGTCGGTGGCGTGACGGTGCTGTACCTGGGGTACCTGCGCCGTCAGACCCGCATCGAGGAGCGGCTGCGGCGGCGCAGGGCCCAGCGGATCGCCCGCTCGCGGTTGGGTGTGGAGAACACCCTCGACAGCGAGTTCGACGTCGTGCCGGCACGGCTGCGGCGCCCGGGTTCTGTGGTGTTGGAGATCGACGACGAGGATCCCGACTTCGAGCACCTGGAATACGTGGCGTTCGCCCGAGGGTTCGACCTACCGCGGGCCGCAGGCCAGTAGTCAGCGGTTTTTTGCCACCGCGGGCTGGCTGGTAGCCTGCTACCGGTACCAGGGGCTATGGCGCAGTTGGTAGCGCGACTCGTTCGCATCGAGTAGGTCAGGGGTTCGATTCCCCTTAGCTCCACAACCCATTACCTGAGTTCAGACCTCGAATTCTCGAGCGGACTCGTCGCGCGGCGAGTCTCGAAGTCCTAAAGCTCAACCCGTCAGGGGTGAGTGACGAGATAGGTCTCGTTGCTCAGGTCGGCGGTGAGTTCCCCGACGTTGAACGGCCGGTCCAGCCGAGCGTGCAGTGCTTCGGGGTCGATGAGAAGGCTGATCTCCGCGGTCTGGCGGGCGAAGAATCTTCCGATGAGTGGGTAGATCCGACGCATCATCGCACGCTCTGCTGCCGTGCACCGCGATGCGCAATACCCGACATGGCCGATTTCGTCGGTCAGGATCTCGCTGTACAGCAGCCCGATCCGGTCGGCGACTTCGGGTTCGTCGGCGAACAGCTGGACTCCGACGCGGCGCAGCTCGTCGAACATGATGCAGCCGGCCATCTCTGCGGCCCCGACGAACATGAAGCTGAGCCGCTCCGGAACGAACACGCCGGTCTTGACGAACTGCCGCATCAAAAACGGCGGCGGGACCACCTGGAACGTCAGGTCGAAGACATCGAGAGCGTATGCCAGCAGCCGCGTGTGGTAGTGCTCCTCGAGTTCGAGGTAGACGTTCTCCGGCGGCAGATTCTCATCGCTGTTGCGCCCGTAGGTTTCGCCGAGCCCGACGCCGAAGCGTTCTGCCTGATTCAGTTTTGCGGTCGCCAGCAGAAACAGCATCTTGCGGTCCAGGCCCGGCTCGGGGCGCCGGCGACGCAGATTGCGCAGAAAGGTCGACCGGTCGGCGGGATGGGCCGATCGAACGGGGTTGGCCTCCAGCTCGCTGAAGAACTGCTCCCGATTCGCCAGCCGCCGATTGAGCAGGTCGGCTGCACCGTCGCGCCTGGCTAGAAACTCCCGGTAGCCTTCGATGCCCGTAGTATTCATCGCTTCTCCATTCCCTTGACAATCGTTGTCACATAACGGCGTAACACCGCAGGGTCGTGTGCTCCCGTGGCTAAGAGGGCGAAAAGGCCTGTCGAGAAGAAGATTCCGAGTTCTACGGGGTCCGCAGACGCGGTAACCTGGCCGACCTCTTGTGCTCGTCTGATCAGAGCGATCACAAATTCGGCGAGTGGGTGTCGCACCAGCTCGTCCTCGACAGGACGTGTCGCCGAGAAATGCAATCCCAGCATGTCGCGGAAAACGACTGTACCCAAACGTTGTTCAGCGTCGAGCACATGATTCACCACCTGTGAGAGCACAGACTCCAGATCGCCCTCGGCTTCGCCGAGCTCACTGACGATTTGCGTCTCCTCGGCGCGCTCCAACTCGACGAGGACATGTTCCTTCGTCGGGAAGTGGAAGTAAAACGTTCCTCTCGCCACACCCGCCGCCCCGGCGATGGCGCTGACATCGGCGTCGGCCAAACCGCGCTGGGCGATTTCGGCCAGCGCGGCGTCAAACAACCGTGCCCGCGTTTGAAGCCGTCGCGCCTCCCGGACGCCGCCGGGCGATCCGGTCAGCGAGGCGCGCGAGGGCATGCAGAAACCCTACGCGCTCCGCTGACGATCGTCAATGACAAGTGTCAACCAAAATGGGCGCGGCCGGACACCGCCGGCTACGTGATCGTCACACCGCCGTCGACGACGATCGTTTGTCCGGTCACGTAACCCCCGGCTTCGGAGGCCAGCCAGATCAACGCCGCCGACAACTCGTCCGGGTTGCCAACCCGTTGCAGCACAACGCGAGCCGCGAGTGTCTGTTCGAGATATCCGGGCACGTACTGATCGGTCATCTCCGAGTGGAAGAACCCCGGCGCGATGGCATTGACGCGAATCCCCTTGCGTGAGCCCCACTGCTGGGCCAGATCACGGGTGAGCCCGATGACGGCGGCCTTGCTTGCGCTGTAAGCCGCCTGCGGCAGACTCGCCGTCGTCAGGCCCAGCACGCTGGAGATGTTGATGATCGAGCTGCCCGGCTGCATCACCCTGCCGCACGCCTGAGCGGTCCAGTACGACCCGTGCAGGTTGATGTCGACCACCGAGCGGAACTCTTCGGGGGTCTCCCGGGTGGCCGGAACCGCCGTGCCCACACCGGCGTTGTTGACCAGCACGTCGACCCGGCCGAACTCCTCCATGGCCGCCTCGACGAGGGCGGTGCACTGCTGCGGGTCGGTGACGTCGGTGGGCACGATCAGCGCGCGGCGCCCCGCGCTGCGGACGAGGTCGGCTGTGCCACTGAGCTTCTCGGCGCGTCGAGCCGCCAACACCACGTCAGCTCCCGCCTGTGCGCACGCCTCGGCGAATGACACACCCAAGCCCGACGACGCTCCGGTGATGATGACAACTTTGTCATCGAGCCGAAACCTGTCCAGAATCGTCATCGTATTGGCCCTTTCGCGTAAGCGGGTTGTCGTCCGGAGACATCCTCACCTGGCGACCTACGCGAGCCGCAACGGGGCTACCCGACCGGTTCCGGCTAGAAGATCAGACCGTTGGCCCTGCTGGTCGCCGCGGCGAACCGGTCCTGGACATCGGCCCAGTTCACGACATTCCAGAACGCCCTGACGTAGTCGACTTTGACGTTCTTGTACTGCAGGTAATAGGCGTGCTCCCACATGTCGACCTGCAGCAGCGGAATGATGCCGAGCGGCACGTTGGCCTGCTGGTCATAGAGTTGGAAGGTGAGCATCCGCTGGCCCAGCGTGTCATAGCCCAGCACCGCCCAGCCCGAGCCCTGCAGCCCGTTGGCGGCCGCGGTGAACTGTGCCTGGAACTTGTCGAACGAGCCGAACTGGTCGTCGATCGCCGAGGCGAGGTCGCCGGTGGGCTTGTCTCCGCCGTTAGGCGACAAATTCTTCCACCAGATCGAGTGGTTGACGTGTCCGCCGAGGTGGAAAGCGAGGTTTTTCTCGTGCAGGAAGATCGCCGAGTAATCACCGTTGGCGCGGGCTTCCTCGAGCTTGGCCAGCGCGTCGTTGACGCCCTTCACGTACGTGGCGTGGTGCTTGCCGTGGTGGATCTCGTTGATCTGACCCGAGATGTGGGGCTCCAGCGCGCCGTAGTCGTAGTCGAGGTCCGGCAGCGTGTACTCGGCCATGAGCTTCCTTTCCGTTGTTCAGTTGTCGTGCCTGTACCCGCAGCCGCGCGGTTCTCACAGGTGCACCGAGGTGGGCAGCATATGGCCTGGCCAGCTCTTCTGTCCAGCTGTTCATATGTTCATGTGTTAGGTTGGCGCCCGCGGGTCGGTCGTGTGCGACGTCGATGCAGCACATCGGAACCGACTTATTTTCGAGCGGTAGCTGGCGCTGCGGCCGACCCGCTCCAATGTTCGCCAGGCGCGGCCAGACGCCGGTGTGAGCACCGCTACCGAAGGGGCCCCCACCCGGCGCAGGCTTGCTTACACGTTGCTGTGAGGAGCCTGAGAGACGTCGCTTCGGTGTCCGACGAGGGGTTGAACGATTTTAATGAGGGGCACTAAGTATTTGCGAAATTTGCCTTTTCTTGCACTTCTCTTTGTCGATAAATTTGCCATTCCCGCGCAGCGGTAGGCCGAATCCCGGCAAACCCCCACGTCGAGCCGGACGGTGTGACGAATGTCACCGGGAGGCGAAAAATTGCCATGAGTAAACGGCTGGGAAGAAGGCTCAGAAGGACAGCGTCATCTCAGCCACCGATTGTTCGCGCCCGAACCGTAACGCAACCGTTGCCGGATCGATCTGATCGGCGGCCCCAGGTGGGCCCTTCTGCAGCCTCCGGCGATGGTATCAAATTCTTTGCCTAGCCTGCCTAAAGCGGCATATAACAGCAGGATATTGACCTGCACGTTATTTCAGGAGGATTTGCTGACTGCGGGGCCGATGTGCCGGTCATTTGGGTGGGGAGCGAATCTGGGAAATATGTCCCATCTCTGGGAATCGCCTGCTAGATTGACGCGCATGCTCGATCTCACTGGCCCGAAGCAAACCAGCTCCACAGCAGCGTGGCCACCGGATCTGTTCACGGTCGACATCCGCGGCTCGTTTGCGGATTCGGCGATGCCTTCTGAGGGCGACCGCGCAAACTGCGGAATAGTTGCCGTCATCAGGGACTCGTGGCGGTCCCGCGGGCGGTGCAGCTGCGGTTGGCAGGGGAGGCAACATTTGTTGTCAGCGATCGCGGTTTATGATGCGCATCTACATGCGGCCAGCAACCAATGTCGGCCGGCGGTGCCATTAGTATTCAGGAGTTGAGACAGGGCGCGACTTTCGCTTTATTCTGTTCCAGTCGCATTCAGTGCTCACTCCTGAGAGAGGTTTACAGACGTGGGTGAAACGCGCACAATTTCCGTCGCTGTAATCGGAATGTCGTGCCGCCTTCCGGGGGGCATTGTGTCCCCTGAACAGCTATGGGAAGCGTTGCTGCGTGGCGACGACTTCGTCACTGAGGTGCCTGCCGAGCGCTGGGATGCCGAGCAGTACTACGACCCGGAGCCGGGTGTGCCCGGTCGATCGGTCTCCAAGTGGGGCGCCTTCCTCGACGACGTGGCGGGCTTCGACGCCGACTTTTTCGGGATCACCTCCCGTGAGGCGACGGCCATCGACCCGCAGCATCGTCTGCTGCTGGAGACCGCTTGGGAGGCGGTGGAGCACGCAGGCGTGAACCCGACGACGCTGACCGGGTCGAAGGCCGGCGTGTTCATGGGCGTCACGCACAACGACTACGCGTACCTGGCCGCCGACACCCAGACGTTGGAGGGGCCGTACGGGTTCACCGGCACGAGCTTCAGCCTGGCCTCGGGACGGATCGCCTATGCGCTCGGCGTCCACGGACCCGCCTACACGGTGGACACCGCCTGCTCTTCGGGGTTGAGCGCGATCCACATGGCCTGCCGCAGCCTGCAGGACGGCGAAAGCGACCTCGCGCTGGCCGGCGGGGTGTCGGTCCTGCTCGAACCCCGCAAGGCGGCAGGCGGGTCGGCGGCGGGCATGTTGTCACCGACCGGCCACTGCCGCGCGTTCGACGAAGCCGCCGACGGCTTCGTCTCCGCCGAGGGCTGCGTCGTACTCACCCTCAAACGGCTCGACGACGCGCTCGAGGCGGGTGACCGCGTCATGGCGGTCATCAAGGGCACCGCGGTGAACCAGGACGGCCGCACGGTCAACATCGCCACGCCGTCCTCGGAGGCGCAGACCGCGGTGTACCGGGCCGCGTTGGCGGCCGCCGGCGTGGAGGGGAGCACCGTCGGGCTGGTGGAGGCGCACGGCACCGGAACCCCGGTCGGCGACCCTCTCGAATACGCCAGCGTGGCAGACGTGTACGGCACCGACGGACCTTGTGCGCTGGCATCGGTCAAGACGAACTTCGGTCATACGCAATCGGCCGCGGGCGCGCTGGGCATGATGAAGGCCGTACTGGCCGTGCAGCACGGCATCATCCCGCAGAACCTGCATTTCGACCGTCTGCCTGATGAGCTGACCGAGATCGAGACGCATCTTTTCGTACCCCAGTCGACGACGGCGTTTCCGACCAACGGCCAGCAGCCGCGGCGGGCGGCGGTCTCGGCGTACGGGTTGTCGGGGACGAACGCGCACGCGATCGTCGAGCAGCCCCCGGAGCCGGTGGCGCCGCAGAAACCGGATGCTGCCACCGGACCGCTGCTGTTCGCCTTGTCGTCGACGTCGGCCCACGAACTGCGCCGCACTTCAGGCAATCTGGCCGACTGGCTGGCCAAGAGCGGCGACGGCAATGGGCGGGGGCCGGCCGTCGACCTGTTCGACCTCGGTTACACGCTGTCACGTCGGCGTGGTCACCGCTCGGTGCGTACCTCGGTCATCGCCGGCGGTCGCGAGGAACTGATCGCCGCGCTGCGGGAGGTGGCAGACGGCGAAAGCCCCTACCAGGCCGCCGTCGGCCAGGACGACCGCGGACCGGTGTGGGTGTTCTCCGGGCAGGGCTCGCAGTGGGCCGGCATGGGCGCCGAGCTTCTCTCGCGCGAGCCGGTGTTCGCTTCGACCGTCGCCGAACTGGAGGACTTGATCCGCCAAGAGTCGGATTTCTCCGTTACAGAGGCGATGTCGGCGCCGGAAACCGTCACCGGCATCAACCAGGTGCAGCCGACTGTTTTCGCGGTCCAGGTGGCCTTGGCCGCGACGATGAAGTCGTACGGCGTCACCCCCGGCGCGGTGATCGGACACTCCATGGGTGAGGTGGCCGCCGCGGTCGTGGCGGGCGCGCTGACGCTGCAGGACGGGGTCAAGGTCATCTGCCGACGGTCGGCGCTGATGTCGCGTATCGCCGGCTCCGGCGCGATGGCGTCGGTGGAACTGCCTGCCTCCCAAGTTCTTTCCGAGCTGGCTGCGCGTGGCATCACCGATGTGTCCCTCGCGGTGGTCGCCTCACCGCAGTCGACCGTCATCGGTGGCGCCACACAGTCGGTGCGCGACCTGGTCGCCGGCTGGGAGCAGCGCGACGTGATGGCGCGCGAGGTGGCCGTGGACGTCGCATCTCACTCGCCGCAGGTCGATCCGATCCTCGACGAGCTCGAAGAGGCGCTTGCCGACCTCGACCCGATGCAGCCCGAGATCCCGTACTACTCCGCGACGCTGTACGACCCGCGCGACGAGCCGGAGTGGGACGCTTACTACTGGGTGGACAACCTGCGCCACACCGTGCGGTTCGCCGCCGCGGTGCAGGCGGCGCTCGAGGACGGCTACCGGGTATTCGGCGAGCTGTCCCCGCATCCGCTGCTGACCCACGCCGTCGACCAAACCGCGCGCGGCCTCGACGTTCCGCTGACAGTGCTGGCGGCGATGCGCCGCGAACAGCAGTTGCCGTTTGGGCTGCGACAACTGGTCGCCGACGTCCACAATGCCGGTGCCGCAGTCGATTTCTCGGTGCTGTACCCGACCGGGCGGCTGGTCGACGCACCGCTGCCAACCTGGACGCATGAGTCGTTGCTGCTCGACCGCGACGGTCAAGACGTGGCCGCCCGCGGCGGCTGCTCGGTTTCTGTGCACCCGCTGCTGGGTTCGCACGTCGTGCTGCCCGAAGAACCCGAGCGCCACGTGTGGCAGGGCGAGGTCGGTACGGAGGCCCAACCGTGGCTCGGCGACCACCAAGTCCACGAGGTGGCGGTGCTACCGGGTGCGGCCTACTGCGAGATGGCTCTGGCCGCAGCGCGTACCGCGCTTGGTGAAACCGCCGAGGTTCGCGACATCGTCTTCGAGCAGATGCTGATGCTCGATGAGTCGACGCCGATTTCGGCATCCGCATCCGCGCTCGCGTCCGGGATCCTCGACTTCGCGGTGGAGACCTATGAGGCCGGCGAACGTACCCGACGCGCACATGCGGTGCTGCACGCCGAGGTGGCGACGGGTGAATCCGCTACTCACGACATCGACGCGCTGCTGACGGCGCACGCCGACGGTGTCGACGGCGCTGATCTGCGGGCGGCCTTCGGCGCGTTGGGAATCCATCACGGGGCCGCCTTCTCCGGTTTGGCCACCGCCTACACCGCAGACGGCGCCGAGCCCACGGTGCTGGCCGCCGTCGCGCTGCCCGGACCGCTGCGGGCGCACCAAGGCGCCTATGGGGTGCACCCGGCGCTGCTCGACGCCTGCTTCCAATCGGTCGTCGCGCATCCGGTCGCTCAGAACGCCGCCACCGGTGGCATGCTGCTGCCGCTGGGCGTGCGCCGGTTGCGCGCCAACGGCTCGGCCCGCAACGCGCAGTACTGCTACAGCCGGATCGTCAAGGCAGACGCCGAAGGCATCGAGGCGAACCTCGACATCCTCGACGAGCGCGGCGCAATCCTGTTGAGCCTGGAAGGTTTACGGCTCGGCTCCGGCGCTTCGCAGAAGGCTCAGGCGGACCGCGTACTCAACGAGCGGCTGCTGAGCATCGAGTGGGACCAGCACGAGCTGCCCGAAGCCGACTCCGTCGACGCCGGATCGTGGCTGTTGATCGACACCAGCATCAACGGAGACATCCTCACCGCCGCACTCGGCGATGCACTGAAGACAGCGGGAGCTGAGTGCACGACGATGACCTGGCCATCGCAGGGTGACCACCAGACCAACGCCGAGTTACTGACGTCCTACGTCAGTGAGCAGGTGCTGACCGGCGTGGTGGTAGTGCCCGATCTCGCCGATGGTGGCGGCGTCGCCGAGGCGGCCGTGCGTGGTGGCGAGCATGTCCGCCACCTGGTGCGGATGATCCGCGAACTGCCCGAAGCGCCGGGCGAGCCCCCGCGCCTCTACGTCATCACCCGCAACACGCAATGCGTTGTGGCCGACGAGGTTCCGAACCTCGAACATTCCGGTTTGCGCGGTTTTGTACGTGCGATGGGGATGGAGCATCCGCGGCTGCGCGCCAGCCAGATCGACGTGGATGAGACGACCGGCGCCGACCAGTTGGCTCGCCAGTTGCTGGCTGGCTCCGACGAGGACGAGACGGCGTGGCGCGACGGGCGCTGGTACACCGCGCGGTTGTGCCCGGCGCCGCTGCGCGCCGACGAGCGGTATACCGCAACCGGAGACAACGAACACGACGGCATGCGGTTGCAGGTCCGCACGCCGGGCGACCTGGAGTCGCTGGAAATGGTTTCGTTCGAACGTGTTGCGCCGGGTCCGGGCGAGATCGAGGTCGCAGTCAGCGCATCCAGCATCAACTTCGTCGACGTGCTTGTCGCGTTCGGGCGGTGCCCGAGCTTCGAC
Source organism: Mycolicibacterium sp. XJ879 (assembly GCF_053483935.1). Classification (NCBI taxonomy): domain Bacteria; kingdom Bacillati; phylum Actinomycetota; class Actinomycetes; order Mycobacteriales; family Mycobacteriaceae; genus Mycobacterium; species Mycolicibacterium sp. XJ879. The sequence goes on from NZ_JBEFTH010000005.1 coordinate 15,390, forward strand.
GGGCGGCTGCCGGAACTGGGTTCGGAATTCGGCGGTGTGGTCACCGCCGTCGGCCCGGGGGTGACGACTCACCGCGTGGGAGACCGCGTCGGTGGGGTGTCGGCCAACGGCTGCTGGGGCAACTACGTGATCTGCGAGGCCAACTTGGCGACGCCGTTGCCCGCCGGGCTGGAGGAGCACCAGGCCGCAGCGGTGGGCCTCGCATACGGCACCGTGTGGCTCGGTCTGCAGGAGCTGGCGAGGATCTCCTCGACCGACAAGGTGTTGATCCATTCCGCGACCGGTGGTGTCGGCCAAGCGGCGATCGCGGTGGCACGCGCCGCTGGCGCGGAGATCTACGCCACGGCGGGCAGCGAGGCGCGACGACAGCTGCTGCGCGACTGGGGTATCGAAAATGTCTACGACTCGCGCAGCACCGAATTCGCCGACCAGATCCGCCGCGACACCGACGGCTATGGCGTGGACATCGTGCTGAACTCGGTGACCGGTGCCGCGCAGCGCGCAGGTTTGGAGCTGCTCGCCTTCGGCGGGCGGTTCCTCGAGATCGGCAAGCGCGACATCTACGGCGATACGCGGGTGGGTCTGTTCCCGTTCCGCCGCAACCTGTCGTTCTATGCGATCGACCTCGCGTTGATGACCGTGACGCATCCGGACAAGGTTCGCGGCCTGCTGGAAAAGGTCTACCAGCTGACCGCCGATGGTTCACTGCCGCTGCCGGACATCACGCGCTATCCGCTCGCCGACGCCGCGAGTGCGATCCGCAAGATCGGCGGCGCCCAGCACACTGGGAAGTTGGTGCTCGACGTCGCACGCACCGGCACCACCGAGGTGATGGTGCCGCCGGAAGAGGCTCCGACCTTCCGTTCCGACGGTGCGTATATCGTCACCGGCGGCCTCGGTGGTCTGGGCCTGTTCCTCGCCGAGAAGATGGCTGAAAAGGGTTGCGGGCGCATCGTTCTCACCTCGCGTAGCCAGCCGAGTACGAAAGCACAGGAGATCGTCGACCTCATCAGGTCCACGGGCGCCGACATCGTGGTCGAGTGTGGCGACATCGCCGCGCAGGGTACGGCCGACCGGTTGGTGGCCGCGGCGACGGCGACCGGACTACCGGTGCGCGGCGTGCTGCACGCGGCCGCGGTCGTCGAGGACGCCACCCTTCCTAACATCACGGACGAGCTCGTCGAACGTGACTGGGCGCCAAAGGCATACGGCGCGTGGAACCTGCATCGCGCTACGGAGGGTCAGCCACTGGACTGGTTCTGCTCGTTCTCGTCAGCAGCCGCGCTGGTGGGCTCGCCGGGTCAGGGGGCCTACGCCGCCGCCAACAGCTGGCTGGACGCGTTCACGCGTTGGCGCCGGGCCCAAGGTCTGCCTGCCAACGCCATCGCGTGGGGTGCCTGGGGCGAGATCGGTCGCGGCACCGCGATGGCCGAAAACGATGCGGCGATCCTTCCCGACGAGGGCGCCTACGCCTTCGAGTCCATGCTGCGGTATGACCGGGTGTACACCGGTTACGCCCCCATCCTCGGGACGCCCTGGTTGACCGCCTTCGCGCAACGCAGCCCGTTCGCGTCGGCATTCAAGTCGGCAGGTCAAAGCTCCAGCGAGGGACGGAAACTCCGGGCGGAGCTGGCCGCGCTTCCACGCGACGAGTGGCCAACTCATCTGAGGCGGCTGATCTCAGAGCAGGTTGGTTTGATCCTGCGGCGCGCGATCGATCCGGACCGCCCGCTGTCCGAATACGGGCTCGACTCGCTCGGCAATCTCGAGCTGCGCACTCGGCTCGAGGCGGAAACGGGAATCCGCATCACGGCAATGGGGGTCAACACGGTTCGCGCACTGGCCGATAGTCTTTGCGAAACACTCGCGGCGGACGACACGGTCGCGGCGTCAACATGACGACGGCACCGAAGTAGGAGGCGGAAGAATTGTTCGCGCTAGAAGCAATCCACGAGTGGGTGGACGCTCCGGGCCAACTCATCACCTGGGATCCGTCACCGGCCACGCTTGCGAAGGTCAGCGAGGCGCCCATCGCCGATGTGCCGGCCAGTTACCAGCAGGCCCAACATCTTCGGAGCTACCGTGCACACGCGGCCCGCGGCACCGAGATGGCGCGGCTGACGATTCCGGCGTGGAACATCGCCGGACGCTGTGATGTCCGGGCGATGACGCATGTGCTCAACGCCTACCTTCGGCGCCACGACACGTTCCGCAGCTGGTTCCAGTTCACCGACGATGACCGCATCGTGCGGCGCGCGCTGCGCAACCCCAAGGACATCAAGTTCGTCGCGTCCGAGCGGGGGGAGAAGTCGTCTGCGCAGTGGCGCGAACACATCCTGGCTACACCGTCTCCGTTGCACTGGGATTGCTTCCGGTTCGGCATCATTCAACGCGCCGACCATTTCACGTTCTGGATGAGCGTGGACCATCTGCACGTCGATGCCATGTTCATGGGCTTGGCGTTCGTGGAGATCCACATGATGTACAACGCGCTGGTCGGCGGCGGAGCACCGATCCCGCTGCCGGAGGCAGGCAGCTATGAGGACTACTGCATCCGGCAGCGAGAGTTCACCTCCTCGCTGACCTTGGACTCGCCGCAAGTCAACGAGTGGATCAAGTTCGCAAGGGGCAACAACGGAACCCTTCCGCAGTTCCCGCTTCCGCTCGGTGATCCGGCGGTACCTTGCGATGGCGATCTGCTGACGGTTTCGTTGATGGACGAAAAGCAATCGGACCGCTTTGAATCGGCGTGCATCAAGGCCGGTGCCCGGTTCATCGGCGGAGTGTTCGCCGCAGCTGCGATGGCCGAACATCAGCTCACCGGTGCCGACACCTACCACGTCATCACCCCGACCAGCACACGAAGCACCCAAGCCGAGGTGATGACGACGGGTTGGTTCACCGGCACGGTGCCCATCACCGTGCCCGTCACGCCGACATCGTTCACCGAAACCGCAAGGGCCGCACAGGCATCCTTCGATTCGGGTCTGGCCCTGGCGCATGTGCCGTTTGACCGGGTTCTCGAACTGGCGGCGGAAGCGCGCGGCTTGACGCAGCCGAAGCCGGGCGTGCCGATGATCTCCTACCTCGACGCCACCATTGCGCCGCTGTCGCCTGCCGTGGTCGCCGAGTGGAACGGCTTGAACGGCAAGATCTACAGCGAACTGGGCGCAGCTCATCAGGTCGGCATGTGGATCAACCGGTTCGGCAACGGCACTTCGGTCACGCTGGCCTTCCCCAACAATCCGATCGCGCGCGAATCGGTCACCCGCTACGTCGACGCGATGAAGGCGATCTTCGTCCGCGTCGCCGAGGGCCGCGGTGAACTGGCGACGGCATCCGACCTTGTTGGCGTCATCCAGAAGTCGTTCTGAACCGCGCAGTTCGACGGACGTCTCGATGACTGTGGCGGCACAAGCACGGCTGGACAACCAGCTCACGTTCACCGATCAGCTGTTGTTCCTCGGACAGCGTGCAACCGGTCAGGAACTGGTCATGCAGTGCGTCTGGGTGTACGAGCATCCTGTCGACTACGACGGGTTGCGCCGGCTTCACGACAACGTCGGTTACGGTTTGTACGGTCGCTTGATCGAACGCTCGCCGCTGCCGTTCGGCAGGCATCGGTGGGTTTCCTCCCCCGGGCCGAAGTCAAACCTCGACATCGTCGAAACCCCGCGCCCCCGAGAAGAACTCAGCGACTGGATCGACGAACGCGCACAGTTGCCGATCGACCCGGAAACCGGACCCAGCTGGCATTTCGGGGTGCTGCCGATGACCGACGGGTCGACGGCCGTCTCCATGGTGGGCTCGCACTGCCTGGCCGACGGCTTCGGCGGGCTGCTGACGATCGTCGATGGGATTATCGGTAACCGCCGTGACCTCGGCTATCCGCCGCCGCGGTCGCGCCCGCCGCTGCGGGCCGCCGCCACCGACCTCAAAGAGACGGTCCGTGGACTTCCCGAGGTGGCGCGCACACTGGTGCGGGTCGGCAAGCAGGCTGTGCGTCGGCGCCATGAGTTCACGAAATCGACGGGTCCGCGAGCCGCGCTGACCGCAGACGGCATGGCGGAAAACGTTGTGGTGCCTGCGATCACCATTTACATCGACCTCGACGTTTGGGATGGCCGGGCCAACGCTCTCAACGGCTCGAGCCACTCGCTGATCGCTGCGTTCGCCGCGAAGCTGGCCGAACAGCTCGAACGCCGTCGCGCCGACGGTGCCGTCACCCTGCACATTCCGATCAGCGACCGGATCGCCGACGACACGCGGGCCAACGCCGCGTCGATCGCCACCGTGGTCATCGATCCCACCACGGTGACCGCAGATCTGTCGGTTGCCCGCCGCGATATCAAACAGGCGCTGACGACCCTGCGCGAGAAGCCGGACGAGACCCTCGAGCTTCTTCCGTTGACCCCGTTCATCCCCAAGCGCGCTGTCAAGCGTGGCTCCGATGTGGTTTTCAACTTCGCCGATATGCCCGTATCCTGTTCCATCCTGGGCGATATCGATTCCATCGTCGCGCGAGCCGACGGAACCGAAGCCGAGTACGTCATGCTGCGTGGTGTGGACCGACAGGTGTCACGCGGATACCTCGAGCACCGTGGGGGGATGCTGACGGTGCTCGCCGGAAGAATCTGTGGCAAGGTGTCGATGACCGTCGTCGGGTATCAGGCCGGTGAAGAGAACTCCAAGTCCCGCTTGCGCGAGGTGGCCGCCAAGGTGCTGGCCGAGTTCGACCTCGTCGGTGTGATCGAATAGCAGGAAGCCATGGCCATCCAAGCTCGTCCAACGTTTCGACGGCTGAGCCGTCGAGCCGCCAAATCTCAGGCGGCGCAGGACAATCACCTCACATTCATGGATCAGGCCGGATTCCAGCTGTGGCGTGCCACCGGACGCGGCCAACTCATGCAGGTGCTGTGGATCTACGAGCATCCCGTCGACATGGACGGGCTGCGGCGGTTCCACCGCAACTTCGGCTACGGCTGCTACGGCCGGCTGATCGAACGCTCGCCGCTGCCGTTCGGTCGGCACCGGTGGGTGTCTGCGCCGGGACCGGCCACCGACCTCGACGTCGCCGAACCGCGGCCCCGGTCTGAGGTAAGCGACTGGTTCGACGAACGAGCGCAGATACCGGTGGATCCCGAGTACGGACCCGGCTGGCATATGGGTGTGCTGCCGATGACCGACGGGTCCACCGCGGTCAGCCTGGTGGGTTCGCATTACCTCGCCGACGGTGTGGGCGGCCTGCAGTCGGTCATCGAGGCGGTCTCCGAAACCAGGCGCGACTTCGGCCATCCACTGCCACAGTCGGGCGGCCGCTTCCGCGGTGCGCTGGGAGAACTTCGGGGAGCCGTCAAGCACCTACCCGAGGCCGTCCGCACTGCGGGGGTGGCCGCGAAGCTGGGCCTTCAGAGCCGAAACGAGGTGGCGGCCTCGACCACGTCCGCACCACTGACCACCCGTCCAGCCAGCGACGACACCCGCGTTGCGATGCCTGCCGTCTCGGTTCTGGTCGACCTGACGCAGTGGGATGCCCGGGCAGCTTCGCTCAACGGAACGAGCCATTCCCTGGTAGCCGGTTTCGCTGCGAAACTGGGTGAACATATGGGGCGCAAGCGCGCTGACGGCACCGTGACGTTGGTGATGGCACTCAACGCGCGCAACCTCCCGGACGACACCCGCGCGAACGCGATGATTTTCGGCTCTGCCGATATCGACCCGACCCCGGTGACCGCGGATCTGACCGATGCGCGCAGCGCCGTGCGGCAGGCGCTGCAGAAGGCACGAGAAGAGCCCGACCCGATCATGCAGCTCCTACCGCTGGTACCGTTCGTGCCGCGCGCCGCACTCAAGCGAGTGGTCCAGCAGTTCTTGGGATCCGGTGCCGACCTTCCGGTTTCGTGTTCCAACATGGGCGACTTTCCCCCGGCGGCGGCCTGCCCCGACGGCAGCCCGGCCGAGTACATGCTGTGTCGCGGGGTGGACCAGAACGTGCGTCGCGCCGACCTCGAGCGCGCCGGTGGCCAGCTTGTGCTGGTGGTCGGACGGATCAGCGGCAGAATCTCAATCGACATCGTCGGCTACCAGGTCGGCGCAGAGAACTCCAAACAGCGGCTGCGCGAGTTGGCCGGGCGCACACTGGCCGAATTCGGGCTCACCGGCGAGATTTTCTAGTTCTTGACCAAGCAGTACAGCCGGTAGGACAGATCGCCCCTTTCGACCTGTTCGTACAGCGGTGAGCCTTGGGTGACAGCGACATCGCGGCCGAACCTGCGCAGCGGCCTGGGTGCATGCCGATTGACCAATTCCTGGTAGCGAGGCGAGTTCAGCTCCAGCCCCCGTAGGACCTGAGCGTTGATCTCCTCCTGCGACACCACCTGCAGTGCGGAATCGGCAAGGGCCGCTTCCCATTCCTCGATCCCGTTTCGGCCGCGAAGATCGGCGTACAAGAAATGTCCGCCGGGGCTGAGCACCCGCGTCACTTCGGCGAGGAAGCGGCGGAAGTTCGGATACAGGTGAGCGGCTTCAACATTGACCACCGCGTCGAAGTTCTGGTCGGGAAACGGCAGGTTCTCCGCATCGCCTTGGACAAATGTCAGGTTGGGAATGTTGTGTCGCCGTTGGCAAAACGCGATACCTGACGGGTTGAGGTCCAGCCCCGTGTAGGAGGCGGGGCTGAACGTCCGCATGATGTAGGAGGCGGCGCCGCCGTGGCCGCAACTGACCTCCAACACCCGTTTATCCTTCAGGTCGACCTGACTGGCCACGCGGTGATAGAGCTGAATGCAGACGCGATCTGGCTCATCGGAGGCCGAGAGCGGCAGATCCATCGGCGGATCCTCCTCATAACCCCAGTTGAGGAACAGCACCTCGTCGTCGCCCAGCCTGCGGGTCATCAGGCTGTAGCCATATTTGCCAACGAGTTTCCCGAGGTGGCGGTGCGAAAAGCCGACGACTTTGGACACCAAGGGCCGATAGATCTCCTCAATCACACGGGCAAGTATTCACGCTGTGCTATCTGCTGTCAGCAACATGGGAAAACCCGTGAAAGTGCGGTGGCGCGATGGGTGGATGGACAGATCGCTTCGGCTGTGCGCACGTCGAATCGGCCATTGATAGCCTCAATGTTCGGTAAACCCTTAAGAGCCGGTAGAGAGAGGTGACGTGGCCGAATCCGATACGCGATCCGGGCTTCCGGCAAATGACAACACGCTTGCCTACATGGACCAGGCCTCACACCTGTGGGTCCGAGCCAGCGGTCATGTCCACGGCATCCAATGCACCTGGGTATACCAGCGCGAAATCGACCACGACGGATTGACCCGGGTGCGCGACAACCTGGCCCACGGCTTGTTGGGCCGGCGTATCGAACGCTCGCCGCTGCCATTCGGCCGGCACCGCTGGGTCTCGTGTCATGACCTGCCCGGAATCGACATCGACACACCGGTCAGCACCCGCGCGGCTGTGACCGAATGGTTCGATGAGCGCGCCCGAATTCCCATCGATCCGGAGTTCGGCCCCTGCTGGCACCTCGGTGTCCTTCCCATCGAGGGTTACGGAACCGCCGTGACTTTGGTGGCGTCGCACACCGTCGTCGACGGCGTCGGTACGTGCATTGCGCTCACCGACGCGATCAACGGGGTACGGCGCGACCTGGGTCTTCCGCCTCCCGGCGCGCGTCTGAAGCGCCAAGCGCTGCTCGAAGACGCACGGGTCACCCTTCGGGGACTACCCGAGATCGGTCGTGCGCTGCGCGCGACGGTGACCGTGGCCCGACAGAACCCACCCACCCGAGGGGGGTCGGGCGGACAGCCGTCGCTGCCCAAGGCGCACCGTAAAGACAACCGCCCCGCGCTGGTGCCGGGGGTCACCATCTACATCGATGCGGCCCAGTGGGATGACCGCGCGGAAAGTCTCGGAGGCACAAGCAACGCGCTGATGGCAGGGTTCGCGGCGAAGCTGGCCGAGAAATACGGGCGGGTAGGGAGCGACGGCATGGTGACGTTGTCCTACCCGATCAACGACCGCACCGAAAACGATGTGCGTGGTAATGCGTTGAAGGGCATCGACTTCTCGGTGGACCCTCGCCCGGTGACGTCGGACCTGCGCAAGATCCGCAACGATTTCCGGGAGACCATCAACGCCGGCCTCGGGAAGTTCAAGGAACAGGAGCGGGCCTTTCCGCTGACCCCTTTCATACCCACGCTGGTCCTGAGAAAGCTTCCGCTGGCGGCGATGAACGCGGATCTGACCGTCGGGTGTTCGAACTTCGGTGAGATGGACCCGGCCGTCGCCTACGTGGACGGCAGCGAGGCGGACTACTACGGGATGCGGATGGTCGAACAGAACCTGACGGTCAACAGCCCGGAGGTCGCATCGGGTGAGCTTTACGTGGCCTCAGGCCGCGTCTCCGGGAAGCTCTTCGTCAGTTTCCGCGCTTACCACCCGAATTGGGACAACTCGAGGCAGGCCCTGCTCGCGAAGATATCCGAGACGCTCGCCGACTTCGAGTTGACGGCGTTCATCGAGTAGCGCGGCCGTCGCGGGCGGCCGCTTCGAGCAGGTCCGCCGCGGTGGCGACGCTCACCGCGGGCTTGGTGAGTTCGGTGGCGACGTCACGAGCCTGCGCGACGTACTCGGGTGCGAGAACGGTCCGCAAGGCGGATCTCAGCGACGCGGTGGTCATCTTCGAGAACCGCTGGTACGTACCGACTTTCAGGCGTTCGACTTGTTTAGCCCAGACGGGCTGGTCGGCACCCACCCACAGCACCAGGGTCGGCACGCCGGCACGGATGCTTGCGGCGGTGGTGCCCGCCCCACCGTGGTGCACGATGACCCGGCAGAGCGGAAACACGTCCGCGTGGTTGACGGCTCGGACGATCTTGACGTGTTCGGCAGGCTGGTAGCCGTCGAGATCCCAAGAACCCGAACAGATCAGCGCCCGCTCACCCAGGTCGGCGCACACAGCGGTGATCGTGGCGACGGCGTCGCTGGGGGATTGCACCGGCATGCTGCCGAACCCGAAGTAGATCGGCGGTGTGCCGGCGGCGATCCAGGAGAAGACGTCGTCGTCGGTTTCGGTGCCCAGCTCCATCGTCATCGCGCCGACGAACGGCCGCCGACCACCCCACTCTTCGGCCAGTCCCGGAAAGAACAGTTCGTCGTAGGCCTGGATTTCCAGCGCCCCGCCCTCCACGATGCGACGGACCGCGCGCGCTCGCGCCTTGGGCAGGCCGAGCTCGCGTCGTTGCGCGTCCTCGGCGTTCTTCAACGCGCGCCAGTGCACCCACTCGGCCGCCGCCCATCCCGACCGGACCACCGTCGACGGCAGTGGTACGGGCAGCACCCGGCCGTTGGCGCGCGCGGGGAAGTAGTGCAGCGCAGCCAACGGGACGTCGTAGTACTCGGCGACGTTGGCCGCGACCTCCTGATAGGTCGTGCCGGTCAGGATCAAGTCGGCGCCATCGGCCAGCGACACCAGGGTCTGGTTCATCTCGGCCCAGCCCTGCGTGATGTATTCGCGCAGTTCGCGTAGCGCGGTGACCGGGTTCCGGATCTTCCAGTACTTGCGGAAGATGTCGGCGTCCAGCTGTTTCTGGGAATCCACCCCGTAAGGCGCCGCCGCAGGCAGACCAGCCGTTTCGACGAAGCCGACGAGGTTGGGCGGGACCGCCAGACGGACGTCGTGCCCGCGGCGCAGAAGCTCCCGGCTGACGGCAGCGCACGGTTCGATATCGCCACGGGTGCCATGTACGCCCACAGCAAACTTCACAAGCAGCTCCAATTAACGTTCATTGGGGGTTAAAAGCCCTCAACGGAAAATGTGGCAAACATTCGAGCGGTGCTGTGCCTCGGATCGGCCGGTGACGGCAGCTCGGTCAAAGACAGCACATGGTCGGGCACGCCCCGATTACAGCACAGTTACCTAACACGCACGACGGCCAAGGCGGGTAACACTAATGCCTACACCGGATTCCGGCATATACGTGGTCGGCGCCGAGCAAACTCGGGGATTCCTCATAACGGCCGGTACCGGTGTACCGTATCTGGGGTGTTGAGGCGCGCCATATCCACCGGTGCGTTCGAGGGCGCGGGGTTTCCGGCGCTGGGTCGCCTGGTGGTCCGTCACCCGATCTTGATGATCGTCGCGTGGCTTCTACTTGCCCTCACACTCTTTTTGACGCTGCCTCCGCTGACAGAAGTAGCGGAACGCAAGCCACCGGGACTCCTCCCGGATGACTCCTCGGTGCTGATCTCCAGCCGCGAGATGAGCGAGGCCTTCAACGAAGGTGGCGAGAGCGGGTCCGGCAGCTCCGGCAACGTCGGCGTCATCATCCTGACCAACGACAACGGGCTCACCCCTGAAGACGAGACGGTTTATCGCACGTTGGTGGAGCGGCTGAACGCCGCGCCGGAGAGCGTGTCCTCGACGCAGGACTTCGTCACCATCCCCGAACTGCGGGAGGTGATGACGAGCGAGAGCGGCGAAGCCTGGCAGCTGCCCATCAGCATGGAAGGCACGATGGGCACCGGCCCGGGGCAGCGGGCCTACAAGAACGTCGTCGAGATCGTCGAGGAAACCACCGCGGACAGCGGGCTGAAAGCGAACGTCATCGGCCCGGCGGCGACGGTGGCCGACCTCAACCGGGTCGGTGTGCGCGATCAGCACGTGATCGAAATCGCCACCCTGCTTATCGTCTTCACGATCTTGATCGTGGTGTACCGCAACATCGTCGCGATGCTGTTGCCGTTGCTGATGATCGGCGTGGCGCTGGTGGTGTCCCAACAGACGGTGGCCGGCCTCGGTGATGCAGACCTGTTGGGTCTGGGCCCGCAGACGTTCATGTTCATGACGGCCATGATCATGGGCGCGGGCGTTGACTACGCGGTGTTCTACTTCACCCGTTATCACGAGTGCCTACGGCAAGGGCTCAGCTCAGATGACGCGGTGATCGCCGCGATGGAATCCATCGGGAAGGTGATCGCAGGCTCGGCGGCCACGACGGCGCTCGCGTTCTACGGGTTGAGCTTCACCAAGCTCGGCGTGTTCTCGACGGTCGGTGCCGCCCTGTCGATCACCGTCGCGATCGGTTTCTTGGCCGCGATGACGCTGTTGCCCCCGATGGTCGTGCTCGCCGGGCGGCGCGGTTTGGTCAATCCGCGTAAAGACCTGACCGGGCGGCTGTGGCGGCGCTCGGGTGTGCACATCGTGCGCCGACCTGTCGCACACCTGGCCGTCAGCCTGGTCATTCTGATCGGGCTCGCCAGCGCGGTCGCGTTCATCGAGTACAACTACGACGAGCGCAAGAACCTGCCTGCCGACGCCCAGAGCAACCTCGCCTACGACGCCATGGACGAGCACTTCGACGTCAGCGGCACCGTTCAGCAGTTCATTCTCATCCAATCCCCGCGCGACCTGCGTAGCCCCAAGGCGCTCGCTGATATGGAGGAGATGGCCGACCGCGTCGCCGACCTGCCGGACATTGCCGTCGTGCGGGGCATCACCCGGCCCACCGGGGAAGTGCTCGAGCAGGCCAAGGCCACCTACCAGGCCGGTGAGGTCGGTACGAAGCTCGGCGACGCCTCGGAACTCATCTCCGACAACGACACCAACCTCGACCTGCTCAGCGGAGGCGCCGACAAGCTCGCCGACACCCTCGATCAGCTCCGCGACGCCGTGCTCAACGGGCTGATCACCGTGCGGCCGCTGACCAATGCACTCATCGATATGCAGGCGAAGTACGGCGGCGAAACTACGCTGGAAGAAATCGACAAAACCGCGACGCTGGTCGCGAACATGAACTCGCTCGGCGATGCGATGGGCGACAGCCTCATGGAAATCTCCGAGATGTACAGCTGGGCGGCGCCGATCGTCAACGCCCTCAACACCAGCCCGGTGTGCAACGTCGATCCCGCGTGTGTCGAATCGCGGACATACCTACAGCGCGTCACCACCTTCCAGAACGACGGCACGGCGGAGAAGGTGGCCAACCTCGGTCGCGTACTCAAGGAGACAGAGGCAACGCAGACGCTCGACGAGACCGTGCGGGATCTGGGCACCACCATGCAGACCGCGGTCAACGCGGCGCGTGCGGCGGGCCTGGACGAGCCGAACTCGATCCGCGAGCAACTCAAGCAGGCCGAACAGGGCGCGAACCTGCTGGCCGATTCCAGTCGACAGCTCGCCGAGGGCGTACAACTGCTTGTCGACCAGACCAGGAACCTGGGCGGCGGACTCGACCAGGCGTCGGCGTTTCTGATGGCGATGAAGCAGGGCGCTTCCGACCCGCCGATGTCGGGCTTCTACATCCCGCCGGAAATCCTCACGCAGGAGGAGTTCAAGAAGGCAGCCGACGTCTTCATCTCCCCGGACGGCCACACAGCGCGGTACCTGGTGCAGACGGCCCTCAACCCGTTCGGCACCGAATCGATGGACCAGGTGAAGTCCATCATCGAGACCGCCGAAAGCGCGCGGCCCAACACGATGCTCGAGGACGCCGAGATCTCGATGGTGGGCTTCTCGGCGGTGCAGAACGACATGCGCAACTACTACAACGACGATTTGCGGTTCATCATCCTGTTCACGCTGATCATCGTCTTCGTCGTCCTGGTGATGCTGCTGCGGTCCATCGTCGCGCCGATCTACCTGGTGGGGTCGGTCATCCTGTCGTATCTGTCGGCGCTTGGCATCGGGGTGGTCTTCTTCCAGTTCATCCTCGGTCAGCAACTCGCCTGGAGCGTCGCAGGACTGGCGTTCCTGGTGCTCGTCGCCGTCGGCGCCGACTACAACCTGTTATTGATCTCTCGTATCCGCGACGAGGCTCGGCACGGCATCCGCTCCGGCGTCATCAAGACCGTCGGCGCCACCGGCGGCGTCATCACGTCGGCAGGCCTCATCTTCGCCGCGTCGATGTTCGGCCTGACGTTCAGCAGCATCGCCGGTGTGGCCCAGATCGGTTTCGTCATCGGCATCGGCCTGCTGCTCGACACCTTCATCGTGCGTACGATCACCGTCCCCGCGATGGCTGTCCTGTTGAAAGACTGGAACTGGTGGCCGGGCAAGTTGACCTTCTTCAAGAAGAAGCCCGCCGATCAGCCCACCGAGGACTATGACGAATTCCCAACGGACGAACTGCCTTTGCTGACCACCGCGACGACGGCCCGGATCGGCAGCGCGGTCAAGGCGCGCCGGGAGCCGATTTCGCGGCCGCGCAGATCGCCGCGCTCACCGGCGCGGCCGTCGCCGTCGGGTGTGACCTACTGAGGTTGCAGAATCCGTCAGGGCTGGCCGCGCCGCACCTGCTCCAGCGGCGGCACCTTCCAGTGCCTCCCCTGCTCGTCGTCGAATTGCCTTGGCCGGTAGCGAAGTAGCCCGCCACCGGGGTAGGGGGTGTATTCCCCGAACCAGATGGCGCCATCGACCGCGTAGAGGTCGATCCTGATGAAATCCCAACTCGATCCGAGGATGCTGGCGATGTGCAGCATCGTCTCTAGTTCCGGCGGCCGTGGTTCATCGGCGACCGGCCGAATCCGCCAGCGTACGGGCAGCCGGTTCCAGTCGGCGTCGAGGAAGGTGGCGGTCTGGTGGCCGAACCGGCCACTGTTGACCTGGATGAGCTCCACCCGGCCGTCGAACACGAAGAACTTGTAGTCGGCCGGCGGGCTGCCGTCCGGAGTGGGGATACGTTCTTCGAGCAGCAGCATGGGGCGTGCCTCGCCGTAGCCCCACTCACCCAACTCCAGTGGGGTCCGCTTCCACCAGTCGCGCGTCTGCTCCATCAGATCGGCGATATCGGTCTTGGGATCCGGCCCGAACAACGCGTGTCCGCTGCTGTGGTTGGGCTTGAGCACCCACGGCGGAAGATCCGAAAGATCCGGGGCGTCACGTAGATCGGTACCGTACCAGTAGGTCTGGGGAATCCGCATATCGGCGCCCGGGTACGCCACGCGCGCCATCTCCTTCATGCGCAGTTTGTCGCAGGCGGCGACGATCCGGTCCCGCCGGTCATAGAGGATGCGCCAGTTGACCTTCTCGTTGAAGGTGCGTGGCTGATCGAAATTGCCCAGCCGGTGAATCATCGTGAGGTGAAATGCCTGGCGCAGCAGCGGTAATGGGATCTTGCTGATCATCCGCCGGTGTGCCGCAATCATGAACGCAGGAGGTTGCCTGTTCATCAACAGTGGCATCGAAATCCCCCGGGTGCTACGGCTGCTGGGTTAGGTAACCGCCGCGCCGGAAGAACTCGGCCGCGCGATGCTCGACGCCATCGGCAGAACGGAGGCGGGTGATCACCAACCCGCGGTTCCCGCCGCGATACGCGGCCGGCCCGCACACCACCGCGCCGCCGCCTTCCTGGACGATCACTCGGCCCGGCGTTCCGCCGTAACGGATCTGCGAGACCTTCGCCTCTAGCACCTCGACCCGCTCGCCCCGGTAGTAGGCGTAGGCAGGGGGATAGGGCGCCGACAGCGCCCGCACCAGCCGCTCGAGATCCTCGGCGGGCCAACTCCAGTCGAGCAAACTGTCGCGCTCGGAACGCTTATGGAAGTAGGTGCGCTTGGCCCTGTCCTGCGGTCGCCACTGCGGATCGCCCGACTCCAACGCGGCCAACGCTTCCTTCAGCGCGCCGGGAATCAAGTCGATGCCGCGTTCCACCAACTCGGTGCCCGTATCGTTCGGGCCGATCGGCAACGAGTGCTGCACCAGGATGTCACCGGTGTCGAGGTTTTCGTCCATGCGGTGAATCGTCAGGCCGATCTGCGACTCCCCGCTGATCAACGACCAGATCACCGGGGAGAAGCCGGTGCCCTTGGGCAGCAGTGAATCGTGCAGGTTCAGGGTGCCGTGTGGAGGCAGTTCGTACAGTTCTGGTGGCATCCACGTGTACCAGCTGTTGACGACGATGACGTCGGGCTCCGCCCGCTTGACCAGATCGATCGTGTCGTTGTCGACTCGCTCGGTGAGGTGAACCGGGATGCCCTGGCTGTGCGCAAGCTCCTCGACGGAATCAGAGAAGATCCCTTTATAGGAGTCATCGCTGGCAGGGTGGGTGACCGCCAGCACGACGTCGTGGTTCAAGTCGATCAGCGCTTGCAGGGTTTTGACTCCCCACGTCTGGAAGCCGAACGAGACGATGCGCACTAGGAACCTCACTGAATCTTCGCTAGGCGGTGAGGGCGACCCCCCATCGGACCAGGTTAACTTACCTTAGGCTAAGCTAAGGCGCGCGTTGGCCCCCGCGATATCGTCTTCACGCCGTCTTATCGCGGGTTATCGCAAGTGCTTCCTCCCGGCACCAGCGCTTCTCGCAAACATCGCCGCCGTAGCGGCATGGCATGCGGAAGCGGGCCCGATTTCAGTCAGACGTCGTGTGCTACATAGGGGTTTTCTTCACTGCCGCGTCAGCTACAAATCGCATCTTTCGGTCGGCGCCGAATCGAACCTGCGCGACCCGCGGTCGTGCCATCGCGGGTACCAGTGATTGCTGTAACCGTTCTCGACGACCCAGGTGCGGAACCCGACGCCTGACCTCAACTGCGGAAAACCGCCGAAATTCGTGCCGCCGCGTCGCGCCAGTCGCCGAGGCAGCCCGCGGTCCAGGCGCGCACCTCGCCGTGGTCGATGGTGGGGGCGGCGGCACGGGCCTGGGCAAGAGTTGCCGCCAGGCCGTCGGGGCCGTCGGGGATCGGAAACACACGCTGTCCGCCCGCGAGCTCGGCGAGGTGGTGCACCGAAGGTCCCACGACCGGACAACCCATGGTCAGCGCGAGCGGTGCGGTGCCGGAGGTGAAAAACGCCCGATGGGCGGTCACGGCGACGTCGGCCGCCCCGAAGTACAGCGGGACGTCATCGTGCGGAATCTTTCGCGCGTGCACCAGGATTCGCGGGTCACCTTCGGCCAGTGCGAGCTCAGCATCGACATCACCCTCGCGCAGGCCGGCGATGACGAGCCGGTCACGTTCGCCTGCGATCGTCCGGAACGCGGAGATGATCGAGCCGACACCTTTGTAGGGGCGGATGCGGCCGAACGCGAGGCAGACGAACCCGTCATCGGGCAGCCCCAGGCGCGCCCTGGCCGCCGCGCGTGGCGCAGGCGGCGGATAGGTGTCCATGAAATGGGGGTGGGGCATGACGGTGCTCGGGCCGGTGTAACCGAATGTTTCGGCCAGATCGGTTCGCGCGCTGGCGAAATGCACGAAAACGTGGTCGACAAGCGCGAGCATGTCGCGACGGGCACGGTGGCCCAAATCGGGGTGCGGATCGTCGTGAGGGACGAGGTTATGGGCGGTCCAGGCGATACGGACGCCGCGGCGCTTGAGCGCGCGCAACTGCATGCGCACCGTCGCGGAGTGCAGCTTGTAGAGCCAACGATGCTCGTGGGTGTGCGCCTCGCCGGGCCAGTGCAGGTGCAGCCAATCTCCTGCGCGCAACCGCGCAGCACAGACAGCAAGCGTGAACGAGGCGCTAGCATCGATGCCTTCGTCGCGCAGCGCGGCAAGCAGTTTGGGCAGGTACGGGTTCGCAAACCACCGCGGCCAACTGACGACGCGGACAGCGCTAGTTTGATGTGTCAGACCACGGGTATCGCTTGTCGTCGCTTTCACATTCCCCCTAGGTGTCCCGCAGCGCGAAAGCCCGTCAGCCGTCGGTCAGCCAACGCACAAATCCGTGCTTGCGCAGTAGGTACCGCAGGGATTTGATCTGTTGCCATTTGCGCTTTCTGCCCCGTACATCGATGTAGTGGTGAACGACTTCGATGCTGGGATCAAACTGCCGTTTGACGCCACGCTTTTCCAATCGGATCGCCAGGTCTTGCGCGCCGTGATTGCGCAGCAA
Organism: Mycolicibacterium sp. XJ879; assembly: GCF_053483935.1. Lineage (NCBI taxonomy): Bacteria > Bacillati > Actinomycetota > Actinomycetes > Mycobacteriales > Mycobacteriaceae > Mycobacterium > Mycolicibacterium sp. XJ879. The sequence goes on from NZ_JBEFTH010000005.1 coordinate 32,227, forward strand.
CGGATCATAGCCGCCGATGGCCTTGAACACGTCGGAGAAGATGAGCATGTTGCCCTCGTGAAGCCAGTACGCCGGAGCAGGTTTCGGCGGTTCGAGCACGTTGGGCCAGTATTTGGTCCCCGGGGCCGCCAATCGCTGCACCATGCGGGACAGCCGCGGCTTTTCCCGCACCCGGTCCAGCAGTGGGGGCACCGCCGAGAGGTGGCCTTTGAGGGAGAAGACCGGACCGTAGTTGTACGGCTCCTGGGTGCCGTCTTTTCGGCTCACCAAACCGCCGATCGCTCCGACCCCGTGTTCGGCGTAGCGGGCGGCGACTTCTCTGGCAACCGACGCGGTTTCCGGTGTCTCCAAATCCATGTCGGCGTCGATGAAGTGGATGAGTTCGCCTTCGCCGACGTGGTCGATGATCTGGTTGCGGTTGGCGGTGCAGCCCTGGTTCTGGGGGCTTCTCACCAACGTCACCTCACCGCCGAATCCGTTGACCACCTCGACGCTGTCGTCCGTGGAGCCGTCGTCGAGCACGACAACCCGGTCATAACCTTGAGTCAAGGCCTGCGGCAGCAACATGCGGAGATGATGTCCCATGTTGTAGTTGGGAATTGCCGCAACTACAGGTAGCTGTCTAGGCATCGTGGTTGCCAGTCCTCGCTTTCCGCCTCGTCACACACTCTGCAAGCGCATCAGATCGCCGATTCCGCCGCGATCCGGTAGTTACGTATGGCCAGCGGCACGAACACCGCCGAAAGGCCGAAAACCCATGCCAACGTGAGCATCAGCGGTTCGAACAAGGGTCCGCCCTCGCTGAGCGCGCGCATCGTCTCGATCGCCGGCGACATCGGTTGGTACTGGATCAGCGGGTGCAGCCAAGACGGAAACACCTCGACGGGAGCAATTCCTGAGCTGCCGAATACCATGCCGATGGACGCGGTGCCCACCCACGTCATCATCGCGTTGCCGTCGGGTCCCACCCGCAGCCCCAGGGTGATCACCACCGTCGCGACGACGAGGACCACGAGCACCGGTACGAACAGGTACGGGATGATCGCCAGCGGACCGCTTTCGAATCGAAGGCCCATCGCTACACCGATCGCCGTGACCAACGCGGCGGCGATGAAGGTTCGCGCGCCTTCGGCGACCAGCCGGCCGATCAGCGCGCTGGCCCGGCCGATCGGAAAGGTCCACATGCGGCTGAGAAGCCCGATGGCGCGTTCAGCGGGAATCGCGAACCCCAACCCGAGCGCGCCCAACAGCCCACCGGCCAAGGCGCACATCGGCACCAGCCCGTTGAGGTTGTTCGTGCCGGTGAGCCGGGTCATCGACTCGGATACCAGCGTGTGGTAGACGATCAGCAATAGTGTTGGGAAAGCCAGACTTTGGAGCGGTACCAGTGGCTCGCTGCGCCACCGTCTGATGTACCAGCCCGCGAACAACAAGCTCTCGGCGAAAAGTCGGGAGCGCGACGACATGTCGGCGGTCATTGTGGACGCCTCTGCAGCCGCAGCGCGATCGCCCCGAACACCACGAAAAGGCCTATGCACCACGCCAGGCTTGCGACCAGGTTACTGCCCACGACGTGACCGCTGGTGAAGCCGCGCAGCGTATCGGTGACGACCGAGATGGGCTGGTGGCGCACGAACGGCTCCAGCCAGTCGGGGAACGCCTCGACGGGCGCCATCCCAGTAGATAACAGCACCAAGAGCAGTTGAGGCACCAGCAGCAAGTGGCTGGCGGCGTTCATCTTCCAGCCCAGCGATCCGGTGGCGTCCGCAACCAGCGAGAGCGCCAGCGTCAGCAACAAGGCGACGACGACGAAGGCCACTCCGTTCAGAAATCCGCCGGTCATCCGGAAGCCGAACAGATAGGCAAACGCGATGGCCGCGACGAGTGCGAGAGTTCCCCGGATGAGGCAGTAGAGCATGCGGGCAATCAACGGAACCGCCGCAGTGATCGGAAGCGTGCGCAGCCGGGTGCCGAACCCGGGCCGCAGGTCCTTGGCGGCCCTCTCGGCGGTCGTCATCGCGCCGAGAAGCATCGTTTGGACCACCACCGCGGGTAACACGTACTGGGGGTAGCTAATGCCCCCCGTGTCGATCACGTTCTGCAGCACCACCACAAAGCCGAGGAACGTGCCCACCGGTGCCAGGATCGCGAACAGCAGATCGCGGTCACGCAGCGTGCTGAGCACGACGCGCTCGGTCAGAGCGGTCAGCGCGGTCATACGCTGACAGTCCCCGGGGTGAGGTGCAGAAACACCTCGTCGAGCGACGGCTTGCGCAACGTGATGTCGTGCAGTTCGATCCCAAGTTGATCGACCCTGCGGAGTACCTCGATCAGGGTCGCGACCCCGTCGTGGGCCGGCACCGAGACCGTGTTCGACTCGTACGAGGCTTCTGCACCCTCGATGTCGGCCAGCGCCCCGACGATGCGAGACAGGTCGCCCGGGTGAACCGGCGTCACCTCGCAATAGCTCAGGCCCACACGGCGTTTGAGGTCCTCGGCGGTACCGGTGGCGATGATCTGCCCGCCGTCGAGGATGACGATCGAGTCACTGAGCACGTCGGCTTCTTCGAGGTACTGCGTGGTGAGGAGGACCGTGATCTGTTGGGCGCAAAGCTCGGACACCAATGCCCAGACGTCACGACGGCTGCGGGGGTCCAGTCCCGTTGTGGGCTCGTCGAGAAACAGGACCTTGGGCGGGTCCACCAGCGCGGCGGCGATGTCGATGCGACGACGCATGCCGCCCGAGTACGTCGTGACGCGCCGATCGGCGGCGTGCTGCATCTGGAACTGTTCGAGTAGTTCGTCGGCGCGCACCCGCGCCTCGCGTCGGCGCATACCCCGCAACCGTGCGAACAGCACCAGGTTCTCGCGCCCCGTGAGCGATCCGTCGAGCGCGACTTCCTGCCCAGTCAACCCGATGCTGGCGCGGACTTTTCCGGGCTGGCGGACGACGTCGTAGCCGGCCACGACGGCTTGTCCGGAAGTGGGCCGCAGCAGGGTGGACAGGATCTTGACGACCGTGGTCTTACCGGCGCCGTTGTGACCGAGCAACGCGCAAACCGTGCCGGTCGGAACGGAGAAGCTGACGTCGTTCAGCGCGGTTACGGTGTCGCCGAATGTCTTTGAAACGTTGTGCAGCTCTACTGCCATGAATCAACCTCCACCGTGCGCGCCGGAAGGCTTGGTCTCGCCCCGGCCCAGCGCGTACACGTGCCAGCCCACGCTCGACCAGTAGTCGCGGTCGATCGCGTTGCGGGTGTCGAGCAGACGCGCCGCCCGAACGATCGACCGCAACGCCACGGGATCGAGGTTGCAGTATTCATCCCATTCGGTCGCCAACACGATCAGATCGACGTTGCGGCAGGCGTCGTCGACGCCTTCGCAGTAGGTCAGGGTGGGAAACAATGCCTTGGCGTTGACGATCGCCCTCGGGTCGTGGACCCGCACTGAAGCGCCCTTGAGATGCATCGCCGCAGCGACGTTCAACGCCGGGGAGTCCCGCACGTCGTCGCTGTTCGGTTTGAACGCCGCGCCCAGAACCGCGATGTTCCTACCGAGAAAGTCGCCGTCGAGCAGCGCGCTGGCCACTGCGACGGCCTTTTCCCGGCGGCGGATGTTGATCTTGTCGACCTCGTGCAGGAACCGCAGCGAATCCGAGGCGCCGAGTTCACCGGCTCGCGCGCTGAACGCGCGGATGTCCTTGGGTAGGCAGCCGCCGCCGAAACCCAGACCCGCGTTGAGGAACCGCCTGCCGATACGGTCGTCGTAACCGAGCGCCCGGCCCAGCGTCACGACGTCGGCGTCCACCATTTCGCAGACCTCTGCCATCGCGTTGATGAACGAGATCTTGGTGGCGAGGAAGGAGTTGGCGGCCACCTTGACCATCTCCGCGGTCGGCAGGTCTGTCGTCAGGTGCGGGGTGCCCTGCTCGATGAGGCTGCCGTACACCTGCAGCAGCACCTTTTCGGCGTGCTCAGAGGTGACGCCGAAGACCAGCCGGTCGGGATGGAGCGTGTCCTCGATCGCCCTGCCTTCGCGGAGGAATTCCGGGTTCCAGGCCAGCTCGAGCAGATGCTGTGATGGTGTCGCGGCCACCTCCCCGGCCAGGCGTTGCGCCGTACCGACCGGCACCGTCGACTTGCCGACGATCAAACCCTGGCAGTCGGCGTTGGCGACGACGGCCCGCACCGCGCTGTCGACGTACTGCACGTCGGCCGCGTTGGAGCCGGGTAGTTGCGGGGTGCCGACGCAGACAAAGTGCACCGCTGCCCCGGACACCGCCTCCGCGGCGTCGTGGGTGAAGTGCAACCGGCCGGTGTCCAGCGCGGAGGTGAGCAACTCCTCGAACCCGGGTTCGTAGAACGGTGAGCTACCGGCGGAGAGCAGCTCGATCTTCGATGCGTCGGTGTCGTATGCGCAGACTTCATGGCCGATTTGCGCCATACATGCGGCGTGCACCGCACCCAGGTAGCCGGTGCCAATAACGCTTATCCGCATTCGACTGAATTCCGCCTCTCCCAAGGCTGCTCCGCTAACAATTTGTGTTCGTATCGGTCAGCATAATGGCGTGTGACTGGCCAAAAGCGCGAATCGATAGCGAACAGATTACGGTTGCCAGAACAGATCTGATCGATGGGGTGTCCCAACACCCAACCGGGTCTCAAGCAAACCGGTTGGATGCTGTCAAAATTTCGGTCAGAACGGCAGCTTGGGCGGCCCGAGCTTCGGCAGGCCGATCTTGGGCGGTCCCGGCAGCTGCACCTTGGGTGCCTGCAACTGCGGGAGGCCGACCGCGGGCGGCGCCGGCATCTGGAACTCCGGCAGCGGGAACGCGATCGGAATACCGATATCGGGTACGACGTCGGGCATCCCGACACCGAAGGACACCGGCACCGATACGTCGGCGAGCTTCGGCACGTCCACGTTGGAGAAGTCGGGCGGCGGTAACTGCTTGGCGGCGTTGATGACCTCGCACCACGGCCCCGTGCACGGGTTCTTGGCGGGCTCCTCGCGGCGCTCCTCCGGCGGCGGGTTCTCATGCGCCGCAACAACGCCGGGGTCGTGCGGCGGTGCCGGTGCTACCGGGTCCGCAGCGGCCAGCCCGTTGCTGAGGAACAAGGCTGCGAGGCCAGCTGCGCCCGAAACAGCCGCGCACGTGGCCATGTGCTTGATAGTCACTGATTCACTCCCGCCGTAGACGCGTTAATCATATGTCGGGAACCGCAAATTGTCGTTCCCTTTGTTTCTGAGGATGTGCGTGAGGTTGGCTTCGCGACCAGCGAAGCTATTGTTGTTTGGCACAAGCGAATGCTTACGTTCACGCAAAACAGCCGCAATCTGGATTTCCAGCAAACATTTTATCGGCCGCTCACCCGTCGACCCGGGCGAACTGGCCGGTGCGGTAGTGCTCCACGCAGGTCGAGCGGCGAATCTTGCCGCTCGTCGTGATCGGAAGCGACCCCGGCGCCACCAAAACCAGATCGGCGATCCGCAGCCCGTGGGTGGCCGATATCGCCGACGTGATGTCGTTCTTGATGGCGGTGAAACGTTCGTTGATCTCCTCGGCTGAGGCGCCCTTCTGCTTTACCTCGACGATGGTCACCAGCTCTTCGGTCCCGTCCTCGGCGATCGAGATCGCAGCGCAGCGGCCTCCGGAGATCTCCTGGATCGTCGCCTCGATGTCCTCGGGGTAGTGGTTGCGCCCATAGACGATCAAGAGGTCTTTGACCCTGCCCATGATGAACAGCTCGCCCTCGGAGATGAACCCCAGGTCTCCGGTGCGAAGCCACGGCTTCTCCGGGGTGCCCGGCGACGGCGCGACCAGCGTTCCACCGAACGTGCGCTCAGTCTCCTCAGGCTTGTTCCAGTAGCCCTTGGCGACGTTCTCGCCGTGCACCCATATCTCCCCGGTGGTGCCCGCCGGGCATTCCCCCATGGTTTCCGGGTCGACGATTCGCACGGTGTTGGACTCCGGCCTGCCGTAGCTGACCAGGGGAGTGCCCGAAGCGTTCGTGCAGCGCTTGGCGTGTCCGATCGACAGCTTCTCGGATTCGAAGTGGGCGATCTCCGGGGGGTCGCCGGGTCGGCGGGTGGCCACGTACACCACCGCTTCCGCCAGCCCGTAGGACGGCCGGATCGCGGTGTCGCGGAAGCCGAACTTGCTGAACCTGTCGGTGAACCGGCGCAACGTCGCCGGATGCACGCGCTCGCTTCCGCTCAACAGGCCGAGCACGTTGCCCAGGTCGTAGCCCTCCAGGTCCTGGTCGGTGGTGCGTCGCACCGCGAGCTCGAAGGCAAAGTTGGGCGCCGAGCTCATGACGTTGGTGTGGCTGGCCATCAACTGCATCCACCGCGCCGGGCTCTGCAAAAACGACATCGGGCTCATCAGCACGGTGTGCAGGCCGCCCAGGATCGGCACGCACAACCCCAGCAACAGGCCCATGTCGTGGTACAACGGCAGCCAGGACACGACGGTGGTGCCGGGCGGTGCGACCTTGCCGAAGTCGACGAAGAAATCGGCGTAGATCTGCTCGAAGTTGGCCGACAGGTTGCGGTTGGTGATCATCACACCGGCCGGTTCGCGGGTGGAGCCCGACGTGTACTGCAGGTACGCGATGTCCTGGCCGGCGTCGCCCTTGAGCCGCGGACGTTTCCGCGGCTTCTCCTCGAGCTCATCGACCGCGACGACGGTCGGCGCCGACGCCGTCGCCTTCGCGTAGTCGGCGACGTCGGCGACGGCCGCGGACGTGGTGAGGACGACCGCTGGGTCGGTGTCGCGCAATACCGAAGTCACGCGTTCGTCGTGGGCTCCCGGTTGCGGCACCGAAAGCGGCACCGCGATGAAACCGGCCTGGAGCGACGCCACGAACGCGGCGATGTAGTCCAACCCCTGCGGAGCCAAAATGACGGCCCGGTCCCCAGGTGCTCCGCAAACACTCAACTCGGAAGCGATGTTTGCTGCGCGTCGATTCAACTGGGCCCATGTCATGGTCTGGGGCACGGCCGTTCCGTCGTGGTCGTAATCAACGAATGTGAATGCGACGTCATTGGGCTGCAGACTGGCGCGTTCGCGCAGTACAGCAGGTATCGAGGACCCCAACATCAACGTACGTCGACCTTCCGGTTCGGCCCGCTTTGCCGCGAGCAGGGCGTTTGCTAATTGACCGCGCGGACAATTGCTTAAAGCTTATGCAACATCAGATTAGTGTGCGTGCTTACGTCTAAAGTTGCCACTCTAACTGGGCCTCCGATCGGGTCTGTCGCGACCTGATCGGCTAACGCCTCGGCTTCGGCCGAACATTTGCTGCGCAGCCTTTCTCGAGCGTAAACACGACTAATCGTGCAGCGTAGCAAACACTTTGGCGCTAGCCACAGCCGCGAAAAGTGTTGTTGCAGCGCAGTGCATCGCGCCGAAAATGTGATTTTCAACCGAATACCGGCGGCTTCCGGCCTCCGTGGCACGGTAGCTTGCCAGCCGCCCAGCCAATATTTGCCTGCGACGTCAATTTCGTTGGCCGCGGCGTCCGCGGGCGCCGTCGCGCACCGGGCGGCACATCCCTGACACGCGGTCGGGCGCGTCGCGAGGGCTTTGTGGCTGTCCGCGCCCGCCGCACCTGCATGGAAGCGGCGAGGCGCGGCGGTCGCCGTCCGGCGACACGCAGCGTTCCTTGCTGGGTGCGACCAGCACGCCGTAGCCTCGTGTGGTGGCCGGCCCGACCGTCGTCCGCGCCGACGAGCTCACGAGGTTGGAGATCTTCGCCGGCTGCCCCACCGAGACCCTGGTACCGCTAGCGGCGCAGCTGCGACCGCTGACCGCGGACCCCGGGCAGGTGCTCATGCAACAGGACGAGCTCGCGGTGTCCTTTCTGCTCATCGGCTCCGGTGAAGCAGAGGTGACCCACACTGGTGCCGACGGCAACGACACCGTCGCCCGGCTGACGCCCGGAATGATCGTCGGCGAGATCGCCTTGCTGCGCGACGCACCGCGCACCGCGACGGTGATCGCCACCCAGCCGGTCACGGGTTGGGTCGGCAACCGCGACGCGTTCGCCACCCTGCTCGCGATCCCGAGCATGCTCGAGCGACTGCTGAGCACCGCCCGTCAGCGGCTAGCCGCGTTCATCACGCCGATACCCATCCGGCTGCGCGATGGTACGGAGTTGGACCTGCGCCCGGTGCTGCCCGGCGACAGCGAACGCACCTCGCGTGGGCCCGTCGAGTTCTCCAGCGAGACGCTGTACCGGCGGTTCCAGACGATGCACGCGCCGAGCAAATCGCTGATGCGGTATCTGTTCGAGGTCGACTACGTCCACCATTTCGTCTGGGTGATGACCGACGGGTCCGACGGACCGGTTGTCGCCGACGGACGGTTCGTCGTCGACGCAGACGACCCAACCGTCGCCGAGGTCGCGTTCATCGTCGCCGACGCCTACCAGAACAAAGGGGTCGGCACCCTGCTGATGGGCGCCGTCTCGATCGCCGCGGAATACCATGGCGTGCAACGGTTCACCGCCCGGGTGCTGAGCGACAACCTGGCGATGCGTGCGATCCTCAACCATGCCGGCGCGCGGTGGCGGCGCGAGGATCTCGGCGTCGTCACCACCGAGATCGAGGTTCCGCGTCCGCGCAACCCGCCGTTCACCCCCCGGCTGACCAAGCGGGTGCGCGATGCCACCCGCCAGGTCGTGCGGGCGGTCGGCTGAGGGGCTTTGGTCAGGCCGTGATCGTGGTCTGCTCGTCGATCGCCACGGTCGCGTCCATCAACACGCCCATCTGGTCCTCGCGGCCGTCGGCGTTGAGCTGCAAGACATAGACCGCGCCCTCGGTCGGGATCACCACGGTCTTCTGCGCGATCGCACGCCTGACGCCGTCCCTGACATATAGGCCGCCGAGCTGAACCGCGTCGAAGCCGGACAGCTGGCTCGGCTCCCCCTGGTCCGCGCCCTCGTAGTTGGGCAGGTTCTGGACTTCACCAGCGGCGAACTCCAGGATCTTCGCGGGGTCGACGTCGCCGGTCAGCTTCGACATCAGCGCGACGACCGTCGGCGGATCGGCGGCGAACTCCGGGGCCGTGAAAAGTATTGCGCTATAAGCCCACTGCGGGGTGTTGGGGCCGGCGTCAGCCCACCCCGGCGGCATCGGCATGTTGACCACCGGCGCTCCGGGCGTATCGCGCTTAACCGGTTCCTCGGTGATGTTGTTGTCGCGGATGTAGTCCACGATGGTGTAGTGGGGACCCTGTGCCTGCGGCGTCGCCGTGGGCGCGGCTTCGCTGGTGGCGGTGGTGGTCGTTTCCGCGGCGGTTTCCGTTGACTCCGTCTCGGTGTCCGATCCGCAGCCGGCCAGGCCAAGGCCGAGTGCGGCGACCGCTATGGCGACGACGCCGGCCCTCACGGAACTGCTCATTGAATCTCCCATCGTTGACGTTCGGCCGTAGCCTACGGTCGGCACCGGCCTTACGCAGGCGAAAACCGCCGGGCCACGCCCGGGTGTTCCGCAGCGCTGCCCGGGAACGAATTCATAATAGATTTGCTCTACCGTGACCGTAGTTCTCCATCGATGGTCGCGATCTGGTCCAATAAGTTTTGGCGCGGCACCTATCGCCGTTGCTGAGGAGGTTGCGCTTGTTCCGCCCGGTCGTTGCTGTGGTGCTGGGGTTGTTCGGCACCGTCGTCCTTGCCGTCGCATGGACCGCGGCCACGGCGGTGCAGTTGGCGGCGACCGCGCTGGTCATGGGTGGAAGCGGCCACACGCTGGGCACCGACGACGCCGCGTCCTACGTCAACCCGTATATGAGCAACGCCATCGACGACTACATCAACCAGGCCGCGGCGAAGCCGACGGGCACCGGGGGTGCGCCACTGGCGGGCGTGGGCCCCGGCGACGACCGGTACGCCGTCGTGAACCCGGCGCAGTTCTTCCCCGTGTACGGCTCGATGACGTTCGACCGCTCGGTGGCCATCGGCCGGGACAACTTGAACAGCTGCATGCGCGGCACCGGATGTCTCTACAACGACAGCGACCTTCTCGACCCTGCGCCGCCGTCCGGTCCGCCGGTGGTTGGGGATGAGTTCGTCGTGTTCGGCTACTCGCAAAGCGCGGTCATCGCATCGCTGGTCAAGCGTGACCTGATCGCCAACCCCGGCGCGACACCGCCGGTCTCATCGTTCTTCCTACTCGGCAACCCGATGCGGCCCAATGGCGGCATCCTGGCGCGCGGCCTGCGCGGCTGGACCATCCCGATCATCGACGTGACGTTTTCCGGCCCCACGCCGACCAACAGCTGCGACACCGGCAACTGCATGCCCACGGTCGACGTCGCCGGACAGTACGACTTCCGCGGCGGGGATGCACCGGCCAGCGTCACCAACGTGCTGGCGTGGCTCAACGCAGTGGCCGGCTCGATCCTTCTGCACGGGCCGCTGCAGAACGCGGACTTCAGTGACGCCCGCTACCAGGGTTCCTACGGCGACACCGACTACTACCTCTATGTGACGGAGCGGCTGCCGATCCTGATGCCGTTCGAGCCGTTCGTGCCCTCGCCGATCCTGACGTTCTTGGACGCACCGCTTCGGGCCGCGATCGAGGGTGGCTACGCGCGACACGTCAACCCGGGCGTGCCCACGAAGGTGAGCTGGTTTCCCTTCCTGGACCCAGTGCAGACCATCGTCAACATCGTCGCCGCGATCCCGGTCGGTATCGATGACGCGCTGGCCGAAGTGGCCCACGATCCTTCGTTTCGGCCGCTCGGGACCAAGCCCGTGACCAGCCCATTCGGCGTGGGCGGCCCGGAGTTGCCAGAGCCGCCGTCAAACACGGACACCGAGGAAGTGCTGACCGTGTCGTCGTCGTCCGAAAGCGGCGACGAGGCACCGGAGCACGGGACCGTCGACGAGCTCGTGGAAGAACCGCCTGAGCCGGAGACCGATAGCGACGCCACCGACTCGGACGACCTCGAGGACAGCGAGGAAGAGGACAGCGAGGAAGAAGAAGTCGTCGACGAGGACACCGATGACACCGAGCACACCGAAGCCATCGACGACGAGACGTCCGAGCCACCCACCTCACCCGCGAGCCAGGACGCGGGCGAGGCCGAGTCGGACACCGACACCGACACCGACAGCGACAGCGACGATCAGGCTGCGGCTTAGGCGTCGCAGTTCAACGACACCGTGATCGATCTGCTGACGACGACGGTGACCAACTCGCGATCCTTACCTTTGCCGACGACGTAGGTCTGGGTGACCTCCTGCGGATTGCGCACGCTGGTCACGATGCACCGCTCGATCGGCGCGCTGCCGACACGGTCGATGACGACGTCGTAACCGGAGGCCTCCAGTTCCCCGATCGTGCGTTGCGCGTTGCCGGGTGCCACGGGTTGTGCGACGGCCGCGGTCGCCGGGGCCAGCATGACGCCCGCGGCCGCCACCATTGCTGCCACGCTCCATAACGCACGCATGACAGCCTCCGTCCGATGAGAATGAACCTTGCTACCTGATTGATCGCTGGGGGGCCCAGAATTGTTGCGTGCGATGGTCGCGACGTTGGCGCTGGCCGCGGCGGCGTGCGGGACACCTCCCGTGCCCACGCCGACGTCGACGACGGAGCTGCGCGTCAACCCCGCCCGCATCGACCGCGTCCGTGGTGACCTTCCGGCCGGCTACGAGTTCACCGGCATCGCCGACGGAACAGCGCCCGCCGCCCTGTGGGGTTACGGCGAGGGATGGACAGCGGATCCGCCGCAGTGCGGGGCGTTGGCCGACCCGATCCCCGAGGCCACGACGACAGCGGGATGGTCGGCCTCCGGGCCGGGCGGCATCGTCTACGCCGTCGTGCTCGGCGCGCCGCATCCAGTGGGCCTCGACCCCGCACTGCCCGACGAGTGCCTGCGCTGGACGGTGTCCGGCGGGCAGGGTCAGGGCATCGTCACGATCGCACCGGCGCCGACCGTCGCCCATGCGACCACGGTCGCCACCGTCACCGACTCCACCACCGTCGTCGAGGGCGGCACCCAGACCCGCTCCTATGCCCACACCGTCACCGCCTACCTGGGTTCCCACGTCGCGTTCGTCGTCGTCGTCACCGACCCGGGATCGCCGAATCCGCAACTGGGACAGGATTTCGCCGCCGGATTGCTGGTCGAAACGGTGTCGGCGTTGCGGGGTTGAGCGCAGCTCGGCGGGTAGCGTGTGCGGCGATGTCGAACAGGGTGATGGTCCCGCTCGCGTGCGTCGGACTACTGGCGGCGTGTACGAGCGGGGAAGCCGATCTGTCGAACGCCGACATCGCCCGGGTCTTGGATGTGCGGTCCAGTTTCGGCCAGGAGTTCGAGGTGAGTGACGTCGGGCCCAGCGGGATTGACCCGCGGCTGCTGGGCCCGCAGGCGCTGCCGCCCGGGATGACGTTCGACCCCGCCGACTGCGCCTCATTCGCCAACCGGCAGATGGTGCCCGCCGGGGCCAAGGGCAACATGGCTGCCGTCACCGCCGAGGGCGCGGGCAACCGGTTCATCACCATCGCGATCGAGACGTCTGAGGCCGCCGACGTCGACGCCCCGGCTGAAAACTGTGCCAAGGTCGGGTTCGTCGGCCCCGGGGTGCGCGGGCTGGTCGAGACGGCCGAGGTGCCGCGGATCGATGGTGCGCAGACCGTGGGCACTCATCGCATACTCCAGACCAACACCGGCACCGGCGAGCTCTACAACTACGTGGCGAGCTTCGGCAGCTTCCTGGTGATCGTCACCGCGAACCCGTTGGTGCTGCCCGACACACCCGTCGCGCCGGTCGACACCCAGCGCGCCCGCGACCTGCTCGTCGAGGCGGTGACCGCGGTCAGGGGTTAGCGCACGTCGTGCGGACGGAACTGGATGCTGATGCGCGGACCGGTGGGTTTGGTGGTCTTCGGCACCGCGTGTTCCCAGGTGCGTTGGCAGGAGCCGCCCATCACCAGCAGGTCGCCGTGCGCGTGCTGCAGCCGGAGGGACTTACCCCCGCCCCGCGGGCGCAGCGCGAAAGTCCTTGTGGCGCCGAGGCTCACGATCGCCACCATGGTGTCCTCGGTTCTGCTGCGGCCGATGTTGTCGCCGTGCCAGGCCACGCTGTCGTTGCCGTCGCGGTACAGGCACAGCCCCGCGGTGGTGAACGGTTCGCCGAGTTCGCCGGCGTAGGCGTCGTTGAGCCGGCGCCGGATCTGCTTCAGCCGGGGATGCGGCGACGGCTCCTCGATGAGGTGGTGGAAGCTGACCAGCCGCGGCACGTCGACGACGCGGTCATACATCGGCCTGCGTTCGGCGCGCCAGGGAATCACGGATTGCAGTTTCTCGAAGAGCTCGTCGGCGTCTTCGAGCCAGCCGGACCGGAAATCGATCCAGGCACCGTGGCCCAGATGCCGTCGTTCGGCGTGCTCGAACAGCGAGCTCTGCAGCGCCAGCTCCATACCCGCGAGTCTATCGCACAAGCGTTCGAAGCATCAGAGCCGGACAGCGCCGGGGCCGTGTTCGGCGAGCACGTCGTCGGGGTTGGTCAACGCGCACGTCTTCAGGCTCAGGCAACCGCAGCCGATGCATCCGGTCAGGTTGTCGCGTAGCCGCTGCAGGTGCAGGATCCGGTCGTCGAGGTCCTCGCGCCAGCCCGCCGAGAGCCTGCCCCAGTCCTTGCTGGTCGGAACGCGGTCGGTGGGTAGGGTCGCCAACGCTTCCCGGATGCGCGCCAGCGGGATACCCAACCGCTGCGACATCCGGATGAACGCGACGCGGCGCAGGGTTTCGCGGGCATAGCGGCGTTGGTTGCCCGCAGTGCGCCGGCTGGTGATCAGGCCCTCACGTTCGTAGAAGTGCAGTGCCGACACCGCTACGCCGCTGCGGACCGACATCTCGCCGGGAGTCAGTTCAGGGATGCGCTCCATGACCTGAACAATAGTTGAGGTGGCGCGTGGCGCTACGGTGCTAAACGTGACGGGTGCTGCATTGGGATGCGATTCCGAGGTCGGCGCGCTGCGGGTGGCGATCCTGCACCGGCCCGGCGCCGAACTGCAGCGGTTGACGCCCCGTAACAACGACGCGCTGCTGTTCGACGGTGTGCCGTGGGTGGCCAGGGCGCAGCGTGAGCACGACGCGTTCGCCGCGCTGCTTCAGTCGCGCGGCGTCGAGGTGTTGCGGCTCGCCGACCTGCTGACCGAGGCGCTGGCGCACAGCGGCGCCGCCAGGATGCACGGTATCGCCGCGGCGGTGGACCCGAGGCGGTTGGGACTGCCGCTGGCACAAGAACTCTCGGCGTATCTGCGCGGTCTGGACCCAGCGCCGCTGGCGCGGGTGCTGATGGCGGGGATGACGTTCAACGAGTTGCCGTTCCGCGACAGCGAACTGTCGCTGGTGCGTAAGATGCACCACGGCGCCGACTTCGTCATCGACCCACTGCCGAACTTGATGTTCACCCGCGACTCGTCGTTTTGGATCGGCCCGCGGGTGGCGATCACCTCGCTGGCATTGCCTGCGCGGGTGCGCGAGACGTCGCTGACCGATGTGATCTATGCGCATCACCCTCGGTTCCTGGGGGTGCGGCGGGCATACGAATCCCGGTCGGCTCCCGTGGAGGGCGGTGACGTGCTGCTGCTGGCGTCGGGTGTGGTGGCCGTCGGGGTGGGCGAGCGCACCACGCCCGCGGGTGCGGAAGCGTTGGCCCGCAGCCTGTTCGACGACGATCTGGCGCACACCGTGCTGGCTGTGCCGATCACCCAGCAACGCGCGCAGATGCACCTGGACACGGTGTGCACGATGGTCGACGTCGACGCGGTGGTGATGTATCCGGGCGTGGTGGACTCGTTGTCGGCGTACACGATTCATCGCAACGGCAGCGGCGGGGTGCGCATCGACGACGCGGTGCCGTTCGTGGATGCGGCGGCCGAGGCGATGGGTATCGAGCGGCTGCGGGTCATCGCGACGGGTCTGGACCCGGTGATTGCCGAGCGTGAGCAGTGGGACGACGGCAACAACACGTTGGCGCTCGCGCCCGGGGTCGTGGTCGCATACGAGCGCAACACCGAAACCAATGCGCGGCTGGCCGATGCCGGCATCGAGGTGTTGGCAATCGAGGCGGCCGAACTGGGCACCGGCCGCGGCGGACCGCGGTGCATGTCGTGTCCCGCCGCCCGCGACCCGCTGTAGTTTTTTCGTGCCTCGCGAGACGTACACCAGGGCCGTCGAACCCCGCGTGATCACGGCCCTGGTGTACGCCTCGCGAGCGGAAACCACCGGCGACGCTCGGCGGCCTCTCGCAGTCTGTGCAATATGAACCCGCGGCTGTGCTCCTTGACGACGTGGATGTCGAGCCAACCTTGAGACTCCACGAACCCGTTTCGCCCGATGTCGTGGACGAATCGTGGACGATCCGTCTGATGCTGTTCACCGTCGTAGTCCAATGCAATCATCGGCTCATCCCAACCCATGTCCAGGAACGCCTCGGCTCCTCCAACCAAGCCGTCGTGAAGCCGGATCTGGGTGCGAGGCCGCGGGTATCCGGCGTCGATGACGAGCAGTCGCAGCCAGGTCTCCTTGGGCGACTGAGCACCGCCGTCCATCAGATCCAGTGCAATGCGGGCCCGCTTCATCCACCGCCAGCCGCGATACCGCTCGACGAGCGGAGCCACGTCGTCAGCTGTCACACCGGTCGCCGCAGCCAGCGCGTCGAGGTGCCTGACGGCCAAGTCGCGGTTGAGGTGTCGAGCCAGGTCCAATGCCGTGCGTGCCGGCGTGGTGACCGCGAGCTCGCCGATCTCGCAGATTTCGTCCCAGTCGATCCGTTCATTTCGGAGGACTACACGTGGCCGCCGCCGCTCACGCGGAGCGATCATGTCGATCGGCGTGCCCGGGTTGACCCACTTCGCTCCATGCAATGCAGCAGCGGCGCGACCGGCGACGATGCCGCGGCGATCCGTCCAGAGCCAGGCCGCGTGTGCGTCGAGATGCACCGAAGGCGGAGTACCGCACGGCACGTAGACGCGAGGGTGGACGGCCTTGTAGCGCCAGCGCAACTGGCTTCGCGTCAGACCGCTGCCTAGTAGTTCGGCGCCGAGGAATGCTTTTTCCATGCCACGGATGCTGGCCAGGAGCGCCGACAACTCTGCCCTCGATTCGCGAGGTTTACACCAGGGCTGTGGATAACTCGCCAACGACGACCGTGGTGTACGTTTCGCGAACGGAACTAACGCCAGCTGGGTAGCCAGATCTGCATGTTCCACGTCTCCTGCGAGATCGGAATGCCCGTCAGGATCGGGAACAGCCACGCGAAGTTCGTAAGGACAAGCGCGACATAAAAACTCACCGCGAGCAGCCCCAACGTTCGTCGTTCGGCGTTCTGCCGCGGCTTGTACAGGATGTCGCCGAGGATCAACGCGATCGCCAGCACCAAGAACGGCGCCATCGTCGCGGCATAGAAGAAGTACATCTGCCGGTCGATGCCAACGAACCACGGCAAAAAGCCAGCGCCGTAACCGACCAGCACCGCGGCGAAACGCCAGTCGCGCTTGATGAACGCACGCCACAGTGCCCACCCCAGCACCGGCACCGCGAGGAACCACATCGCAGGGGTGCCGACCAGCATCACGGCCTTCACACACGACTGCGCGCCACAACCCGGCACATCTTGGTTGTCGATCGCGTACAGCACCGGCCGCAGCGACATCGGCCACGCCCACGGTTTGGACTCCCACGGGTGGTGGTTGCCGTCGGCGTTGGTCAGGCCAGAGTGAAACCTGTACACGCCGTAGGTGTAATGCCACAGCGAGCGCAACGCGTCGGGGATCGGCAACACGCTGTGCTCACCGATCGACCGGCCCACCTCGTGGCGGTCGATCGCGTTCTCGGAGGCAAACCACGGCGTGTAGGACGCCACGTACACCAGGAACGGAATCACCACGAGCGCATACAGCGACGGCCCCAGGTCGCGCCGGAACGCGCCCAGCCACGGCCGCGGCACCCGGTACTGGCGGCGCGCGGCGATGTCGAACACCAACGTCATCACGCCGAAGAACGCCACGAAGTACAGGCCGGACCACTTTGTGGCGCACGCCAACCCGAGCAGCACGCCCGCGCCGAACCGCCACCAGCGCACCCCAAGCCTTGGCCCCCAGGCTGTTTCGCTGATGCGACCCTCGAACAGCGCGATGTGCATTCGCTCGCGCACCTGATCGCGGTCGACCATCAGCGCGCCGAACGCCGCGACCACGAACACCGTCAAGAACCCGTCGAGCAGCGCGGTGCGCGAGGTGACGAAGCTGACCCCGTCGGCGATCACCAGCAGCCCGGCGATCCCGCCGACCAACGTCGACCGGCTGAGCCGCCGCGCGATGCGCGCCACCAGCACCACCATGATCACGCCGCACACCGCGCCGGAGAACCGCCAGCCCAGCCCGGTGTAGCCGAACAACGCCTGTCCGATCGCGATCAACTGCTTACCGACGGGCGGATGCACCACCAGGCCGTAGCCGGGGTTGTCCTCGACACCGTGGTTGTGCAGGATTTGCCACGCCTGCGGCGCGTAGTGCTTCTCGTCGAAGATCGGGGTGCCCGCGTCGGTCGGCGATCCCAGGTTCAAAAACCGCGTCACCGCCGCCAACGCGGCAATGACGGCCGTCATCAGCCAGCCCTGTAACCGGTCGACGGGCCCGAAGTCGGCGACCGGCACCTGCGGCGCCGGGCTGATGACCGGCACCGCACGCGGAGCATCGGTGGCGGGGGCGGTCACGCCTGCGATCGTAGGCTGTCGGGCATGAGTGTCGGCCGGCTGTTGATCGCTGCCACGCCGTTGGGGCAGCCGTTGGATGCCTCGACGCGGCTGGTCAGGGCGCTCGCCAGCGCCGACGTCATCGCGGCGGAGGACACCCGCCGGATCCGGACGCTGGCCGCCGCGCTGGAGGTCAAACCGGTCGGCAAGGTCATCAGCCTCTACGACCAGAACGAGGCGACCCGGGTGCCGCGCCTGGTCGACGACATCCGCGGCGGCGCGACCGTGCTGGCCGTCAGCGACGCCGGCATGCCGCTGATCAGTGACCCGGGCTACCGCCTGGTGACGGCCTGTATCGATGCCGGCCTGCCGGTCAGCTGTCTACCCGGGCCGTCGGCGGTGACGACGGCGCTCGCGGTGTCGGGCCTGCCCGCCGACAGGTTCTGCTTCGAAGGTTTCGCGCCGCGCAAGCAGGCCGCGCGCCGAACCTGGCTCACCACGCTGGCTGTCGAGCAGCGCACCTGCGTGTTCTTCGAGTCGCCGCGCCGGCTGGCGGCGACGCTGAGCGACGCCGTCGACGTCCTCGGTGCGGAGCGGCGCGCGGTGGTGTGCCGGGAGCTGACCAAGACCCACGAGGAGGTGCTGCGCGGCTCGCTGGCCGAACTCGCCGACCGGGCGGCCGACGGCGTACTCGGCGAAATCACCGTCGTGCTGGCCGGCGCGGTGCCGCGGGCCGACCTCGAGACGCTGGTGGCCGAGGTGCACAAGCTGGTCGACGACGGTGTGCGCGTCAAGGATGCGTGCGCGGAGGTGGTCGCCGCGCATCCGGGGGCGCCGTCACGGCGTGAGCTCTACGACGCGGTCTTGCGGTCGCGCAGCTGACCCGGTGATCGGCGCCGCCTTGTGCAGGCACTCCTGCCACTCGCGTTCGGGATCGGAGTCGGCGGTGATGCCACCGCCGACGCCCAGGACCGCGTTGCCCGACGCGTCGAACTCCACCGTGCGGATCGCCACGTTCAGCTCGACACCAGCCACCGGTGACGCCAAACCGACTGTGCCGCAGTAGACTCCGCGCCGAACCGGTTCCCAGCCGCGCAGCAGTTGCCGCGCCCGCGTCTTGGGTGTGCCGGTGACGGAGGCGGGCGGGAACGTCGCGTCGAGCACCGTGGTCATCGGCATGGCGGTGTCCACCCGCGCAGTCACCGTCGACACCAGATGCCACACCCCGGGCGCGGGCCGCACGGCAAGCAACTCCGGCACGGTGACCGATCCGGTGATCGCGACGCGGCCCAGGTCGTTGCGCACCAGGTCGACGATCATGATGTTCTCGGCCACCTCCTTGGCCGACGCGCGCAGCGCGCGGGGATCGGCATCGCGCGGGAGCGTGCCCTTGATCGGGCTGGACGTGATCGCCGCACCGCGCCTGCGCAGGAACAGCTCCGGTGACAGCGACGCCACCGCGCCCCAGTCGCCCGCGACGTACGCCGCGCGGGCGGGGGAGGTGCGTGCGACCGCGTCGACGAAGTAGTCCACCGGCGAACCGGTGACCCGGCCGCGGAACTGCGTGCACACACACGCCTGGTAGACCTCGCCCGCCGTGATCGCGTCCAGGCACGCCGACACGCCACGGCGGTGCGCGTCTCGGTCGGCCTCGTCCCACACCACCTCGCAACGCCGCGACGTCACTTCGGTGCCGAGCGCGTCAATCACCCATCCGGAAAGCCCTGCGCCGGAAAGGCTTTCGTACCACCACCGGCCGTCGCGGTCTTGGCGCAGCACGTGGTCCGACCAGCCGCCTGCCGCCTCCGGGATGCGTGGCCCGGCTCCGTCGGCGCCGGCGTCGGGATAGGACAGGTAGCCGAACCACCCGCCGCCGACCGCGCCGCCGGATGCACCGGGCGCGACGTCGAACACGGCGGGTGGGGGAACGGGTGTGGTCGCCAGCGACGGCGCGATGACGGCGCGCGACTCGAACCACTCTCCGATCAGCGCGCCCGGCGGTGGCATGCCGCGCCGGGCGGTGGCGTAACCGAGGGTGCGCAGCACCGCAGGGGCGCTGCCCAGGTCGCCGAGCCGTTCGATCCGCACCGGTCAAGCTTGCTGTGTTCGGCGAGCAGACGCAAAATCCCCCTTCCGAGCCTCTTTTTGGGGGTTTTTGCGTCTTCTCGCGCCAGGAAGTTACCGGCTGATCGTGCGGGGGATGTCGACCCCGGCCAGCTTGTCGGGGTTGCGCATCGCATAGAAGTTGGAGATCCGCCCGTCGGTGATCTCCACCGTGATGACCCCTTCGAAGCTGTCACCGAGGTAGAGCTTGAGCGCTGGGGCGTTGTTGTACATCGCCGGTTCGACGCGGCCGCGGTCCCCGGCGGCCCGAATCAGCCCGACGAGCACCCTGGCGACCTTTTCGGCGCCGACGATCGGCCTGCGGGCCGCGCTGGCCTTGCCGTCGCTGTCCGCGGTCCATGTGACGTCGTCGGTGAGCATCTCCAGCAGCCCGTCCACGTCGCCGCTCGCGGCCGCCGCGAAGAACTGGGAGGTGATCTCCGCCGACAGCTTCGGGTCGACCGGCTCGAACCGTTTACGGCGTGACTGCACATGCGCACGGGCGCGGTGCGCCATCTGCCGCACCGCGACGGCGGACTTGCCGATCGTCGAGGCGATCTCGTCGTGGCTGAAGCCGAACACCTCACGTAACACGAACACCGCACGTTCGTCGGGGCTCAGTGTCTCCAGCACGACGAGCATCGCCATCGAAACCGACTCCGCGAGAATCACATCGGATGAGGCATCGGTGGCATCGAGAAGCAGCGGTTCGGGCAGCCACGGGCCGATGTAGTCCTCACGCCGACGCGACTGGGCACGTAGCGCGTTGAGCGCCTGCCGGGTGACGATCCGTGCCAGGTAGGCCTTGGTGTCGCTCACCGTCGCGAGGTCGACCTCCGCCCAACGCAGGTAACTGTCCTGCAGCACATCGTCGGATTCGGTTGCGCTGCCCAAAATCTCGTAGGCGATCGTGAACAGCAACGGACGCAGCTGCGTGAACCGCTCGACGTGTCCCCCGAAAGCGGGAGGTACCCCCACGTCACCCGGCCCGGTGTTCATCGCACCGACGCTACCCCGGTGTGCGCTGGCTGTTCGGGACGCGGGCCACCCTTGAACCAGAAGCTGGAACCGGGCTTGCGGGCCTCCCGGCGGATCCCCCACACCGTGCCCTTGCAGACCGCCTCCTTGATCGCGGCACCAAGCCGCCCCGGCACGTAGAACCGCACCGCGGTGTCGTCCTGACGGGCGAACTGGATGACCGCCGCGCGACGGCCCAAGCTGACGTTGGATCCCGCGAAGCCGTACTGCAGCGGCGCGGGTTCGGTGCCTGCGATCCGGCTGAGCACCGTGTCGGCCGCCTGCGGTCCCAGCTGCGAGGCCGACTGGCAACTCATCCGCAGCGGCGCGTCCGACGGGGACGCGCAGTCGCCCGCGGCGATGATGCGCGGGTCTTGCACGCTGGTGAGTGTCTCGTCGGTGAGCAACCGGCCCTGCGCATCGGTGCGCAGGCCGCTTTGCGCGGCGAGCGCAGGCACTCCGAAGCCGGCCGTCCACACGGTCAACGCGCTCGGACGTACCGCGCCGTCGGCGAACACCACCGCGTCGGATCGAACCTCGGTCACCACGTCGGACTCGAGGACTTTCACCCCGTGCTTGCGCAACCACTTGGCCGCCGAGCGTCGCGCCTGCTCCGAAAGGCTCGGTAGCAGCCGACCGCCGCAGACCAGCGTGACGTTGCGGCCCTGCTCGGCCAACTCCGCCGCCGTCTCGGTACCGGTGAGCCCAGCGCCCACCACGGTGACGGGCGCGTCGCTGTGCAGCTCGTCCAGCACCGCGCGCAGTCGCTGAGCCAGCTCGAATTCCCCGATGGGATAGGCGAATTCGGCCGCACCGGGCACTGTGTCGGTTACGGCGCCGGTGCTGCCGACGGCGTAGATCACGTAGTCATAGGCCAGCGTGTCGCCCGACGCCAACGCCACGGTGCGCGACGCGGTGTCGATGCGGGTGGCGGTGTCGACGACGAGCCGCACACCGTCGCCGAGCAGCGTGCCGAAGTCCACGGTGGCCTCGCCGCTGCGCGCCACCCACTGGTGCAGCCGGATCCGCTCGACGAACTGGGGGCGTGGGTTTACCAGGGTGACGTCGACGTCCGGCGGGCAGGAGCGGAGCGACCCGGGGATTGATTTCGGGCGCCCTCGCAGACGGTTGGCCGCCAACGCCCCGGCATACCCGCCGCCGATGACGATCACATGTGCGCGCTTGTCGGTCATGGTTGCTCCTCTCAACGGGTTCTGCCCTCTAGACACCGCAAGCCGCCCGGATGTGACAGGACGTGACGCAGGCCACACCCTCAGCGGCGGATCGTGCGCGGCCGGGCGATCCCGGCCAGCTTCTCCGGATTGGCCATCGCGTAGAAGTTGGTGATCTTGGCGTCGACGATCTCGACCAGGAACACACCGAGCGCCTCGTCGCCGTCGTAGACGATGATCGCCGGGGTGTTGTTGCAGTTGACCGTTTCGAAGCGCAGCGCAGGCACCCGCTCGGGTCCGTGGCGCATGAACGCGACGATCATCGCAGCCACCTTCTTCGCGCCGACCACCGGACGACGCACGGCCGGCGCCTTGCCGCCGCTGTCGGCGGTCCAGGTCGCGTCGGGTGCGAGCATCGTCAGCAGCTGCTCCATGTCGCCGGTGGCCGCCGCGGTCATGAACTGTTCGGTGACACGCACCGACGTGGCGAAGTCGACGGGTTCCATCCGCCGGCGCCGCGACTGCACGTGTTCGCGGGCGCGGTAGGCCATCTGGCGCACCGCGTTCGACGATTTGCCAATGGTCGAAGCGATTTCGTCGTGGCTGAACCCGAACACCTCGTGCAGTACGAACACCGCGCGTTCGTCGGGGGTGAGCGTCTCGAGCACGACCAGCATCGCCATCGACACCGATTCGGCGAGCACGACGTCGGCTTCGGCGTCGTGCTCGTCGAGCAGCAGCGGTTCGGGCAGCCACGGGCCGACGTAGTCCTCGCGGCGGCGGTTGCTCGTCCGCAGCGCGTTGAGGGCCTGCCGGGTGACCAGCCGTGCCAGGTAGGCCTTGGTGTCGCGCACCGTCGCCAGATCCACCTCGGCCCACCGCAGGTAGCTGTCCTGCAGCACATCGTCGGATTCGGTTGCACTACCGAGGATTTCGTAGGCGATCGTAAACAACAGCGGGCGCAGCAGCGTGAACCGCTCGGCATGCTCTTCGTGAGAGCTCATGACATCGTGACCGTCTCGGTGCTGGCCAGGCGCTGCTTGCGCTTGTCGCTCTTGAGCCAGCGCAGCGAGCCGGGCTTGCGCGCTTCGCGGGCCAGCAACTTGACCGAGGCCTGCAACGCGGTCTTCTTGAGCGCCGCGCCGGCGCGGCCACCGATGTACAGCCGCGTCGCCGTGTCGTCGGTATGGGACAGCTGGAAGATGCCCGCCTTGCTGCCCAGGCTGATGCACTGCCCGGCCAGCGCCACGCTCAGCGGCGGCGCCGCGGTGCCCGCCATCCGGGCCAGCACGGTGTCGGCGGCTTGAGCGCCGAGCGGGGCAGCCGACGCGCAGCACATCCGCAGCGGCTCGTTCGATGGCGCGGACGCATCGCCCGCGGCCACGATGTGCACGTCATCGACACTGGTCAGCGTCTCATCGGTGATCAGCCGGCCCAGCGCGTCGGTGCTCAACCCGCTGGCGGCTGCCAGATCCGGTACGCCGAAACCGGCCGTCCACACGGTCATCGGGCTGGGCAGCTCACGGCCGTCGGCGAGCGTCACCGCGCTTGGCGTGACGGCGGTGACGGTACTGCCCGGCCCGTCGAGCACGGTCACACCGAGCTTGGCGAGGCGCCGCGCGACCGAACGTCGGCCCGATGCGCTCAGGTACGGACCCAGCTCGCCGCCGCACACCAGCGTGATCGGGTGGCCCTGCTCGGCGAGTTCGGCGGCCGTCTCGATGCCCGTCGAGCCGGCGCCGACGACGGTGATCGGAGTGGCGGGGCCGACGTCGTCCAGTGCGGCGCGCAGTCGGGTGGCGTGCTCGAATTCGACCATCGGATAGGCGAATTCGGCGGCTCCGGGAACGGTCGGGGCGGCCACGCCGCTGCCCACCGCGTAGATCAGGTAGTCGTAGTCCAGCGTGTCGCCGGATTCCAGGGCCACGATGCGCGCCGCGGCGTCGATGCGGGTGGCCCGGTCCGTGACCAACCGGATGCCCTCACCGAGCACCTCCGCGTAGTCGACGACGGCGTCGTCGACTCCGGCGACCAACTGGTGCAGTCGGATGCGTTCGACGAACTGGGGTCGCGGGTTGACCAGCGTGACGTCGCAGTTCCCGTCGGCCTGCAGCCGGTTGGCCGCGACGGTTCCGGCATATCCGCCGCCGAGTACAACGACATGGGTGCGGGTGTCGGCCATGATGTCTCCTTACTCTCCAGGATCTCGTGTCCTTGAGACACCGTCGAGAGCGGGGACGTAACGGCCGGGCGGACCGGTGTGACCTACATCACTAGACGAGACCGAGGGCCAGCATAGCGTCGGCCACCCGGATGAACCCGGCGATGTTGGCGCCTGCGACGTAATTGCCCGGCTGCTCGTACTCCTCGGCGGTCGACAGGCACCGGTTGTGGATGCGGCGCATGATCTCTTCCAGTCGCTTCTCGGTGTCGACGAACGTCCACGAGTCGCGCGAGGCGTTCTGCTGCATCTCCAGCGCGCTGGTCGCGACGCCGCCGGCGTTGGCGGCCTTACCGGGCGCGAACGTCACGCCGGCCTCGTTGAACTGCTTGATCGCTGCCGGTGAGCACGGCATGTTGGCGCCCTCGGCGACGATCCGGCAGCCGTTCTTGATCAGGTATCCGGCCTCGTCGCCGTTGATCTCGTTCTGCGTGGCGCACGGTATCGCGATGTCGCACGGCACTTCCCACACCGAGCGACCCTGCACGGAGCGGGCTGCACCGGCCCTGGCCTCGGCGTAGTCGATGATCCTGCCGCGCTGAACTTCCTTGATCTCCTTGAGCAGAGCCACGTCGATGCCCTTCTCGTCGACCACGTAGCCGCTGGAGTCCGAGCAGGCCACCACGGTGCCCCCGAGGTGGTGGATCTGCTCGATCGCATAGGTCGCGACGTTGCCCGAACCCGAGACCACCACCCGCTTGCCCTCAAACGAGTCGTTGGCCGCCTTGAGCATTTCCTTGACGAAGAAGACCGTGCCGTAGCCGGTGGCCTCGGTGCGGACCTGCGACCCGCCCCACGTCAGGCCCTTGCCGGTGAGAACACCGGACTCGTAGCGGTTGGTGATCCGTTTGTATTGCCCGAACAGATAACCGATTTCGCGCATGCCGACGCCGACGTCGCCGGCGGGCACGTCGGTGTACTCACCGAGGTGGCGGTACAGCTCGGTCATGAACGATTGACAGAACCGCATCACCTCGCCGTCGGAGCAGCCCTTCGGGTCGAAGTCCGAACCACCCTTGCCGCCGCCGATCGGCATACCGGTCAGCGAGTTCTTGAAGATCTGCTCGAAGCTGAGGAACTTGATGATGCCGAGGTACACCGTGGGGTGAAACCGCAAACCGCCCTTGAACGGCCCGAGCGCTGAGTTGAACTCGACGCGGAAGCCCCGGTTGATCTGCACGGTGCCGGTGTCGTCGACCCACGGCACGCGGAAGATGATCTGTCGTTCCGGCTCACACAGCCGGCGGATCACCGCGGTGTCGACGTACTCCGGGTGTTTGGAAACCACCGGTCCCAGGCTGTGCAGCACCTCGTAAACGGCTTGGTGGAACTCGGTTTCGCCCGGGTTGCGCCGGGATACTTCCTCGTAGATGTCGTGCAGCTTGTTGTGAAGGCCACTCATTCTCAGTCCAGTTGGTAGCGCGGGAACACGCCGGTCGGTGCGGGCAGCGCCGTACCCGGCGCCAACCGCGTGCCAACCGACGCGAATGTGCGTTGTTCGGCAGGCTGCCCGAGCAAGTCGAGCAGCTTACCCGTCGATTCCGGCATCACCGGCTGGCTCAATAGCGCCGCGATCCGCACGGTCTCTAACGTCGTGTAGAGGACGGTTCGAAAGCGTACCCCGTCCTGGGGGGACTCCGACTTTCGCAGTACCCACGGCTCCTGCGCCGAGAAGTACCGGTTGGCCGCGCCCAGCACCGACCAGATCGCTTCCAGTGCCAGGTGCATCGCCGTCGCATCGAAATGCCCGCGCACCCGCTCCAGCAGGGCATCGGCGGCGGCCAGCAACTCGGAATCCTCCGCGGTGAAGTCACCCGGCTCCGGCACGATTCCGTCGAGGTTCTTGGCGACCATGGACAGCGAACGCTGGGCCAGGTTGCCCAGTTCGTTGGCCAGATCGGCGTTGATGCGCCCGATGATCGCATCTTCGCTGTAGCTGCCGTCCTGGCCGAACGGCACCTCGCGGAGGAAGAAGTACCGCACCTGGTCCAGCCCGAAGGTGTCGACCAACGCGTTCGGGTCCACCACGTTGCCGACCGACTTGCTCATCTTCTCGCCGCGGTTCAGCAGGAAGCCGTGCACAAAGACCTTGCGCGGCAACTCGATCCCCGCCGACATCAGGAACGCGGGCCAGTACACCGCGTGGAACCGGATGATGTCCTTGCCGATCATATGCAGGTCGGCGGGCCAGTAGCGGGTGAACAGATCCGATGAGGTATCCGGAAAGCCCACGCCCGTCAGGTAATTCGTCAAAGCGTCCACCCACACGTACATGACGTGGTCGGGGTGGTCGGGAACCGGTACACCCCAGTCGAACGTGGTGCGGGAGATGGACAGGTCACGCAACCCGCCGGTGACGAAGCTGACCACCTCATTGCGGCGCACCTCGGGCTCGATGAACTCCGGATTGGCCTTGTAGTGCGCCAACAGCCGCTCGGCGTACGCGGAGAGCCGAAAGAAGTAGGTCTGCTCCTCAGTCCACGTCACCGGTGCGCCGGTTTCGGCGGACAATCGCACACCGTCGGCGCCGACGATGGTCTCGGCCTCGGTGAAGAACCGCTCGTCCCGCACCGAGTACCAGCCCTGGTAGGAGTCGAGGTAGATGTCGCCGGCGTCGTTCATCCGGCGCCAGATCTCCTTGGACGCCTCGAAGTGGTCGGGATCGGAGGTGCGGATGAACCGGTCGAACGAGATGTTGAGCTTTTCCTGCATCCGCTGAAACACGTCGGAGTTGCGCCGCGCCAGCTCCGCGGTCGCGACTCCCTCGGCGGCGGCTGTCTCGGCCATCTTCAGCCCGTGCACGTCGGTGCCAGTCAGGAACCGCACGTCGTAGCCGTCGAGACGCCGAAAACGCGCGATCGCGTCGGTCGCGATGTACTCGTAGGCGTGGCCGACGTGCGGGTCGCCGTTGGGGTAGGCGATCGCGGTCGTGACGTAGTACGGCTGTTTCATTTCTAGGTCAGCTTATGGTGTTGCCGTGAGTGAGAAGCGCCCAGGCAGACGGCAGCCGCCGCCCGCACCGGAACCGCTGAGCCCGCTCATCGACGCGCACACCCACCTCGACGCCTGCGGCGCCACCGACGCCGAGAGCATCGCCGCGATCGTGGACCGCGCCGAACAGGTCGGCGTGCAGGCCGTCGTCACGATCGCCGACGACCTGGACTCCGCACGCTGGGTGACCGAAGCCGCCGACGCCGACCCCCGCGTCTACGCCGCGGTCGCGCTGCACCCCACCCGGGCCGACGCGCTGACCGAGGAAGCCAAGATCGTGGTCGAGCGGCTGGTCGAACAGCCCCGGGTGGTCGCGGTGGGGGAGACCGGCATGGACATGTACTGGCCCGGCAAGCTGGACGGCTGCGCGGAACCCGCCCGTCAGCGCGAGGCCTTCGCATGGCACATCGACCTGGCCAAGCGGACCGGCAAACCGCTGATGATCCACAACCGCGACGCCGACGCCGAGGTGCTCGACGTGCTGCGCGCCGAAGGGGCGCCCGAGACCGTGATCTTCCATTGTTTCTCCTCGGACGCGCAGATGGCCCGCACCTGCGTCGAGGCCGGCTGGCTGCTGAGCCTGTCGGGCACCGTCAGCTTCAAAAACGCCAAAGCGCTGCACGAAGCGGCGTCGCTGATACCGCTCGAGCAAATGCTCGTGGAGACCGACGCACCGTTTCTGACGCCGCACCCGTACCGAGGCGCCCCCAACGAGCCGTACTGCTTGCCCTACACTGTGCGGGCGCTGGCCGAACTGCTCGGCAGGCGCGCGGAAGTCCTTGCCCAAGCAACTACTGAGACGACCGCACGGGCCTACAGGCTGCCGAGTTGTTGGACGTAGTCCTTTTCGTTATCGTTCGGTGATCGAACAGCGCCCTTAGCACGCCGTCCGAGTCGGGATAAAGCAAATTTTGAACGTCATAAACAAGATTCATGAAACGCGCTCGCCGTTGCTGCGGCTTCTGGTCGGCGCGACATTGCTCGCACTGGTTTTCGCCGGCGGGGTAGCGGTTGCTGCGCACAAAACAGTCACGCTGACCGTGGACGGCACAACCACCAACGTGGCGACCATGAAGTCGCGTGTCATCGATGTCGTCGCCGAGAACGGGTTCGACGTCAGCGAACGCGACGATCTTTACCCGGCCGCCGAGGCGCCGGTTCGCCAGTCCGACACGATCGTGCTGCGTCGCAGCCGCCCGCTGCAGCTTTCGCTCGACGGTGAGAACAGCAGGGAGGTCTGGACCACGGCCTCCACGGTCGACGAGGCGTTGGCGCAACTGCAGATGACCGACAAGGCGCCCGCCGCGGCGTCGCGCGGAAGCCGGGTTCCGCTGGCAGGCATGTCACTTCCAGTGGTCAGCCCCAAAACGGTGCACCTGCACGACGCCGGGAGGCTGCGCACCGTGCACCTGGCCGCACCCAACGTCGCCGCGCTGCTGGAGGCCGCAGGCGCGCCGCTGCAGCAGAAGGACACCGTGGTGCCCGCGCCGCCCGCACCCGTCGTCGACGGGATGACCGTGCACGTCACCCGCGTCCGCATCGACCATGTCACCGAGCGGGTCCCGCTGCCCGCGCACACCACGCGCGTCGAGGACCCCACACTGAACCAGAGCCGGACTGTGGTCGAGGACCCCGGAACGCCCGGCACACAGGACGTGACCTTTGCCATCGCGAAAATCAACGGCGTGGAGACCGGCAGACTGCCAGTAGCCAATGTCGTTATTGATCCGGCCCGCGAAGGCGTGGTTCGCGTTGGCGCCAAGCCAGGAACCGAGGTTCCGCCGGTCTCCAACGGAGCTGTTTGGGACGCCCTTGCCCGGTGCGAAGCCGGAGGTAATTGGGCCATCAATACGGGCAACGGATATTACGGCGGTGTGCAATTTGATCAGAACACCTGGGAGCGAAACGGTGGTCTGAGGTATGCTGCGAGAGCCGACTTGGCGACAAGAGAAGAGCAAATTGCGATTGCTGAGGTCACTCGGGCGCGGCAAGGTTGGGGTGCGTGGCCGACGTGTAGCGGGAGGATTGGGGCGCGCTGACCATTCGACTACTCGGGCGGACCGAGATACGACATCTGGCCAAAGAGATTGACTTTCGGCCACGCAAATCGTTTGGACAGAACTTCGTCCACGATGCCAATACCGTGCGGCGAATCGTGTCCGCGTCCGGCGTCAACCGACACGATCACGTGCTCGAGGTCGGCCCCGGTCTGGGGTCCCTGACATTGGCCCTGCTGGATCGCGGGGCGCGGGTGACCGCGGTCGAGATCGATCCGGTGCTGGCCCGTCAGTTGCCGACGACCATCGCCGATCATTCGCACAGCGAGATCAACCGGCTGACGGTGCTCAACCGCGACATCCTGACGTTTCGACGGGCCGAGATGGACGATGAGCCCACCGCGCTGGTCGCCAACCTGCCCTACAACGTCGCGGTGCCCGCGCTGCTGCACCTGCTGGCCGAGTTCCCCTCCATCCGCACCGTGATGGTGATGGTTCAGGCCGAGGTCGCCGAGCGGCTCGCCGCCGAACCGGGCGGCAAGGACTACGGCATACCCAGCGTCAAAGCCAGGTTCTTCGGCAACGTGCGCCGCTTCGGCATGGTGTCGCCGACGGTGTTCTGGCCGATTCCGCGGGTGTACTCCGGGCTCGTACGCATCGACCGCTACGAGGTCTCACCGTGGCCCACCGACGAGGTCTTCCGCAAGCAGGTCTTCGGGTTGATCGACATCGCGTTCGCGCAGCGTCGTAAGACGTCGCGCAACGCGTTCGCCGAATGGGCCGGTTCGGGCAACGAATCGGCCAGCCACCTGCTGGCCGCGAGCATCGATCCGTCGCGGCGCGGCGAGACGCTGTCGATCGCGGACTTCGTGCGGCTGCTGCAGCGGTCGGGTCGGGCATATGAGCCCGAGGTCGAACAGGACGCCGGCGAGCAGGAGAAGGGCTCCATCGGCGTCAGCTAGCTGCGCCCCTAGTGCAGTGCCCGGGTGATCAACGAAACGAGCTCGCGGCACGACTGGTAGCGACCGGCGGGGTTCTTGGCCAGTGCTTTGGTCAGTACCGAATCGAACACTCTTGGCAGCCAAGAGTATTGGCGTGACAGCCGCGGCGGTCGCCGGTGTAGGTGAGCGCGGATCAAAGCCATGCTGGAGTCGTCGGTGAACGGCGGTGACCCGGTGATCAGCTCGACGGCGGTGCAGGCAAGCGCGTATTCGTCGGTGGCCGACGTCGGGGCGTGGCCGGCGATCAGTTCCGGCGCCGCGTACGGAAGGGACAACTCGGCCCTGGCGGGGCGACGCCCGATGTCGTCGGTGATCGAATGGGCCGCGCCGAAGTCGATGAGCACAGCGCGCAGCCGGTCTTCCGAGCTCATCCGGATGTTGGCCGGTTTGACGTCACAGTGCACGACCGCGCGGTTGTGCGTGTAGTCCAGGGCATCGGCGATCTGGCCGAGCGCGGTGAGCCGAGCGTCCAACTCGGCCAGCGTCGCCACCCCGCCGCCATCGACGACTTCCATTGTCAGCCAACCGCGCCCGCGCTCGAAGACCTGCACGATGTGCGGGTGGTCCAGCCGGTGCGCCAGCTCGAACTCCCGGCGAAGTCGCGCGACCTGATCTTGGTGGCGGTGTCGTTCGTCGAGGATCTTCAGCGCCGCCTGCCGGTGCGGAGCGGCGGCGTCGTGCACCAGATACACCGTCGCGTACCCGCCGTGACCCAGCACCGCGTCAACGACGTAGCTTTCGAACCGGTCGCCAGGGGCAATCACCGTTTCAGCCTAGGTTCAGCCTGCCTGCGCAGACGGCTGCTGGCGGCCGCCGGACTCCGATAGTGTCGTGCCGTGCCGACCTGGAACGGAAACACCGCCTCGGAATGGGTCCCCACTGGGTCGGTCACCGTGCGGGTGCCGGGCAAGGTCAACCTCTACCTCGCGGTCGGAGACCTCCGCGACGACGGCTATCACGAGCTGACCACCGTCTTTCACGCCGTGTCGCTGCTCGACGAGGTCACCGTGCGCAACGCCGACGTGCTGTCGCTTCAGATGTCGGGCGAAGGGGTCGATTCACTGCCCGCCGACGAGCGCAACCTGGCCTGGCAGGCGGCCGAGCTGATGGCCGAGCACGTCGGGCGCGCACCGGACGTGGCGATCTCCATCGACAAGTCGATTCCGGTGGCCGGGGGCATGGCCGGCGGCAGCGCCGACGCGGCGGCGGTATTGGTGGGCATGAACACGCTGTGGGAACTCGGGGTGCCGCGACGTGATCTGCACGCGCTGGCTGCCCAGCTCGGCAGCGACGTACCGTTCGCGCTGCACGGCGGCACCGCGCTGGGCACCGGCCGCGGCGAAGAGCTGGCGACGGTGTTGGCCCGCAACACTTTTCACTGGGTGTTGGCGTTCGCAGACGGTGAGCTGTCGACGCCGGCGGTGTTCGCCGAGATCGACCGGATGCGCGACGCCGGCTCGCCCGATCAGCCCCCGCGCCTCGCGGATCCCGAACCGGTGCTGGGCGCGCTGGCATCGGGCGATCCGAAGACGCTGGCACCGCTGCTGGGCAACGACCTGCAACCGGCGGCGTTGCGGCTGGACCCCGCACTTGCCCACACGCTGGCGGCAGGCACCGAGGCCGGCGCGCTGGCAGGCATCGTGTCGGGTTCGGGGCCGACGTGCGCTTTCCTGTGCGCATCGGCCACCGCGGCGCTCGACGTCGGCGCGATGCTGTCGGATTCCGGCGTGTGCCGCAGCGTGCGGGTGGCCAGCGGACCGGTACACGGGGCGCGTGTCGTCCCGGCGCCGTCGACGCCGGTCTGACCCCACGCCGGACGCCGTTCGCACGCCCTTGGCGCCAAGTTCCACCGGAGGGTTGCTGATTCTCAATCACGACCCGGGCGCAGAACTCGGTGAACCCGGCGCCCAGAAGGGTGTGACACACGACTCAAAAGTCACGAGAGTTTGGCAGCTACTTAAGAGTTGCATAAGATGAGCGACGGTGAAAACTAGCGGTCAAGCATCGGACGCGAGCATTTCGCCCCCCGACACCGTCGGTGGGCGGCTCGTCAGACGCATCCACTGGTCCGGTGCATCACCGATTCGAGACATAACCGCTCCCGTTTTGTGCGCGCGTAATCGCGAAGGTGCCCCTGATCAGGCGGACCATTACACCGGGGCCCTCGCCTCGGAACCGAGGAGGTTGTCGTGAGCCGATTCACCGAGAAGATGTACCGCAACGCGCGCACGGTCACGACCGGCATGGTCACCGGTGAACCCCACGAACCCGTTCGGCACACCTGGGGTGAGGTTCACGAGCGGGCCCGCCGCATCGCGGGCGGGCTGGCCAACGCCGGCATCGGACTCGGTGACGCCGTCGGCGTGCTGGCCGGCTTCCCGGTCGAGATCGCCCCGACCGCGCAGGGGCTGTGGATGCGCGGCGCCAGCCTCACCATGCTGCACCAGCCCACCCCGCGCACGGACCTGGCGATTTGGGCCGACGACACGATGACGGTGATCGGCATGATCGAGGCCAAGGCCGTGATCGTCTCGGAGCCGTTCCTGGTCGCGATCCCGGTGCTCGAGGAAAAGGGCATCACGGTGCTGACCGTCAGCGACCTGTTGGCCGCCGAGCCCATCGACCCGGTCGACGTCGGCGAGGACGATCTGGCGCTGATGCAGCTGACGTCTGGTTCCACCGGCTCACCGAAAGCCGTGCAGATCACCCACCGCAACATCTACTCCAACGCCGAGGCGATGTTCGTCGGCGCCGAATACGACGTCGAGAAGGACGTCATGGTCAGCTGGCTGCCGTGCTTCCACGACATGGGCATGGTCGGCTTCCTCACCATCCCGATGTACTTCGGCGCCGAGTTGGTCAAGGTCACGCCGATGGACTTCCTGCGCGACACCCTGCTGTGGGCCAAGCTCATCGACAAGTACAAGGGCACCATGACCGCGGCGCCGAACTTCGCCTACGCGCTGTTCGCCAAGCGGCTGCGCCGCCAGGCCAAGCCCGGGGAGTTCGACCTGTCGACGCTGCGGTTCGCGCTCTCGGGCGCCGAACCGGTCGAGCCCGCCGACGTCGAGGACCTGTTGGACGCGGGTAAGCCGTTCGGCCTCAAACCGGACGCCATCCTGCCGGCATACGGCATGGCCGAGACGACGCTGGCGGTGTCGTTCTCACCGTGTGGTGCGGGCCTGGTCACCGACGAGGTCGACGCGGACCTGCTGGCGGCGCTGCGGCGCGCCGTGCCTGCCACCAAGGGCAACACCCGCCGGCTGGCCTCACTGGGCCCGTTGCTGCAGGACTTGGAGGCCCGCGTCATCGACGAGCACGGCAACGTGATGCCCCCGCGCGGTGTCGGGGTGATCGAGCTGCGCGGTGAGTGCGTGACGCCCGGCTACATCACGATGGGCGGCTTCATCCCGGCGCAGGACGAGCACGGCTGGTATGACACCGGCGATCTCGGCTACATCACCGATGAAGGCAACATCGTGGTGTGCGGCCGCGTCAAAGACGTCATCATCATGGCGGGGCGCAATATCTACCCGACCGACATCGAACGTGCCGCCAGCCGCGTCGACGGTGTGCGTCCCGGCTGCGCCGTCGCGGTGCGCCTGGACGCCGGGCACTCCCGCGAAACATTCGCCGTTGCAGTCGAATCCAACGCCTGGCAGGACCCGGTCGAGGTGCGCCGCATCGAACACCAGGTCGCCCACGAGGTGGTGGCCGAGGTCGACGTGCGGCCCCGCAACGTCGTGGTGCTCGGCCCGGGCACGATTCCCAAGACGCCGTCGGGCAAGCTGCGCCGCTCCACCTCGGTGTCGCTGGTCACCTAATCCGGTCAGGCGACGCGCACACCCACGCCGCCGCTGGGCAATCCCCGTGCGCGCGACGGAGTTCGAGTTCGATATCCGCAGCGCGATTCGCCGCAGCCAGACCAGCCATGGGCGCTTCCCCCAACGCGACGACAAGATGGCAGACCCTAATCGGGCCGGTCCGCGCGTACGCCGGCTAACCCCTTGCGCGGCGGGGTGCGCCGGTCCTTCCGGGTCTATAACGTCGGAGTGTGCCCCTTTCACCGGCCGTCGAGGCCATTGATCTGGTGAAGCGTTTCGGAAACGACACCGCGGTAGACGGCGTCAGCTTCACCGTCCCGCCCGGTACCGTGCTCGGCCTGCTCGGGCCCAACGGCGCCGGAAAGACCACCACGGTGCGGATGATGACGACGTTGACCGAACCCACCTGCGGCACCGCGCGGGTGGCCGGCTACGACGTTCGCCGCGAACCGCACCAGGTGCGCCGCAACATGGGTCTCACCGGTCAGGTCGCGACCGTCGACGAGTTGCTGACCGGCCGCGAGAACATCCGGATGATCGGCGGGTTGTACGGCATTCGCCGCAAACCCCTCAAGCAGCTAGGAAATCAACTGCTGGAACGGTTTTCGCTCGCCGATGCCGCCGACCGTGTAGTGCGCTCGTACTCGGGCGGTATGCGACGTAGACTCGACCTGGCGGTGAGCCTGCTGGCGTCGCCGCCCGTGCTGTTCCTCGACGAGCCGACCACCGGCCTGGACCCGCGCAGCCGCAGCGAGCTGTGGGAGGCGCTGCGCGACCTGGTGCGGCAGGGCACCACCTTGGTACTGACCACGCAGTACCTCGAAGAGGCCGACCAACTCGCCGACAACATCGTGGTGATCGACAAGGGCCGCATCATCGCCGAAGGCTCACCGCTGCAACTCAAACAACAGGCAGGCAACGCCAGCCTGGTTGTCACGCTGTCGAACACCGACGATCTACCCCGAGCGCAGGCGCTGCTCACCCAGACCGGCGCGGAGGTGTTCGTCGACACCGGAGCGCGCCGGCTCACTGCGCAGGCCGACGGCCTTGACGACATGGTCCGAGTAGCGGACTGGCTGCGAGGCAGCGACATCGCCGTCGACGACATCGGGCTGTCGCGGCCCAGCCTCGACGACGTGTTCCTCACGCTCACCGGTCATCGCACCGAAGCGGAGGCTAGCGCATGACAGCCGTCGACGCAGCGGTGCGTATCCAGCAGCAACCGGTGCCGATCCGGCCCACGAACATCGCCCAGCAGTCGTGGATCATGGTGAAACGGAACATGATCCACACCAAGCGTATGCCGGAGATGCTCAGCGACGTCACCGTGCAGCCGATCATGTTCGTGCTGCTGTTCGCGTTCGTGTTCGGCGCGTCGATCATCAACCCGGGAGGGACCAACTACCGGGAGTTCCTGCTGCCCGGAATCCAGGCGCAGACCATCGTGTTCTCGGCGTTCGTGGTGGCCTCGGGCATCACCGCCGATGTCGAGAAGGGCATCATCGATCGCTTCCGGTCGCTGCCCATCTTGCGGTCCTCGGTGCTGATCGGGCGCAGCATCGCCAGCCTGATCCACTCATCGCTGGGCGTGGTGGTGATGGCGCTGACCGGGTTGGCCATCGGATGGCGGATCAGGGGGAGTGTCGCCGAGGCGGCGCTGGCGTTCACGCTGGTGCTGGTGTTCGGCTTCGGGATGATCTGGTTCGGCATCCTGATCGGGTCGCTGCTGCGGTCGGTGGAGGCGGTCAACGGGGTGATGTTCACGGTGCTGTTTCCGATCACGTTCCTGGCCAACACCTTTGTGCCCACCGAACCGATGCCGCATTGGCTGCGGGTGATGGCCGAATGGAATCCGGTGTCGTCGCTGGCGCAGGCCATGCGCGAACTCTGGGGCAACGGTGGACCCGCCCCAGCCAGTGCCCAACTGCCACTGCATCATCCGGTGCTCGCGACCATCGTGTGGTCGATGGTGCTGACCGCGATCTTCGCGCCGTTCGCGCTGTGGGCCTATGCGCGGCGCACCGGAAGCTAGTCGCCGATCGCCGCGGCGTCCAGGCCGGCCGGCTCACGGGCGTGCGCAAACTCGTCCAGTTTCGCGGCGTGTCGCCCGCTGAGCCCACCGCGCAGCGCAGGGAACACGCACGCTCGCGGCAAGAATTAGCCCCAGGCGTGCACGATGTTCTGCGCCGGCTCAAGCCCTTGTGACACAAGCAGTTCGGCAGCGTCGGCGGCCTGCTCGCAGATTGTCGGCACCTCGCGCCACTCGGCGGATGTGAAGTTGCTGAGCACGTACGCGGCGCCGTCCATCCGGCCGGGTGGACGGCCGATACCGATCCGGACACGGTGGAAGTCCTTGCTACCCAAGGATTGCGCGACCGAACGCAGCCCATTGTGGCCTGCCACGCCGCCGCCGGACTTCAGCCGAATCCGGCCGAACTCGATGTCGAGCTCGTCGTGGATCACCACGATGTCGGCGGGTGGCACCGAGTAGAACTTGGCCAGCGGGCCCACCTGCCGCCCGGCCTCGTTCATGTAGCAGCGCGGCTTGGCCAACACCACCGGGCGGCCGGCGAGTTGGCCGGTGACCACCTCGGCGCCGGACTTCTTGTGCGCCTTGAACCCGCCGCCGATGCGGTCGGACAGGATGTCGGCCACCAGAAACCCGAGGTTGTGTCGGGTCGTGGCGTACCGCGGGCCCGGGTTTCCGAGGCCGACCACCAGCCGGGGGTGCGCTCCGCCCGCCTGCGGTTCGGCCATGCCGGCCTACTCGGCCTCTTCGGCAGGCGCCTCGGCTTCTGCCTCGGCCGCGGCCTCGGCGGCCTCCTCGGCCTGCTCCTCCAGCGGTGCGCCGCCACTCTCGGCTTCGAGCTCCTCGGCCGTCGGCGCGGCAACCACGTTGACGACGAGCAGCTCCGGGTCGGAGACCAACGTCACCCCGGACGGCAGCTCAATCGAACCCGCCAAGAACTGCGTGCCGACATCGGCGCCCTCGATGGAGACCGTGAGCTGCTCGGGGATCGACTGCACGTCCGCCTCGACCGTGATGGTGTTGTACTCCTGGGTGACCAGCGTGCCCGGGACCGCTTCGCCCTCGATGACGACGTTGATCTCGACGGTCACCTTCTCGCCGCGGCGCACGACGAGCAGGTCGGCGTGCTGGATCGTGCGGCGGATCGGGTGGATTTCGAGCGCCCTGGTCAGCGCGAGCTGCTCCTTGCCCTCGATGTCGAGGGTGAGCACCGCGTTGGTGCCCGAGTAGCGCAGCACGGCGGAGAAGTCGTGGGCGTTGAGCTCGAGGTGCTGCGGATCGGTGCCGTGGCCGTAGAGCACGGCGGGCACGTTGCCGTTGCGGCGCGCACGCCGCGACGCGCCTTTGCCGGTCTCTTGCCGGACCAGCGCCTTGAGATTGTTGACGGTCTTCTTGGCCATGAGATGTTGCTCCTGTTTCGTGTCCTGAGCACGGCAGGGTCGCAACCTCGAAAGGCTCCCGTCGATCACGGTGGCCGAAACCACCCTCGCCGTGACGCGCCGTCGAGGGTAGCGCAGTCAGCGGCGAGCCCCCAAATCAGAGGCTGAATTTGGTGTCTGTGAGCTGCTCGGACAGCTCCCAGAGCGCGCCCGCCGTCTTCGCGCTGCGGGCCAGCGGGCTGCGGTACGACGTCGGCCCGGTCGGGCCCCGGCTGCCGAACCGCGGTCCCACGAAC
This sequence comes from Mycolicibacterium sp. XJ879, assembly GCF_053483935.1. Taxonomy (NCBI): domain Bacteria; kingdom Bacillati; phylum Actinomycetota; class Actinomycetes; order Mycobacteriales; family Mycobacteriaceae; genus Mycobacterium; species Mycolicibacterium sp. XJ879. The sequence goes on from NZ_JBEFTH010000005.1 coordinate 69,974, forward strand.
GTGTCGCCGGGCAGGTCCTCGGACACCGCGTACAGCGTCTGCCGCGCCCCGAAATCCGGCTCGGTCGCGAACAGCCGGTTGGCCGCCAGCCACACCGGCGTGCCGATCGGGTTACCCGTGCGGCCCTGCAGGTTCGTCGCCGAGTAGCCGGGGTGCGCGGCCAGCGACTTGACCGCTGAACCCGCCGCGTCCAGGCGCCGCTGCAACTCCATGGTGAACAGCAGGTTGGCCAGCTTGGACTGGCCGTAGGCCGGCCAGGCCAGGTACGGACGCGCCTTCCAGTTCAGGTCCTTGAGGCTGATCCGGCCGATGAAATGCATGATCGACGACACCGTGACGACACGTTCGCGGATCTTGGGCAGCAGCAGGTTGGTCAACGCGAAGTGGCCGAGGTGGTTGGTGCCGATCTGGCTCTCGAACCCGTCGACGGTCAGCGCGTAGGGCACCGCCATGATGCCGGCGTTGTTGACCAGCACGTCGACGCCGTCCCCCGGCCCGGAAAAGCCGTCGGCGAACTCGCGCACCGACGCCAGGTCCTGTAGGTCGAGCTTGCGCACCTCGACCGGCCCGAACCCCGTCCCGGTCATGGACGCGGCGGCCTCGTCACCCTTGGCGGTGTTGCGCACGGCCAGGATCGTCTTGGCTCCCACCCGGGCCAGTTCCCGCGCAGTGACCAACCCGAGCCCGCTGTTGGCGCCGGTGACGATGACAGTGCGTCCGGCGAAGGAAGGCAGATCGGCAGCGGTCCAACTCATGTCTTCGACCCTAGTGGTCGCGAGCGGGCCGTGTCGGTTTAGCGGGGCGGCTCGGGGGCTTTCGGGGCTTTCGGGGCCTCGACGTTGAAGCCGCCGATGATCGCCTCAATGTCCGGTGCCTGCTCGGCGGCCTTCGCCGCATAACCGGTGACGGTGAACTGGATGAGGTAACGCTGGTTCGCCGGGGGCGCGCCGGTCGCGATGACGATGCGGTTGTAGGTGTGCATGCGCTGACCGTTGAGGTCGTAGCTGCCCTCGATCATCGCCGACGGGAAACCCTTGAAGTCGTCGGTGGAGGCGTTGAGACGCTTGAAGTTCTGCGACAGCTCGGCGTCGGCGTAGCCGTGTTCGGTGATCGCCTTTTCGACGTCGAACTCGCCGGTGAGCCGAAACACCATGAGCATCGCGGTCGGATACGTCTCGCCCTTGGCGATCACCCGGGTGAGCGGCGTCAGGTTCGTGTTGACGTAGGGCGCCCAGCCCGGCGGCGTCGGGAACGTCACCGTCAGGTCGGTCAGCTTCTCGGGCGCCACGGGATCGCCGACCACACCCTGCTCCTCGAGATACATCGCGATGGGCACCGGCGGCTCGGTGTTCTCTGGCGTCGTGGTGGTCGGTGACGTCGACCAGACCGACTGGTAGTCAGGCGGTTCCGTGCCGCAACCCGATGCGAACACGGCGACCACCAGCGCGGCCCCCGCCACGTAGCGCAGAGCCGTCACAGAATCTCGCGCACCGCATCGATCGGCCGGCCGAGCCTGGTGCCCTTCGGCGTTACGACGAACGGGCGCTCGATGAGGATCGGATGTTCGACCATCGCGTCCAGCAGTTCGTCGTCGCTGGCGTCTGCGAGCCCCAGTTCGGTGTACACCGCTTCCTTCTTGCGCACCGCGGTGCGCACGTCGATACCGGCGTCGGCGATCATCTTCTCGAGTTCCGCGCGCGACGGCGGCGTCTTGAGGTACTGGATTACCGTCGGCTCGATCCCGTTCTCGCGCAACAACTCCAGGGTTTTGCGGGAAGTCGAACAGCGCGGGTTGTGGTAGATGGTGCTGTCTGTCATTCACGCCGATCCGTTGAAGAGTCCTGTGACGGAACCGTTTTCGAACACCGCGCGGATGGTGCTGGCCAGCAGCGGTGCGATCGAGAGCACCGTCAGCTGCGGGAACTGCTTGTCCTCACCGATCGGCAGGGTGTTGGTGACGATCACTTCACGTGCGCCGCAGTCGGCCAGCCGCTGCGACGCGGGCTCAGAGAGCACCCCGTGCGTCGCGGCGATGATCACGTCACCGGCGCCCTCGTCGCGCAACAGCTTCACGGCGCCGGCGATGGTGCCGCCGGTGTCGATCATGTCGTCGGTCAGCACGCAGGTGCGGCCGGCGACCTCGCCGACCACCCGGTTGGACACCACTTGGTTGGGCACCTTCGGGTCCCGTGTCTTGTGGATGAACGCCAGCGGCGTGCCGCCCAGCGCGTCGGCCCACTTCTCGGCCACCCGCACGCGACCGGAGTCCGGCGACACGACCACGAGGTTCTCGCACGGATAGTGCTCGGCGATGTAGCCGGTGAGCAGGTTCTGCGCCCGCATGTGGTCCACGGGCCCATCGAAGAAGCCCTGAATCTGGTCGGTGTGCAGGTCGACTGTCACGATCCGGTCCGCACCGGCGGTCTTGAGCAGATCGGCGACCAGCCGCGCCGAGATCGGCTCGCGGCCGCGGTGCTTCTTGTCCTGGCGCGCGTACGGATAGAACGGCAGGATCGCGGTGATCCGCTTGGCGCTGCCCCGCTTCAAAGCGTCGATCATGATCAGCTGTTCCATCAGCCACTTGTTCAGCGGATCGGCGTGTGACTGCAGCACAAACGCGTCGCATCCGCGCACCGATTCGTCGAAGCGGACGAAGATCTCGCCGTTGGCGAAGTCACGGGCAGTCTGCGCGGTGACGGGAACGTCGAGCTCTTTGGCCACCTGATCGGCCAGTTCGGGGTGCGCGCGACCCGCGAAGAGCATCAAATTTTTGCGGTTGTCGGTCCACTCGGTGCCCACAGTGTCTGTCGCCGCCCTCGAAATCGGGATCGATACGGCCCAATCGTACGTAGCGTTGACGGGTTCCCGTTGCCGGGTTACCAGAAAACGAACAGCTACTGGTCGGCGTCGTCTGATTCGGCGTTTGCGGCGGCCTGCGCCGCGGCGCTGCCCGGCCGCTTGCGCGACACCCAGCCCTCGATGTTGCGTTGTGGACCCGCCGACACCGCCAGCGCCCCCGGCGGTACGTCCTCGCGCACCACGGTGCCCGCCCCGGTGTAGGCGCCGTCGCCGACGGTGACCGGCGCGATGAACATGGTGTCCGAGCCGGTCCGCACGTGTGAGCCGATGGTCGTGCGGTTCTTGTTCTCGCCGTCGTAGTTGACGAACACGCTCGAGGCGCCGATGTTGCTGTGCTCGCCGATGTCGGCGTCGCCGACGTAGGTCAGGTGCGGCACCTTGGTGCCCGCGCCGATGGTCGAGTTCTTGGTTTCGACGAACGCGCCGAGTTTGCCGTCGGCACCCAGCACGGTGCCCGGCCGCAGGTAGGCGAACGGGCCGACCGCGGCGCCGTCGCCGATCACGGCCTGCCCGCCGTGGGTGCGCACCACGGTGGCGTGGTCGCCCACCGTGACGTCGGTCAGCGTGCTGTCCGGGCCGATGTGGCAGTGCCCGCCGATGCGGGTGGCCCCGAGCAGCTGGGTGCCGGGGTAGACGATGGTGTCGCGGCCGATCGTGACGTCGACGTCGACCCAGGTGGTGGCCGGATCGACGACCGTCACCCCGGCGCGCTGGTGCGCAGCCACGATGCGCCGGTTCAGCTCGGCGCCGAGTTCGGCCAGCTGCACGCGGTCGTTGACGCCGGCGACCAGGGTGGCGTCGTCGATGTGCTGGCCCCGCACCACCTGCCCGTCGGAACGCACGATCGAGATCACATCGGTCAGGTACTGCTCCTGCTGGGCGTTGTCGGAACCCAACCGGCTCAGCGCCGAGCGCAGCGCGGTCACGTCGAACGCGTATACCCCGGCGTTGACCTCGTCGATGGCCTGCTGCGACGGGCTGGCGTCGGCCTGCTCGACGATGCTCAGTAGATCCCCACCCTCCCCTTTCGGGGTGCGCAGGATCCGGCCGTAGCCGGTCGGGTCGGGCAGCGTGGTGGTCAGCACGGTTACCGCGGCGGGTTCGGCACTATGGGTCGCGATCAGCTCGGCCAGCGTGTCGGCGTCCAGCAGCGGAACATCACCTGAGGTCACCACGACGGTGCCGGCGAAGTCCTCAGGTAGCGCGGCCAGCCCGCAGGCCACCGCGTGGCCGGTGCCCAGCTGCTGCTCCTGCACCGCGATGTCGATGCCGCGCCCGAGCCGTTCGGCCAACTCGTCGACGGCCGGCGTCACCCGCTCGCGGTCGTGGCCCAGCACGACGACCAGGTGCTGCGGCGCCACCTTCGCGACCGCGTGCAGCGCGTGGGCCAGCATGCTGCGGCCGGCCAGCGTGTGCAGCACCTTGGGGGTGTCGGAGCGCATCCGGGTTCCGGCGCCGGCCGCAAGTACGACCACCGCAGCTTCGGTAGTTGCCGTCATCCGGTCTCCTGCCCTGTCGAATGTGCAGTTTCAGCCCGACACGCCGATGACACCGTATGAAAGCGCACAGTGGCGACCTCAGGCTGTTTGCTCACTCGGCAAGCCTCGCTCGCTGCTCCGTCGCCAGGACTCGAACCTGAACTATCTGAACCAAAATCAGAGGTGCTGCCGATTACACCACGACGGATCGATCACCACGTGATGCTAGTCGAACCAACTAGCCTGGAATCCGTGGCCGCATTCGACAAAGAGGTGCGTGCGCCGCGCGCCCGGATGACGGGTGCCGAGCGGCGCCATCAACTCATCGACGTCGCGCGTTCCCTGTTCGCCGAACGTGGTTACGAGGGTACCTCGATCGAGGAGATCGCCCAACGCGCCAGCGTCTCCAAACCCGTGGTCTACGAGCATTTCGGTGGTAAAGAGGGGCTCTACGCGGTGGTGGTCGACCGCGAGATGTCGGCGTTGCTGGACGGGATCACGTCGTCGTTGACGCGGATGACCAACAACCGCTCCCGGCTGCGCATCGAGCGCGTCGCGCTGGCGCTGTTGACCTACGTCGACGAGCGCACCGACGGGTTCCGCATCCTGATCCGCGACTCCCCGGCGGCCATCACCTCCGGCAGTACCTACTCGACGCTGCTCAACGAGGCCGTCAACCAGGTGTCGTCGATCCTGGCCGGCGACTTCTCCCGCCGCGGCTTGGACCCGGAGATGGCGCCGCTGTACGCGCAGGCGTTGGTCGGCTCGGTGTCGATGACCGCGCAGTGGTGGCTCGATGTGCGTGAGCCCAAGAAGGAGGTCGTGGCCGCGCATCTGGTCAACCTGTGCTGGAACGGGTTGATGCATCTCGAGGACGATCCGCAGTTGCTCGACGAGTAGGTCGGTCCGCGCCTTTGGCCCCCCGCGCCTTTCGCCGAGACCGACGTCTTGGTCGTTTTCGGCCGTACTCTCCCGCCGTTTCGTTGGTTTCGGCATTCCCAACAGCCACTCAACGCTGGAAATCACGCCGAAATCGCGCGCGCTTACGATGGATGCATCATGACCGTATCGGGGAACACCCATGTCCAAACCCCGATCGCGGGGCTTGTCGAGCTGGCGCTACGCGACCCCTCGCTGAAGGAAGTCGCGCGGCGCGCTGCCGACGAACCCGCCGATCTCCACCTCGTCGGCCCGTCCAGCGCGCGGCTGTTCGTCACGTGCGCGCTCGCGCAGGCCGGCCCGCTTGTCGTGGTCACCGCCACCGGCCGCGAAGCCGACGACCTGACCGCCGAATTGCGCGGCGTCTACGGCGACCAGGTGGCCATGTTCCCGTCCTGGGAGACCCTGCCCCACGAGCGGCTGTCCCCGGGCGTCGACACGGTCGGCGCCCGGCTGATGCTGCTGCGACGGCTCAAGTACCCCGACGACGCGCGCCTGGGCCCGCCGCTGCAGGTGGTGGTCACCACGACCCGCTCGCTGCTGCAGCCGATGGCGCCCGACCTCGCGGATATCGAGCCGGTGACGCTGACCGTCGGGCAAGAGCCGCGGTTCGAGGCCGGAGTCGCCCCGGCGGCGACATTCGACCAAGTCGTCGCCCGCCTGGTGGACCTGGCCTACGAACGCGTCGACATGGTCGGCAAGCGCGGCGAGTTCGCCGTCCGCGGCGGCATCCTCGACATCTTCCCGCCCACCGCCGAACACCCGGTGCGCGTCGAGTTTTGGGGTGACGAGGTCTCCGAGATGCGGATGTTCGCGGTCGCCGACCAGCGGTCGATCCCCGAGATCGACATCGACACCGTGATCGCGGTGCCCTGCCGCGAACTGCTGCTCACCGACGACGTCCGCGACCGCGCCGCCGCGCTGGCCGCCGAACATCCCGTCCAGGACAACCATCTGACCGGCAGCGTCCCGGACATGCTGGCCAAACTCGCCGACGGAATCCCGGTCGACGGTATGGAGGCGCTGCTGCCGCTGCTGCGCAAGACCGACCTCGTCACGCTGCCCGCGTATTTGCCGCCGAACACCCCGCTGCTGATCTGCGACCCGGAAAAGGTCCGCACCCGCGCCGCCGACCTGATCAAGACCGGCCGCGAGTTCCTGGAGGCGTCGTGGTCGGCTGCGGCGTTTGGTGCGCCAGAAAGCACAGCACCGATCGACCTGGAGTCGATGGGCGCATCGGGTTTCGTCGACATCGACGACGCCCGCGCAGCCGCGCAAGAGGGCGGCCACCCGTGGTGGACGCTGAGCCAGCTCTCCGATGAGGCCGCACTCGAAGTCGACATCCGGCCCGCCCCGTCGGCGCGCGGCTCACAGGCCACCATCAGCGAGATCTTCGCGATGCTGCGCGCCCACGTGGCGACCGGCGGCTATGCGGCGGTCGTGACACCCGGCACGGGAACCGCGCACCGCGTCATCGAGCAGCTGGGCGAAGCCGACACGGCGGCAACGCTTTTGGAAGCCGGCGCCACACCCAAGGAGGGTGTGGTCGGCGTGCTGAAGGGGCCGCTGCACGACGGGGTGGTGGTGGCGGGCGCGAACCTGGTTGTGATCACCGAGGCCGATCTGACCGGCACCCGGGTCGCGGCGAGCGAAGGCAGGCGGCTGGCCGCCAAACGCCGCAACGTCGTCGACCCGCTGGCGTTGACGGCGGGTGACCTGGTGGTGCACGACCAGCACGGCATCGGCCGGTTCCTGGAGATGACCGAGCGCGTCGTCGGCGGCGCCCGCCGCGAGTACCTGGTGCTGGAGTACGCGTCGAGCAAGAAGGGTCAGAAAGCCGACCGGCTCTACGTGCCGATGGACTCGCTGGATCAGCTGTCGCGCTACGTCGGCGGTGAGGCGCCGTCGCTGAGCCGGCTGGGCGGCAGCGACTGGACCAACACCAAGACCAAGGCCCGCCGCGCCGTCGCCGAAATCGCCCAGGAACTGGTGGCGCTCTACGCGAAGCGGCAGGCGTCCCCAGGGCACGCGTTCGGCCCCGACAGCCCGTGGCAGGCCGAGATGGAGGACGCGTTCGGGTTCACCGAGACCGTCGACCAGTTGACCGCGATCACCGAAGTCAAGGCAGATATGGAACGGCCGATCCCGATGGACCGGGTGATCTGCGGTGACGTCGGCTATGGCAAGACCGAGATCGCGGTGCGCGCGGCCTTCAAGGCGGTGCAGGACGGCAAGCAGGTGGCCGTGCTGGTGCCGACGACGCTGCTGGCCGACCAGCATCTGCAGACGTTCACCGACCGGATGGCCGGGTTCCCGGTCACCGTCAAAGGGCTGTCACGGTTCACATCGAACGTCGAGTCCAAAGCCGTGCTCGACGGCATGAAGGACGGCAGCATCGACATCGTGATCGGCACCCACCGGCTGCTGCAGACCGGTGTGACGTGGAAGAACCTTGGCCTGATCGTGGTCGACGAGGAGCAGCGGTTCGGCGTCGAGCACAAGGAGCACATCAAGTCGATGCGCACCCACGTCGACGTGCTGACCATGAGCGCCACCCCGATTCCGCGCACGCTGGAGATGAGCTTGGCCGGGATCCGGGAGATGTCGACGATCCTCACCCCGCCCGAGGAGCGCTACCCGGTGCTGACCTACGTCGGTCCGCACGACGACAAGCAGATCGCCGCGGCGCTGCGCCGTGAACTGCTGCGCGACGGGCAGGCGTTCTACATCCACAACCGGGTGCGCACCATCGACCAGGCCGCGGCCCGGGTGCAGGCCCTGGTGCCCGAGGCGCGCGTCGTCGTCGCCCACGGCCAGATGCCCGAGGAACTTCTCGAGCGCACGGTCGAGGGGTTCTGGAACCGCGACTACGACATCTTGGTGTGCACGACGATCGTCGAGACCGGCCTGGACATCTCCAACGCCAACACGTTGATCGTCGAGCGCGCCGACACGTTCGGGCTTTCGCAGTTACATCAGCTGCGGGGCCGGGTGGGCCGCAGCCGCGAGCGCGGCTACGCGTATTTCCTGTATCCGCCGGAGGTGCCGCTCACCGAGACCGCCTATGACCGGCTGGCCACCATCGCGCAGAACAACGAACTGGGTGCGGGCATGGCCGTGGCGATGAAGGACCTCGAAATCCGCGGCGCGGGCAATGTGCTGGGCGTCGAGCAGTCGGGTCACGTCGCGGGCGTCGGGTTCGACCTATACGTGCGGCTGGTGGGCGAGGCGGTCGAGGCGTATCGGGCGGCTGCAGACGGGAAAACCGTTGCAGCACCGGAGGAACCGAAGGACGTGCGCATCGATCTGCCGGTCGACGCGCACCTGCCGCAGGACTACATCGGCAGCGACCGGCTGCGGCTGGAGGGCTACCGCCGGCTCGCGGCCGCCGTCAGCGATGATGCAGTCGCCGCCGTCGTCGAAGAACTCGTCGACCGTTACGGACCGCTACCGGCGCCGGCGCGGCGGTTGGCGGCGATCGCGCGGTTGCGCCTGCTGATGCGGCACTACGGCGTGACGGAGGTCAGCGCGATGTCGGAGACGACGCTGAAGCTGGCCCCGTTGCAGCTGTTGGACTCCCAGCAGCTTCGGCTCAAGCGGATGTATCCCAGCGCGCGCTACCGTGCGACGACGTCGACGGTGCAGGTGCCGATTCCGCGCGCCGGTGACGGGGTGGGCGCGCCACGGATCCGTGATCTTGAATTGGTCCAGTTGGTCGCCGACCTGCTGTTGGCGCTCGACGGCAAGCCCCAGGGCAGCGTCGATGTGACGAAGCTCGAACTCTCGGTTTAACCCCTGCTCAGCCCGGTTGTGATTTGACCCACGGCGAGAATCGCGGCACCGCTGATAACGCGGCGCGGCGGGCGATCCGACACACCTAGTGGGGGGTCAAGGTGTTGCGCTGTCGTCTAGATCGGAGGCGGCCAGATCGTGCAATTCCTAAACCGAACATCACGCGACTGACGTCGCTGTGACGAGAGGCGAAGGAGTGAACATGAACTTCAAGAAATTCGCGGTAACCACGACGATGGCCGGTGCACTGGGTCTCGGCGGCGCGCTTGGCCTGGGTGCAGGTGCGGCGCAAGCCGATCCGTTCGTGCCGCCGCCGCCGCCGATTCCGGTTCCGGACGTCAACGTGCCCGACGTCAACCTGCCGGCCGTGAATGTTCCAGATGTGAATGTGCCGGCCGTCAACGTCCCGGACGTCAATGTGCCGGCCGTGAATGTTCCGGACGTGAATGTTCCGGACGTGAACGTTCCGGACGTGAACGTTCCGGACGTGAACGTTCCGGACGTCTGGCTCCCTGAGCTCGGTGACTACTTCCGGCTGCCACCCGCGGACATCGCGCCCGGCCAGCTGAAGAATTCACCGTTCATCAACGGGGTGCCCAACCCGTTCTACGGCATCCCGCCCGGGCAGCTGAAGAAGATGCCCACCGTGAACGGGCTCGTCAACCCGTTCTTCGACGAGGCGCCGGGACACTGGACCATTCCGGAGTCCTGAGTTACCAGCTATGACACGATGGCCGCCTTGCCACCAGGCAGGGCGGCCATCGCCTGTCACCAGGGCCGCCGCGCTCCGACGAAGTGTTGGTATAACCGAAACCAGCGGTCTCATCGAAATTGCGTGAGGGGGTCCAGCCCATGACCGTCGTATTGGTCGACCCCCGCCGCCCCGCCCTCGTGCCTGTCGACGCGATCGACCTGCTCAGCGGCGACGTCCAGTACACCGAAGAGATGCCGGTGAAGGTGCCGTGGTCGCTGCCGTCGGCGCGGCCGTGGTTCTCCGACGGTTCCGACGAGGAGGCCGCACCGGTGCTGCTGTCGTCAGATCAGGACCATCCCGCCGTCAAGGCGCGCCTGGCCGCCGGTGAGAAGCTGATCGCCGCCTCCGAGCCCGCACCGGGGGAGCGGCTTATCGACGCCGTCGAGATGATGGACAAGCTGCGCACGTCGGGACCGTGGGAAAGCGAACAGACCCATGACTCGCTGCGGCGTTACCTGCTGGAAGAGACCTACGAGCTGTTCGACGCGGTGCGTAGCGGCAACGCCGACGAACTACGCGAAGAGCTCGGAGATGTGTTACTGCAGGTGCTTTTTCACGCCCGCATCGCCGAGGACGCGCCATACAACTCGTTCACGATTGACGACGTCGCCGACTCACTGGTGCGCAAACTCGGCAACCGGGTGCCGGCAGTGCTTGCGGGCGAATCGATTTCACTCGACGACCAGTTGGCCCAGTGGGAGCAACGCAAGGCCTTGGAGAAGAGGGCCAGGCGGGCCTTCTCGGCCATGGACGACGTTCCGACCGGTCAGCCCGCATTGGCGTTGGCGCAGAAGGTCATTGAGCGCGTCACGGCGGCCAACCTGCCCGCCGAGCTGATCACCGACGCCATCACATCGGTGACCGTGACGGCGGGGTGCGACGCCGAGAACGCGTTGCGGGCCCAGGTCCTGGAGTTCATGGACACCGTGCGCAAGGTCGAGCACGCGGTAGCCGCCGCGCGCCGCGGCGACGACGTTCCCGAGGAACTCGACGTCGCCCCGCTCGGGGAGATCACCGAGGAGGAGTGGCGCGCACACTGGCCGTCGGCTGACACCGAACCGGCCCCGGACCGCATCCCGGAGCCGACGCCCGCCGAGGTGCCCGAGCCCACGCCCGCCGACGTGCCCGAGACCGGCCCCGAAGACGTACCCGAACCGTCGCCGGAGGATGGGGCAACCGATGAGGTCGTCGCATCGGAGTTCGAGCCGCGCTGAAAACGCGAGGGGCGTTCGGGCGCGACGCGGCAAACACGTGGGAACATGGGCAGCAACCGAAGTTGGTTGAGGAGTTTGGTGTCGCCGGTGCGTTGGCTGCGGGCTGTCGCCGTCGTAGGCGCGGCAGCGCTGCTCTTGGCTTCGAGCTGTTCCTGGCAGCTCGGTACGCCCATCCCTGATGGCGTGCCCCCACCCCCGGGTGACCCCGTGCCGCAGATCGATACCTACGCCGACGGCCGACCCGCCGACCAGTTGCGCGACTGGGCGGCCGAACGCGCGCCGGCGCTGGAGATACCCGTCGCCGCGCTGGAGGCCTACGCCTACGCCGCCCGGGTCGCCGAGGTGGAGAACCCGGACTGCAACTTGAAGTGGACGACGCTGGCGGGCATCGGTCAGGTGGAAAGCCACCACGGCACCTATCGAGGCGCGGCCATCGGGGACAACGGTGACGTGCACCCACCCATCCGCGGCGTCCTGCTGGACGGCACCGGCGGCAACCTCGAGATCCTCGACAACGACGCGGTCAGCCACGACGGCGACATGGACTACGCCCGTGCGATGGGACCGATGCAGTTCATCCCCGAAACCTGGCGGCTCTACGGCGTCGACGCCAACAACGACGGGGAGATCAGCGCCGACAACATCGACGACGCCGCGCTGTCGGCCGCCGGCTACCTGTGCTGGCGAGGCAAGGACCTGGCCACCGCCCGGGGCTGGATGAACGCGTTGCGCGCCTACAACCATTCCGACCAGTACGCCCGAACCGTGCGCGACTGGGCGAGGGCATATGCGAACGGACACCCCCTCTGAGCACGCCGGGCAGGTCCGCAGGCTCTAGGCTCGACCCCTAACGCCATCGTTCACATCACGATCAAGGAGAAGCGAGTGCCCATCATCGAGCAGGTCGGAGCCCGCGAGATCCTCGACTCCCGGGGCAACCCGACGGTCGAGGTCGAGGTGGCGCTGATGGACGGCACCTTCGCCCGCGCGGCGGTGCCGTCGGGCGCATCAACAGGTGAGCACGAGGCTGTCGAGCTGCGCGACGGCGGCGCCCGCTACGGCGGCAAGGGCGTGCACAAGGCGGTCGAGGCGGTGCTCGACGAGATCGCCCCCGCGGTCATCGGTATGAGCGCCGACGACCAGCGACTCATCGACCAGGCTCTGCTCGACCTGGACGGCACCCCCGACAAGTCCCGGCTCGGCGCCAACGCGATCCTCGGGGTGTCGCTGGCGGTGTCGAAGGCGGCGGCCGAATCGTCGGCGTTGCCCCTTTTTCGGTACATCGGCGGCCCAAACGCGCACATCCTTCCGGTGCCGATGATGAATATTCTCAACGGCGGCGCGCACGCCGACACCGGTGTCGACGTGCAGGAGTTCATGATCGCGCCGATCGGCGCCCCGTCGTTCAAGGAGGCGCTGCGCTGGGGCACCGAGGTGTACCACGCGCTCAAGGCCGTGCTCAAGGAGCAGGGCATGGCGACCGGCCTCGGCGACGAGGGCGGTTTCGCCCCCGACGTCGCGGGCACCAAGGCCGCGCTGGACTTGATCGTGAACGCCATCGAGACGGCGGGCTTCACGCCGGGCTCCGACGTGGCGCTGGCGCTCGACGTCGCCGCCACCGAATTCTTCAGTGCCGAGCAGGGTTACGCGTTCGAGAACGAGACCCGCAGCGCCGAGAACATGGTCTATTTCTACTCAGGTCTGATTGACTCCTACCCGCTGGTGTCGATCGAGGATCCGCTTTCCGAGGATGACTGGGACGGTTGGGTGGCGCTGACCAACGCGATCGGCGACCGCATCCAACTCGTGGGCGACGACCTGTTCGTCACCAACCCCGAACGGCTGGAAGACGGCATCCACAAGGGGGCAGCCAACGCGCTCCTGGTGAAGGTCAACCAGATCGGCACGCTGACGGAAACCCTCGACGCGGTGGCGTTGGCGCACGCCAGCGGCTACCGCACGATGATGAGCCACCGCAGCGGCGAAACCGAGGACACCACGATCGCCGACCTCGCCGTCGCGGTCGGCAGCGGTCAGATCAAGACCGGCGCCCCGGCACGCAGCGAGCGCGTCGCCAAGTACAACCAGTTGCTTCGCATCGAGGAGACCCTCGGTGACGCCGCCCGCTACGCCGGCGACCTGGCGTTCCCCCGGTTTACGCTGGAGACGAAATAGCCCGTGCCCGAAGCGAAACGACCCGATCCGAAGAGAAGGTCACCCACCTCCCGGCCCGGTAAGCCGGGTAAGGGCGGTGGCAAGGGTCGTCCTCGCACCACGGCTCGCCGCGACAGCCGCGCCGCCGATCCGAAAGAACCGCGTCAGGCCTCCGACGCAACCAAGGACACCACGGAGTCCATCCGCAAGTCGATCGTGGAGGCGGCCGAGCAGCAGTCCGAGCAGCGGTTCGGCTCCGCGGCGCGGCGCGCGGCGATCCTCGCCGCGGTGGTGTGCGTGCTGACGCTGACGATCGCGGGCCCGGTGCGCACCTACTTCGGTCAGCGCACCGAGATGAGACAACTCAAGGCCACCGAGGAGCAGCTGCGCGCGCAGATCGCCGAGCTCGAGGAGCAGAAGGTCAAGCTCGCCGATCCGGTGTTCATCGCCGCCCAGGCGCGTGAGCGGTTGGGGTTCGTGATGTCGGGTGAGACGCCGTATCAGGTACAGCTGCCGGAGAACTTCGCGGTGCCCGGCGCCCCGGGGCAGGAGCCCGAAACCGCGAAGCTCGACCAGCCTTGGTACACGGCGCTGTGGAACACGATCGCCGATGAGCCGCACGGGATCTCGCCCGCACCGCTGCCGCTGCCAGGAGCGCCCGGAGCACCGCCCGGGGCGCCTGGGGCGCCGCCGCCGACCCCCGCGCCGCCCGCTGCCGGTGGTTGAGCAGTCCGACCTCGACGCCGTCGCGCGGCAGTTGGGGCGGGAACCCCGCGGTGTCCTGGAGATCGCGTACCGATGCCCCAACGGAGAACCCGGCGTCGTCAAGACCGCGCCGAAACTGCCTGATGGCACACCGTTTCCGACGTTGTACTACCTGACCCACCCGGTGCTGACCGCGGCGGCCAGCCGCTTGGAGTCCGACGGCCTGATGAAGGAGATGACCGTGCGACTGCGCGAGGATCTCGAGCTGGCGGCCGCCTACCGCCGCGCCCACGAGTCCTACCTCGCCGAGCGTGATGCGATCGAGCCTTTGGGCACAACGTTTTCCGGCGGCGGTATGCCCGATCGCGTCAAATGCCTGCATGTGCTGATCGCGCATTCGCTGGCCAAGGGGCCGGGCACCAACCCGTTGGGTGACGAGGCGCTGGCGCTGTTGGCCAACGAACCCGCCATGGTGGGCATCCTCGAGCAAGGGAAGTGGACATGACCAGGGTCGGCGCCATCGACTGCGGAACGAACTCCATCCGGCTGCTGATCGCCGACGTCGACGGGCCGCGGCTGCGCGATGTGCACCGCGAGATGCGCATCGTCCGCCTCGGCCAGGGGGTGGACGCCACGGGAAGGCTTGCGCCCGAGGCCCTGGAGCGCACCCGGGCGGCGCTCAGCGACTATGCCCGGCTGCTGGCCGATCACGAAGTCGCCAGAATCCGGATGGTGGCCACGTCGGCGACCCGTGACGCAGCCAACCGTGACGTGTTCTTCGCGATGACGGCCGGTGTGCTGGGCGCCGTGGTGGCGGGCACGGTCGCCGAGGTGATCACCGGCACCGAGGAGGCGGAACTGTCGTTCCGCGGTGCGGTGGCCGACCTGGACGCGGCCGCAGCGCCTTTCGTCGTCGTCGACCTGGGCGGCGGGTCGACCGAGGTGGTGCTGGGCGACGACGACGTGACGGCCAGTTACTCGGCTGACATCGGCTGCGTTCGGGTGACCGAACGCTGTCTGCACTCCGACCCGCCGACCGCCGAGGAGGTCGCGACGGCGCGCGAGGTGGTGCACGACGGCTTGCGCGAGGCGCTCGACATGGTGCCCGTCGCCGGGGCCCGCACCTGGGTGGGCGTCGCAGGCACGATGACGACGATGTCGGCGTTGGCGCAGCGGATGACGACCTACGACTCGGCGGCCATCCACCTGTCGCGGGTCGGATTCGGTGATCTGTTGGGGGCGTGCGATGAGGTGATCGCGATGAGCCGTGCTCAGCGCGCAGCGCTGGGACCAATGC
Organism: Mycolicibacterium sp. XJ879; assembly: GCF_053483935.1. NCBI lineage: Bacteria > Bacillati > Actinomycetota > Actinomycetes > Mycobacteriales > Mycobacteriaceae > Mycobacterium > Mycolicibacterium sp. XJ879. The sequence continues at coordinate 85,166 of NZ_JBEFTH010000005.1, forward strand.
ACGAGGGCCGCGTCGACGTCATCGGCGGCGGGGCGATCATCATCGAGGAACTCGCCGCCGCGCTGGGCCAGCGGGCCGGCATCGACGAGCTGGTGGTCAGCGAGCACGACATCCTCGACGGCATCGCGCTGTCGATCGCCTGAGCCGGATCGGTCAGGCCCGTACCCTTCTGCGCCGCTTGGTCGGGTCGCGTTGGCCTGCCAGCGTCAGCCCGAGCAGCGCCATGATCATGGCGAGCCCGAAGTGCAGCCAGTTGGCCGCTCCCTCGAAGAAGAACCCGTAGGCCCACAAAACCAGATACACCAGCGCGCCGCCGAGTAGGTATGCCCGTGCGGCGGCGTAGCTGTGGGCCATCATGAAGCCTGCCGCGCCGGTGACCAGATGCACCATGTTGTGCAGTGCCGTGACGGCGAACAGCCCGAACACCTCGGCGCCGGTGTGCCCGCCCGCCCACGTCAGCCGGTTGTAGCCGGTGGTGACGGCCGGGATGAAGCCGCACACGCCAAGGATGAGCAGACCCGCGCCGACGAAGATAGCCGCGGCTTGCACGGCCATGTATTTCGGATTATTCGCCGTCATCTCCGCCTCCCGCCCGACCCGCTGCATATTGACGGGCCGGCAGATCTAGGAGATACCCCCTAGGCCGGCGGTTAATCGGTCCGGGCGGCTACTTTTTGATGTAGCAGTTCGGTGCGTTGCCGCAGTGGTGGCCCTGGTCGCACTTGTGACAATGGCATGAACAACCGGAACGGTCATTAGCTGGTGCACGCATCGCAGATCAACTCCTCTGTCGAATCGTTCGCGCGAAGTAGGGCGAACGTGCGGACGCATATCAACATATGCCGATATCGCAACGGTGTCGATGCTTTGCGGGCTCATGCGCCGAGTCACCCCGGCGGACGATATCCGCTTCAGCAGGCGTTCAACACGTATTCAGCTGCCCTGCAAAGGATTCAACGCATCCAGTCGATTTGCTCCGGATGACATCGCGGGTGCCTATAGTCGTTAGCTGGGTTTCCTATTGAGTCGGGGGCGAGGATCTTGGCGGGTTCGGTGCAGCCGATCTGATGACAAAGGAGTGATATGGCAACCGATACGCCGATGCAATTGGGAATGGTGGGCCTGGGCCGGATGGGGGCCAACCTGGTGCGACGGTTGATGCGTGACGGGCACCGCTGCGTGGTCTATGACCGCAACGCCGACGCCGTCACCGCCCTGGCCGGTGAGGGCGCAACGGGTGCAGAGTCGTTGAGCGACTTAGTCGCCAAGCTCGAAAAGCCGCGCGCGGTATGGCTGATGCTGCCCGCGGCGGTGGTGGATTCGACGCTGGATCAACTGGTTGCGCTGCTCGACGCCGACGACACGGTGATCGACGGCGGAAACTCCTACTATCGCGACGACATCACCCGGGCGAAAGCCCTGCAGGAACACCACATTCACTACGTCGACTGCGGCACCAGCGGTGGGGTGTGGGGCCTGGAGCGCGGCTACTGCCTGATGATCGGCGGTGAGACCGACGTGGTCACCCGCCTCGACCCGATCTTCAAGACCATCGCGCCCGGGCAGGGCACCGCCGAACCCACCCCCAGCCGCACCCGTACCGACGGCACCGCCCCCGACGGCTATCTGCACTGCGGACCAAGCGGGGCAGGGCATTTCGTGAAGATGGTGCACAACGGTGTGGAGTACGGGATGATGGCCGCCATCGCCGAGGGGCTCAGCATTATCAAGCACGCCGACGCCGGCACCGTCGACCGGACGGTCGACGCAGAAACCACACCGCTGCGCGACCCGTGGGCCTACCAGTACACGATCGACGTCGGCGAGGTGGCCGAAGTCTGGCGGCGCGGCTCGGTGGTCGGCTCGTGGTTGGTGGATCTGACCGCAGACGCGCTGGCCCGCTCACCCGGACTCGACGATTTCACCGGCCGGGTGTCGGACTCCGGGGAGGGCCGCTGGACGGTGCTGGCTGCGGTCGACGAAGGTGTGCCTGCTTCGGTGATCACCACATCGCTGTTCGAACGCTTCGAATCCCGCCAGCTCGGTGGGTTCACCGACAAGGTGATGTCGGCGATGCGCAGTGAGTTCGGCGGCCACGCCGAGAAGAAGTAAGAACATGAAGACCGCATCCGCCGATGTGCTGGTGATCTTCGGGATCACCGGCGACCTCGCCAGGAAGATGACGTTTCGGTCGTTGTACCGGCTGGAACGAAATGGTCTGCTGGACTGTCCGATCGTCGGTGTCGCCCTCGACGACTGGTCGGCGTCGACCCTGCGTGACCACGCCCGCAAGGCCATCGATGCGAGCGGCGAGCCGGTCGACGACAAGGTGTTCGAGCGGTTCGCGCAACGGCTTTCGATGGTGTCGGGCGATTTCGCCGACCCGAAGACCTATGACCGCGTGGCCCAGGCGATCGAGGGCAAGCACACACCCGTGTTCTATCTCGAGATCCCGCCGTCGTTGTTCGGCCGCGTCGTCGAGGGTCTGGCGCGGGCCAGCCTCACCACCGGGGCCAGGGTCCTGGTGGAAAAGCCGTTCGGCCACGACCTGGCGTCGGCGCGGGAACTCAACGCGATGCTGCGCAGTGTTCTCGAGGAGTGGCAGATCTTTCGCATCGACCACTTCCTGGGCAAGGAACCGGCGATGGACATCATGTTCCTGCGGTTCGCCAACTCGATCTTCGAACCGCTGTGGAACCGCGACCGGATCCACTGTGTGCAGCTGACCATGGCCGAGAACTTCGGCGTCGACGACCGGGGCAGCTTCTACGATCCCGTCGGCGCGCTGCGCGACGTCGTGCAGAACCACCTGCTGCAGTTGATCGGATTGTTCGCCGCTGAACCGCCGAGCGTCGCAGGCGCCGACGGGATCCGTGACAAGCGCGTGGAGGTGTTCCGCGCGATCCCGTCGATCGACCCGGCCCACTATGTGCGCGGACAGTACGACGGCTACCCGTCGATCGAGGGGGTCAAACCGGACTCGCAGACCGAGACGTTCGCGGCGCTGCGCCTCGAGATCGACAACTGGCGCTGGTCAGGGGTCCCGTTCTTCATCCGGGCCGGCAAGGGTTTACCGGCGCGCGCCACCGAGATTCGCGTCATCTTCAACCGGCCGCCCAAGTTGCCGATCACCGCGACAACCCACGACCCCAACGAACTCGTGTTGCGCATCGATCCCAAACCCGGCGCCGACCTGATCGTGCAGGCCAAGGAGCCCGGCGCCAACCGCACCCGCACGGTGGACCTCTCCCTGGTCTTCGCCGAGGAACTCGGTGAGGCGCCCGAGCCCTACGAGCGGCTACTCAGCGACGCCATGCGCGGCAACTCCAGCCAGTTCGCCCGCGAAGACGGGGTCGAGGAGACCTGGCGCATCGTGCAACCGCTGCTCGACGCGCCACCACCCGTGGAGCCGTACCCGCGGGGATCGTGGGGTCCGCCCGGAGCGGCCAAACTCGTTGCCGGCTATCCGGGTTGGCGCGACCCCTGGCTGTAGTACTTCGCTCGCGAGGTGAATCTAGCGCTGCAGAATCGGCGTCAGCGCGTCGAGCACCGCGGGATCCTCGATGGTCGACGGCACCGGCTCCGTGCGACCCGCGGCGATACCGCGCATGGTCTTGCGCAGGATCTTTCCCGAGCGGGTCTTCGGCAGCGCAGGGACGACGTCGACGGTCTTGAAACACGCGACAGCGCCGATGTTCTCCCGCACCGCGGCGACCAGTTCGTCGGCCAGCCGATCGGCGGACGCTCCGGCTTTGAGCACGACGAACCCGCGCGGAACCTGGCCCTTGATCTCGTCGGCCACGCCGATGACCGCGCACTCCGCCACGGCCGGGTGTGCTGCCAGCACTGCCTCGATCGCGCCCGTCGAAAGACGGTGTCCGGCAACGTTGATCACGTCGTCGGTGCGCCCCATCACGAACAGGTAGCCGTCTTCGTCGAGATAGCCGCCGTCGCCGGTGAGGTAGAACCCGGGAAACGCCGACAGGTAGGACGCGATGTAGCGGTCGTCGTCGCCCCACAGCGTCGGCAGGGTGCCGGGCGGTAGCGGCAGCCGCACGCAGATCGCGCCCTCCTCGCCAGCGTCGCACTCCGAGCCGTCTGGGCGCAGGATTCGCACGTCGTAGCCGGGCATCGGCGCCGTGGCGGAACCGGGCTTGATCGGCATCGGCTCGACGCCCATCGGGTTGGCCGCGATGGACCAGCCGGTCTCGGTCTGCCACCAGTGATCGATGACCGGCAGGCCGAGTTTCTCCGCCGCCCACTGGTAGGTGTCGGGGTCGAGGCGCTCACCGGCCTGGAACAGATACCGCAGCGCGGACAAGTCGTACTTGTCGAGGTGCAGCCCGTCGGGATCCTCCTTCTTGATGGCGCGCATCGCCGTCGGCGCGGTGAACAACGCCTTGACCCCGTGCTCGGCGGCCACCCGCCAGAACGCGCCGGCATCGGGGGTGCCGACGGGTTTGCCTTCGTACAACACCGTCGTCGCGCCCAGCAGCAGCGGACCGTAGACAATGTAGGAGTGCCCCACCACCCAGCCGACATCCGAAGCGGCCCAATAGATGTCGCCGGGCGCGGTGTCGTAGATGTGGCGCATGCTCCACAGCAACGCGACGGCGTGCCCGCCGTTGTCGCGAACGATGCCCTTCGGTTTTCCGGTGGTGCCGGAGGTGTAGAGCACATACAGCGGATCGGTCGATTTCACCGGTACCGGGTCGACGGGTTGAGCCGTTGACATCAGCGCGTTCCAGTCCCGGTCCCGGCCATCGACCAGTTGGCACGGCTGGTGCTCGCGCTGCAGGATCACGCACGGGGGTGCCGGGTGCTCGGCCATCTCAAGGGCGGCGTCGAGCATCGGTTTGTAATCGACGGTGCGGGTCGGCTCGACGCCACACGACGCCGACACGATCACCGTCGGGCGGGCATCGTCGATGCGTAGGGCCAGTTCGTGTGCGGCGAACCCACCGAACACCACCGAGTGCACCGCACCCAGCCGCGCGCACGCCAGCATGGCGATCACGGCTTCGGGCACCATCGGCATGTAGATCACCACGCAGTCGCCCTTGCAGACTCCCAACTGGTGCAGTGCTCCAGCGAAACATGCTGTGGCCGAGAGGAGTTCACGATAGGTATAGGTGCGCTGAGTTCCGGTCACGGGGGAGTCGTAGATCAGCGCGGGTTGGTCGGCGCGGCCGCCCTCGACGTGGCGGTCGAGCGCGTTGGCGCATGTGTTCAATTCACCGTCAGGAAACCACCGGTAGAACGGCGGGTTGGAGTCGTCGAGGATCTGTTGGGGCTCGCGCATCCACGTCACCTCCCGCGCGGCATCGGCCCAAAACGACGCGGGATCACGGAGGCTGGCGTCGCACAGTTCTCGGTATCCGGTCATACCGGCACGGTAGCGCGACAAGCCTTCCTATAGTCGCGTTATGCCTGCGCAACCGCCACCTATCGACGGCGTTCGACGTTCGTTCATCGACGCCCGGGGCGTGCGGTTCCACGTCACCGAGGCCGGTCCGGCAGACGGCCGTCCGGTCCTCGCCCTGCACGGGTGGCCGCAGCACCACTGGGTGTACCGCGACCTGCTGGCCGATCCGCCGCCTGGAATGCGGATCATCGCACCCGATCTGCCTGGTTACGGCTGGTCGGGGCCCGCGCCGCACCGCTGGGCCAAAGACGATGTCGCCAGCGATGTCCTGGCGCTGATGGATGTGCTCGGACTGGACCGGGTGCTGCTGGTGGGCCACGACTGGGGCGGTTTCGTCGGCTACCGGATGCTGCTGACCGCGCCGCAACGTTTCGACGGTTATCTCGTGATGAATATGGCCCATCCGTGGCTGTCGCCGCGCGCGGTGGCGCCTCATCTGTGGCGGTTCTGGTACCAGCTGCTGATGGCCACAGTCGGCGTCCAGGTGCAGCAGCGCACGTCGTTTCTCGAGCGGGCGTTCGCGTCGATCTCCGACATCGACCGCGACACCGCCCGCATCTACGTCGAGCGGTTCCGCGATCCGGTGGTGGCCAGGACCGCACGAGACACGTACCGGACGTTCCTGCTTCGGGAACTCCCCGCCGCGGCGCGGTCGCCGGCGCCGCCGCGGGCGACTGTGCCGATCCGGTGCCTGTTCGGGCTCGATGACAGTGCGGTGCACGTCTCGTTCGCCGCGCCGGAATCCGCCAACGCCGACGACTACACGCTGGAGACCGTCGACGCCAGCCATTTCATCGTCGACGAGCGGCCCGATCTGGTTCGGGCGCGGTTGATCTCGTTGGCCGAAGAGACGCAGCGGTAGTGGCCGAACGAGATCGCGACGAGTTGGGCAAGGCGCGCAGCAGCCGGCCCCGCGACGCGCTCGGCAGACCGCTGCCGCACGGCAGCGAGGGCGTGGCGCGCATCCCCGAAAATCTCGAGTTGTCGCCGTCGGAGTCCCTGTCCTACGCGCAGGAGTTGCTGGACGACGGGCTGGCGTTCAACGCCCACGAGGTCCTGGAGGCGGCCTGGAAGAACGCGCCCGACGACGAACGCAACATGTGGCAGGGGTTGGCGCAGCTCGCGGTCGGCATCACCCACATCCAGCGCGGCAACACCGTCGGCGCCGCGACCGTTCTGACCCGGGCTGCGGAGCGGCTGGCGGACCGGCCCGAGGCCCAGCCGCACGGCATCGACGTCGACGGGCTGATCACCCACGCCCACGCGCTGATCGAGGACCTGCAGCGACAAGCCGACATCTCGGTCGAGCGGCTGCGGCCACGGCTTGAAGCCACCAGATGAGAACCTTCTCATCTGGTTATCACCACGGTGACATCCGAACGTCCGATCGTGGATGTCATGCGCAGCTCATTGACCCTTGTCCTGGCCGCGTTGGCCCTGCTGGCCGCCGGTGTGGGCGGCGTGGTGATCGCGTCGACGGGATCTACCGCCGACCATGAGCCGCTCGATCCGATCACTGTGCACGCGCCTGAGCAGCCGGCGACCCACGGGCCCGCGGCGCCCGCCGAGCCCGCTGCCCCCGCCCCGTCGCCGCAGCTCCCCGCCGCATCCAAGATCGCGCCGCCGCCGCCACCTGTGGATGTGCCCGCCCCGCCGCCCCCGGTCAGCGTGGGGGACTGGGACGACGATGACGACGACTGGGATGACGACGACTGGGATGACGATGACGACGACGATGACGACGACTGATCGCGCGTCCGTCGCCGAAGGCACGACGCGAGAGGATGGGTACTAGCGACGGCAGCGACCCGGGGAGGACGACGGATGACCGTTGAATCTGCCCCGGTGGATCCGAGGCGGAGATGGCGTCGGCTGCTGCCGTGGACAGCGCGCACACAGATCATCGCGTGGGTGCTGCTGCTGGTGCTGACCGCGTTGGGGGTCGTCACGTTCGTGACGTGGCAGCTGCTGGTCAGGGCGGTCGACGCGCGGATGGACGAGGCGCTGCGGTTCGAGGTGCAAGAGTTCGCCGAGCTGACCGAGCCCGGCGTCAATCCGCGTACGGGTGAGCCGTTCACGAGCGTCGAAGAGGTGATCCGGGAGGCTATCGCCTACAACATCGCCCGGCCCAACGAGAAGTTCCTCGGCTACGTCAACGGGCAGTACCGCACCCAGAGCAGGCAGGAACCCGGCGCGCAGGAGGTGCTGTCGCAGGACGAGGCTTTTGCCGAGCGGGTCGCCAACGTGACCGAGCCGGTGGAGGGCCGGTACCAGCACGCAGAAGCCGGCGAGGTGCGCTACCTCGCGATCCCGGTACGTCTGGCCGGTGATCCCGCGCAGGGTGTCATCGTCGCGGCGTACATGGGCGACGCCGAACGTGACGCCGCCAACGACGCGGCGCGGCTGATGCTGATCGTCGGTTCGGTGACGATGATCGGCGCCGCGGCGGCGGCCTGGATTCTGGCCGGCCGGATCTTGCGTCCGTTGCGCGACGTCGCCGACACCACTCGGATGATCAGCGACACGGACCTGTCGCTGCGGGTGCCGTCGCGGGGTAAGGACGACGAGCTCGACCTCCTCGTCGCTACGATCAACGAAATGCTCGACCGGGTCGAGGCGGGCGTTTCCGCGCAGCGGCGGTTCGTCGATGATGCGGGCCATGAACTGCGCACACCGATCACGATCGTGCGCGGTCACCTCGAGGTGCTCGACCCCGCCGACGCGCAGGATGTGGCGTCGACGGTGGCGCTGGTCGACGACGAGCTGGGCCGGATGAACCGGATGGTGTCGGACCTGTTGTTGTTGGCGCAGTCCGAGCAGCCGTCGTTCCTGCATCCCGACGTGGTCGATGTCGAGGCGCTGACTCGGGAGGCCTTCGAAAGATCACCCGGCTCGCACCGCGGGGCTTCAGGTTGGAGACGGTGGCACGAACGACCGCCGTCCTCGACCCGCAGCGGATCACCCAGGCGCTGGTGGCATTGGCCGACAACGCATCGCGGTTCACCGAAGACGGTGGCTGGATCGGCGTCGGCTCCCAGCTGTCCGGCGGGTCGCTGCGGTTCTGGGTATCCGATTCGGGACCGGGTGTCAGCGACGAAGAGCGACATCGGATCTTCGAGCGCTTCGCCCGGGGTGGGACACGGCGCTCAGACGGTGCGGGGCTTGGTCTTTCGATTGTGCGGGCGATCGCGGTCGCACACGGCGGTGACGTGCTGCTGGACAGCGAGCCCGGCCGGGGCGCGACGTTCTCGGTCGTGATTCCTGCGGTGAAAGAGGATCAATGGCGCGGATACTGATTGCCGAGGACGAGCCGCGGATCGCGTCGTTCGTCGAGAAAGGCTTGGCTGCCAACGGGTTCACCACCACGGTGGTGGTCGACGGGCCGTCGGCGTACGACTACGCGGTCAGCGGCGGGTTCGATCTGATGGTGCTGGACATCGGGCTGCCGGAAATGGACGGGTTCGAGGTGCTGCGCAGGCTCCGGGCCGAGAACCATCCGATCCCGGTGATCGTGTTGACGGCGCGCACCAGCGTGCACGATACAGTCGCCGGGCTGGAAGGTGGCGCCGACGACTACATGCCCAAGCCGTTCCGGTTCGAGGAACTGCTGGCTCGCATCCGGGTGCGGTTGGCGCCGGATCGGACACCTGAGCTGACCGTGTTGTCCTGCGGCGGTTTGCATTTGGATCTGCGTACGCGACAGGCCGAAGTGGATGGTCGCACGGTGGATCTGTCGGCGCGGGAGTTTGCGCTGGCGGAGACGTTCCTGCGCCATCCGGGTCAGGTGCTGTCGCGGGAACAGCTGCTCAGCCACGTGTGGGGCTACGACTTCGACCCGGGTTCGAACGTGGTCGACGTGTACGTGCGCTATCTGCGACGCAAGCTCGGCGCGGAGCGATTTGTCACGTTACGGGGGATGGGCTACCGGCTCGAGACCATCGACTGATCGGTTTTCCTTGCGTGCGGCCGGCAGGTCGATCTCGATCGTCAAGCCACCGCCGGGGGTGTCGGACGCCGTAATCGTGCCGCCCATCGCTTCGACGAACCGCCGTGCCACCGAAAGCCCGAGACCGACACCGATTCTCGGACCATCACCGAACCGTGAGAAGGGCTCGAAGATCTGTTCCTCGGTGCCGCGCGGGATGCCCGGGCCCTCGTCGACGATGGCGATGAGCATGCGGTCGCCCACCTGACCTGCTGTCACCCGAACCGCGCTACCGGGGGCGTAGCGCAGCGAGTTGTCAATCACGTTGGCCAGTACGCGTTCGAGCAGGGCCGCGTCTGCGAGGACCGCTGCGCCGTCGACGGTTGTCTTGACCCGCTCAACACCGCGCCGGGTGAAGTCGGTGTTACCCGTGGTGATCCCGAGCAATGACCGTTGGACGGCCTCCTCCAGTTCGACGCGGTCACGTTCGGGGTGGATCACTCCGGCGGTGAGACGCGACGAGTCGAGCAGGTTGCCGACGACGGCCATGAGTTCGTCGACGGATTCCTCGCCGGTGGCCAGTAGGTCAGCGACGTCCTGCACCGGGAAGTCGGCGTCACTGCTGCGCAAAATCGGCGCCGCTGATTTGGCCGCAGCCAGCGGACTGCGAAGTTTGTGGGCCACCGCTGAGGACAGCGAGCGCCATAGTTCGTCGACTGCGACGGCGGCGCCGGTTTTGGTGGCGTCCTGGGCTGATTCCCGGCGTTTGACGAGGTCTGCGGCGTGGTTGGCGACGGCGCTGATCACGCGGCGCTCACGGGTGGTGAGCGGTGGGCCGGCCAGGAGCATGCTGTATTCGTCGTCGCCGATGTCGACGGCGGTGTCGGCGTCGTCGACATCGGTGCACGGATCCTGGCCCACGGCGGCGACGACCTCGCCGGTTTGGGTGTGAATCATGCTGACGGCGCGTTGCAGATAGGCCTCGCGGATCCGTTCGAGCAGTACGTCGATGTCGACATCGCGGAGCACCGAATCTGCGAACAGCGAAAGCATTTCGGAGTCCTGGGATGTGCGACGCGCTTCGCGGGCGCGGTTGACCGTGTGGTCGAGGAGAGCGGCCACCAGAACGGCGACGAGCATCAGCATTACGACGGTGATTGCGCCGTCGGTATGCCCGACGGTGAACGTGTTTTGCGGGGCGAGAAAGAAATACGTGAGCAGCGCTCCGGAGAGCATCGTTGACAGCACTGCGGGGATGAGGCCGCCCAGCAGTGCGACGCCGAGTATGCCGGTCAAGAACAGCGCACCCTGACCGCCGATGCCGAGGAGTCCGTCCGGCAGTGCCATGGTCGACCCGAAGATCGCGAGCGGAATCGCCAGGGCGGCAAACCAAGACAGCGCCCGGTGCGGGCGAGGTGAGTTACGCGACCCCGAGGTGCCGCCACCGGCGTCCTCGTGGGTGACCATGTGGACGTCGATCGTGCCGGACTGCCGCACAACCCTGTCGCCGACGCCTTCCTCGAACAGGCGCGCCCACCGCGACTTTCGGGTGCTCCCGATGACCAGTTGCGTGGCGTTGGTGTCGTGGACGAAGTCGAGCAGTGCCGACGCGACGTCGCCGGCGACGACGGTGTGCATGGTCGCGCCGAGGCTGACGGCGAGGTCGCGCACGGCCTTTTTCTGCTGTGCGGAGATTCCGGTGAGGCCCTCGCCTTGGACGACGTAGACGACCTTCAGTTCCGCGCCTGACCGCGAGGCGATGCGGGAGGCGCGGCGCACCAGAGTTTCGGATTCGGGGCCGCCGGTGACGCCGACCACCACGCGCTCGCGAGGTGCCCACGTTTCAGGGATCTTCTTGTCGGAGCGGTATTTCGAGAGCGCGGCGTCGACCTGGTCGGCCATCCACAGCAGCGCCAGTTGCCGCAGCGCGGTGAGGTTCTCGACGCGGAAGTAATTGGACATTGCGGCGTCGACGCGCTCGGGCGGGTAGATGTTGCCGTGAGCGAGCCTGCGCTGCAATGCTTGTGGTGTGATGTCGACCAGCTCGATCTGGTCGGCGGCGCGAACGATCTCGTCGGGGATCCGCTCCTTGGTTTCGACACCGGTGATCTGGCTGGCGACGTCGGCGAGGCTTTCGAGGCTCTCGACGCCGACGGTGGTGATCACCGTGATGCCGGCGTTGAGCATCTCCTCGACGTCCTGCCAGCGTTCGGCGTTCTTGCTGCCGGGAGTGTTGGTGTGGGCGAGGTCGTCGACGAGCACGACTTTGGGGCGTCGCTCCAGGACCGCCTCTACGTCGAGTTCGGGATGTCGCTCGCCGCGATGCTCGACGTAGCGGGGCGGTAGCACCTCGATGCCAGCGAGGCGCTGGGCGGTTTTGCGGCGTCCGTGGGTCTGGATGACGGCGGCGACGACGTCGGTTCCGCGCTCGAGGCGCCGGTGCGCCTCGGACAGCATCGAGTAGGTCTTGCCGACGCCGGGTGCGGCGCCGAGGTAGATCCGCAGGTCGCCTCGGTTTCGGCTCAAGATTCCCATAGGGCCATTTTCCCTGATGATCGGCGTGTCGGGGGCGGCCCGTGCGTATCGAGACGATCAGCGCAGCTCACTGGGCCGATATTCTTGACCGTCGGCCCCAAGCGGTACCGTATTCGACGCCTAGCCCCCATAGCCCAATTTGGCAGAGGCAGCAAGCTTAAAACTTGCAAAGTGTCGGTTCGAGTCCGACTGGGGGCACCGGAGTTCTTGCAAGTAGGGGCCGATTGCGGCTCGAACATTCGAGCGGTTGCTGTCGTTGGCAGCTCCCTGCGTCAGCACCGCGTCAGCGAGGAACTTCGACCATTACCTAGACTCCGAGAATGCGCGTGCCGCGCCGAATCGCGGAGTTCAACAAGCGAGTCACCAATCCGGCGGCTCGCACGATCACACCGTGGCTTCCGAACCTCGGAACGCTCGAGCACGTCGGGCGGAAGTCGGGTAAGCGATATCGAACGCCCCTTCTGGTATTCAAGACCCATGATGGCTACGCCATCCTCATCGGCTACGGCCTACAGACGGACTGGTTGAAGAACGTGCTGGCCGGCGGGCCGACGGTGCTACGCAAGCGTGGACGGGCTGTCGCGCTCGTCAACCCACGGGTGGTAAGCAAGGCCGAGGCCGCGGCCCTGGTCATACCGCGTTCTCGCCTCCTCTACCGAGCGTTTCCCTACAACGAGGCAGCCGTGCTGCTGACGAATGCGGGCTCTGCGGGTTGACCTCGGTACCGCACCGGGCTTGGAGCCGAGGAAGCGGCTGAAATCCGCACAGTGTCGGTTCGAGCCCGACTGGGGCGCGACATCGATGCAGTCGCCGACGTGGTGTGCTAGCTGCGTCTCATGTGCTGAGAGTAGACACCCCTTTACGATTGCTACTGTGCACGCAAAACCCTGGTGAGGAGCCCTGATGGCGGCCGGCGTCCGGCAAAAGTTGCAGCAGGTGACCGAGGCGGGGCGCGCGGCCAAACGCCTCGTCGAAACCGGAATCATCGATCTGAAGGATCTCGGCTCGGGCGTCGAGACCGCCAAGCTCGCGCGCACGTATGGCCCGCAGGCCACGATGGCGATTCAGGGTGGTCGCAAGTACGCGGACCTACCCGCGGTCGTCGACGAGCGCGGAACATTGACCTACCAGCAGATCGATGACCAGTCGTGGGCATTGGCACACGGCTTGCAACGCCTCGGCGTCTCCCCGGGCTCAGTCGTCGGCGTACTGTGCCGCGACCACCGCGGTCTCCTCATCACCATGGCCGCCTGCGGCAAGGCAGGCGCCCGAATGGTGTTGATGAACACCGGGTTCGCCAAACCCCAGTTCGCCGACGTCTGCGAACGCGAGAAGGTGACCGTGGTGCTGCACGACAGCGAATTCCTCGGTCTGCTCGACGCGCTGCCCGCCGACCTGCCGCGTGTGCTGACGTGGGTGGACGACGGAACTGAACCGCCCGCGGGTACTCAGACTCTCGACGACATCGTCGCGTCGAACTCCACCGAGCCCCTGCCGCCGCCGAACAAAGCAGGCGGGTCGGTGATTCTCACCAGCGGCACGACCGGGCTGCCCAAGGGTGCGCCACGCGAAACGGTCTCTCCGCTCGCGACGGCGCAAATCGTCGACCGAATCCCCTTCCCGCGCAAGGGAACCATGGTCATCGTGTCGCCCATCTTCCACAGCACCGGGTGGGCCACTTACACCGTCGGTGCGGCGTTGGGCAACAAGGTCGTGACGACTAGGCGGTTCAACGCGGAGGGCACGTTCAAACTCATCGCCGACCACAAAGCTGACATGCTGGTCGCGGTCCCGACAATGCTGCACCGGATGGTCGAGCTCCCGTCCGACGTCATCGGCAAGTACGACACGTCCTCACTGAAGGTGATCCTGATCGCCGGGTCGATCCTGAGCCCTGACCTGTCCAACCGGGTGCAGGACACCTTCGGCGATGTTCTGTACAACATGTACGGCTCCACCGAATGCGCGATCGCCAGCGTCGCAATCCCTGCCGAGCTGCGCGCCGCCCCCGGCACTGCCGGTCGTGCTCCGGTGACCTGCGAGGTGGTGCTGTACGACGAGCAGGATCAACGCGTCGAGGGCGCGAACCGTCGCGGCCGGATCTTCGTCCGCAATGGCGCACCGTTTTCCGGATACACCGATGGTCGCCACAAGCAGATCATCGACGGCTACATGTCCAGCGGCGACATGGGTCATTTCGACGAGAACGGGCTGTTGTTCGTGGACGGCCGCGACGACGACATGATCGTGTCCGGCGGCGAGAACATCTTCCCGCAGGAAGTGGAGAACCTGCTCGAAGAGCGTGACGACATCGCCGAGGTGGCGGTGGTCGGTGTTGATGACGCCGAGTTTGGAAAGCGGTTGTGCGCCTTCATAGTTGCCGAGCCCGGCGCCGCGCAAGACGCCGCAGAGATCAAGCAGTACGTGAAAGATAACTTGGCGCGGCACAAGGTGCCTCGCGATGTGGTCTTCATCGACGAGCTACCCCGAAACGCCACCGGAAAGCTGGTACGCCGGGCGCTGGCCGACATGGACATCGAGGGCTGAGGTCGGCCGGAGCCTCTCCTAGACCGTTAACCGGTGGCCAAGCCCTGCAGTACACCGTGGCGTCGGCCAACAGTCTCGTGAAATACGCTATGCAGGGCCTGCTGCGCTGATAGCCGGCCACCGCTGTCGGACAACAAAATGCGCTGCTGTACTCCGATGTCGGAAGTGCAGCGGCGCTTTTCGTGTGGTACCTAGCTGTAGGCAGCAGAAAGCCCACCGGACGCTCTTGGTTTTGCGGCCGGTGTAGACCGCGACCCGGAGGACGGGTCGCGTTCGAGAGCTACGGGTCGTCGTCATCGTCGTCGGGCCGTAGATATCTCTCGGGAAAATGGTAGTTGTTGACACGGGCTTGGCCGGTATCGAGGTGTGGTGGTGGAATCCACTCGGTGCGGCCGTCGGCCCGCTTACGGGTGGTCCAGCCGCCCTTTTCGACGAGGCGGTTGTCGGGGCCGCAGGCGAAGGTGAGCTTGTCGATGTCGGTAGGCCCGTCATCGGCGGCCCAGCCCTCGACATGATGAACCTGGCTCCAATACCCCGGCACCGTGCACCCTGGACGCGAACATCCGCGCTCCTTGGCGTGCAACACAATCCGCTGTCCCGGCGCCGCGAAGCGTTTGGTGCGGCCGAGGTAGAGCGCTTGCTCGGTGTGCTTGTCGAATACCGCGAGATAGTGGTAGGCGTGGCTGGCCAGCCGGATCAGGTCACTCATCGGCAACAGCGATCCGCCTCCGGTGACGGCCTGGCCGGCACCGGCCTCCAGATCCTGCAGTGTGGTGGACACGATGATGGTGGCGGGTAACCCGTTGTGCTGTCCCAATTTACCTGAGGCCAACAACGCCCGACCCATTGCCTTGAGCGCGTCGTGTCTGCGTTGCCCGGCTGAGCGCAGATCGGCCGCCGCCTTGCTGGGATCAGGTTCACCGTCGACACAAGGGGTCTCGTCATCCGGGTTGCACTGACTGGGTGCGGCCCATTTGGCGAAGATCGCCTCAAAAATGGCACGCCCCTCGGGATCCAAGTTGCCGGTGACCTTGCTCATCCCGTCGGGGCCCTGCGGGTGCATGGTGAACTCGCGCTTGCGTGCTCGCTCCTCATCAGTGGGCGGCTTGCCGTCCTGGTTGGCCAGATAGGCCAACTTGTTGGCGGACTTGCGCAGCTGGGTGGGGCCGAGTCCGCTTGCCAAATCGGCGAGATGGGCCTCCAAATGGTCCCACAGGTCGCCGGGCACATAGGAGGGCAGTTCGTCGAAGAATTTGAAGATGATCTTCACGTGCTCGGCGCCGATGTCGCCGCGCTGCTGAGCGGCGGCGACGTTCGGCATCTTCGGCTCGAGCGGCTGGCCGGTCAATGTGCGCCGCGGACCCAGCAGCTCGGCTTCTTCGACGCGCTTTTTGGCCGCATCGTGGGAGATGCGCAGCGTGGTGGCCAGCACCTCGGGCAGCGAGGTGCCGCCCAGCGCGGCTGGATCGGCTTCGGTCGCCAACGCATTGACCAACCGATGCTCCACGGTCGGGACGCGGCGCATACTGCGCTCCAGCCGCACCGCCAGCTTCACTTTCTCGCGGTCAGAAATCGCGTCGAAAGACAGGTCGAGCAGCGTGTCGATCGCGGTGTCGAGCGCATCGAAAGCCGCCGTAACGGCTGCCCGATCCGACACCACACCCGAACTCATGACTCGAACATTAGTTCGAGGCACTGACAGAAAACCTCGTGCTGAGACCAAAGAAAACAAAGTGACAGAAGGGGTTTGCATGACTCGGCCTACCGGCGGCGGCAACGGGATCGCGCGGCGTTGTTCGACCGACTGCTCAGCGAGGCGCGGGCCGCGGGATATGTCACAGCCCGCCTCGAGGCCATGAGCCTTCATGACCGCGGCGCACGCGCTGTATCGGTCGGCGGGCGCGCGGGAGATCGACCCGTTCGACGGGTCCGGGGCGGGGCCTTGCCGGAGCCACCACGTATCTGGAGGTGCGGCTGTGAGCTCAAAAGAGTCACAAATGTTGCGGTAATACAAATAGTGGGACATATCCGGAAGCCAACGCCGACATGATCAGCGACGGCCAGCTGCCTGAGGACCGCGCGTCGGGGTGCGATGGCGAGTGGGCTCAACTCGAGAAGGCGTGGTCGACGCTGCTGGATCCCTACTTCAAGTAGCGGGCCATCCGTCGGTGACGAAGCGGGTCAGCGAAATCGACGTGCAATGAACCCCATAGATCGGGTATCAGTGGATGTATGACCGCCAAGGCGCGGACCGTCTCGAAAAGCACTGAGCCCGAAAGGACTTCTGCGTGCCCCAGACAAGACCTTGGACCGGCGATCCGGTTTGGCTGGCCGACGTACTGCGCGCCGAAGGTGTCGACCTCGTGGAGTTTCCCGGCTGGCAGAACCGCGGTCACGGAGACTTCAAGGACATCCGCGGTGTCATGGTGCACCACACCGGATCCGACAACGCCACCGCCGCCTCGATCGCCTACGGCCGTCCCGACCTGCCAGGGCCGTTGTCGCAGCTTCACATCGCGCGCGACGGCACCGTGACCGTCGTGGCGGTCGGTGTTGCATGGCACGCCGGACGCGGTATGTACCCGTGGCTTCCGACGAACATGGGTAACTGGCACATGATCGGAATCGAATGCGCCAACAGCGGCACGAGCCCGACGGCCCCGCACCGCCACAATTGGCCTGACGCACAGTATTTCGCACTGGTGCAGTGCTGTGCGGCCATCAATCGTCGACTGTCGCAGACTTCTGCGCGCACGATCGGGCACAAGGAGTACGCGGGCCGCGTCCAAGGTAAGTGGGATCCCGGCGCGATCGACATGGAAATTCTGCGCCAGGATATCCAGAAGCGAATCGGCGACACCGCGGGCTCGGCGCAGACCCCGCAACCGCCCGTGCCCGTCGGCGAATACGCGCACGTCTTGCTGTTTCGCGGCTCCGAGGGGCCCCAGGTCGCCGCACTCCAGCGCCGACTCAAGTTCGCATATCGCGAGTACGCCGGCCACCTCGTGGTAGACGGTGACTTCGGACCTCAGACCGAAGCCGCCGTCAGGGAGTTCCAACGTCGTACCCCAGGTTTGACAGTTGACGGCATCGTCGGCCCGGCCACCGCTGCCGCGCTGCGACTGGACCTGGTGCCTGCGCCGACCGTCACCACCGCTTCGTCCGCATTTCGCCGCGGCTAAGCGGGCATCAGCCGTCGGCGCCGTCGATTCCGCCGGGACTTCCGCCGCTACCGCCGGTGCCGCCGGGAGACCCGCCATCGCCGCCGTCACCGCCCCCGCCGATGCCGCCGTTGCCACCGTCACCGCCGTCGCCGCCCGCACGGTCCGGCGCGGTGCCGAGCGCTGAGCCGCCATCACCGCCCGCGCCTCCTGCCGACAGGACGCCGCCGTTTCCGCCGTCGCCGCCGTTGCCTCCGTCGGCAGTGCTCAGGGCGCCGTTGGCCGTCGCGCTGCCTGCCGTGCCACCGGCCCCGCCGTCTCCGTTGAGCGTGCCGCCATTGCCGCCGTTACCACCGTCGCCGCCGACGGTGTTGGCGAATCCGGCAGCGGAGCCTCCTGTGCCGCCAACACCGCCCGCGCCGCTGACTGCGGTACTGCCACCGGCGCCGCCGTCGCCGCCCTGGGTGCTGCTGCTGTGCAGGTCCAGCGCCGACGCGCCGCCACCGTCACCGCCGTCACCGGAGTCGCCGACACCGAGAACGCTGCCGCCGTTGCCGCCCGCGCCCGCGATCGCGTCGCTGCCGTCGCCAGTTGTCTTGGCCGCACCGCCTGCGCCGCCGTCACCCGCGTTGCCGTTGAGCCCGGTGCTTCCGCCGTGACCGCCGGCGCCGCCCGTGACGGCCCGAAGGCCCTCTGCGGCACCGCCGTTGCCCCCGACCGCGCCACTGCCGAACAACAGACCGCCGTTGCCGCCGTCGCCGCCGGATCCGCCTGCGGCGTCACTGCCGTTTACTCCCAGCGCCGTACCACCGTCACCGCCTGCGCCGCCACTTCCGACCAGCTTGGCGCTGCCGCCGTCGCCGCCGTCCCCTGCCGTGGCCGCGCCGCGGCCGCTCGACGCGTCACCGCCCGCCCCGCCGCTGCCACCGGCTCCGATGAACGCACCGCCATCGCCGCCTTGGCCGCCAGCACCGGCGACGGTGTCCGCGAACCCATCGGCGATTCCGCCCGCGCCGCCGTTTCCACCGGGTCCGATGAACCCGACGGTGCCGCCGTCGCCGCCAGCGCCCGCGGTCGTGCCGACTGAGTGCAGATCGAGGGAGTCCGCGTTGCCGCCGGCACCCCCGTTGCCCGCGGCGCCGATGCCGAGCACGTTGCCGCCGTCGCCGCCCGCCCCGCCGAGCGCGCCACCGCTGTCTTCGGACGTCTTCGCCGTCCCTCCGGCGCCACCGTCTCCGGCGCGGCCGAACAGTCCGGCGTTGCCTCCGGCGCCGCCCGCGCCACTGGTGGCGTTCGCCCCACCTTCGGCGTTACCTCCTCTGCCGCCTGTTCCGCCGTTGCCGAACAGCAGACCGCCACGGCCGCCGGCGCCTCCTGGGCCGCCAATTGCGTTGCCCGTCAACTGAATGTCGTCAACACCGTTTCCGCCGTTGCCGCCGTTGCCGATCAGACCAGCGTCTCCGCCTCGGCCACCGGGGCCACCGTTTCCGCCGTTGCCGAAAAGCAGGCCGCCGCGCCCGCCGGCTTGCCCGGGTGCCACACCGTCGGCGCCGTTGCCGATGAGCAATCCGGCATTCTCGCCCGGCTCATCACCATCGCTGATGAAGAACGCGATGAAGTCGGTCACGAAGTTGGCGGACGACGGCACAAGCAGCGCGGTGCTGCGATCGCCTGATCTTGAAGGCGCGCCACCCGTTCCGATCAACGCGACCGGCTGAGGCGCACGCAGCGCGGGCCTGTTCGGCCGCGTGACGTTTTCGGGATCTCTCGATAGTGGTGCAGCGAATGCGAAGGGCGCAAAGCTGTTTGGAGGTTCGTCGAGGGGTGTCCAGCTGCTGGCTACCACGCTGAGCAGCGGGTGCGGCGTTATCGGGGGAATGACGGTCGTTGTGGCGATGGCCGCGGCCGAACTGAGCGGCTTGACCGGAGTCACCGGCGGGGGAGGGTCGGCAGAACCGGTGCTGGGTACAGCAAGAACTCCGGCTGCCATCACAACAGTCGCCATGGATTTATGCGGCGAAATGTTCATCGCCGAGCCTCCCAGCGCCAGCCCCGAACTCAGCTGACACGAGAAGTGTCCCACCGCGGAATGACCGGTGGGCCGGACTTGCAAAAAGTCACCCCTTCGCGCGGCGAGTCCGATCCGTACGCTGGCGAATATGCCTGACGTCATCTTCTCGCTCGATCCCGACAAGCGATTCGACGAGCAAGATGTTCTTGGCCATAGCCGGTGGCATCCTGAGATCCCGCCCGTCGCGAGTGTGCGACCCGGACAGACATTTCGCGTGCACTGCCGCGGCTGGTTCGACGGTTCTATAGGCAATACCGACTCGGCCGACGACATCCTCAACGCCCCGTTCCACGAGGGCCACAAGTTGAGTGGTCCGTTCGCCGTGGACGGCGCCAAGCCCGGCGACTTACTCGTGGTCGACATCGTCGACATCGGCCCCATCTCGGAAGGCGACGTCGGGCCGCTCGCCGGACAGGGGTGGGGCTACACCGGCATCTTCGCCCCGCGCAACGGTGGCGGATTCCTCGGAGACCTGTTCCCCGACGCCTACAAGGCGGTGTGGGAGTTCTCCGACGGCCATGCCACTTCGCGTCACATCCCCGGCGTGAAGTTCGCCGGCGCGCCCCATCCCGGCTTGATGGGTACGGCGCCGTCATCGCAACTGCTCACCACGTGGAACAAGCGCGAAGCCAAGCTCATCGCCACCAAACCGGTGCGCGTCCCGCCACTGGCGCTGCCGCCGATGGCCAAGGGAGCGCTGCTGGGGCAGACGGCGGAGCAGGATGTGGCTCGGCTGGCCGTCGTCGCCGCCCAGACGGCGCCACCCCGCGAAAACGGGGGAAATCAGGACATCAAGGATCTGACCAAGGGCAGCCGCATCTTCTATCCGGTGTTCGTCGACGGCGCAAACCTGTCGGTGGGAGACCTGCACTTCTCCCAAGGCGACGGCGAAATCACCTTCTGCGGCGCGATCGAAATGGGCGGCTACATCGACCTGCATGTCGACGTCATCGCAGATGGTATGTCGCTCTACAAGATTCGAGAGAACCCACTGTTCGTACCCGGCGGCGCCGGAACCCAGTGCGACGAGTGGCTGACGTTCTCCGGGATTTCGGTCACCCGCGACGGCAAGCAGACATTCCTCGATCCCTTCGTCGCCTACCAGCGTGCCTGCCTCAACGCGATCGACTACCTGACCGCGTTCGGCTACTCGCGCGAACAGGCCTACCTGCTGCTCGGCGCCGCACCCATCGAGGGCCACCTGTCCAGCGTGGTCGACATTCCCAACACCTGCGCCACCGTGTACCTGCCCACGGCGATCTTCGACTTCGACGTCAAACCTCGAGCCGAAGGTCCGCACCAGGTGGTCTCGACGGTCGCCGTACCGCGCAGCGACGCCTCCGGTCTTCCCGAGGACAGCGTTTTGCGAGCGGTACCGAAAGACAAGCGCAGCCTACTGCCGACTGCCCAGCAACTTGGCGGCCGTGCTGCCCGGCCGATACGTAACGCGATGCGAAAGTTGTTGGGCTAGCGGCGTCAGTAACCCGGTGTGACGACCTCGGCGAGTTCCTGTTCGGGTTCCTGCGGGGGCACCGCCGCGGGCAACTCGGGCTGCGGCGAGCTGGCCTGGCCCCCGGTCGAGCCGCCGCACTCGGCGCCGCTGACTCCCGGCGGGCACATGCTCGGGCTCTCACCCGTCGTGGCGGCGTCCGCAGGCGCCGACGCAGGGGCGGAAGCCGGAGCCGAACCCGCCGAGTTCGGTACCAGATGGGGTATGCACTGGCTGGTGAAATTGTCTGGCTCTTCTCCGGCCGGGCAGTCGGCGAGATGGGAAGGAGGGCTGGCGGGCGCGGCCAGTGTCACCCCGACCACCGGAGCCGCTGCTGCGAGCGCGAACCCGGCAGCCATGATCACTCGTCGCGCGAACAGGGAGTTGGAACCCATTGATCACCCTTCACTCGGGGGCTTTGAGGTACGCCGACACTAACGCGTGGGCGGTCCCACCGCGCGTTTTACGACCAGGACAGAGCAGCGGACCTGCCGATATGTCAAAGAATCTGCTCCGCCACCGGCGCATCTGGGTGCTGTCGATGCATCGAGTTGACGAAGTCGATACTCTAGCGGCGGGTTCAGACTGCAGCCTCGTGATGTTGAATGAGGTTGCTTTGCGGGCGCCCCAAGTAAGAGGTGAGGTTTGGACGGACAGCTTTGTACCGAGAACTGGGTCGGACGCGTGGCGGTGGTCGCCGCGTCCGGTGACCTCGACATGCTCACCGCCCCCGAGCTGAAAAGCGCCGTCGAGGCGGCTTTGGCCAAGGATCCTGCGGGTCTGATCGTCGACCTCACCCAGGTGGACTTTCTCGGGTCGGCCGGGATGCAGGTGCTGATGGAGGCCCACAATCAGGTCGAGGGCACCGAGATACGGTTTGCTGTCGTCGCTGAGGGACCGGCGACCAGTCGACCGCTCAAGATCACCGGTATCGCGGATCTGATCGCCATGTATTCCACGGTTGAAGCCGCTCTCGAGAACTTCGCCGCATGACTTCAGCCGCGACGGGGTAATCAGTTCGCACGATGTCCGAATCGAATTGCTCCGCGGGCGAGATGGACGCGAGCCTCATCCGAAACGACACTGCCCACGCCCATAATGTCGCGCAGTTCCGTTCCGAGCTGTCCGGATGGCTGCGCAGGCACTTCACGCTCGACCCGGCCAGGTTCAACGACGTCGTGCTGGCCGTCAACGAAGCCCTCACCAACGCGGCGGAATTCGCTTACCGCGGGGGCACCGGCCCGATGACGATGCACGCCCGTCACTACGCGGCTGACCGTCAGCTAGAGGTTGTGGTCTCCGATCACGGCAGTTGGCGCTACGTCGACGGCGAGGGGCAACCGAATACGCGCGGCCGCGGTATTCCGCTGATGCGTGCGTTGGCCGACCGCACGACGATCTCCAAGCAGTCGACCGGCACCGAAGTGCGGTTGCAGTTCGACGATTGCGGGCCGGTTACCGAAAACGCCTGCAGCGCGTCGGTTTGATACGTTGTGGTCCGCGCCGTCATCGGTGGTTGAAGTGACGTGAATCACTGTTGCACTGGATGCGATTGACGTTGCACGCGAACCCAATCCGGCATGTCGTTTGTGATTTGTCGCTCACTTTTCGATTGCGAACCTGAGAGCGCCTTTTCGGCGTCGATATCGGAATCCGTTCAGCCACCGGTAAAGCCGCACGTTACCGGCACATTACGGATAACCGCCGAAGGGTAACGAACGGATAACGAAGAGTTTCTTAAGCGCTGTCTGAGAGCTTTTGACGCGTCGACGCCGATTGACGGTTGCGGCGAGAAAACGCGTCGGTGTTCGTCGCTAGACTCGTGGGTAATCAGCGCCAAAGGCGTAGGAAGACTTGAAATCTAGGGCCGGTGAACGCCATGCCGGCGGAGGTACACCGATGGAGATGGCTAAGTTTGTGGCGCCCATGAGGCAGATGAAGACGTCTGATTCAGATGAGACGAACGTCAGCTTCGCGGGCGCCGTCGAGGGGCGGCGAGGGCCGATCGGCGACATCGCGGCCGCCGATGACGTGATCGTGGCCGCCAATTTCGGCGACGACAGCATTTCGGTGCTCGACCCGACCACGCTGGCCTTGGAAAGCATCATCGCGGTGCCGGGCGAGCCCGTTGCGGTGGCGGTCGCAGACGACCGCGCGTACGTCGGCACATCGTCGTGGACCCATGACGAGGTCTCGGTGGTCGACCTCACGGCCAAGAGCGTCATCGCAACTTATGACCTGGCGTTGAGCGTCACGGCGTTGACCGTCAGCCCCGACGGTAAGCGGGTGTTCGCCGCGCGGACCGGCGACGGCTACGCCGACGTCGCGGTGATCGACGTGCCCGCAGAGCAGATGGGCACCATCGACATCGCCACCGGCGCCGGGATCGGCATCGACGCCGTCGAGGTAGACGCCAGCGGTAAACGCCTGTACGTGGGCACCACCGACGCCCGCGGCAGCGCGCTCGTGATCGTCAACGTGGAGACCACGCGCGTCGAGCGCGCCGTGCAGATCGGCGCACCGATCCGCGACATCACCGTCGCCGATGGCATCGCCTACGTGCTGACGTCGGACCGCACCCGCGGTGGCGTCGTGCACGTGATCGCGCTGGCGACCGGCCGCATCACCGGAACGGTCCAGCTCGGCGGCGCGCCGACGCAGCTGGTCATGGGCGCGGACAAGAACCGCGCATACGTCGTCGACTACGACGGTGTCGCGGTGCTGTGTCCGCTGACCCGCAAGGTGGTTCACACGATCACCACCGACGCTCGGCCGTCGAGCGTCGCGGTCGACGGTGACCACCTGCACGTCGCCGACTACGCCGGCGTTGTCACCGTCTTCGACGTCGAGTCGGCCACGCCGCTGACGTACTCCGATTTCGTGGCGACCGATCCCATCGCGGTGCCCGGAGTTGCCCCGCTGGAGCCGGCCACCGTCTAGCGCGAAAAAACTCTTTCGGCGCCGTTGAACCCCTCACGCGGTTGTCCCGTTGAACCGCAGTGAAGGCCATGGGGGCCTTCGCAAACGGAAAGGGGCGCGGCCATGCGCGCAACGCTGTTGGTACTAGCCGGGATCGCCGCGGCAGCCTTCGGGGCAATCGCGGTACCGGCAGTCGCGTCGGCCGAGTCGGCTGACCTGACCATCGCCACGCTCGAGGCGCAGGGCTTCGAGGTGAAGGTCAACAAGATCGGAAGCGCAACGCTCGACGAATGCGTCATCACCGATATCCGAAAGCCTAAGGAGCGAACCGAATTCGTGCGTCGCGGCAACGACCGGATTCAGGTGGTCACCGAACGCTCGATCACCGTGACGGCTGACTGCTCACGGCGGTGACACACAGCGGTTTGGGCGTATTTGGTCACGCTGAACGTGACCAAATACGCCGAGATCCCTTAGTTGCGGCGGCAGTCCAGCGACACCGAGATCGGTTGACTGATCGTCACCGGAAAGAGCACGCCGTCGTTTCTGCCGCCGAGCAGAGGCATCAACTGGGTGAACTGCTGCGGGTTGCGGACACTGGTCACCACACATTCCGACATCGGTGCCGTACCGATCTTGTCGATGGTGACGTTGTAGCCCCTGTCCTGCAGCTTGTTGATCACGTCCTGCGCTGACTCGCCGTCCTGGGCTGTGGCGATACCGGCGGGCGCGGCCATCGTTGCGTACGCGACAGCCGCGGCCCCGGCAAGGATCCATGTGGTGCGCATGGCATCAATGATCCCCTATCAGCGCTCGGCGCGCTGATAAGCGGTGACGACAGCGGCGCCGCCGAGCCCGATATTGTGCTGCAGCGCGGCGTTGACGCCGTCGACCTGCCGCTTGTCGGCCGTGCCGCGCAGCTGCCACGTCAGCTCGGCGCACTGCGCAAGGCCCGTCGCACCGAGCGGGTGGCCCTTGGAGATCAGCCCGCCGGACGGGTTGACGACCCAGCGCCCGCCGTAGGTGGTGTCGTTGTTGTCGATCAGCTTCGGCGCCTCGCCCTCCGCGCACAGGCCCAACGCCTCATAGAGCAGCAGCTCGTTGGCCGAGAAGCAGTCGTGCAGCTCGATCACCTGGAAATCACTCGGGCCGAGGCCGGACTGCTCGTAAACCTGCTGAGCGGCTTGCACGTTCATGTCATAGCCGATGAGGTTCTTGGCGCTGCCGTCGAACGACGACTGGAAGTCGGTGGTCATCGACTGGCCGACGATCTCCACGGCCTGCCCGGCCAGGTTGTGCTTGTCGACGAATGCCTCGTTGGCCACGATCGCCGCACCCGAACCATCGGAGGTCGGGGAGCACTGCAGTTTGGTCAGCGGATCGGAGATCATCTTCGCCGCCAGAATGTCGTCGAGGGTGTACTCGTCCTGGAACTGCGCATACGGGTTGTTCACCGAATGCTTGTGGTTCTTGAACCCGATCTTCGCGAAATGCTCAGCGGTGCTGCCATGTTGACGCATGTGTTCACGGCCTGCCGCGCCGAACATCCACGGTGCCACCGGGAACGCGAACTCGTCGATCTCGGCCATCGCCTTGACATGCTTGCCCATCGGCGACTCGCGGTCCTCGTAGCCACCCTTCAGCGAGCCGGGCTGCATCTTCTCGAAGCCGAGCGCGATCACGCAATCGGCGAGCCCGCCGCGGATGGTCTGCGCGGCAAGGAACAGCGCGGTGGAACCCGTCGAGCAGTTGTTGTTGACGTTGGCGATCGGAATTCCGGTCAAGCCGAGCTCGTAGAGCGCACGGTTGCCCGACGTCGAGTCGCCCGCGACGTAGCCGACGAAACCCTGCTGCACTTCCGAATAGTCGATGCCGGCGTCCTCGAGGGCCTTGGTGCCCGACTCCTTGGCCATCTGCGGATAGTCCCAGCCCTCGCGTCGGCCGGGCTTCTCGAACTTCGTCATTCCCACACCGACGACGTAAACCTTGTTGGGCATCTCGTGTTCCTTTCGCTGCGCTCTGCACACCCTAATGCGACGAGAAGACGCAAAGTCGTCCATTCGGGGCACGAAAAGTGCGACTTTGCGTCTGCTCGGCGGAGCGGCGGGGTACAAAGAGTAGAACGTGTTCTAGTTTCTTGGAGGCGATATGGGGTTGCGGGTCGTGCAGTGGGCCACCGGCGGGGTCGGCGTCGCAGCCATCAAGGGTGTGCTCGAGCACCCCGACCTCGAACTCGTCGGCTGCTGGGTGCACTCACCGGAGAAAGCAGGAAAAGACGTCGGTGAGATCATCGGCGCCGAACCCCTGGGCGTCACGGCCACCAACAGCGTCGACGACATCCTCGCGCTGGACGCCGACGCGGTGGTCTACGCCCCACTGCTGCCCAACCCGGACGAGGTGGCCGCGCTGTTGCGATCGGGTAAGAACGTCGTGACGCCCGTCGGCTGGGTGTACCCGAGTGAGCGCCAGGCCGCGCCGCTTCACACCGCCGCGCTGGAGGGTAACGCGACGCTGCACGGCACCGGCATCGCGCCCGGCGGTATCAGCGAGAAGTTTCCGCTGATGTTCTCGATCATGTCGACCGGGGTGAGTTTCGTTCGCGCCGAGGAGTTTTCGGATTTGCGTACCTACGAGGCGCCCGATGTGGTGCGGCATGTGATGGGTTTCGGCGAGGTGCCGGAGAAGGCGCTCAGCGGCCCGATGCAGAAGCTGCTCGACGGCGGCTTCATCCAGGCGGTCCGGATGTGCGTCGACAAGATCGGGTTCCGCGCCGAACCGAAAGTCCGCTCCTCACAAGAGATCGCGGTCGCGACAGCACCCATTCCGTCGCCGATCGGAGAGATCGAACCCGGGCAGGTCGCGGGCCGCAAATTTCACTGGGAGGCGCTGGTCGACGGTGAACCCGTCGTGCGGATCACGGTGAACTGGCTGATGGGTGAGGACAACCTCGACCCGGCGTGGAACTTCGGGCCCGAGGGGCAGCGCTACGAGATCGAGGTCCGGGGCAACCCGGATATCACCGTGGCCATCAAGGGTTTTCAGTCCGAAATCGGCGGCGAGGGACCCGAGTACGGCGTGGTCGGCACCGCTGCGCACTGCGTGAACTCCATCCCGGCGGTGTGTGCGGCACCGCCCGGTATCGCGACCTATCTCGACCTGCCGTTGATCAGCGGTAAGGCCGCACCGGATCTGAGCCGGCCATAGTGACGAAAATTGCGTTGGTGCTTGCCGGCGGCGGGCTGGCCGGTATCGCTTGGGAGACCGGGGTTCTGGTTGGTATCGCCGATGAAGCCCCCGAGGTGGCCAAGGCGCTGGTGGAGGCCGACGTATTGGTGGGCACCTCGGCGGGCTCGGCCGTCGCCGCACAGCTGTCCAGTGGGCTGGACCTGGAGGCCTTGTACGAACGGCAAACCGCGGCGACGTCGGCCGAGCTCACCCCGAGCGTGAGCATCGACGACATCACCGAGTTGTTTCTGGCCGCGGTGACCCAGCCCGGCACCAGGGCCGAGAAGCTGCAACGCATCGGCGCGGTTGCGGTGTCGACGCCGACGGTGGCCGAACCCGTGCGCCGTGCGGTGATCGCCCACCGCTTACCCATCAAGCGCTGGCCGCAGCGTCAACTGCGGATCAGCGCAATCGACGTGGCCACCGGCGAACTCGTCACCTTCGACCCGACCTCCGGCGTCGAGCTGGTCGATGCGGTCGCCGCGAGTTGCGCGGTGCCCGGGGTGTGGCCGCCGGTGACCATCGGCGATCGACGCTACATGGACGGCGGTGTCGGCAGCACGGTGAACATGGCGCTGGCCGCGGACTGCGATACCGCGGTCGCGCTTGTGCCGCAAGGCAAGTCGTCGCCGGCACCGTTCGGGGTCAGCACGTCCGAAGAGATCGACGCATTCGATGGCGCGACGTTCGCGGTGTTCGCCGACGACGACTCTCTGTCGGCGTTCGGCAAGGATCCGCTCGATCCGCAGTGCCGGATACCGTCCGCGGCGGCGGGCCGACGGCAGGGCCGGCGGGTGGCTGCCGAACTCGGCACGTTCCTCGGGCGCTGATCAACCCTCAGTCGAAGGAGTTTCGAGCTCGTCGAGCGCGACAGCCGCCAGCGCGCGGCCGACCTCTATGACCTCTGCGGCGCGGTGGAAATCCAGGCTGCGGCACGCACTGCGCGGCACCTCGATCAACAGGTCGGGCGGATAGTTGGCCAGCTGATGGCGTGCCAGCGCCGCCTGGGCGATGTCGATGGTGCGGTTCATCACCTCGAAGCTGCCGAGTTTGGGCACCGTCGCTTCGTTGGTGGCGTCGACCAGTTCGGTGTCGCTGTCGCTCTCGTCGTCGCTACCGGACCCGGAGCGGCTCCGCACCGCACTGGAATCGAACAGCGCCGTGGTGCTGCGCCATACCCTGCTCAGCCACTCGGTTGTCCTCGGGCCGCCATCGGAAACGGCCTCGGCACCACCGGATTCGCTGCCGGCCAACGACACTGCGATCGTGAGATCGGCATTGACGGCCGCGATGGGCGCCATCGGCAGGGGGTCGAGAATGCCGCCGTCGGCGAGCAGCCTGCCGTCAAGCACATGCGGGGTGATGACGCCGGGTATCGCGATCGACGCGCGAATCGCCGCATCGACAGGGCCGCGTTGCATCCACACCGACTTACCGGCGATCAGATCCGTCGCCACCGCGGTGTAGGGGATCGCAAGGTCCTCGATGCGGACATCACCGAGAATGTCGCGCACGGCATCCAGAATCTTCGATGCGCGCAGCACACCCGCGGCGGTGATCGAGGGATCCAGCAGCCGCAGCACCGCGGCCTGGGTCAGCGCCCGTGCCCAGTCGGCGAACTGACCGAGTTTGTCCGCCGCCTGTAGCCCACCGACGAGTGCACCCATCGACGAGCCGGCGATCCCGACGATGTCGTAGCCGCGGTCCCGGAGTTCGTCGATGACGCCGATGTGGGCGTAACCCCGTGCGCCTCCGCTGCCGAGTGCCAGCGCGACACGCTTGTCAGCCATCCCGTCATTGTCTCGCGCCGAGGGCAGTCAGCCACAGAGTGCGTCGGCGGCGGCGCGGACCGCCACGATGACGGCGGCCTGGCGCGGTGGATCCAACTGCGACCACGGGGTGCCGTAGGTCGCCGGTCCCGCCGAATCCGTCGACTGCAGCATGGCCAGATACGGCTCGACCTGCTCGTGCGGGTCGCCGCCCTGCTGCGCCATCCACTCCCGCGCGGTGGTGCAGGCGCGGTAGTACTCGTCCTCGGTGGAGTCGGCGGGTGCGCCGACGGCGGTGGTCACGCCGCCGGGGGAGACCGCGACCGACCCGGGTGCGGCCGTCGGGGTCTCGGCCCTGGTCGACGTGGTCGATGTCGGCGACGACGTCGGCTCGGTGTCGGTGCCCGACGAACAGGCCGTGGCGATACCGAGGCCGGTGATCATCAACGTCGCCGCAAAGGCATGCCGAAGGTGCGAGCGCATGCCCGCCAATCTATGCAATCGCTATCCGTCGGCCCCGTCGGAGCCATCGGAGCCGCCGTCAGAACCGGAACCGGTGCCGCCCGAACCGCCCGGGCCGTCCGCGGCGCCCAGGCCGTCACGTCCGCCGGTGCCGCCGTCGCCGCCGTTGCCGACGCCGTCGGTCGCGGTGCCGTTGCCGCCGTTGCCGCCCTTGCCGCCGCGGTAGCCGTTGGCCCAGCTGGTCCAGCCGCCGGTGCCGCCGTTTCCGCCGTTGGCCGTGCCCGTGTCCGCGGTGGCGTCGCCGCCGTCGCCGCCGTCGCCGCCGTTCTGCATCAACCCGCTGCCGCCGCCGCGGCCGCCGTTACCGCCGGTGGCTTCGCCCTCGTCGACGTCCGCGTCGCCGCCGTCGCCGCCGTTACCGCCCTGCCCGTCGATCCCGCCGGAGCCCGCGGACCCGCCGTCACCGCCGGTGGCCGTGCCGGTTCCGGCGTCCGCGGCACCGCCGTCGCCGCCGTCGCCCGCGGTGCCGTTGAAGAACGAGCCGCCGCCGGTTCCGCCGTTGCCGCCGGTCGCATCGCCCTCGTCGGTTTGCGCCGCGCCACCGGTTCCGCCGTTGCCGCCGTCGCCTTCGATGCCGATGTTGCCGCCGTCGCCGCCCGCACCGCCGGTGGCCGTGTTGGTGGTGCTGGTGGCCGCGCCGCCGTCGCCGCCGCCGCCTGCCCAGCCGAACAGCCATCCGGCATTGCCGCCGTCGCCCCCCGCTCCGCCGGTGGCGGCGCCGGTGTCGCTGGTGGCGCTGCCGCCCACACCGCCGAACCCGGCGCTGCCCAGCCACGTGTTGGCGCCGCCGTGACCGCCTTGGCCGCCCTGTGCATCGCCGGACCCGCTGACGGCGTCGCCGCCCGCGCCGCCGATGCCTGCGTTGCCGTGGAACCACCCCGCGTTGCCGCCGTTGCCTCCGTTGCCGGCGACGACGTCACCGTCCTCGTCGGTGATGCTGGCGCCCGCACCGCCGGCGCCGCCGTTGCCCCACAGGCCGGCGCTGCCGCCGTTGCCGCCCTTACCGTTGTTGACGCCTGCGACGCCTGCGCCGCCGTTTCCGCCGCTGCCGAAGAGCAATCCGCCGCGGCCGCCGTTCTGGCCGGGACCGCCGTCGGCGCCGTTGCCGATCAGCAGACCGCCGTTCTCGCCGGGTTCGGTGCCGTTGTGAAACAGCGTTTTGAAACCGGTCTGAAATGCCGAGCTCATCGCGAGCGCCGCGTTCTGGAACGCGGCGTTGGCGCCCAGCAGTGCTGACGTCGAGGGGTTGCCGTTGCTGCGGATGCCGGGCGTCCCGTCGCCGCCGCTCGGCACGGATATGGTCCAGCCGAACAGCGGGTTGCCCGCCGATGGGGGCTTCGGGATCACGTCTGTCCAGTCGAACAGCGGAGTGTTGGCGTTGCCCGACGGCGCGACCGGTGACGGCGGCAGGTAGTTGGTCCAGCCGAACATCACCCTGTTGTTCGGGTTCTCGTACAGGTCAGGCGAATACGGGGTGCCGCCATGCGGTGTCAGCCCGAGGAGCGAAGGCAGAAATGCGCCGAAGCCGAACAGCGAGTCGTTGAGCGCCGAGGACGAGGACGACGATGGGGTCTCGGCCACCGCCGGTGCCGAGGTGGCAAGCGCGCCGCCACCGGCTGCCGCGAGCACACCACTGGTCAACGCTGCCGCTGTCACCAGCGACTTCTTGTCCTTGGACGGTCGGGCGCGCGTGTGCTTGGCCATCGGCAATGTCGATCCCTTCGCTCGGTGAAGAAGCCATCGAATGTCATGGCTAATCAACCGCAAACAGTGAGCAACATATGATTAGCACAATTAGTGAGAAATTTCCCGGGTAACTCGGTGGTTGACAAGAATCCCTGATCGGCTCGTTCGGCATTTTCCCTGCTGGTTCCGCGCGTGCGCCTCGGCGGCACACCAGCAAACGCCAGGATCAGCCTCGATGAGTGTGCGTGCCGCGGTTACCGATATGAACGCAAACTCGGACGCCATCCGGTCCAATTTCGTTGGACGGCGTTTCGGTCGTCCTCTGGTGAGCCATGGCGATGCTGGCTTTCCCTGCCCATTATTGACGTACATGCCGAATAGTGGCTGGTGGTCAGCAACGCTGATGATGATGACCTGCAAAGCGGAACGTTGCCGACGACGTCCCCGGTTAATCGTTTTCGTCGCTGTGCAATATCGGACGCAGCTTCTCGGTCTTCTCCGCTGTCCATCCAGGCGGTTGCAGGATCGCCGCCCAGGCGTTCGCCACGTCCTTGACGTAGACGTGGCCGTGTCCGTCGGGCACGTCGACGGCGACCGCCATATCCGCCGACACCTGAAGGAACGTCACGATCGGAATCCACTGCATACGGCCGGACACGTCGTAGCCTTTCGGCTCGCGCAGCCAGTCCGGTTCGGCGAACAGCAGATCCGGATTCCACCACGCGATGGGGTCGGAGGCATGCTGCAAGTACACGACGCGCGGTGCGCCCCATGGGGCGTCGGGCCTGCCCAGGTTCTCGGCCCTGGCCGCGAACCTGACGTTCTCGCCGTCGTCGTAGATCGGCAGCCACATCGGTGACCCCGCGTCACGCTCGCGGGTGAGCTGGGTCCAGATGGTGTTGTTGAACGTCGGCCCGCTGAACAACGCGCCGTCGGTGCGGGCGATGAGGTTGTTGAGCGCCAGGAACGGCGCCTCACCGCCGAACGAACCGAGGCTCTCGCCGAAGACCACCAACCGCGGGCGCTGCGCTTCGGGCATCTCGCGGATCAACTCGTCGACGGCCTCGAACAGTGCCTGCCCGGCTTGGCGTGCGTTCTCCTTGTCCACCAGGAACGACAGCCAGCTCGGCAGGAACGAGTACTGCATGGACACGATCGCGGTGTCGCCGTTGAACATGTACTCCAGCGCAGAGGCCTCGGCATCGTTGATCCAGCCGGTGCCGGTGGTGGTGGCGACGGCGACCACCGCGCGGTCCAGTCCGCCTGCGCGCCTTAGCTCTTGGGCCGCCAACTCCGCGGTGGCCTTGATGCCGTCCGCGGAGTGCAGCCCGGCGTAGGCGCGGATCGGTTCGATCGCAGGCGCGCCGTTGAACTCGGTGAGCTGCTCGACCGTCGGTCCACCCGATACGAAGATCCGGCCTTGGTGCCCCAGGGACTCCCAGCTGTCCAGCGATTGCGGTCCGCCGGATCGCAACGGCGACGTCGGCGCAGCGAAGTCCGGGTCGGTCTCGTCGTTGACCGCCGAGAAGGTGTTGTTGATGGTGCTCATCGCAAAGCGGACCACCACGCCGTTGAGCAGCGCGATGCTCAACGCCAGCAGCAGGACCACCACCACGACGGCCGACACCCGCGGCGGTGCGAAGCGGCCGAGTTGGTGAACCAGGAAGCGCACCAATCTTCCGATCAGCTGGCCGATTTCGACCAGTACGAACAGCACGACGATCGACAGCACGGCGGTCAGCACATGGTCCCAGAACCCCATCCGCGGTACCCCGACGAGATCGCGGACCTCGTCCTGCCACACGTGGAAGTAGATGATCATCAGGATCTGGCCCACGATTCCGACGAACACCAGCCCGATCCATGCCAGCCGCGGTGCGGATGGGCTGCTGTCCTTGGACAGCATGTAGCGGGTCAACCAGACCGCGAACACGCCGATCCCGTATCCGGTGGCTCCGGCCCCGCCGCTGACAAGCGCTTGGAACAGCGGCCCCCGCGGCAACAGCGACGGCGTCAGCGAGAACCAGATGAACACCAGGCCCATCGCGGTTCCGGTGAACGTGTAGTGGCGCACCCACCACGGCTTGCGGGACGGTCGCTGTTGCGGTGGCTCCTCCTGGACGACCTCGGCCGTGTCGTCTCGGGTATCGGTCACCAAGGCAGATTAGCGATGGGTGAAGTTCGGGGGGCGCTTCTCGGTGAACGCGTTCATACCTTCGGTCTGGTCGTCGGTGGCGAACGCCGAGTGGAACAACCGGCGTTCGTAGAGGAGTCCCTCGGCCAGTGTGCTCTCGAACGCGCGGTTGACCGCCTCCTTGGCCATCCGCGATGCCGACAGCGACATATCGGCGATGGTCTTGGCCACCGCGCTCGCCTCGTCGAGCAGCTTGTCGGCGGGTACCACGCGCGACACCAGCCCGGCGCGCTCGGCTTCCTCGGCGTCCATGTTGCGCCCGGTCAGGATCAAATCCATGGCCTTGGCCTTGCCGATCGCGCGGGTCAGCCGCTGTGAACCACCCATACCCGGCAGCACGCCGAGCTTGATCTCGGGTTGACCGAACTTCGCCGAGTCGGCGGC
Organism: Mycolicibacterium sp. XJ879; assembly: GCF_053483935.1. NCBI lineage: Bacteria > Bacillati > Actinomycetota > Actinomycetes > Mycobacteriales > Mycobacteriaceae > Mycobacterium > Mycolicibacterium sp. XJ879. The sequence goes on from NZ_JBEFTH010000005.1 coordinate 119,018, forward strand.
GATCAGCACGTCGCACATCATCGCCAGCTCGCACCCGCCGCCGAGTGCGTAACCCGCCACCGCGGCGATGGTCGGGGTGCGCGTCGCGGCGAACTTGCCCCAGGCGGCGAAGAAGTCACTGGCGAACACGTCGGCGAACGTCAGGCTGGCCATCTCCTTGATGTCGGCGCCAGCCGCGAAGGCCTTCTCGCTGCCGGTGAGGACGATCGCGCCGACGCCGGGATCGCTGTCGAATTCCGCTGCGGCAGCGGTGACTTCGTGCATCACCTGGCTGTTGAGCGCGTTGAGCGCCTTCGGCCGGTTCAGCGTGATGGTGGCGACGCGGTCATCACGAGTGACCAATATGGTTTCGTAGCTCGTCATGAGAACTCCAGTTCGCGATCGGCCGGCGCGAAGTACGCTTCGACGTCGGCGGGGGTGACGGCCGCCAGCGAGGCCGGCGACCATTTCGGGTTGCGGTCCTTGTCGATGACCTGGGCGCGGATGCCCTCGACGAGATCATGGCTGCGCAGCGACGCGCACGAGGTCCGGTATTCCTGGCGCAGCACGTCTTCCAGCGTTTCGAGTTTGGCGGCCCGGCGCACCGCTTCCAACGCCACCGACACCGAAATCGGTGAACGGCTTTCGATCAGGTCGGCGGCCTCGCCGGCCAGCTCCGCGTCGTGGCCGCGCAACGCGGTGACGATGTCGGAAACGGTTTGCCCGGCGTAGCATTCGTCGATCCAGTTCCGCTGTGCGACAAGCTCGCTCGCCGGAGGCTCGGAGGCATGGGCGGATACGGCGGCGTCGATACCGTCGCGCAGCAGCGTATCCCTGAAGGACTGCAGCCGGTCGTGGGTGACGTAGTGGTCCGCGAAGCCCATCGCGATCGCGTCGGCGCCGTTGAACGTGACGCCGGTCAGCGCGGCGTGCAAGCCCAGCAGGCCGGGGGCGCGCGACAGGACCAGGGTGCCGCCGACGTCGGGTATGAAGCCGATGCCGACTTCAGGCATCGCCATCTTGGTGGTGTCGGTGGCGATCCGCACGCGCCCGTGGGCGCTGACGCCCACGCCGCCGCCCATCACGATGCCGTCCATGAGCGCGACGTATGGCTTGGGGTATCGGCCGATGTGGGCGTTGAGGAGATACTCGTCGTACCAGAAGTTGCGCGCTTCGGTGCCCTTTTCGGGGCCGTCGGCGATGGCGCTGTGGTAGATCGCCACGATGTCACCGCCTGCGCACAGGCCGCGCTCCCCGGCGCCGTCGACCATGACGGTGCGAACGGCGTCGTCGCTTTCCCATTCGGTCAGGACTTGGGACATCGTGATGACCATCGCGTGGTTGAGCGAGTTGATGGCCTTGGGCCGGTTCAGCGTGATCAAGCCGACGCCGCGGTCAACAGTTACTAGGACATCCTCGTTTTCGCCCACAAATGCAATCTAGATCGTCACGCGGGCTGATGGGGCGCCGGGTAAGGTTTTTCTGGAAATGGCCCGGCATCTTGGGAACCGACGTCTGGCCGTGATCGTTATCTGTGTGTTCGCCAACTCTGTCGAACCCACTTCACAGGAGAGGAACCGACGGTGCGGGAATCCAGCAACCCGGTATTTCGTTCGCTGCCCAAGACACAGGGCGGATATGCGCAATTCGGTACCGGAGCCGCCGGCTACGGTGCGGCGGCGGTACAAGCGGACCCCTATACGACCCAGTACCCCCCACAGCAGCAGGCCGGTGTCGCCCGCCCGCTGACCATCGACGACGTCGTCACCCGGACCGGCATCACGCTGGCCCTGCTGACCGCCGTCGGTGTCGTTTCGTACTACCTCGTGTCCCAGAACCTGGGCCTGGCCATGCCGTTCGCCCTGGTGGGCGGCCTGGGCGGGTTGGCGCTGGTGCTCGTCGCGACGTTCGGGCGCAAGCAGGACAACCCGGCCATCGTGTTGAGCTACGCCGCGCTCGAGGGCGTGTTCCTCGGCGCGATCTCGTTCATCATCGCCAACGTCATCTCGTTCGGCGGTGTCGGAATGATCGCGCAGGCGATCGTCGGCACGCTCGGGGTGTTCTTCGGTATGTTGGTCGTCTACAAGACCGGCGCCATCCGCGTGACGCCGAAGTTCACCCGGATGATCGTCGCCGGCCTGTTCGGTGTGCTGGCGTTGATGCTGCTCAACCTCGTCCTCGCGGTGTTCGGTGTGGGCGGCGGCACCGGTCTGGGCCTGCGCGACGGCGGCATGCTCGCCATCGGCTTCTCGCTGCTGTGCATCGGCCTGGCGGCGTTCTCGTTCCTGATCGACTTCGACGCCGCTGATCAGATGGTTCGGGCCGGTGCGCCGGAGAAGGCCGCGTGGGGTATCGCGTTGGGCCTGACGGTGACGCTGGTCTGGCTGTACATCGAGATCCTGCGTCTGCTCAGCTACTTCAACAGCGAGTAGTCGCTTCAAACGAAAAGCCCGGCACTACGGTGTCGGGCTTTTTCGTACGTTGGCTCTGTACACATGGCGTAGTTCATCCACAGATTCGCGCCGTGGGCGCAGAGTGACACTCTATTCGAGCGGCGAGGCTGCGAATGTGCGGTCATGGGGGAGATATCCGAACCGTTCATCGGATCAGAGGCGGTTGCGTCGGGTGCGCTCAGCCGGTACGAGCTGCGACGGTACTACCGCGCAGTCATGCCGAACGCCTACCTGGACAAGCGGATCGAGCCGTCTCGGAAGGCGGGGAACCCTTGGCCATGCGGTGGAGCGCCTCGATGCGTTAGCGCGGGCCACCGGTTTCAAGGCTTCGGCGATCGAAGAGCTGGCGGCAAGGCACCGCCACACGCGCGGCCTGCTCCAGCTCGAGCAGGCCCTGGATCTGATGGACGCCGGTGCGCAGTCACCAAAGGAAACGTGGTTGCGGCTGTTGCTCATTCGCGCGGGTTATCCGCGACCCCAGACACAGATACCGGTGTGGAGTCCAGACGGTACCCGACGCTATTTCCTCGACATGGGTTGGGAAGACCTCAAGATCGCCGCCGAGTACGAGGGCGATCAGCATCGGACCACCCGAGAACGGTTCGCCTACGAGATCCAACGTCTGGAGGACATCGCCGAACTTGACTGGCTGAACATCAGGGTGGCGGCGCGTCACCATCCCGCCGACATATTGCGTCGTGTCCGCCGCGCGTGGGAGGCACGCAATCGTTGACTCGGCGTCCAGGGCTCAAATTCGACTTTTTTGGCACCCTCAACGCAGAGTCAACGCCAACAAGTCAGGACAGCCGCTCGATCACCATCGCCATGCCCTGACCGCCGCCGACGCACATCGTTTCGAGGCCGAACGTCTTGTCGTAGGTCGTCAGGTTGTTCAGCAGTGTGGCGGTGATGCGCGCGCCAGTCATGCCGAACGGATGGCCCAGCGCGATCGCACCGCCGGAGACGTTGAGCTTGTCTTCGTCCATCCCGAGCTCACGCGCCGAACCCAGCACCTGCACCGCGAACGCCTCGTTGATCTCGTAGAGGTCGATATCGCCGATCGACATGCCCGCATTGGCCAGCGCCTTCTTCGTCGCCTCGATCGGGCCGAGGCCCATGATCTCCGGCGAGAGGCCACTGACACCGGTGGACACGATGCGCGCCAGCGGGGTCAGCCCCAGCTCGCGAGCCTTGGTGTCCGACATGACCACCAACGCCGCGGCGCCGTCGTTCAACGGACACGCATTGCCGGCCGTCACGGTGCCGTTGGGCCGGAACACCGGCTTGAGCTGGCTGATCTTGTCGTAGGTGGTGCCCGCGCGCGGACCGTCGTCCTTGCTGACCGTCGTCCCGTCGGGCAGCGTCACCGGCACGATCTCACGCTCGAAGAAGCCGCTGTTGATGGCCTCCTCGGCGCGGTTCTGGCTGCGCACGCCCCAGTGGTCCTGGTCTTCGCGGCTGATGCCGGTGGCCAGCGCGACGTTCTCGGCGGTCTGGCCCATCGCGATGTACACGTCGGGCAGCTGGCCGTCCTGGCGGGGGTCGTGCCATTCGTCGGCGCCGGCGGCGGCCTGCTCGGAGCGGCTCATCGCGTCGGAGAACACCGGGTTCTTGCTGTCCGGCCAACCGTCGGCAGTGCCCTTCGGGAACCGCGAAACCGTTTCCACGCCAGCGGAGATGAACGCATGGCCCTCGCCGGCCTTGATGGCATGGAACGCCATCCGGGTGGTCTGCAGCGACGATGAACAGTACCGATTGACCGTGGTGCCGGGCAGGAAGTCGTAGCCCAGTTGGACGGCGACGGCGCGGCCGACGTTGAACCCGGCCTCGCCAGCAGGTTGTCCGCAGCCCATGATCAGGTCGTCGATCTCCCGCGGATCCAGTGCAGGCACCTTGTCCAGCACCGCGCGCACCATCTGCGCGGCCAGATCGTCGGGGCGCATATCGACCAGCGAACCCTTCGCGGCGCGGCCAATCGGCGACCGCGCGGTCGCGACAATGACGGCTTCAGGCATGGTGTCTCCTCGCGTTGACGGCTATCAGGAGAACCTAGCTCGCGCGCGCCACGATGGGCGCGGGCACCCCAGTCGAACGCCGCCACAGCCTGCTCAAGCTGCCGACCCGAGCCACGAGCGTCGTGCCCTCGGACGGCTGCGTCTGCCACGGCAGCTCGGGCACCGCGCCACCGATCCAGTCACCCAACGCATTACACAACGCCGGGAACAACTGTTTGGCCGCGAGCGCATAACCGGCCGCCGACGGATGAAACATGTCGTGGGAGAACAGCACCTCGGGCATCTTGCGGAAATCGGGCGCCAGTAGGTCGGAGAACGGCACCGGCACACCACCGGCCGAGCGCACGGCTGCGGCCTGCACACGTGCCAGGCGCAGGCCGCGGCTGCGGGCCACCATACGCAGCGGCTGGGGGATGGCGCTGATCACGCCGAAGTCGGGGCAGGTGCCCACGACGACGACGGCTCCGCTGGCCCGTAGCCGCTGCACCGCCCGCGCCAGTCGCCGCGCCGACGCGCCGATTCCGTTCAGCGCGGTGACGTCGTTGGCCCCGATCATGATCACCGCGGCGTCCGGCGGCGGACCCGCGACGAACATGGCGTCGATCTGGCCAGCCAGCCCCTTCGACGTCGCCCCCACGATGGCCTTGGTGCTCAACCGAATTCGCTTACCCGACCTCTCGGCAAGCTCGCGGGCCAGCAGCACGCCCGGCACCTGGTCGGCGTCGATGCAACCGTATCCGGTCGCGGTGGAGTCACCGAAGATCATCAGATGCAGATCGAATGGCACGTCGCGCTGCCAGCGCTCGACCGGTCCGCCGCCCGGGGTGTACACGCCGTCGGCGCGCGGGGGGATGTCCCATGATTTGGGAATGACTTGGCGGGTTCGGGCCGCCTGTTCGCTGAGCAGGTTGCGCGCTCCGAGATATGCCGAACCCGTCGAGGCCAGCGCCGCCGCGGCCGCCAGGGCGACGGTTTTTGTCCGGTGCGGTGCGTGAGTGCCCACACACCGAGTTTAAGTGGGATTTTCTGGGATATCCGCGTGGCGGCAGGCAATCTCGTGTCACATTGCGGTATCAACTCCGGTATCGAATACGACTCGTCGATTGTTGATCGGCTTATAGAGTGTCAAGCTAAGGTACGGGCCACGCTCAGTAAAGAGGCGGCACCCGGAACTACAGTGGCGTAGGGAAGGGGTGGCGATGACGGCACCCAGCAAGGTTGCCAGGGCGCACAGCGCTGGTATACCGCCTGCTAAGGGGCGAAAACCCCGCAAGTTTCCGGTAAGTGACGGCGCGCCTGTCGAGGTTGTCGAAGACGGTCCAAGCCTCGCAGGACGGGTCACCGCGCTGGCTGCTCTGCTAACTATCCGGCCGACTCTAGCTATCGGAAGCTACGCACCGAAGCTGCCGTGGCCTTGGGGTTTGGTGGACTTCGTCTCGCGGGTGATGCGGCCGGCGCCCGGCACGGTCCGTGCGACGATCTCTTTGCCGAAGTGCACCGCGCAACTCGTGCGAGCGCCGGGCGTGCTGCCGGCAGACGGTAACCGCGCCGTCATCCTCTACATGCACGGAGGGGCGTTCTTGACGTGCGGCGTCAACTCGCATGGCCGCTTGGTCAGCGGGCTGTCACGGTTTGCTGACTGCCCGGTGCTCATCGTCAACTACCGGATGATCCCCAAGCACTCGGTGGGCATGGCGGTCGACGACTGCTACGACGCCTACAAGTGGCTGCGCCAGAAGGGCTACGAGGCCGACCAGATTGTGCTGGCCGGCGACTCCGCGGGCGGATATCTGGCGCTCGCACTGGCCGAGCGGCTGCAGGAGGAGGGTCCGCACGGCGAGGTGCCCGCGGCGATGGTGACGATGTCACCGCTGTTCGAGGTCGACAACGAAGCCCGCGCGAACCACCCGAATATCCGCACCGACGCCATGTTCCCGCCCCGCGCGTTCTACGCACTCGTCGACCTGGTCGAGGAGGCCGCGCGGCGCCATCACCAGGACGGCAGACCCGAAGAGGTCTACGAACCGCTGGACCACATCGAACCGGGCCTGCCCCGCACACTGATCCACGTTTCCGGCTCCGAGGTGCTGGTCAGCGACGCCCGCAAGGCTGCCCGCAGGCTGGCAGCTGCCGGGGTGCCGGTCGAGGTGCGCATCTGGCCCGGTCAGATGCATGTTTTCCAGCTCGCCGCGCCGATGGTTCCCGAGGCGACGAGGTCGCTGCGTCAGATCGGCGACTACATTCGCGAGGCCACCTGGTAAGCCGCCTGGCGACCCGGGAGGCCGCCTGACACGATGGAGTCATGCGGATCGCCAGGCACATCAGTGAGCTCATCGGCAATACCCCTCTGGTACAGCTGAACTCCGTGGTGCCGCCCGGCGCCGGCATGGTCGCCGCCAAGGTGGAGTACCTCAGCCCGGGCGCCAGCTCCAAGGACCGCATCGCGATCAAGATGATCGATGCCGCCGAGGCCAGCGGAGAACTCAAGCCTGGGGGCACGATCGTCGAACCGACGTCGGGTAACACCGGTGTCGGTTTGGCGCTGGTCGCCCAGCGGCGCGGCTACAAGTGCATTTTCGTGTGCCCCGACAAGGTCGGCGAGGACAAGCGAAACGTACTGCGCGCATACGGCGCCGACGTCGTCGTATGTCCGACCGCCGTACCGCCGGACCACCCCGACAGCTACTACAGCGTCTCCGACCGCCTGGTCGGCGAGATCGACGGTGCCTGGAAGCCCGACCAGTACTCCAACCCGATGGGCCCGGCCAGCCACTACGAATCGACCGGGCCGGAGATCTGGGCGGACACCGACGGCAAGGTCACCCATTTCGTCGCGGGCATCGGCACCGGCGGCACCATCACGGGAGCGGGCCGCTACCTCAAGGAGGTGTCGGACGGAAAGGTGCGCGTCGTCGGCGTCGACCCTGAAGGTTCGGTCTACTCGGGCGGTACCGGCAGGCCGTATCTGGTCGAAGGCGTCGGCGAGGATTTCTGGCCTGCGGCCTACGATCCCGCCGTGCCGGACGAGATCATCGCGGTCTCCGACGCCGACTCGTTCGAGATGACCCGAAGGTTGGCGCGCGAGGAGGCGATGCTGGTCGGCGGGTCGTGCGGGATGGCGGTCGTCGCCGCGAACAAGGTGGCCGAGGAGGCCGGACCGGACTCGTTGGTCGTCGTTCTGCTGCCTGATGGCGGAAGAGGTTACCTCTCAAAGATTTTCAACGACGAATGGATGTCGTCCTACGGTTTTCTGCGCAGTCGGCTCGACGGCTCGGCCGAGGGACCGACGTTGGTTGGAGACGTGTTGCGGGGCAAGTCGGGTGCGCTGCCCGACCTCGTGCACACCCATCCCTCCGAGACGGTGCGCGACGCAATCAACATCCTGCGTGAGTACGGGGTGTCGCAGATGCCGGTGGTCGGCGCCGAACCGCCGGTCATGGCCGGCGAAGTGGCGGGCAGTGTCTCGGAGCGCGAACTGCTCAAGGCGGTGTTCGAAGGACGTGCCAAACTGGCTGACGCGGTTGCCAAGCACATGAGCCCGCCGCTGCCGCTGGTCGGCTCCGGCGAGCTCGTCACCGACGCGGCCAAGACACTGCGCGAATGCGATGCGGTGATGGTGGTCGAGGAAGGCAAACCCGTCGGCGTACTGACCCGACACGATCTTCTCGGGTTCCTGTCCGACGGCGACGGCCGGCGTTAGGGCTGCGCAGCAGGATTGAAAAGCCGGGCAAACTCACGGTTCGGGCACGACGCCGGGTTCCGGTCGGAAATCGCTGCTGTCGACGCCTTCTCAGGTACTGTAAGCAGGCTTGTTACCACCTAGAGCAGCCCTGGGGAGGTCATCCATGACCGAGCAACCGCCGACGCCAGGGGGCTATCCACCACCTTTTCCGCCGGGGGGCCAGCACCAGGGCGGTGGATATCCGGCACCCGGCGGATTCGCGCAGCGGGTCCCGGTATTGCCGAAAGAGGCCTATACCCCGTGGTTTACTCGCGTGCTCGCGTGGATCATCGACTACATCCCGTTCACGATCATCTTGGGCATCGGGTTCGCGATGCTGGCGGGAACCCGCGAAACCGCCTGCATCACAGATGTTTCCGAGTACGAGCTGGGTGAGTTCTGTGCCACCGGAGCGTCCACGCTGGGACAGGCATCGGTGGTGATCGCACCGATCGTCGCGCTGGCGTATCTGGTCTGGAACCTCGGCTACCGCCAGGGCCGGACTGGGTCGAGCATCGGCAAGTCGATCGTGAAATTCAAGGTGGTCTCTGAAAAGACCGGTCAGCCAATGGGTTTTGCATTATCGGTCCTGCGTGAGTTCATCTACCTGGTCGCGTATCTGGCCTGCGGCCTGCTCTGGGTCATCGCGGTCTTGTTCCCGCTATGGGATGCGAAGAGGCAGACGTTGGTCGACAAGATCGTCAGTACTATCTGTTTACCGCTCTAATCGTTGACGAACCGACACTGGAAGGCAGCTATGAGCGATCAACCACCCCCCGGCAACTACCCGCCACCCCCGCCACCAGGCGGCGGAGATTACCCACCGCCACCTGGCGGCGGGGGCGGCTACCCCCCGCCGCCACCGCCAGGTGGCTATCCGCCGCCACCGCCCCCGGGGGGTTACCCGCCGCCACCGCCCCCGGGTGGTTACCCGCCGCCGCACGGCGGCGCGCCCGGCTATCCACCACCGCCGCAGCAGGGCGGCTACCCGCCTCCCGGCTATCCGCCCCCTGGCGGACCGGGTTTCGGCGGTGCGCCGGCCTACAGCATCGGCGACGCGTTCTCGTGGGCGTGGAACCGGTTCACCAACAACGCGGTCCCGTTCCTCGTCGCGACGCTGGTGTGGGGTCTGGTCATCGTCGTGCTGCAGTGGATCATCAACGCGCTCGGGGGAGCGTTCAACGACGGTGACACCACCAGTTACGCCACCGACGACGGCGGCTTCGCGTTCTCCTACAGCCTGAACAGTCCCGGCGCGGTCATCGTGTCGATCATCGGCTGGATCGTGCTGTTGATCGTCGGCGCGACTGTCCAATCGGCCTACGTCGGGGGTGTGCTCGACATCGCCAACGGGCAACCGGTTTCGATCGGATCGTTCTTTCGACCGCGAAACATCGGCAATGTCGTGATCGCGGGTCTGATCGTTGGAATCCTGACCTCGATCGGGCTGTTCCTGTGCGTCATCCCGGGTCTGATCGTGGCCATCTTCACGATGTTCACGATCGTCGCTCTGCTGGACCGCAACCTCGCGCCGATCGACGCGATCAAAACCAGCTTCAACGTCGTCAAGGAGAACTTCGGTGCGGCGCTGCTGACCTGGCTGGTGATGTTGGTCATCGCGATCGTCGGCGCATTGCTGTGCGGCGTCGGGCTTCTCGTCGCGATTCCGCTGGTGATCCTGATCGAGGTCTACGCCTTCCGCAAGCTCAGCGGCGGTCAGGTCGCCGAGCACAACCCGCAGCAGCTGCCGTCGCAGTAACGAGGCTCATCGGAAGGCGCTGACGCCGGTCAGCGCCTCTCCGATGACCAACTGGTGCACCTCGGAGGTGCCTTCGTAGGTCAGCACCGACTCGAGGTTGTTGGCGTGCCGCAGCACCGGATATTCCAGCGTGATTCCGTTGGCGCCCAGCAACGTTCGGCACTCCCGGGCGATCCGCAGCGCTTCGCGGACGTTGTTGAGCTTGCCGATGCTGATCTGCTCGGGACGGATCCGGCCCTCGTCCTTGAGCCGGCCCAGATGCAGCGCCAGCAGCTGCGCCTTGTTCAGTTCGACGGCCATATCGGCGATCTTGGCCTGCGTCAGCTGGTAGGCCGACAGCGGTTTGTCGAATACGGTGCGGGCGCCGACGTAGTCCAATGTGGTCTGCAGGCAGTCCCGCGCGGCCCCGACGCTGCCGAACACGATGCCGAACCGGGCTTCCGACAGACAGCTCAGCGGGCCCGACAACCCGTGGGCCTCAGGCAATTTGGCGTCGGCCGGCAGTCGCACGTCGTCCAGATGCAGTTCGGAGGTCACCGACGCCCGCAGCGACATCTTGCGGGTCATGTCGCCGGCCGCGAAACCCGGCGTTGCCGCAGGCACGACGAAGCCGACGATCCCCTCCTCGGCGCGGGCCCACACGATCGCCACGTCGGCTACCGAGCCGTTGGTGATCCACATCTTCGAGCCGTTGAGGATCCAATCCGAACCGTCCCGCTTGGCGGTGGTGCGCATGCCGGCCGGGTTGGACCCGAAGTCGGGTTCGGTCAACCCGAAGCAGCCGATGGCCTCGCCGCTGGCCATCGCGGGCAGCCACTGCGTGCGCTGGTCCTCGCTGCCCCACCGGTGGATCGCGAACATCGCCAGCGACCCCTGCACCGACACCAGGCTGCGCAGCCCGCTGTCGACGGCCTCAAGTTCCTGACACACCAGCCCGTAGGCGGTCGCCGACGAGCCGCCGCAGCCGTAGCCCGTCAGGTGCATGCCCAGCAGGCCGAGCTTGCCCAGGTCGACGGCCAGTTCGCGGACCGGTACCTGACCGGTTTCGAACCACTCGGCGATGTGGGGGCGCACCCGTTGGTCGCCGAACTTGCGCACGGTCTGGCGCAGCTCGATGTCTTCGGGGGTCAGCAGCGAGTCGAGGTCGAGGAGGTCAGCGCTCATCGTTCTTGTCTACACCGCTCTGACCGGCGTCCGCGTTCTCGCTAGGGTGAGACGTAATGACTGAACAGCACAAGTTTGCGGGCCTGTCGACCAAGGCCATCCACGCGGGTTTTCGCCCCGATCCGGCGACCGGAGCCGTCAACCCCCCGATCTACGCCAGTTCGACGTTCGCCCAGGACGGCGTCGGGGGATTGCGCGGCGGCTTCGAGTACGCGCGGACCGGCAACCCGACGCGCTCGGCGCTGGAGGCGGCGCTGGCGGCGGTCGAGGAAGCCGCGTACGGCCGGGCGTTCGGCTCCGGAATGGCCGCCACCGACTGTGCGCTGCGCGCGGTGCTGCGCCCTGGCGACCATGTCGTCATCCCCGACGATGCCTACGGCGGTACCTTCCGGCTGATCGACAAGGTGTTCACCCACTGGGGGATCAGCCATACCGCGGCCCCGTTGGCCGATCTCGACGCGGTCAAGGCCGCGATCACCGACAAAACCCGAATGGTTGTGGTCGAGACGCCGACCAACCCGCTGCTGACCATCGCCGACATCGGTGCCATCGCGGAGTTGACCGCCACCGCGAATGCCAGACTGCTGGTGGACAATACCTTTGCTTCACCGGCGCTGCAGCAACCGTTGGCGTTGGGCGCCGACATCGTGCTGCACTCCACCACCAAGTACATCGGCGGGCACTCCGACGTGGTGGGCGGCGCGCTGCTCACCGACGACGAGGAACTCGACACCGCGTTCGCATTCCTGCAGAACGGCGCCGGGGCGGTGCCGGGCCCGTTCGACGCGTACCTGACGCTGCGCGGGCTCAAAACCCTCGTCGTGCGCATGCAGCGGCACAGCGAAAACGCCGCCGTCATCGCCGACTTCCTCACCGGCCATCCCGCGATCGACACCGTGCTCTACCCCGGCCTGCCCAGCCACCCCGGCCACGACATCGCCGCCAAGCAGATGAGCGGCTTCGGCGGCATGATCTCGGTGCGGCTGCGCGGGGGAGCGCAGGCGGCCCGCGAGTTGTGTTCGCGCACTGAGATTTTCATCCTCGCCGAATCGCTCGGCGGCGTCGAGTCACTGATCGAGCACCCGGGTGCGATGACACACGCCTCGACCGCGGGCTCGCAGCTGGAGGTGCCCGACGACCTGGTGCGGCTGTCGGTGGGTATTGAGGACGCCGCCGACCTCCTCGCCGATCTGGAGCAGGCGCTAAGTTAGCTCGCGCCCGGAACAGACTCACTCCAGCGCGCGCCGGACCGCCGACGTAGTGACCGCCAAGTTCACCTCCGGCAGCGCCGTAGGATACTCGTCAACCCAACTGCCGCTGGCGATTTCGGCTGCCCGGGCGTGCACCCAGCGCCAGCCGCGGTCGTTGAGGCTCAACAGCGCGCCCAGCCCGTCGACGGCGTGCAACAGCGAAATGATCGCCGCGGTCGCCGGCGCCGGCGGTTTGCGATCGAACAACGCCGCGAGCAGCGCTGATCTGGCGTTACCCACCCGCTCACGGTTCATCAGCGGCCACGCGGACTCCTTGTGCCTCAAGCGGATCCGCCGGATCTGCCCGGTGTACTCGAGGTATCCGCTGACGTCGTCCTCGATGTGTGGCGACAAGCGCTTCAGCGCTGTCGCGGGGCGCAGCGGCCGTCGTCGCAGCAGCTCAAACGCCGGCTCGGCGACGTGATCCGGCGGACCGGGCGTCGTCGCCAGGGCCATCAACCGGCCCGGTTCAACCGGGTCGCCGGCCACCGCCGGACGGATCCGGCAGGCGTAGGCCAAGTCCAGCAGCACCGCCGCCGACAGCACCCGCGCGCGGCGGTGGCGTTCGAGGTTGGGCTGGGCGGATGCGTTGTCGAGCAGCAGCAGAAACAGGTCCTCGGCGATCTGCGCCATGTGCGGACTCTAACCGCGGCGCCGCGGTTAGCGCGCGTCAGGACTGGTACGGCTCGGCGCTGACCAGGGTGACCTTGACCGTGTTCCCGTTCGGCACCGTGTAGGTGCGGCTCTCGCCGACCTTCGCGTCGATGAGCGCCTCACCCAACGGCGACTTGGGCGAATACACCTCGAGCTTGCCGTCGCTGACGCCTTCCTGGCGGGTGGCAATCAAAAACGTCTCGGTGTCGCTCTTGTCGTCGTCGTAGTAGACCGTGACCACCGAACCGGGCAGGGCGACACCGGACTGGGTGGGCGCCTCGCCGACCTTGGCGGTGTTCAGCAGCTCCTGCAGTTGCCGGATCCGGGCTTCCTGCTGGCCCTGCTCCTCGCGGGCGGCGTGGTAGCCGCCGTTCTCGCGCAGGTCGCCTTCCTCGCGGCGGTCGTTGATTTCGGCGGCGATGACGGGCCGATTGGCGATCAACTGATCGAGTTCCGCCTTCAACCGGTCGTATGCCTCCTGGGTCAGCCAGGTGACCTGCGTGTCGGTCATGTCGTCGCGCTCCTGTCGTTGTTGCTCTCGCGCTGTTTCTCGGTAAGTCGTTCGTGTCACGGCGCCGGGGATTGGTTGTATGTATTGCCGCGTTCGCCGTCGTTATGCGCGCGCTAAAAGCAGCAATACACGGTCCCAGCAGGAACCGTGTATCCGACCATCATAGCACCGCGAACCCGGCTGCCTTTGCGCTTTCGTAGTTCGCTGTTCAGCTTGCGGACACCTGGTCGGGCTAGGGCGTGACCAGGTAGGACGGCACGTCGGTGCCGCAACCGTACACGTCGCCGACGACGGGTGGTTGGCTGGTCTTGACGGTTGTGGTCACCTGCACGGTGGGCTGTGTCGAAGGTGCTATTAGCACTTCTCGGCGCCCAGTCTCGCTGCCATCGTAGGAGCGGGCCCGCACGATGCACACCGCGGGCTGCGAGGGATCCTTGCGCGTGACGGAGAAGGTGACCGAGACGCTGGAGTCGTCGGTCACCTCGAAGCCGCCCATCTCGCCCTTGACGTCTTCGCTGGCGAACCGCTGGTAGGCGATCACGGCGAGTACGAACCCGGCGATCAGCGTCGCCACCGTCAGGCCCACGGCGATCCACCGACGTTGGCGGCGTGAGAGCCGCTGGCGCCCGTAGCGCGCGGCGGGACGTTCGATCATCTGGATTTACATGCCCGTCGGTCGGATGGATCTACAGAACTGGAACTATAGGGCGTGTCGAATGGTTGAAATGTCTTGACAAGGGCCGACGCAGGTCGGCCGGACAAACGTTAGGTAAAGGCAGATCAGGTTGAGCGAACTGCGGTTGATGGCCGTGCACGCCCATCCGGACGATGAGTCCAGCAAGGGCGCCGCGACGATGGCCCGCTACGTCGACGAGGGCGTGCGGGTGCTCGTGGTGACCCTCACCGGCGGTGAGCGCGGCGACATCCTCAACCCGGCCATGGACCTACCCGAGGTGCACGGCCGGATGGCCGAGATCCGCCGCGACGAGATGGCCAAGGCCGCGGAGATCCTCGGCGTCGAACATCACTGGCTCGGCTTCGTCGACTCCGGGTTGCCCGAGGGCGACCCGCCGCCGCCCCTGCCCGACGAGTGCCTGGGCGCGATACCGCTCGAGCAGCCGACCGAGGCGTTGGTGCGCGTCGTGCGTGAGTTCCGTCCCCATGTGATGACCACCTATGACGAGAACGGCGGCTACCCGCACCCCGACCACATCCGCTGCCACCAGGTGTCGGTGGCCGCCTACGAAGCCGCCACCGACTACCGGCTCTACCCCGACGCCGGCGAACCCTGGGAGGTCAAGAAGCTGTATTACACCCACGGCTTCCTGAGGCAACGCATGCAGCTGCTGCAGGACGAGTTCGCCAAGCATGGCGAGGTCGGCCCGTTCGAGAAGTGGCTCAAACATTGGGACCCCGACCGCGACATCTTCGCCAAGCGGGTCACCACCCGGGTCGAATGCGCCAAGTACTTCGCCCAGCGCGACGACGCGTTGCGCGCCCACGCCACGCAGATCGACCCCAACGGAGACTTCTTCCGCGCGCCCATCGACTGGCAGCAGCGGCTGTGGCCCACTGAGGAGTTCGAGCTGGCCCGCTCGCGGGTGCCGGTTGCGCTTCCCGAAACCGATCTGTTCGCCGGAATCGAGGACCGATGAACGACGCCGTCACGTTCGGCATGGAGCTGATCACCGCCGTGCTGGCCCAGCAGGAGCCCAACCAGCCCGGTCCCGAATTCGGCAAGGCCAGCCCATTCGGAATGCTGGTCATCGCGTTGTTGCTGGTGGGAACGTTCCTTCTGGTCTGGTCGATGAACCGGCATCTGCGCAAGCTGCCCAAGTCGTTCGACACCGAGGAACCCGACCCGACCGCCGAGAGCGGCGCCGCGGAACCTCCGCCCACCGGCGACGAGCGATAGTTCGCCGCGCTGCGTGATCGCGCCCCGGGGTTACCGTCGAAAGGGTGACGAACCAACTCGCTTCGGCCACCAGTCCATATCTGCGTCAGCACGCCGACAACCCGGTGCGTTGGCGGCAGTGGACGCCTGAGGCGTTGGCCGAGGCCGCCGCGCGGGATGTGCCGATCCTGTTGTCGATCGGTTATGCCGCCTGCCACTGGTGCCACGTGATGGCCCACGAGTCGTTCGAGGACGAGCAGGTGGCTGCCGCGATGAACGACGGTTTCGTGTGCATCAAGGTCGACCGCGAGGAACGACCCGACCTGGACGCCATCTACATGAACGCCACCGTCGCGCTGACCGGGCAGGGCGGCTGGCCGATGACGTGCTTCCTCACCCCCGACGGGCGGCCGTTCTTCTGCGGCACCTACTATCCCAAACCCAGCTTCCTGCAACTGCTGCACGCGGTTTCGGAGACCTGGCGCAGCCGGCGCGGCGAAGTCGAGCAGGCCTCCGACCGGATCACCGACGAACTGCGATCGATGACGGCGGGTTTGCCCGACGGCGGGCCGCCGGTGCAGCCGGCACTGTGCGACCACGCGGTGGCCGCCGCGCTGCGCGACGAGGACACCGAGCGCGGCGGCTTCGTCTCCAATCAGGCTGCCGCGCCGAAGTTTCCGCCGTCTGCGCTGCTGTTGGCGTTGCTGCGCAACCACGAGCGCACCGGTGACATCCTGCCGATGGAGGCCGTGGAGCGCACCTGCGCGGCGATGGCGCGCGGTGGCATCTACGACCAACTGGCGGGCGGGTTCGCGCGCTACAGCGTCGACGCGTCCTGGGTGGTGCCGCACTTCGAGAAGATGCTCTACGACAATGCGCAGCTGCTGCGGGTTTACGCGCACTGGGCGCGTCGCACGTCGAACCCGTTGGCGCGCAGGGTGGCCCACGAAACCGCCCGGTTCATCGTCGACGAGCTCGGCGTCGACGGCATGTTCGTTTCGTCGTTGGACGCCGACGCCGACGGTGTGGAGGGCCTGACCTATGTCTGGACGCCCGACCAGCTGCGCGAGATGCTCGGCGACGACGACGGCCGTTGGGCTGCGGAGACTTTCGAGGTGACCGAGCCGGGCACGTTCGAGGCAGGCAGTTCGGTGCTGCAGCTGCTGCGTGATCCCGACGACGTCGACCGCTTCACCCGGGTGCGCACCGCGCTGCTGGCCGCTCGGCTCACCCGGCCGCAACCCGAACGCGACAACAAGGTTGTCACCGCGTGGAACGGGCTGGCGATCACAGCATTGGCCGAGGCGGCCGTCGCGCTTGACCGTCCCGAATTGCTCCACGCCGCAACGCGATGCGCCCGGGCCGTCGTCGACCTGCACCTTGTCGACGACAGATTGCGGCGGGCCAGCCTCGGCGGCCGGGTCGGTGAGCCCGCAGCGGTTCTGGAGGACTACGCCGCGTTGGCCACCGCACTGTTGACGCTGTACCAGATGACCGGCGAGGCGTCCTCGCTACAGACCGCCACCACGCTGATCGACGTCGCGCTGCAACATTTCGCCGACCCCGAACGTGCCGGCCGGTGGTTCGACAGCGCCGACGATGCTGAGGCGTTGATGGTTCGACCCGCCGATCCGCTCGACGGCGCGACCCCGTCGGGCGCCTCGCTGATGGCCGAAGCTCTGCTACTGGCAACACATCTCGTCGGCGCGGACCGTGTCGAAACCTACGCGGCGGCAGCGGAGGCGACGCTGGCGTCGGGCACACCGATCCTGGCGCGCGCGCCGCGCTCGGGCGGGCATTGGCTGGCCGTCGCGGAAGCCGCCGTGCGCGGACCGCTGCAGATCGCGGTGGCCTGTGACCCCGGCCGCTCCGAGCTGCTGGCCGCGGCGCGCAGGTTGGCGCCGGGCGGGGCCGTCGTGGTGGGTGGGCCGGTGAACTCCACGGAGTTGCTGACGGGACGTGACCGCGTCGACGGCGCCGACGCGGCCTACGTGTGCCGCGGGCGGGTGTGCGACCTTCCCGTCACCACCGCGGAGGAACTGGCTGCCGCGCTGAATGTCGCCGTGTAGCCTTCGGCGCATGTCGACCCCCGAAGGCAACGCCAAGACCGTTCACCGCTATCTGGAGCTGGCCGCCCAGGGCAAGGCCGACGACATCGTCGAGCTCTACGCCGATGACGCGACCGTCGAGGATCCGGTGGGCGGGGAGGTGCACATCGGCCGCACGGCGATCCGGGGTTTCTACGAGAGCCTGAACAACATGAACGCCGAGTGCGACGTCGTCACGCTGCGCGCGCTCGGCAACGAGGTGGCGTTCTACTGGTCGTTGACCATCGACCTCGGCGAGAACCGGATGCGCATCGAGATCATCAGCGTCATGACGTTCAGCGAGGCGGGCCAGATCGCGTCGATGAAGGCCTACTGGACCCCCGAAAACGTCACCCAGCTCTAGCCTCGAGCGATTTGTGTGCGGTTTCGCGCGCTCACCGCAACGAAACGCACACAAATCGCTCAGAAGACGGCGAACCACATCGCGATGTAGTGGCAGATCGCGGCCACGGCCGTGCAGGCGTGGAAGAACTCGTGATGCCCGAACGTGGTCGGCCACGGGTCGGGCCACCGCAGCGCGTAGAGCACCCCGCCGACGCTGTACAACGCGCCGCCTACGATCAGCAGCACCACCGCGGCCACGCCGGCCCCGTGCATGATCGGACCGATGAACCATGCCGCCACCCAACCCAGCAGGATGTAGAGCGGCACCCCGAGCCACCGCGGCGCCGACGGCCAGAACATCTTGAGCAGCACCCCGGCGATCGCGCCGCCCCACACGATCCAGAACAAGACCATGCCGTCGGTCGACGGCAGCGCGAGCAGTGCGAACGGTGTGTAGCTGCCGGCGATGAAGATGAAGATCATCGAGTGATCCAGGCGTTTCATCCACTTGCGCGCGGTCGCGGATTTCCAGTTCACCCGGTGATAGGCGCCGCTGACAGCGAACATCGCCACGATTGTCAGCGTGTAGATCAGCGTCGCGATGCCGGCCCTGGTGGACTGCACCGACCACGACACCGCCACCAGCGTCGCACCGCATATCGCGGCCACCACGGCTGCGTAGACATGAATCCAACCCCGGGCACGCGGCCTGCCGATGAAATTGGCGACACCGTCGACGAAGGCCTCAGGCAGGTCTTCTGCCGGCGACTGCTGCTTGGATAGCGCGGCGGCGGTGTCGTCGTCTGAGCGATGCAGGGGGGCCGTCATACGTCACCTCCGCTATCGGCGTGGGTGTTTCCGAGCATCACAGTAGTCTGGATCTTCGTGGACCTCATTCCTCCGCGGCTCAAAGAACCGGCATACCGGCTCTATGAGTTGCGGCTGCGCCACGAGCTCGCGCGATCCAAATCCCAACTGCCCCGGCATATCGCGGTGCTGTGCGACGGCAACCGCAGATGGGCACGTGATGCTGGTCACGATGACGTCAGCTACGGCTACCGGATGGGTGCCCGCAAGATCGCCGAAATGCTGCGCTGGTGCCAGGAAGCCGGGATCGAGATGACCACCGTGTACCTGCTGTCCACGGAGAACCTGCAGCGCGATCCCGATGAGCTCTCGTCGCTGATCGAGATCATCACCGACGTGGTCGAAGAGATCTGCGCGGCCGACGACCGGTGGACGGTGCGCACCGTGGGAGACCTCGAGCTGATCGGCGAGGAGCCGGCCCGGCGGCTGCGGGAAGCCGTAGAGTCGACGAACGGCAACGGCAGCAATTTCCATGTCAACCTCGCCGTCGGGTACGGCGGGCGCCAAGAGATCGTCGACGCCGTGCGTCAACTGCTCGGCAAGGCGCTGGTGAACGGCGCCACCGGCGAGCAGTTGATCGAGTCCGTCACCATCGACGCGATCTCGGAGAACCTGTACACCTCCGGGCAACCCGACCCGGATCTCGTTATCCGCACATCGGGGGAGCAGCGGTTGTCGGGGTTCCTGTTGTGGCAGAGCGCCTACTCGGAAATGTGGTTCACCGAGGCGTATTGGCCGGCGTTTCGGCGGGTGGACTTCCTTCGAGCGCTGCGTGATTACTCCGTGCGCCACCGCCGCTACGGCATGTGATGGAAACTTGAACCATGGCTGCGCTGTCGGCGGTGGTCTTCGCGCTCAGCTGGTGGTTGGGGCTGTATCTGCTCGCGCGTGATCCACGTAAACCCGTCCTGGTGCTGTCCGCGATCGGCCTGACCAGTTTCGGGTTGGTGGTGGCGCTGGACGCGGTGCGGGTGGTCAGCGGTTCGGACGCGCTGAGCCGCGTCGAGATCTATCTCGTCGCGGTGCCGGGCATCGCCTGGTTCGCGGTGCTGCTCGAACTGTCGCGCCCCCGCGACACCTGGCGCGGCCGCGCAGGTGAGATTGCGCTCGTGGCCGGGGTGGCCGCGGTGGCGTTCGTCGGCGCGGCGATGGCCGGCAGCGTCGACGGCCCATTGCGCACCGGGCACTGGGTGATGTTCGGTGCCATCTCGGTGTCCTCGCTGGGCGCGATGGTCAACGCGGTGCTGCGGCGGTTACAGCCGGGCCCCGTGGTGGGCTTCGTCGTCGTCGCGACGCTGTTCTTCGCGCTGGGCAACGCAATCCTGATCATCCCACTGGGCCTGGTGCCGAGCTGGCTGGCGTTGGCGGGCACCGGGTTTGACGTGGCAGTGCTCGGCGTCGCGGTCGCGATCAGTGACGCGTTCGACGAGGGTCAGGCACTGCGGGCCGATATGTTGCGCTCGTTCGCGGCGACGACGGTGGTGGCGGTGCTGTTCGGCGGGCAGGCGTTGATCGGGTTGGCGGTCACCGGCCACGACACCGCGCTGACCGTGCTGCTGTTCACCAGCACGGGCATCGCGATCGCGATCAACGTGCTGGCGGACCCGCTGGCGGGCCTGCTGGACCGGGTGGCGTTCTCCCGCAGACCCGCGCTGCGCGCCGACCGCGCCGCGCTGCGCGAGGCCGAGGCCGCACTGCCGCGCCGGTCCACCAATCCGCTCGACGACGTCGACGACGAAACCTTCGTCCGGCTCACCCGTCGCGCGCTCGGCCACTACGGTGATCTGTCCAAGCTGGTGGCCAGCCCGCTGACCGCGCTTCCGGTCATCGACGAACGCCTCGCCGCCCGCGGCGCACCCGATCAGCCGCTGGAGCGGGCCAACGAACTCAAGGCGGTGCTGGCTGAGCGCATCGCCCGGCTCAAACCGCGGGACGGCGGCGACTTCGGCACCACCGAAGAGTGGCGCCACTACAACTCGCTGTACTTCCCGTACGTCGTGGGTGTGCGCGCCTACGCGCAGAACGCCACCGCATCCGGGCTGAACCCGGTCGCGCGCCGGGCCTGGCAGTGGTTCGTCACCGAGGTGCCGCAGCGCTCACTGCACAACTGGCAGAACGCCGCCGCGCGGCTGATCGCCGCTGATCTGCGCGGCAGCCTGGTGGCCGCTGGGGGACTGACGTCTGAGTTTCAAACCCGGAGCGCGAGCGCTCACCCTCGTACAACTTGAGCGTCTGGATCCGTACCAGGATGAGCGCTCGCGGGAGTTCAATGCTGCCGTGACCTGCGGCTGGCAGTAATTGGCAGCATCAGGTGTCGATCTGGCAGCGGCATCTGAGCATCGTCGGTGCCATGACCGCACTCGTCACCCGCCCCGCCGATACCGCCGGGGATGCGCTGTTACGTTTCGCGCTGCGCGCTGACGCCACGCTGTGCAGTGCGCTCGGCCTGCTGGTGGTGATGGCCGCCGAACCGCTGTCGCGGTTGACCGGGCTGTCCGCCACCGCCGAGTGGATCGGCGGCGCCGCGCTGGTCGGCTACGGCCTGCTGCTGTTCGTACTCGCCGGGCTGCCCGACGTCCGGCGCGTCGGGGTCGCCGTGCTGGCCGCCAACATCGCGTTCACCGTCGTCACCGTCACTTTCGCCTACGCCCAGTACCTCGGGGTGCGCCGCCTCGGCGTACCTCCCGCATGACTGGTCCGGAGCCGCCGTCGTTCGAGGTTGCGGCGTCGGCTCCGGAACGGTCAAACCACCCACCCAAGTGAAAGGAACAGATCCATGGCTGCCATCACCACCCCGAAACTCCACGAGTCCACCGACTCGCTACTGCGCCTGGCCATGCGCGCCGACGGGATCCTGACCGGCCTGGCCGGCGTCGCGGCCATCCCGTTGGCCGGCTGGCTGGCCGAGATCTCCGGTACCACAACCACCTTCGAGTACGCGATGGCCGCGTTCTTCATCGCATACGGGGTGGTGGTGCTCGGGCTGGCGGCGCTGCCGTCGGTGCGGCGCGCCGGGATGGCGGTGATCGTCGCCAACGTCGTGTACGCGGTCGCGGCGGTGGTGCTCGTCTTGGTCGACGTGTTCCCGTTGACCACGATCGGTGTGGTGTTGACCCTGGCCACCGGGGCCTACACGCTGGTGTTCGCCGAACTGCAGTACCAGGGCTGGCGGCGGATCAAACCATAAGTGGCCGCTCGCGCATCGGGTGGCTCACAGCTTGCGCAGCCGCAACCGGTTGATCGAATGGTCGGCGTCCTTACGCAACACCAGTGTGGCCCGCGGCCTGGTCGGCAGAATGTTCTCGATCAGGTTGGGCCGGTTGATGGAATGCCAGATGTCACGGGCGGCGAATACCGCCTGATCGTCGGTCAACGTCGCGTAGTGGTGGAAGTGCGAGGCGGGGTTGGCGAACGCCGTGGTGCGCAGGCCGAGAAACCGGTTGATGTACCACTGTTCGATGTCCTCGATGCGGGCGTCGACGTACACCGAGAAATCGAACAGATCTGACACCATCAACGTCGGGCCGGTCTGCAAGACGTTGAGGCCCTCGAGGATCAGGATGTCGGGGTGGCGCACGAGCTGCTTCTCACCCGGCACGATGTCGTAGAGCAGGTGTGAGTAGACCGGCGCACAGACTTCGTCGGCGCCCGACTTCACCGAGGTGACGAACCGCATCAACGCGCGGCGGTCATAGCTTTCCGGAAAGCCCTTGCGGCCCATCAGGTTACGGCGGACAAGCTCGGAGTTCGGATAGAGGAAACCGTCGGTGGTGACCAGGTCGACGCGCGGATGGTGTTCCCAGCGCGCCAGAAGTGCCTGCAGCACACGGGCGGTGGTCGACTTGCCGACGGCGACGCTGCCCGCCACCCCGATGACGAACGGCACCGGCCGGTCCGGGTTCTGCTGCGGCTCACCGAGGAACTCCGCGGTGGCCTCGAACAACCGCTGTCGCGCGGCGACCTGCAGGTGGATCAACCGCGCCAGCGGCAGGTAGACCTCCTGAACCTCGATCAGGTCGAGTTTCTCGCCGAGGCCCCGCAACCTCAGGAGTTCGTCCTCGGTGAGCTTGAGGGGCGTCGACATGCGCAGTGCCTGCCACTGACTTCTATCGAACTCCACGTAGGGGCTGGGTTCGCTCAGCCGCGCCATGCGCTCAGTGTGGCATTTAACGTTGAGGCCATGGACCCCAGCACCGTGATACGGGAGTACTTGCTGCTCGGTTTGCGCTTCGACCGGATCGAAGCCGGGTACGTCGACGCCTTCACCGGCGACCAGGAGCTACGCCGCGCGGTGGCCGCCGAACCCCCGCCCGACCCCGCTGAGCTGGCCCGTCAGGCCGAGCGGCTGCAGGCCGAACTACCTGCGGGACTGGAGCCGGCGCGCGCCGATTTCGTCGCCGCCCACCTGCGCGCGCTGGCCTGCGCCGGACGCAAGTTCGCAGGCCACGACGTCGGGTTCGTCGACGAGGTCGAGGCCTACTTCGACGTGCGCGTCACCAAGGGCGACGAGGAGCGGTACCGGCAGGCGCACCGCCGGCTCGACGAGGCGCTGGGCGGGCACGGGCCGCTGGCCGAGCGCATGGCCGCCTACCGCGCCGGTGAGGAGATCGCGCCGGAGCGCCTCGAGGAGTGCATCCACGCGTTCTCCAGCGCGCTGCGGGACCGGGTGCGCGCGCAGTACCCACTGCCCGAGACGGAGACCATCACCTACGAGGTGGTGACCGATAAACCGTGGTCGGGGTTCAACTACTACCTCGGCGACTACCGCTCCACCGTCGCCGTCAACGCCGACCTCAAACAGCAGATGGCCAACCTGCCGCGGCTGGTGGCACACGAGTCCTATCCGGGCCACCACACCGAGCACTGCCGCAAGGAAGCCGGCCTGGTCGAGGGCAAGGGGCAGCAGGAGCAGACGATCTTTCTCGTCAACACCCCGCAGTGCCTAATGGCCGAGGGCCTCGCCGATCTCGCGCTCTACGCCGCGGTCGGCCCCACCTGGGGGAGTTGGGCCGCTGAGATCTACGCCGATCTGGGCCTGCGGTTCGACGGTGAGCGTGCGCAGGCGGTGGCGGAGGCGACGGCAGCGCTGGCTGATGTGCGCCAGGATGCGGCGTTGATGCTGCACGACGAGCACCGCGACGTCGACGACGTCGTCGCGTTCCTGGAGCGGTGGCTGCTGGTCGACGACCAGCGGGCGCGTCAGATGCTGCGGTTTCTGTCCTCGCCGCTGTGGCGGGCCTACACCAGCACGTATGTCGAGGGTTACCGGTTGCTGCGCGGTTGGCTCGACGCCCGCCCGGCCGGCGTCGGGCTGACCGAGCGGTTCGGCAGGCTGCTCGACGAACCGCTGATCCCGTCGTCGCTGCGCTAAACCCGCGCCGAACGTGGGTTACCCGCACGCCTGCGGCGGTCCGGACGTGCGTTACTCCCACACTCGGCACCCTATGCACGGGCATTAGGCTGAACCCCATGACTGCAGACCCCGTGACCACCCACGCTGCTGCTCCAGGTGCGGAGTACGCCGAGACCGCCAGCCAGGCCTACCGGGCAGCGCTGCAGGTCATCGAGTCCGTCGAGCCGCGTATCGCCGCCGCGACACGCAAAGAGCTTGCCGACCAACGGGATTCGCTGAAGCTGATCGCCAGCGAAAACTATGCCTCACCGGCGGTGCTGTTGACGATGGGCAGTTGGCTGTCCGACAAATACGCCGAGGGCACCATCGGGCACCGGTTCTACGCGGGCTGTCAGAACGTCGACACCGTCGAAAGCGTTGCCGCCGAGCACGCCCGCGAGCTGTTCGGTGCGCCGTACGCCTACGTCCAGCCGCACTCGGGGATCGACGCCAACCTGGTCGCGTTCTGGGCCATCCTGGCCACCCGCGTCGAGGCGCCGGCGCTGGCCGAGTTCGGCGTCAAGCACGTCAACGACCTGTCGGAGGCGGACTGGGAGGGGCTGCGCAACAAGCTCGGTAACCAGCGTCTGCTCGGCATGTCGCTGGACGCTGGTGGCCATCTCACGCACGGGTTCCGGCCCAACATCTCCGGCAAGATGTTTCACCAGCGCAGCTACGGCACCGACCCCGAGACCGGGCTGCTCGACTACGACGCGCTGGCGGCCGCCGCGCGGGAGTTCAAGCCGCTGATCCTGGTCGGCGGGTACTCGGCGTACCCGCGGCGGGTCAACTTCGCGAAGCTGCGCGAGATCGCCGACGAGGTCGGCGCCACGCTGATGGTCGACATGGCGCACTTCGCCGGGCTCGTTGCGGGCAAGGTGTTCACCGGCGACGAGGACCCCGTGCCGCACGCGCACGTCACCACCACGACGACACACAAGTCGCTGCGCGGACCGCGCGGCGGGATGGTGCTCGCGCAACCGGAGTACTCCGACGCCGTCGACAAGGGATGCCCGATGGTGTTGGGCGGCCCGCTTTCTCACGTGATGGCCGCCAAGGCCGTCGCGCTGGTCGAGGCGCGCCAACCCGCCTTCCAGGGCTACGCTCAGCGGGTCGCCGACAACGCCAAGGCGCTGGCCGACGGATTCGGTAAGCGCGGGGCCCGGCTGGTCACCGGCGGCACCGACAACCACATCGTGCTGCTCGACGTGACGTCGTTCGGGCTGACCGGACGCCAGGCCGAGTCCGCGCTGCTGGATTCCGGTGTGGTCACCAACCGCAACTCGATTCCGGCCGACCCCAACGGCGCGTGGTACACCAGCGGCATCCGGTTCGGCACCCCGGCGTTGACGACGCGCGGGTTCGGGGCGGCCGAATTCGACCGCGTCGCTGAGCTCGTCGTCGACGTGCTGACCAACACGGAACCAGCGGTAGGCACGGCTGGCCCCTCCAAGGCCAAGTACAAGCTGGCCGACGGCACCGCCGAGCGGGTGCACTCCGCCGCCGCCGAGTTGTTGGCCGCCAACCCGCTGTATCCGGGCCTGACGCTGTAGCTTGCGGCGCGGTCCTCCCGTAACGCCGAGGTCGACGGTTGGTCGCGCTTTAATCGCACTTTTCTGTCCAAACGCCCCTTTCGGCGGGGTGGTTTTCCGGAACGTGTGAACTCGGGTTACAGTTACTTTCATGGCACAGAAACCTGTACCAAACGCGCTGATCACCGAGCTCGAACCGGTCGTGCAGCAGGAGTTGCGCCGCCACATCGACTCCGAAGATCTCTGGTACGCGCATGACTATGTGCCGTTCGAGCAGGGCGAGAACTTCGCCTTCCTCGGTGGCCGGGATTGGGACCCGTCGCAGGTGACGCTGCCCAAGCACGTCACCGATGCGCTGGAGATCCTGTTGATCACCAAGGACAACCTGGCCAGCTTCCACCGCGAGTTCGTCTTCAGCTTCATCCTGGAAGAGAAGTGGGGCCGCTGGATCGGCCGCTGGACCGCCGAGGAGCACCTGCACGCGATCGCGCTGCGCAACTACCTCGTCGTTACCCGCGAGATCGACCCGGCTGCCAACGAAGACGTGCGCGTCGAGCACGTGATGAAGGGATACCGCGCCGACACCTACAGCCAGGTCGAGCGGCTGGTGTTCATGGCGTTCTTCGAACGCGCGCACGCCGTGTTCTGCCGCAACCTCGAAGCGCAGACCTCCGAGCCGGTGCTCAAGAACCTGATCGGGCGGATCGCCAGGGACGAGGAGCGCCACGAGGAGTTCTTCGCCAACCTGGTCTCCCACCTGCTGACCACGCACCGCGACGAGACCATCGAGGCGATCGCCAACCGCGCCGCCGACCTCGGCGTCGTCGGCGGGGACATCGACGCCTACGCGGACAAAGTCGAGCACGTCGCCGAGGCGGGCATCTTCGGGCCCGACGAACTGCGCCAGGTCGTCACCGACCGCATCGCCGCGTGGGGGCTGGCCGACGAATCACGACTTGCGGAGTTCGCCACCACGTAACCCGCAGCTACGGCGCGCCTGCGCGGCGGGAATGTCGCGACCGGAGTAGCGTCGGCTTCGATGGCTAGCGACGTGCTCTGCTATCCGGGCGGTACCGATCGTTACAACGACGAGAGGACCGGCCCCGGTCCTCGTACCGCAGCGTCCGCCGACGTGTTCGTGTGGGGCCGCGCGGGCTCGAGGAGCGCTACGTGACTGATTCGGTCATCCGGAGCTATGTGCTCGACACCTCTGTGCTGCTGTCCGATCCGTGGGCGGCAACCCGGTTCGCCGAACACGAGGTCGTTGTTCCGCTGGTGGTCATCAGCGAACTGGAAGCCAAGCGTCATCATCACGAGCTGGGCTGGTTCGCCCGCCAGGCGCTGCGGATGTTCGACGATCTGCGCCTCGAACACGGACGGCTCGATCAGCCGATTCCTGTTGGCACACAAGGCGGCACGCTGCACGTCGAACTCAACCACAGCGATCCCTCGGTGCTGCCCGCCGGATTCCGCACCGACAGCAACGACGCGCGGATCCTGACCGTGGCCGCCAACCTCGCGGCCGAAGGTAAAGCGGTCACTTTGGTCAGCAAGGACATCCCGTTGCGGGTCAAGGCCGGTGCCGTCGGATTGTCCGCCGACGAGTACCACGCCCAGGACGTCATCACTTCGGGCTGGACGGGCATGGACGAACTCGACGTCGCGCCCGAGGACATCGACATGCTGTTCGCCGACGGTGAGGTCGACCTGGAGGACGCCCGTAATCTACCCTGCCACACCGGTATTCGCCTGCTCGGTGGCTCATCGCACGCGCTGGGACGGGTCAACGCCGAAAAGCGGGTGCAGCTGGTGCGTGGCGATCGTGAGGCGTTCGGGCTGCGCGGGCGCTCCGCCGAACAACGTGTGGCGCTGGACCTGTTGCTCGACGAGTCGGTCGGCATCGTCTCGCTGGGCGGCAAGGCCGGCACCGGCAAGTCCGCGCTGGCGCTGTGCGCCGGGCTGGAGGCGGTGCTGGAGCGTCGCACCCAACGCAAGGTCGTGGTGTTCCGGCCGTTGTACGCAGTCGGCGGGCAGAACCTCGGCTACCTGCCGGGCAGCGAGAGTGACAAGATGGGCCCGTGGGCGCAGGCCGTCTTCGACACCCTCGAGGGCCTCGCCAGTCCCGCGGTGCTCGAGGAGGTGCTTGCCCGCGGCATGCTCGAGGTGCTGCCGCTAACCCACATCCGGGGGCGTTCGCTGCACGACTCGTTCGTCATCGTCGACGAGGCCCAGTCGCTGGAGCGCAACGTGCTTCTCACCGTGCTGTCGCGGCTCGGAACCGGGTCGCGGGTCGTGCTCACCCACGATGTGGCCCAACGTGACAACTTGCGGGTCGGCCGCCACGACGGGGTGGCCGCGGTGATCGAAAAGCTCAAGGGCCACCCGTTGTTCGCCCACATCACGCTGTTGCGCAGCGAGCGTTCACCGATCGCGGCGTTGGTCACCGAGATGCTCGAGGAGATCAGCCCCGGCGCCCTGCCCTGACCGCGGTTTGTGGAGCCGCAACCGCGCTCAGCGCGGTCAGCGCTCCACAAATCACCGGTCGTAGCCGCGCACCAGGTACCAGCCCGCGGCCGCCGCGCCGCCGAGCGCCATCACCCGATCGGCTCGGTCGGCGCGCGGCAGGTCGAGCAGCGCCGCCAGCCCCAGTGCCGCGAACCCGGTACGCAACGCGGGCTGCCAGGTGCCCGTGGTCACCAGGGCACACGGGTAAGCGGGCGGGATTGCGGAGTCGTGATCAGCGAGCACCGGATACTCCTGAAGTCGATCGATCGGTCCAGCGCTCGACGCTAATTGCTGATGGGACGCAGGGAAATAGGGTGTTTCCCTATGCCTCGGCGCGCCCGACGTGGCGGCCCAGCTCGGCGCGCGATTTGATGCCCAGCTTGCGGTAGACGCGGGCCAGGTTCGCTTCGACGGTCTTGGGGCTGATGAACAGCGCGGCGGCCACGTCGCGGTTCTTCATCCCGGCGGCGGCCAACTCGGCGACCCGCTGTTCGGAGGGGGTGAGCTGACCGCTCTGGCGGGGGCCGACGCTGGCCCGCACCAACTCCGAGCGCGCCCGGTCCGCCCACAGCGGGACGTGCAATCGCTCGAAGATGTCGAAGGCTTCCCGCAGACGCGTCGACGCCGACTCTTTCCTGCGTTGCCTGCGTTCGATCTGGCCCAGCAGAAGCAGGGTGCGGGCGCGTTCGAACGGCATCGGCAACCGTTCGTGTGCGTTCATCGCGCGCAGCGCCGCCGCATGCGCGCCGTCGAGATCCCCACAAACCGCGAGCAGCATGCCCCGCGAGCGCGCGCCGACGGCAAGCATCCAGGGCCGGTCCAGCCGGTGCCCGTTGCGTTCGAGGGCATCGATCAACGGTGCGGCCTCCTCCGGGCGGCCCGACTGCACCAGCGCCTCGATGGCGTCGGGCAGGTACGCCGCATTGGGCAGCTCCGTCGGCGTCGAGGCCGGATCGAAAGCCGCCAGTAACGGCGCCACCGCCGCCAGCGCCGCGTCATGGTTGCCCAGCGACAGCTCCAGGAACGCCAGCGCGCCCAACACCCGCTCCGACAACCGGGAAGTCCCTGAGTGCCTAGCGCTTTCGAGCGCATCGGCGACGGCCCGACGGGCGTCGGTTTCGTGGCCTGCGTATGCCGCCAACTGCGCGCGCAGGCTCTGGGCCAGGAAGCGCGGCGTGTTCCCGCCGAGCTGACGGGCATATTCCAAGGTGTCCTCGGCGACCAAATTGGCGTTTACCAAGTCGCCACGCCACAGCGAGTTCATCGCCGCATGCTGAGCGATGAAGATGTGTTCGCCTTCTTCGCCTTTCTCCAGGCAGCGAGACCGGATCGCCTCGAGCTTCTGATCGGCGAGGTCGAACTGGTTGGTCCATTGCAACAGCAGGGCGTGCTGGACGCTGGGCCGAAACACCAGCGGTGTCAACGCTTCGGTGTCCTCGAGTTCCAACGCCCGACGGATGGATTGCTCGTCGAGTCCCCGGCCTGCCGTGAACAACAGGATCGAACGCATCCCCAGCGCGATGCTCAACAGGTGCGGTTGGCCCAGTCGCTCGGCATATGACACCGCCTCGTCGGCCGTGCGGACGCCCTCTTCGATGTGGTTGTTGTGAAAGAGGCAGTACGCCAACGTAACCAGCAGCTGCACCCGCAGCGGGCTGCCATCGACGGCATGGTCGAGCGCCTCCCGTAGCAACGGTGCCGCCTCGAAGAAGCCCGCACTGTAGAGGCGCACCACGGCCAAGCGGCTCAACGTCTCTGCGCGCAGATCACCGGAGGGCAATTGGTCCACGGTCTCTTCGAGCACGGCCGCCGCCCGGCGGTGGTCGCCGGCGTCGAAATGGTGCAGTGCGCTGCGGAGTCGACGGTCGGGGGTGTCACCGCCGAGGCCGATCGCCAGATCCACCAGTTCGGCTGCGGCCGCGGGCGCTCCGCGTATCTGCGCGGATTCGGCCGCCGCATCCAGTGCGTCGAGGGTGACCTGGTCGCCGCTGGTGGCGGCCAGGGCCAGGTGTCTGGCCCGCAGTTCGGGTTCGTCGACGATCTCGGCGAGCCGGCGGTGCATCTGGCGGCGGCGGCCCGGGGCGGCCTGGCTGTACACCCCGCTGGCCAGCAGGGGGTGGGCGAAGTGGATCCGGTTGCCGTCGATGGCGATAATGCCTTTGTTCTCGGCGACTTCGAGCAGCTCGACCACCCGGTCGTCGTCGCTGACCGTCGCACTCGACACCGATTCGACGGTCGGGAACGCCATGCACGACGCCGCGAGCAGCGCGTCGTGCACGTCGGAATCGAGGGTGCCGATCCGGCTGCGCACGACGTCGGTGAGCGTGCGCGGCAGCGCGGTGCCGATGCTCGTCGGCCGGTCCCCGATCGCGCGGGCCAGTTCGATCGCATAGAACGGGTTACCGCCCGATATCTGGTGGATTTGCCCGATTAGCGGGCGCGAGAACGGCTTTCGCAGCCGAGCCGTCACCGCCGTGTGTAGGTCCTGAACGCTCAACGGGTGCAGCCGGATGCGCTTGAGCGCCTCCGGTCGCGGCAACTGCAGCCATCCCGCGCCGGCACCGTCGCCCGGGTCGGTGCGCACGGTGGCCAGGATTCCCGCCGGACCCATGAGCCGGCGCGCCGCGAACGCGATGACGTGCATGCTGGACGGGTCCACCCACTGCAGGTCATCGATCGCCAGCAACACCGGGCCTTCGTCGCCGAGCCGTTCGATCACCGAAAGAAACGCCGCCGCCACCGCGCGCTGGTCGGTGACCGCGTCGTTGTCTGCGCGCAGCAGCACCTGATCGACCGCGTGCAGCTGCGGGTCCGGCAGATCGGCCCAGGCGCCGGCGTCGACCTCGTCGAGCAGGTCGGCCAGCGCCGTGTACGCGAGCACCGACTCCGCTTCTGCCGCGCGTGCGGAAAGCACTCGAAAGCCCCGCGCCTGTGCCTGCTCCACCGCGGCCAACCAGAGCGTGGTCTTGCCGATGCCCGCCTCGCCCTCGATCAGCAGGGCCGAAGGGCCGACCGCGGTGGCCGCCAAGAACTCATCGATCGCACGCTTGTGCACAGGATGGGTCCCCACATCGCCGGTGGCCATACCAAAAAGAATCTCAGCAAACCGCGAGGATCACCAATTGTTCGGTGCAATGTCATCGGCGGCGGCCGCCATCACCCGGCCGAGCTCGGCGCGCGAGTGAATTCCCAGCTTGCGATACGCCCGCGCCAGCGTGGCTTCGACGGTCTTGGCGCTCAGCGACAGCTCTCCGGCAACGGCGCGGTTCGTCATGCCGGAGGCGGCCAGCTCGGCCACCCGGCGCTCGACAGCCGTCAGGTCGCGGCGCTGCTGTGGCGCCTCGGCGCCGCCGGGTAACCGGGCCCGCGCGCGAGCCGCCCACAGCGGGGTGCCGAGCTGCTCGAAGGCCGTCAGCGCCTGGTGCAGTGACGCCGGCGCCTCCCGCTGCCGGGAACGCGCCTGAAGCGTGCCGAGCACGAGCTGCGTGCGGGCCCGCTCGAACGGCATCGCAAGCCGGTCGTGATGGTCGATCGCCTGATGTGCGGCGGCGACGGCGCCGGTCAGGTCACCTCGGGCGGCCAGCACCAGCGCCCGGCAGCGCCCACCCGTCGCCAGCATCCAGGAGCGGTCGAGCCGGTGTCCGTTGCGTTGCAGATCGTCGACGAGCGGTTCGGCCTCGGCCACCCGCCCCGTCGCGACGAGTGCCTCCACCGCGTCGGGCAGGTATGCCGCCGCCGACAACTCCGTGGAGTTCGGGGCGTGCCGCGCCATCAACGGCGCCAACGCGTTCACTGCGGCGTCGTGATTGCCCAGCGACAGCTCCAGCAAGCCCAGAGCGGTTCTGGCCTGGTCTTCGTGCCACGCGGTGCCGCTGAGCTTGCAGACGTCCATCGCGTCGGCGATGACGGGGCGGGCCTCGTCTTCGGCACCGTCATAGACGGCCAACCAGGCCTTGAGCAGCAGGCTCAGCATCGTGGGGAAGTCGCCGCCGAGTTGCCGGGCCAGCGCTGTGACTTCCTGGGCCAGCCGCTTGGCCTCGGTGAAGTCAGCGCGCCAGATCCGGTTCACCACGACGTAGAAGTTGACGAAGATCAGCTCGCCTTCCTCACCCCGGTCGATGCAGCGTCGCTCGACGGCCCGTAGTTGTTCATACGAGGAGTCCAGGTCGCCGCTGCAGGCCAGGATCAGCGCGTGTTCGACGCTGGGGCGAAGCATGGTCGGGGTGAAGGAGTCGTGGTCCTCGAGCTCGAGCGCGCGCTGCAGGCTGGCCTCGTCGATACCGCCGCCGCCGAAAAACTGCAGGGTGGCGCGCACGCCCAGGGCCTGGCTGAGCAGCGCGGGGTCGCCGAGCGGTTCGGCGTGTGACACGGCCTCTTGACCGAGCCGCCACGCGGCTTCGAACTGGCCGGTCATGTGCTGCGCGTATGCCAGCGCAATCAAGATGCTGACCCGAAGTGGACCGTCGGGTGAGTCTTCGTCCAGCGCGCGGGCCAGCAGATTGCGTCCCTCGACGTAGCCGTCGGCCATGAACCGCACGAACGCCAACGCGTGCCGGGCCTGCGCGCGTAGCGGTCCGGGTTCCATGTCCGCGATGGACTGCTCAAGCAGGGTGCGGGCTCGGACCGGGTCGCCGGCGTCGAAAGTGTGGGTGGCCAACAGCATTCGACGCTGCGGGGTGTCGCCACCGAGACCGATCGCGAGGTTGAGAAGGTCGGCTGCGGCCGCGGGCGCACCGCGGGCCTGTGCGGAGGCGGCGGCGTCGTCCAACGCCTGCAGTGTCTCGGCATCGCCATTGGTCGCCGCCAAGGCCAGGTGCCGGGCCCGCAGTTCGGGTTCGACGGCGACGTCGGCCAGGCGCCGGTGCATGGATCGGCGCCGCGCCGGTGAGGCGTCGGAGTAGACACCGGCGGCCAGCAGCGGGTGGGTGAACCGGATCCGGTGGCCCTCGATGGCGATGATGTCTTGCTGTTCGGCCGCCTCGAGCAGTTCGACCAACCGGTCGCGATCGGTGTCGGACGCGGCGAGCACCCGCTCGACGGTCGGCGTGGCCAGCGAAGCGACGGCCAGCAGCGTGTCGTGGGTTTCGGCGTCGAGGCCGCTGAGCCGAACGCGCACCAGCTCCGCCAACGTGTCAGGAAGCTCGGTGCCGGTGTTCTCGTCGATAGTGCGGGCCAATTCGATGGCGTAGAACGGGTTTCCACCCGAAACGTGATGTATACGCGTGAACGTCGATCGTGGCAGCGGTCGATCGACACTTTGTGACAGCACCTGATGAAGTGCGCGGGACGACAAGGGTCCCAACGTGATCCGACGGACTGCGTCGGGCCGGGGCAGCTGTAGCCACGATGCGTCGTCGCCGGCGTCGGGTTCGGTGCGGATCGTGGCGACAAGCCCCACCGGGCCGGTCAGCCGCCTTGCGGTGTAGGCGATCACGTACGCGCTGGAGGGGTCCAGCCACGGCAGGTCGTCGATGGCCAACAACAACGGGCCGTCCTCGCTCAACCTCTCGACGATCGACAGGAACGCCGCCGCGACCGCACGCTGATCGGTTGCCGCAGCGGAGCCTTTCGTTTCGGACAGGATGTGATCGACCGCGGCATGCTGCGGTCCCGGCAAGTAAGACCAGATCGCGGGATCCACGTCGGCGAGCAGGTCGGCCAGCGCGGTGTAGGCCAGCACCGACTCCGCTTCGGTCGCGTCGGTCGACATCACCCGGAACCCGCGGTGGCGCGCACTTTCGGCGGCTGCCAGCCACAACGTGGTCTTACCGATGCCCGCATCGCCCTCGATCAACAGCGCCGACGGCGTGCTGGACGCGGAATCCAGGAACTCCGCCACCGTCGCCTCTTCGGCGGGGCGGTGTGCCAGATACGCGGGCATACGGACGAACTCTCGGCGGTTACAGGTGTGCGTGTCGTTGTAGTGCTGCCTGAGCGTATCGGCGTTTCGTCCGTCGCGAACATCGAACCCCGCGGCGATATGGCCGTTGGTCACTTCACCAATGCCGAAAGCCTCCAGATTCGTGGTCCCAACCTGGCCTATCGTCGGTTGAAGCGATCGCACAAGGAGTAATCGATGTCTGAGTTTGCCTCCCGGCACGGCATCGTGGTGGGTGTCGACGGGTCACCCGCGGCGAAGGTCGCGGTGGACTGGGCGGCTCGGGAGGCGGCGCTGCGCAACGCCGTCCTGACCATCGTGCACGTCATGCCCGCGCTGACAGTGTGGCCTGAGTTGTCGATGTCACAGAAGATCGACCAGCTCTACAAGAAGCAGGCCGAAGCGTCGTTGCGCGACGCGCGCCAGGTGGCGCAGGAGGTGGAGGGCACACCGGGCCGCATCGAAACCCAACTGCTCGATGGTGCGGCGCTACCTGCGCTCGTCGAGCTCTCCGGCGAGGCTGAGCTTGTCGTGGTCGGGTGTCGCGGGCTCGGCTCGATCGCGCGACGGCTGCTCGGCTCGATCAGCAGAGGACTCGTCCAACGTGCGCACTGCCCCGTCGCGGTCATCCACGACGAGGATCCGCTGATGCCCTGCCCCGTCGCCGAGGCGCCCGTGGTCGTCGGCATCGACGGCTCTCCGGCCTCAGAGCTGGCCACCCAGGTCGCGTTTGAGGCCGCATCCCGCCGCGGGGTCGAACTCGTCGCGGTGCACGCCTGGATCGACGACGCGGGCATCGTGTTACCCGCCGACGAATGGTCGGCGAGGGGTGAGGAACTCGCCGAGCAGAAGTTGACAGAACAGCTGAGCCGTTGGCAGCAGCGCTATCCCCACGTGCCCGTACGCCGTGTCGTGGTTCGCGACCACCCGGCGCGGCAGCTGGTCAAGCAGGCCGATTCCGCGCAACTCGTGGTGGTGGGCAGCCGCGGCCGGGGCGGTTTCGCCGGGATGCTGCTGGGCTCTGTGGGAGCGGCGGTTGCCGAGGCTGCCCGCATGCCGGTAATCGTCGCCCGATCATCCTGACATCACGCCGAATCAGGCTCCGCTGTGGCGGAACTGGAGCACTTCGCGCAGCGAACGTCGGGGGGTTGGGGGCGGCACATCTTCAATCGAAGGTGCCAGCCCGACGCGGACGAGAACCTGCGGCGCGATGTCCTGACCGATCAGCTCGGCGAGCATCCGTCGGCTCTCGGGGTGCTCGATGATATGGGTCAACGTGCAGGTGGCCAAGCCGGCCATGGTGGCCTCGAGCAGCACGGCCGAGAGCCGCTCACCGCATCGCAGCACGCTGTCGTGGGATTCGTCGTACGTGGACAGCGCCAGGATCTTCGACTGGTCCCGCTCGACGTGTTCACGTCGGGCGCCATATTGTGTGACGGGGAACACCCGCGCAACGTCAACACGGTCCGCCTCGGACTCCGAAAGCAACGAGCTGCGCGGTATGCCCTCGGCGGCCTCGAACCCGGCTGTCCACCAATGCAACTCGGCGTGGTAGTGCGAGTCGTATCGACGCAGATCTTCGGTGAGCTTCGACGCCGTGGCCAGCTCTGGACGCAGATCGTCGGCGATCACGTCGAGACGCACCGCCGCGCAGTCCACGACGTGGCGCAGATGCGGCTCAAAGGTTTGCCAGTCAGGAGGTGCGGCGAACGGCAGGCGATCGGTGCGCCGCAACAGGATGGCGTTGGCGCGGCGGCGATGACCATCGGTCACGAAGTCCATCGGGCGGAATTCGATCGACGCCAGATGCAGACGGTTGGTCGCGTCGGGAAACCGGTGCACCGTGGTCGCCCACCCGGCCGCCGCCATCGCCGCATCGAGATGGTCGAGAACCACACCGCAGCTCAGTAGCGTCTCACGGCCCGACGTGTCGGTACCACGAACATTGCGCGTCACAGCGGCGAAAAGGTGAAGTCCGCTGTCGTCGCCCACCCATCGCCACGGCTGGCTGTTGTGCAACGACGGCGCGCGGCAGGCCAACTGCACGGCATTCGCGATTACGGCGGAATCCACCATGGTGTGCGTCATCTCAGGCCTCCACTGCGCTCCGGTTCCCAGTCTCGTCACGCGCGGGCACCGCGGATAGGGCCTTTGTGCCTCGGCGCGCAGGGACGGACGGCCACTGCGCGCCCGCGCGGGCGACCGGCAAGATGGGGGTATGGCTGCGACGACGCCCGGCAATCTGTCCGCAGAGGTGCATGAGACCCACACCGGGTTGGTGATGTTGCTCGGGGAGTTTGCCTACAAGGCGAAAAAGGCCGTCGTCACCGATTTCCTCGACTTCAGCACATCACAGCATCGCGAGGCGGCCTGCGCGCACGAGATCGAGCTCAACAGCCGGCTCGCACCCGACAGCTACCTCGGGTTGGCCCATTTCAGCGGCGTCCACGGCGAGCCGCCCGAACCGGTGATCGTGATGCGCCGCTATCCGGACGCCTACCGACTGACATCCCTGGTCAAACGCGGCAGCCCGGTAAAAGCGCACCTGACGTCGATCGCCGAGACGTTGGCGTCGTTTCACGTCCGTGCGGCCCGCGGCAAATCGATCGACGCGTGCGCGACGGCCGACGCCGTCGCCGCGCGCTGGCGCGACAACATCGACGAGCTATACCGCCAGGCGGTACTGGACCGCGAAACCATCGACGAAGTGTGGCGCCTTGCCGCGCAG
Organism: Mycolicibacterium sp. XJ879; assembly: GCF_053483935.1. Classification (NCBI taxonomy): domain Bacteria; kingdom Bacillati; phylum Actinomycetota; class Actinomycetes; order Mycobacteriales; family Mycobacteriaceae; genus Mycobacterium; species Mycolicibacterium sp. XJ879. The sequence goes on from NZ_JBEFTH010000005.1 coordinate 155,752, forward strand.
TTCATCTCGGGCCGCGCAGCGTTGTTCGCCCAGCGCATCGCCGAACGCCGCATCCTCGACGGGCATGCCGACCTGATCGCCGATGACTGTTTCTGCATGCCCGAAGGGCCGGTGCTGCTCGACTGCCTCGAGTTCGACGACAAGTTGCGCTATGTCGACGGCCTCGACGACGCCACTTTTCTGGCGATGGACCTCGAATTCCTCGGCCGAAAGGACTTGGCGGAGTACCTTTTGGCGCAGTACAGCCGCGCCGCCAGTGAAACCGCACCGAGACCGCTGGCCGACTTCTACGTCGCCTACCGCGCGGTGGTGCGCGGCAAGGTCGACTGCGTACGGGTGGCACAGGGCCACGCCGATGCCGCGGCCGACGCTCAGCGCCATATGGACATCGCTCTGGACCATCTGCGGGCCGCTACGGTGCGGCTGGTCATCATCGGCGGCGGTCCCGGAACGGGGAAGACCACGCTGTCGCGTGCGCTTGCAGAACGGATTGGCGCACAGGTGATCTCGACCGACGATGTGCGCCGCGAACTGCAAGCCGACGGGGTCATCACCGGAAAGGCCGGCGAGGCCGGAGCCGGGCTGTACTGCGCGCGCAACGTCGCCGCCGTCTACGACGCCGTGCTGCAGCGCGCGCGCAAGTGCCTTCAAGGCGGTCGATCGATGATCCTCGACGCGACATGGCGCGATGCGCACCACCGCGAACGCGCCCGCACGCTGGCGGCCGAATCCCATGCGCCGTTTGTGGAACTGTGTTGCAGCCTGCCGTTGCCGACCGCCTCGGCCAGGATCGAGAACCGTGGCGCGACAAGCTCGGACGCCACCCCCGAGATCGCTGCCAAGCTGGCAAGTTCGGTCGACGACTGGCCGGACGCGCACCGCGTCGACACCGGCCGCCCGCTGGCCGAGTCCGTCGCCGACGCCACCAGTATCGTGTACGCGGCGGTGGCCACCGGGTAGGGACCTTGGTCCCTCGGTTCGGTGGCCTTTGGCCGGCGACCACACCCGTCTTCGTACGTAGCGTCGCCACCATGACCTATGTGATCAGTGCGGCGTGTGTGGACGTGATGCACAAAGCCTGCGTCCAGGAGTGTCCGGCGGATTGCATCTACGAGGGCGCCAGGGTCCTCTACATCAACCCGGACGAATGTGTGGACTGCGGTGCCTGCAGGCTGGCGTGCGAAGCGGACGCGATCTACTACGAGACCGATCTGCCGGAGGATCAGCTCCAGCATCTGGCTGACAACGCCGCGTTCTTCAACGAAACGCTGCCCGGGCGAGACGGACCGCTCGGGGCACCGGGCGGGGCCGCCGCATTGGGCCCCGTCGGTGTGGACACACCGCTGATCGCCGCGATGCCCAGCACGCCGCGGCGAACTGTCAGGGGTTAGCGTTGTGGCACACCAGCACCGGAACCGGGCTGTGGTGCAGCATGTTCAGGCTCGTCGAGCCCAATAGCGCGCCGGCCAGGAGCCCGCGGCCCCGGCTGCCGACGACCACCAACTGTGCGTCGGCGGCGTAGTTCAGCAGCGCGGAACCGGCCCCGGCCGCGTCGACGAAATATCTGACCTCGACGGAGGGGTACTTCTCGCTCCACGGCTCCACCGCGCCCATCACGTACTGCCATTGCGCCGCCTCGACGGCACCCCAGTCGATCAGCGCAGGGATCTCGATCCCGCCGAGGATGCGGCGCCCCGGCCAGGCGTTGATGGCGTGCACGGGTACGCCGAACCGGTCGGCGAATTCGAACGCGGCCCGAAACGCGGCGGCACCGGTGCGTTCGGGTTCAACGCCCAGCACGACGGGCTGATCCGTCGGCGCGGTGATCTCGCCACGCCAGGTGACAACGGGACACGACGAATGTGTGGTCACCGCAACGGTTGTCGAACCGAGGAGCAGGGCAGCGCTGGGAGAGATCTCTTTGCTTCCGAGGACGACGAGGCGGGCCTGTTTGCTCAGGTCGGTCAACACCTTCGACGCCGATTCATCGAATCGGTCGGCCGTGACGGTGAGCTTGGCGAACCGTGTGCGCACCGCCTCCTCGACTGACTTGAGGATCGCGTCGGCCGACCTTTGTTGTTCGGCCATCAGCGATGCGCGTACGGCCGCAGCAGCATCGGAGAAAAGACGCCCGGTGTCCGGTGTGGCGTGCACGATGTGCAGCGGCGCTTCGAACTTCTCGGCCACGGCCACCGCCCAGACCGCGGCTTTTGTCGCCTCGTTCGAACCGTCGACGCCGACGACGACCGGGCCTGTGCTGTCGGGTTTCGGGGCCATCGGTTATCGACCGCGGACGACGATGACCGGAACCTTGGCTCCTTGGGCAACCTTTGAGGCGACCGAACCCAACAGCATGCCCTTGAAGCCGCCGCGACCGCGACTGCCGACCACGACAAGCTGTGCTTGGTTGGACTCGTCGAGCAACCACCGCGCCGGGTGGTCAGCAACGAGGCGGCGGCGCACCTGCACATCGGGATACTGCTCCTGCCAACCCGCTAGACGCTCGGCGAGCACCTTGTGGCCTTCTTCTTCGTATTTCTGCCAGTCCATTCCGACGATCGGAAAGATCCGGTTGTCGCTCCATGCGTGCAGGGCCACCAACTCCACGCCGCGACGTGACGCCTCGTCGAACGCCAGGGCAGCGGCACCGTCTGAGGCCGGTGAGTCGTCGATACCGAGCAGGACAGGGGCCGCGGGGTCGGGGGTTTGGGCTTCGTCGGGGACGATCGCGACCGGGCACCGCGCGTAGTTGAGCAGACCGTTGCTGACCGAGCCAAGCAGCGTGCGCCCGAGCGCACCCATGCCGCGGGTGCCCGCGACGACCAACCACGCGTCACCGCTCGCCGTGATCAGCGTCGACGCGATCGGTCCGTGCTCGATCGCGGTGCGCACCGGCGGTGCTTCGGCGGTGCCGACGCATTCCGAGAAGATCTTCTGCGCTTGCTCGATGACCTGTGTGCCGTTTTCTTCCTGGTACTCGTCGAAACTCGACTGCAGGTACGTGACGGGCCACGTCACCTCGACGGGCGCGATGACGTGCATCAACGTGACCTGCGTGCCCCGGGTGGCGGCTTCGCGGGCCGCCCACCGGATGGCAGCCTGTGATTCCGGTGATCCGTCGACGGCGACCAGAATTCCGTACTTGGTGGTGGGCTCCGACATGCCGTTACCTTTCGACTCGGTCTCGCATCCCCACCAACCCTATGCGGGTGGGCGCGGATTGTGCAGGGCCGTTGGTCCCATGCCGACAGCTACCGGTCGCCGTCCTTGACTTTGGCCATCGCCAGCACATCGAGGCGCTTGTCGAGCTCCTCCATGGAGAGCTTGTCGCCGATCAGACCACGGTCGATGACCGTCTGCCGAATCGTTTTCTTCTCCTTGAGCGCCTGCTTGGCGACCGCGGCGGCCTCTTCGTAGCCGATCGCGGAGTTCAGCGGTGTCACGATCGACGGCGATGACTCGGCGAGCTCGCGCAGCCGGTCCTCGTTGGCGACCAGGCCGTCGATACACCTCTCGGCGAACAGCTTTGAGGAGTTCGTCAGGATTTTGAACGACTCGAGCAGGTTGCGCGCCATCATCGGGATGTAGACGTTGAGTTCGAACGCGCCGGACGCGCCGCCGAACGCGACCGCGGCGTCGTTGCCGATGACCTGTGCGGCCACCTGGGTGACGGCCTCGGGGATGACGGGGTTGACCTTGCCCGGCATGATCGAGCTTCCCGGCTGCAGATCCGGAAGCTGGATCTCGCCGAGGCCGGTCAGCGGTCCCGAGCCCATCCACCGGATGTCGTTGGCGATCTTGGTCAGCGAGACCGCGATGGTGCGCAGCGCGCCGGAGGCCTCGACCAGCCCGTCGCGTGCTGCCTGAGCCTCGAAATGGTCGGCGGCCACCCGTAGTTCGGCCAGCCCGGTCTGCTGGGTCAGCACCGCGACGACGCGCTCGTCGAAGTCGTCGGGTGCGTTGAGCCCGGTGCCGACCGCGGTGCCGCCGATGGCCAGTTCACCCAGCCGAGGCAGGGTGGCCTTGACTCGTTCGATGCCCGCCTCGATCTGTCGCGCATATCCGCCGAACTCCTGGCCCAGCGTCACCGGAACGGCGTCCATCAAGTGGGTGCGACCGGACTTCACCACGGTGCGCCACTGCCGCGCCTTGCCGGCCAGCGATTCGTGCAGCACTTCCAGCGCCGGGATCAGGTGGCGCACAGCGGCTTCCGTCGCAGCGATGTGGGTCGCGGTGGGGAAGGTGTCGTTGGACGACTGCGACATGTTGACGTCGTCGTTGGGGTGAACCGTCACGCCGTTTTGGCCGGCGATGCTGGCAATCACCTCGTTGGTGTTCATGTTCGAGCTTGTGCCCGAACCGGTTTGGAACACGTCGATGGGGAATTGGTCGTCGTGCTGGCCGTCGGCGATCTCGTTGGCCGCGGCGATGATCGCGTCGGCCTTGTCGGCCGCCAGCAGCCCCAGGTCCTTGTTCACCTGCGCGCACGCGCCCTTGAGCAGGCCGAGCGCCCGGATCTGGGTGCGCTCCAGGCCGCGGCCCGAGATCGGGAAGTTCTGCACCGCGCGCTGCGTCTGGGCGCGCCACAGCGCCTCGACGGGCACCCGGACCTCGCCCATGGTGTCGTGTTCAATGCGGTAGTTCACGTCGTTCTCGACGCTCATGTGTTGTTCCTCGCTCGTTGTTGTTATGGCAGCGGTCGGATGGCGCTGGAATCGCCGGTGAAGTTGATGGCGGAGTACTCGTTGAGCTTGGAGAGCCGGTGGTAGGCCTCCACCATGCGGACCGTGCCGGACTTGGACCGCATCACGATCGACTGCGTGGTGCAGCCGCCGCTGTAGAAGTGCACGCCCTTGAGCAGATCGCCGTCGGTCACGCCGGTTGCGGCGAAGAAGATGTTGTCGCCTGACACCAGGTCCTCGCTGGTCAGCACCTGGTCGAGGTCGTAACCGCGGTCGAGGGCCTTCTGGCGTTCCTCGTCGTCGCGGGGCGCCAGCCGGCCCTGGATCGCACCGCCCATGCAGCGGATCGCCGCCGCGGCGATGATGCCCTCGGGGGTGCCGCCGATCCCGACCAGCATGTCGGTGGGGGTGTTGGGCCGGCACGCCGAGATGGCTCCGGCGACGTCGCCGTCGGTGATCAACCGGCACCTGGCGCCGGCCTCGCGCACGTCGGCGATCAGCTGCTGGTGGCGCGGCCGGTCCAGAATGCACACCGTGAGGTCGGACACCGACACGCTCTTGGCCTTCGCGACCCGGCGGATGTTCTCGCCGATCGGGGCGGTGATGTCGATGACGTCGACCGACTCCGGGCCGACGGCGATCTTGTCCATATAGAACACCGCCGACGGGTCGAACATCGTGCCCCGCTCGGAGACCGCCAACACCGAGATCGCGTTGGCCAGCCCCTTGCTCATCAGCGTGGTGCCGTCGATGGGGTCGACGGCAAAGTCGCATTCCGGGCCGTCGCCGTTGCCGACCTCTTCGCCGTTGTAGAGCATCGGGGCGTTGTCCTTCTCACCCTCACCGATCACCACGATCCCGCGCATCGACACCGAGTTGACCAGTTCACGCATGGCGTCGACGGCGGCGCCGTCGCCGCCCTCCTTGTCACCACGGCCGACCCAGCGGCCGGCCGCCATCGCGCCTGCCTCGGTCACTCGCACGAGCTCAAGGGCAAGGTTTCGGTCCGGGGCTTCTCCACGAGCGGGCGTCATGGGCCAGATTGTCCCATTATCGGCGCGCCCTGGGGCAGCTGGGATACTGGCGGCTATGAGCACGCAGCCACCACCGGCCCCCAAGCCGCAGAAGCCCCGGCTTCTGCAGGACGGTCGCGACATGTTCTGGTCGATGGCCCCGCTGGTGCTGGCCTGCATCGTGCTGGCCGGGCTGCTGGGCATGTGCTCGTTTCAGGCGGGCGGGCCCGGCGAGGGCACGATCCCGTCGTACGACGCGCCTGCGGCCCTGCAGGCCGACGCTGACGCGCTCGATATCCCCATCCGGGTGCCGCAGCTGCCCGACGGTTGGCAGTCCAACTCCGGAAGCCGTAAGAGCATCGAGGCAGGCCGCACCGATCCGGTGACCGATCAACCGGTGCGCGCGGTCGGTTCGGTCGTCGGCTACCTCACGCCCAGTGGCATGTACGTCAGCCTGACGCAGAGCAACGCCGACGAGGCCAAGCTGGTCTCCTCGATCAACGTCGACACCCACCCGATCGGCGTCGAGGACGTCGCGGGCGTCAGCTGGGTGGTGTACGAGGGCGGTGAAGGCGACGACAAACCCGCCGAGCCGGTGTGGACGACGCGGTTACCGGACCCGACCGGGCCCGCGCAGATCGCGATAACGGGCGCCGCAAGCGAGGCCGAGTTCCGTACGCTGGCTGCGGCGACACAGACCGCCGCGCCACTGCCCGGCAAGTGACGGATGGGAAGCCATGACAGCCGACGCCGCTCCTGAAGCCGATCTGGCGGGCTGGGTCGCCGCCCCGTTCTCCGCCGCGGGATCCACCTACGATGTCTACCGCAAGGGCGACGGCCCCGGTGTGCTGCTGATCCCCGAGATGCCCGGACTGCACCCGGGCGTGCTGGCATTGGGAAACCACCTGGTGGACAACGGTTTCACCGTCGCCGCGCCGTCACTATTCGGTACCCCGGGCGCGGCGGCCGTGCGGCCCGGCATGGTGGGTGTGCTGGCGCGCGGATGCGTGGCGCGGGAGTTCGCCGCCTTCGCCACCAACGCCGACCGGCCGGTGGCCCACTACCTTCGTGCGCTGGCCCGCGACCTCAACGAGAAGACGCCGGGCAAGGGTGTCGGCGTGATCGGGCAGTGCTTCACCGGTGGCTTCGCGCTGGCGGCGGCGGTCGAGGACAGCGTGCTGGCCCCGGTGCTGAGCCAGCCGTCGCTGCCGCTGCCGCTGACCCCGAAGCAGCGCCGCGACCCGGGCCTGTCGGAGGCCGAGCTGCGAATCGTCGAACAGCGCGCCGCGACCGAGGGGCTGTGCGCGATGGGATTGCGGTTCAGCGAGGACCCGCTGGCGCCTGCGGAGCGGTTCAAGACGCTCAAAGCCCGGCTGGGCGATGCGTTCGAGGTCATCGAGATCGACTCGAAGAAGGGCAACGAACACGGGTTCGCGAAGATGGCGCACTCGGTGCTCACCGAAGAGGTGCGCGAGGTCGACGGGCACCCGGCCTACGAGGCCCGCAAGCGTGTCGTCGAGTTTCTCACCCGGCGGTTGACTTAGCCGGTTTGCGATCCCGTTTGAGACGCTCCGCGAGCCGGCTGAACAGTTTGGGCGGGCGCGACTTCTCGTCGTCATCGTCGTCGTGTTGGGTGATCGGCACGCCTTTGTAGACCGACAGGTAGACGCTGATGGTGGTGACGATGATGATCATCAGCACCGGTCCGATGACGATGCCCCAAAACCCCCACAGCGCGATCCCGGAGAACACCGCCAGCAGCATCAGCGCGGGGTCGAGCCTGGCTTCTTTGGGCACCAGGATCGGGCGCAGGAAGTTGTCGATGTTGGTGACCACCACTAGGTGAAAGACCACCACGAACGCCCCGCCGATGATGTTGCCGAAGAACATCATCCCGATCCCGAACGGGATGGTCACGATGCCGCCGCCGAGCGGGATGACCGAAAGCGCGGTCAACAGGATCGCGAAGATGAAGAAGCCGTCGTGAAAACCGGCGATGTAGATCGACGCCGCCCCGGAGACCCCCTGACACAACGCGATCACGAACTGGCCCTTGACCGTTCCGCGCACCATGGCGCCCGTCTTGGCCAGGTACAGATCGGTGATCTCCTCACCTAGCGGGTTGAGTTGGGCGATCAGCCTGCGGATCTTCTCGCGGTTCACCAGCAGCGAGATGAACACGTACAGGAAGATGATCGCCGCCGCGATCGCGGCGACCATGCTGCCCGCCGCGCCCTGCAGCACCTGCAGCAGCCATTCACCGACCCGTTGGGCGACCGTGACAACCGCCTGGCGCAGCGAGTCGGGGGTCACGTTGACGTCGAGAAACGGTACCTTGTCGAACAATTCGTTGATCAACTGCAGGCTGCGGTCACCCAGCGTGGACATGTCGGTCTGCGCCACCCAGCCGCTGACCGCGTTGACCATGTGGGAGATCTGCACGATCGCCAGGAACACGATCCCGGCCAGCGGGATGGCGACGATCAGCAGCGCCGCAATCAATGTGAGCGTCGCCGACATCCCGACGCTGAGCCGTCGCTGCAGCCGCTCGTAAAGCGGGGTGAACAGGTAGGCGAACACTGCCGCCACGACGATCAGCACGAAGAAGCCACGCAGGAAATAGACCCCGACCAGCAACGCGATCACGGTGACCACGGCTAGGGCCCGTTTCTGGGTGGTGCTGAATTCGTCGGTCGTCATCGGCGTGCTCAGACTACGGGCACGTCGACGGGAATGGCGGGAGTTCAGGTTTCGGCACGTTGCCGAGCGCGCTGCGACGCGATGAACCGCATCGACATCCGGTTCATCAGAGCCGGCGCCAACCGCGCGAACATCCATTGCGCATGGGCGATACGGGGTTTCACCAGAAGCGGTTTGTTCTTCTGCACGGCGCGCAGGATGTCGCGGGCCAACCGGTCGGCGTCATACGGCTTGCCGCCCTGGGCCTGCAGGAAGTAGTCGCGACCGACGAAACCGCCGATCGCGCCCTTGTCGAGGATCGGGGTTTCGACGGCGGCCGGGCAGACGGCGAGGACGCCGACCCCACGCGCGGCCGCCTCGCTGCGCAGCGCCAGCGACAACCCCACCACCGCGTGTTTGCTCATGACGTAGCTGGTGACCTGCCCGGCCGCGGTCAATCCGGCCATCGACGCGGTGTTGACGATGTGGCCGTGGCCTTGGCGCACCATCAGCGGGTACGCGGCCGCGACCCCGTGTACCACACCGCGGATGTTGACGTCGATGATGGCGTTCCACTGCGCAAGCGTCAGCAGTTCGGTGTCACCGCCCCAGACGATTCCGGCGTTGTTGAACATCAGGTCCAGCCGGCCGGCCCGGTCGACGACGTGGTCGACGGCGGCCTGCACCGCCGCTGCGTCGGTGACATCGAGACGCGACGCACGTGCCCGCGGCCCAAGGGCCGCGGCGGTGCGTTCGGCCGCGTCAGCGTCGACGTCGGTGCACAACACATCGGCGCCGGCGTTGGTCAACGCCCGGCACAGCGCCGCGCCGATACCCGATCCCGCTCCGGTGACGATCGCCTGTTTACCGTCGAATGTCATTGCGCGGCAAGCTTCATCACGTGGGCCATCACATCCGGGTACCGCTTCATGTGCGCGCCACCGTTGAGGTCGAGTACCTCGCCGGTGAGCCAGGACGACGCCGGTGAGCAGAGGTAGCGCACCGCTTCGGCGATGTCGTCGGGCGTGCCTGCGCGCCCGAGCGCGGTGTTCTCCACGTATTCCTCGACGACGCCGGGCACCGCAGCGGCGGGTGCGGTCAGCGGGGTGTGCACGAAACCAGGTGCCACGGCGTTGACCCGGATGCCGCGCGGACCGAATTCGAGCGCCGCGACCTGGGTGAGCATCGACAGCCCGGCCTTGGCCGCGCAGTAGGCGCTCATCCCGGCGGCGGCCTGTCGGGCATTCAGCGAACTCATCGACAACAGCACCCCGCCTTCACCCAGCGTGCGCCCGGCATGTTTGGCGACGATGAACGCGCCGTTGAGGCAGACGTCGATGACGGCGCGGAAGTCCTCGACGGGCATGTCGGTGATCATGCCGACGTTGGAGAAGCCCGCGCAGTTCACGACGATGTCGAGCGGGCCGGTGTGGTCGAAAAGTGCCTGCACCGAGGCCTCGTCGGTGACCTCGACGTGGGCGGCGGTGTGCGGATCACCGAGTTCGGCGGCCCGCTGCCGGGCGCCATCGATGTTGCGGTCGGCGATCGTGACGTGACAGCCGTCGGCCCCAAGAGCTTTGGCGCTGGCCCACCCGATGCCCGATGCCGCGCCGATGATCAGCGCCTTCCTGGTGACATGCCCGTTGCTCATACAGTTACCCTTTCGACGTTGGCCGCTCTCAACCTAGCGGTTGACGCCTCAGGGCACGATGACGGCGCGGCCGCGGACCTTGCCTTCCTGCAGGTCGCGGTACGCGCGCGGGGCCTCGTCGAGTGCGTACGTGCTCGCCTCGACGTGTACACATCCTCTGGCCGCCAGTTCGAGCAGCTCGACGAGTTCGCGTCGGGTGCCCCAGTAGGTGGTCTGCATGCTGACCTCGTAGGGCTGGGAGAAGAACGATAACGGTACGGAGCCGCCGGCGATGCCGACGATCGTGACGTCGCCGAGCGTTCGGGCGGCCGCGCGCGCCAGCTCGATCGTCGCGTCGGCGCCGACGAAGTCCAGCAACACGTCGGCGCCGCGGCCCGCGGTGAAATCTTTGATCGCTGCCGCCGCGGTGCCATCCGACATGACGGTGTGGTCGGCGCCCATCTGCGCCGCGAGATCCAAAGCCTCCGTACGGTTGTCGACGGCGATGACCTTCGCCGCCGTCGTCGCCTTCACGAGCTGCAGCGCCACATGGCCCAAACCCCCGACGCCGATCACGACTACAGTCGACGTCGGCGTCATCTTCGGCCACGACCGGCGGATCGCATGGTAGGGGGTCAGTCCGGCGTCGGTCAGCGGTGCGGCTGTCACGGGGTCGAGGCCGTCGGGCAGCCGAACCAGCAGACGCGCGCCAGGCACCAGCAAGTACTCCGCCATACCGCCGTCGAGGCCGAGCCCACCGCCGCCGCTCACCACCGGCGCCGCAGCGGGGGCTTCGCAATAGTTCTCGATGCCGTGTCGGCATCGCTGGCATTTACCGCAACCCCACGGGCCGTAAACCGCGACAGCGTCACCTTCGGCGAGGGTGCTGACGCCGTCGCCGACCGAGTCGACCCACCCGGCGTTCTCGTGGCCCAAGGTGAACGGCAGCTGCCACGGCATCATGTCGGCGTCGAAGTCGTGCATGAGATGCAGATCGGAGTGACACGCCCCGGCACCACCGATCCGGACGACAACCTGCCCTGGTCCCGGCGTCGGCTTCGGTACCTCGACGAGTTCGGGCTCGGCCTTCCAGCCCGTCAATCGCAACGCCTTCATCGTGCCCCTCGCTGGCTCGGAAGATCTTCGTTACTGCACGTTATGCAGGTGTAGCCGGTTTCTGCGGAAATCTGTCGAATCGCTTTACAGACCAACGGTTATGTGATGGCTGAAAGCGGGCGGTGGCAGCGGCCCGGTTGCGGCGAGGGTGCGGCGAACGCTGCTAAGGTTACGGAATCGTAGGTTTGTCGCGTCTCCGTTCGTTGGTTTCCGTCTGCGATCACATCGCGAGATGACGGGAGCGCCGCCTATGGTGCAAATCGTTTCGGACCGTTCGAGCCCGGCCAGGTTGCTGTTGTGCGACCGCGGGACAGCGGCGGGCGCTGTGGACGGTGTCTGGTGGCCTGCCAGCACCGACCTGCGAAAAGTTCTTCCCGACCTGGTCACAGTGCTTTCACGACTGATCGGAGCCGTGCATCGCGTGGTCTACGACCCCATTGTCTGGCCAAATGCTCCGTCACGGATCATTCGGGGGAATACAGCGGTCGCGGTGGACCCGTACGCCATGGTCGCGTCCGACACGATCTACCTGATGGGCACCCATTCCCGCGACGCCGTGCTCTACGTGCTGGCGCCCTCGAGCCGCAAAGACATCGCCGGCCAACTGCTTCGCACGGTTTCTGATGCGCATGCGCCGATGAGCGCGGACATGTTGAGACGGTTGGTCAACGACATCTCGAACGTCGAACCTGTCAGGGGGCAGCGGTGAGCAGATTCTGCGACACCATGTACGCCAACGCCGAAGCCAGCACCAGGGGCCTGGTGACCGGCGAACCGGTCGCGCCGGTCCGGCACACGTGGCAACAGGTGCACCAGCGCGCACGTCGTATCGCCGGTGGCCTGGCAGCGGTGGGTGTGGGACACGGCGATGGCGTGGCGGTACTGGCCGGCGCTCCAGTGGAGATTGCGCCCACCGCTCAGGCCGTCTGGATGCGCGGGGCGCATTTGACGATGCTGCACCAACCGACACCGCGCACCGATCTGGTGCTGTGGGCCGCCGAAACGGGCGCGGTGGTCGGCGTCATCGGTGCCAAGGTCGTGGTGGTCTCCGAACCGTTTCTGGCGGCGGCCCCGGTGCTGGCCGAAAGCGGCTTTCACGTCGTCACGATTGCCGAGCTGCTGGCGTACGACCCGATCGACCCGCTTCACGTCGGCGAGGACGACCTCGCGCTGCTGCAGCTGACCTCCGGTTCGACCGGCTCGCCGAAGGCGGTGCAGATCACGCACCGCAACCTGGTGTCCAATGCCGAGGCGATGTTCAAAGGCGCCGAGTACGACCTGGAAACCGATGTCATCGTCAGCTGGCTGCCGTTGTTCCACGACATGGGGATGACCGGCTTCCTCGTGGTGCCGATGTATTTCGGTGCGGAGTTGATCAAGGTGACTCCGATGGACTTTCTGCGGGACACGCTGCTGTGGGCCAGGCTCATCGACAAGTACAAGGGCACCATGACCGCAGCGCCGAACTTCGCCTACGCGTTGTTCGCCAAGCGGCTGCGTCGCCAGGCCAAGCCCGGTGAATTCGACCTGTCCACGCTGCGGTGGGCGCTCTCGGGCGCCGAGCAGGTCGAACCCGCCGATGTCGAGGATTTGTGCGATGCCGGGGCACCGTTCGGGTTACGGCCGGAGGCGATCCTGCCCGCATACGGGATGGCCGAAACCACTGTGGCCGTGTCGTTTACCGAATGCGGTGCTGGCCTGGTGGTCGACGAGATCGACGCCGACCTGCTTGCGGTGCTCCACCGCGCGGTACCGGCGACAAAGGGGCACACCCGGCGCTTGGCGACGCTCGGTACATTGCTGGACGGCCTGGAGGCCAGGGTCGTCGACGAGTTCGACGTCGTCTTGCCGACCCGCGGGGTCGGAGTAATCCAGGTTCGCGGAGAACCGGTTACGCCGGGCTATCTGACCGTGGGCGGTTTTATCCCGGCCCAGGACGAGCAGGGGTGGTATGACACCGGGGATCTCGGCTATTTGACGAAGGACGGCCGCATCGTGGTGTGCGGCCGGGTCAAAGACGTCATCATCATGGCGGGCCGCAACATCTATCCCACCGATGTCGAGCGGGCCGCCTGCCGCGTCGAGGGCGTGCGTCCCGGTTGCGCCGTCGCGGTGCGACTCGATGCCGGACATTCGCGGGAAGGGTTCGCGGTCGCCGTGGAGTCCAACGCGTTCGAGGACGGCGCCGACGCTCGACGCATCCAGCATCAGGTGGCCCATGAAGTGTTCGCCGAGGTCGACATGCGACCGCGCAACGTCGCGGTGCTCGGCCCGGGCACCATACCCAAGACGCCGTCGGGCAAGCTGCGGCGGGCCCACGCGCTGTCCCTTATCGGCCGGTAGCTTCAGGGCGGGCTACGCGGAGACGCGCTGCGGCGCTTCGTTCTTCATCTGGTTGAACAGGTCGACGTAGTACGGCAGGCACTCGGCCATCGCCTGCGCTGTGGTGAACAGCGGCCGGTACCCCAGATCGCGCTCGGCTTTGGCGATTGAGAAGTAGTTGTCAAGGTAGAGGCGTTCCACCCCAAGGGGTTCGATCATCGGCTTGGGCAGGCCGAAGCGGAAGTGCATCCACTGCCAGGCCGTCATCGCCAACCACGCCAGCCGGCCGGGGACACGGATCCTGGGATAGCGATGGCCGCAGGCTTCCACGACCGGGCGGGAGAACTCGAACATGTTGACCGGCTCGCCGTCGTTGATGAAGTAGGCCTGACCGGGAGCCGTCCCGCCCGGCACCAGATGCTCGGCGGCCAGGATGAAGCCGTGAACGAGGTTGTGCACATAGGAGTTGTCCAGCTTGACGTTCTTGCTGCCGACCAGCATTTTGACGTGACCGGCGAGCACACTTTCGAACACCTTGCGAAACATGGTCTGATCGCCGCGGCCCCAGATCCCGCTGGGCCGAACCGAACACGTCAGCAGACCCGCTCCATCTTCGCCACCGTTGGCGGCTAACACGAACTTCTCGGCCACGACCTTGGTCTCGGTGTAGAGGTCGTTGAATCGCTCGGTGTAGGGCAGGGTTTCGTCACCGCCGGAGAGCTTCTTGCCGCCCATCACCACGCTGTTGGACGCGGTGTAGACGAACCGCTTCACGCCCGCACGCTGTGCCGCGCAAACGAGGTTCTCCGTACCGTGCACGTTCACCGCGAAGCTGCGCTGCCGGTACGCCTCGGTGACCGACGCCCCGCCCATCAAGTCGATGATCGCCGCGGTGTGAAAGACGGTGTCGATGCCTGTCACCGCCGCCGCCACGGTGTCGGGGTCGCAGATGTCGCCGTCGAGCACCTCGAGGCGTGGATGCTCGGCCAACGGCGACGGCACCCGGTCAAACGAGCGCACGTGGTGTCCGCGGTTCAGGAGTTCGGTCACGAGGTTGGCGCCGACGAACCCGGATCCCCCGGTAACCAGCACCCGGCCCAGTTCGGTGGTCAACGCTGAATCGCCCATGGCGAAGAAGCGTAACTGAAACGTGTTACAGTTTCGACCCTTCGGCCATTAAACATTTGAGAGTTCAACCTTCGTCGGTGTCCTTCGAGGCCAGCGCCTCCGCCACCCTCTTGCGGGCTCCAGCTAAGTGTTCTTCACAACGTTTAGCGAGTTCTTCGCCGCGCTCCCACAGTTTCAGCGATGCTTCTAAGTCCAGCCCGCCCTGCTCGAGCTGGTGCACGACGGCGATCAATTCGTCGCGGGCTTCTTCGTATCCCAGTTCGCTAATGGGCTTCATTCGATTGTCCCTTCTGGGCCTTCGCTCACCGCCGAAATCGCGCCGTCCGTGACGCGGATGCGCAACCGGGTGCCCGCGGGCGCGTCCGCCGTCGTGCGCAGCACGTGCGTCTCCGGCATGGTCTGCACGACGGCGTACCCGCGCGCCAGCGTCGCCGCGGGCCCCAGCGTAGAAAGGCGCGCGGACAGGTGGCCGATGCGATCGCCCTCGGTGGCCACCAGCCGGGTGATGTCGCGTCGGGCGGCGGCAAGGGCGCGGTGCACCTCGTCGGCGCGTGCGGTGATTGCGGCCAGCGGTTGCGCCAGCACCGGCCGGCTGCGCAACTGGTCCAGTGTGTGCTGTTCGCGGTGCACCCAGTTGCGCAGTGCGCGACCGCCGCGACGGCACAGGTCGGCGATGAGTGCCGCCTCGGCGGCGGCGTCAGGCACGATGCGCTTGGCCGCGTCGGTGGGGGTGGCCGCCCGCAGATCGGCCACCAGATCGCACAGCGGGTTGTCGGGTTCGTGGCCGATCGCGCTCACCACGGGCGTCGTGCACTTGGCGATCTCGCGGCACAGCGTCTCGTCGTAGAACGGCAGCAGATCCTCCACGCTGCCGCCGCCGCGGGCGATGACGATGACGTCGACGTCGGGGTCGGCGTCCAACCCGCGTAGCGCCTCGACCACCTGGGGCACGGTGTTGGGGCCCTGCACGGCGGTGTTGCGAACGGCAAACCGCACCGCGGGCCAGCGGTTGGTGGCCACCGAGATGACGTCGCGCTCGGCGTGGCTGCCGCGGCTCGTGATCAGCCCGACCGTGTTCGGGAGGAACGGGATGGACCGTTTGAGCCGCGGGTCGAACAGCCCCTCCGCGTGCAGCAGCTGGCGCAGGCGCTCGATGCGGGCCAACAGTTCGCCGACACCCACCGCGCGAATCTGGTTGACACGCAACGAGAACGATCCGCGCCCGACGAAGAAGTTCGGTCGTCCGAGCATCACCACCCGGGTGCCCTCGGTGAGCTTGACGGGCGCGTTGAGCACCAGCTCGCGCGGGCAGGTGATCGACAGCGACATGTCGACCGATGGGTCTCGCAGCGTGATGTAGGCAGTGCTGGAGTTCGGTCGCGTCGACAGCTGGGCGACCTGGCCCTCGACCCACACCGTGCCGAGGCGCTCGATCCAGTTCTTGATCTTCATCGACACGGAGCGAACCGGGTAGGGGTTCTCCGGGGACTGGCCCTGCTCAGCGTCCGTCATCGTCGCCAGCCCGTCGAGGTGATCACTTGGCCGTCGCGCGGGTGATCCTGTTGGCTAGCAGGGTCTGAAACGGTGCGCGCGCTTTGGTGGCTTCCTCGTAGGCCAGCAGGGCTTCCAGGTCGGGCACCCGCAGCGACGCCAACCGCGCGCGCAACTGGGCCAGCGTGAGCGACTCGTAGTCCAGTTCGGTGACGATCTCCGGTGTCTCATCCGCTGCCACCGAGACGTTGTTGACGCCGGACCCGGACGCAGGCGTCTCGGGCTCCCCCTGGCTGAACAGGGCGAAGCGGCCTTCGGTGCGACGCTCCCCGGCAGAGCCTGCGGAGTCCTCGAGGTCCTCGTCGAACGTCGCCCACTCCGGTTGCTCGTCCTTGGGCGGGAACATCGCATCGAGGGTCTCGTCACCCTTGATGACCAGGTCGGCCACGTCCTGCTGCATCTTCATCACCAGATGCGCGACCTGGCTGGCGACCGTCATCGGATACATCAGGATGGTCTGCGGAAGCTTGCGGGTTTCCTCGATGGCGGTGACCGCTGCCCCAACCAGCAGACGGACCCCATACGGTGCAGTTGCCATGGCCCCCAGCCTACGGCTGGCTGCTGCGCTGGTCTGAAACGGTTGCCGATGCGTACGCTGGGTGCCATGCCGCCGACAATTGACATGGGGATTCCGGGCGTCAGCCAGACGGCAGCGGGCTCGGTGACCGGTGGTGTGACGGGCAAACGGGTGCTGCTGGCCGAACCGCGAGGTTACTGCGCCGGAGTGGACCGGGCCGTCGAGACCGTGGAGCGTGCGCTGGAAAAGCACGGCGCACCGGTCTACGTGCGCCACGAGATCGTGCACAACCGGCACGTCGTGGAAACGCTGGCCAAGGCGGGCGCAGTGTTCGTCGACGAGACCGACGAGGTGCCCGAGGGCGCCATCGTGGTGTTCTCCGCGCACGGCGTCGCGCCGACGGTGCACGCCAACGCCAAGGAGCGCGAGCTCAAGGTCATCGACGCCACCTGCCCGCTGGTGACCAAGGTGCACAACGAGGCCAAACGGTTCGCCCGCGACGACTACGACATCCTGCTGATCGGCCACGAGGGCCACGAAGAGGTCATCGGCACCGCGGGCGAGGCGCCCGACCACGTCCAGCTGGTCGACGGGCCCGACGCGGTCGACCAGGTGAGGGTGCGCGACGAGGACAAGGTGATCTGGCTGTCGCAGACCACGCTGTCGGTCGACGAGACGATGGAAACCGTGCAGCGTCTGCGCGAACGCTTCCCGAAACTGCAGGATCCACCCAGCGACGACATCTGCTACGCCACCCAGAACCGCCAGGTCGCGGTGAAGGCGATGGCACCGGAGTGCCAGCTGGTGATCGTTGTCGGGTCGGCCAACTCGTCGAACTCCGTGCGGCTGGTCGAGGTCGCGCTGGGGGCGGGTTCAGACACTGCCCACCTGGTCGACTACGCCGATGACATCGACCCCGCCTGGCTCGACGGGGTGACGACGATCGGTGTCACCTCCGGCGCGTCGGTGCCCGAGGTGCTGGTGCGCGGTGTTCTGGAACGTCTCGCCGAGTACGGCTACGGCACCGTGCAGCCGGTGACGACGGCCAACGAAACGCTGGTGTTCGCCCTTCCCCGGGAAATCCGGCCCGCCAGGTCATAACCGCGAGAAGACGCAGAAGCGGCCAAAACCATGGCGCTTAGGACACTCGCCGGGGGACTGGCGCTCGTGCTCGTCCTATCCGGCTGCTCGAATGCCCAGGACCGGCTGACCGACACGGTCAACGCGTTCGCCGAGGCCCTCTCCAGGGGCGACGCGTCGGCCGCCGCAGCGCTCACCACGAACCCGACGGAGGCGTCGGGCACGCTGGCGGAGTTGTTCGCCAGCCTGGGCACCGACGTGCAGGTTCAGGCTCAAGCCGCAGAGCCTCGGGAGGACGGCGGCGCGACGTTCACCCTCGACACGACGTGGAAGTTCCGCGACGGCCAGACCCAGTGGAACTACACGACCACCGGCACCGCCGTCGAGTCGGACGCGAAGTGGAAGGTCGACTGGAATCCGGCCACCGTCGCACCGGGCCTGGACGCGGGGCCGCTGTCCTACAGCACGCTCGTCCCCAGCCCGGCGGCGCGGGTGCTCGACCGCACCGGCGCCGAACTGTTGACCCAGCACATCGTCACGCTGGTCAACGTATCGACGGGCGCGGACCTGGGCGCGCTGGCCGCGCTGCTGAACCCGCTGGCGCCCGGCATCACCGCCGAGTCGCTGCGACAGGACCTCGCTGCGGCCGGTGGTCAACCGGTCACCGCAATCACGTTGCGCCAAGAGGACTTTGAGCCGATCGAGTCGCAACTGACGAGCCTTGCCAACGTCACGCTGTCCCCGCAGACGCGGCTGCTGGCCGTCGACAAGACGCTGACCTCACCGACGCTGGCCGGGTTGTCGGACCTGTGGCAGCAGCGCACCGAGGCCGCGTTCGGGTGGGCGGTGAACGCGGCGACCAGCGCGGGGCCGCGCCGGGTCGGCGGGCAGGACCCCGAGCCGGTCGGCGACATCAACAGCACCCTCGACGTCGGCATGGTGCGCGCGGGGGAGCAGGCCCTGGCGCCGCTGCCGACCCCGGCGGCGATCGTGGCCATCCAGCCGTCGACCGGCGGTCTGCTGGCCGTCGCGCAGAACGCCGCCGCCGACGCGCAGGGACCCATCGCGCTGACCGGGCTCTACCCGCCGGGCTCAACGTTCAAGACCGTCACGGTGTCGGCGGCGCTGCAGGCCGGCCAGGTGACCCCCGACAGCGTCGTCGCCTGCCCGGGCACCGAGAACATCGAAGGCCGCCAGATCCCCAACGACGACAACTTCGACCTCGGGCAGGTGCCGTTGCACACCGCGTTCGCGCGGTCCTGCAACACCACGATGGGCCGGCTGGCGGTGAACCTGCCGCCCGACGCGTTGACCAAGGCCGCCGAGCAGCTCGGCCTGGGCATCGACTACACCGCGCCCGGAATGACCACCGTCACCGGCTCAGTACCCGTGGCCGACACAGCCGCGCTGCGCGTCGAGGAAGGCATCGGTCAGGGCAAGGTCACCGCGTCACCGTTCGGGATGGCGTTGGTGGCCGCCTCGATCGCGCGCGGCTCGGTGCCGGCACCGGCGATCGTGGCCGGCCAGCCCGGAACGCCGGATCGGACCCCGGAGCCGCTGGCGGCGACGGTCGCCGAGCAGGTCAAGGCGATGATGCGCGAAACCGTCACCGACGGGACCGCCACCGAGCTGCGCGCCATTCCGGGCCTGCTGGGCAAGACCGGGACCGCCGAGTACATCGACGACACGCATGCGCACGGTTGGTTCGTCGGGATCCGGGGCGACCTGGCGTTCGCGGTATTCGTCAGCGACGCAGGCAGTTCGGGGCCCGCGGTGAACGCCGCGGGCAGCTTCCTGCGCGCGCAGGGCTAGATGTCGTACTCCCAGCTTTCGGCGTCGCGGCCGCGGGTCGGGCGCCGACGGGTGCGGTAGCTCGCACGGTCGTCGTCGCCCTCGGCACCGCGGTAACGCACCCGGGAGATCGGGTGGTGTGTGCCGTTTCCGTTGCTGGTGTGTGGTTCACGCGGTTCGTAGTAGTCGTCGTAGCGGCGGCGACGCTCGGGCTCGGGGCGCTTGTAGGCCGAGCGACGGTCAGCCGGCGGTGGGCCCGGCTGGCGCGGGTTGGCCGCCTTGCGAGGGCGTCGCCGCGGGGGCGGTGGCGGCTCGGCCTGGCGGTTGGCCCTGCTGCGGCGCGGACGCTCGGCAAGCGGGTCGAAAGGTTCGCCCTCCGGCGGCCGGACATGGCGCGAACGCGACGGCGTCGTGCTCTTGGTCGGTTTTCCGCTGCGCCCCGACGTGCCCGCCGGGGTCCTGGCGGGGCGGCGGGGCCGGTCGGTGCGTTCGGCCCGTTGGGGCCGTTGGGGCCGCTCGGCGGTGCGCCGCTTGCGTGGCGGTTCTGCGGCGGCCTCGTCGCCGTCGGCGCGGGGGCGTGCCAACAACGACGACAACTTCGCGGTCAGCGTCGACGCCACCGCGGGTTTGTCGGTCTGCGAGCTCGACTTGCGCGTCGCCACGCCGTAGTACCAGCGCGCCGCGCCGATCAGCAGCACCGCGGCCGATGTGAACAACATCAGCGGGAAGCGCTCGATGAGCGGATAGCCGCAGTTGATCAGCGCGTCTTTGACGCTGGTGATCTGGGCGTTGTGAAACAGGAAGTACGCCGTGGGCACGGCGCCGAACAAGATCAGCGGTGGCTGGATGATGGCGGTGAACAGGCCGGCCTGACGCACGGCGAGCACCGCGGCCAGGCAACCGAGCACATAGCAAGCCGCGAACACCGCGCTCAGTTCTTTGCTGCCCGACCCGGCATCGAACGCGAAGCCGATCGTCGTCGCGGTAATAGCGATCAGCACGGCACCCCACCACGGAACACCCGGAAAGTTTGGATGCACGGAACGATGGTCGGCGGTCACTGCCGACCGTGCGCGCTGTGCTGACACAGGTAGACCGTACCGGCTCTTGCTGAGCGCGGCTGCCAGCGCGGTGCTGGCGTGCCCGTCACACTCTCCTAGACTCTGGACCCTGTGGGCCTGAATCTGGGAATCGTCGGACTGCCGAACGTCGGGAAATCGACGCTGTTCAACGCGCTGACGCGCAACGAAGTGCTGGCAGCCAACTATCCGTTCGCCACAATCGAACCGAACGAGGGTGTGGTGCCGCTGCCCGACCCGCGGTTGCCTGAACTAGCGAAAATCTTCGGCTCGGAGAAGATCATCTACGCGCCGGTGACCTTCGTCGACATCGCCGGGATCGTCAAGGGCGCGTCCGAGGGCGCCGGTCTGGGCAACAAGTTTCTGGCCAACATCCGCGAATGCGACGCGATCTGCCAGGTGGTGCGTGTCTTCACCGATGACGACGTCGCCCACGTCGACGGCCGTATCGACCCGAGGTCCGATATCGAGGTGATCGAGACCGAGCTGATCCTCGCCGATCTGCAGACGCTCGAACGAGCGTTACCGCGGCTGGAAAAGGAGGCGCGTACCCACAAGGACCGCCGCCCGATCCACGATGCCGCGGTGGCCGCTCAGGAGATCCTCAACGGCGGCACGACGCTGTTCGGGGCGCGCTTCGACGCGTCGCTGCTGCGTGAGCTGAACCTGTTGACCACCAAGCCGTTCCTGTACGTGTTCAACGCCGACGAAGCGGTGCTCACCGATGAGGCGCGCAAGGCCGAGCTGCGCGAGCTGGTCGCCCCGGCGGACGCGGTGTTCCTGGATGCGAAGATCGAGGCCGAGTTGCAGGAGCTCGACGACGAGTCGGCCGCCGAGTTGCTCGAGTCGATCGGCCAGTCCGAACGAGGTCTGGATGCCTTGGCGCGTGCGGGGTTTCACACATTGAAGCTGCAGACCTTCCTTACCGCAGGGCCGAAAGAGGCGCGGGCGTGGACAATCCGGCAAGGCGACACTGCGCCGAAAGCCGCCGGCGTGATCCACAGCGACTTCGAGAAGGGCTTCATCAAGGCCGAGATCGTGTCGTTCGACGACCTCGTCGAGGCCGGGTCGATGGCCGCCGCCAAGGCCGCGGGCAAGGTGCGCATGGAGGGCAAGGACTACGTCATGGCCGACGGTGACGTCGTCGAATTCCGGTTCAACGTCTGACGAGATGTCCCGCAATCTGGCTACGGAGTCGTGAAATGATCATCCGCGCCGCGATCGAGTAACCGATTGCCGGCCGTTCTTGTACCCACCTGCCGCCGGCGCGCTATGACCGAGATTGCACACAGGGCAGTGGTCGCCGCGCAACAGCCCTGTGTGCATTCTCGTCGCTAGCGCCAGTTTGAAAGGCCCCCGGTGTCACCTGGCAAGCCAAGCGAACCCTGCCCGCCGAGACCGTGAGGCTCTCGCGTGTCTTCGCCGCGGTCGGCATCGTCTTCGGCATCGTGTTCGTCTTGGTCAACGCAGGCGGGCTGCCCAGCCGCTGGGACGTCGTAGCCCGCGTCGCGGGCGTCGTACTGGCGATCGCCGCGGTCGCGCGGATGTTGCTCACCCACGCGCCCAAAGAGAACTGGTTGCTCGCGCTGGTCTCCGCGGCCGGATACCTCATCGCTGACATCGCGTGGGCGCCTCCTGCCGGCGCGGTGCTGGCCGGCGCGGCGCTGTTAGGGTTCGCGGCCGTGCCCAGCATGTCCCGTCCTCGTTCTCTCGCCGATCGTCTGCCCAGCGCCGAGGGTGACGTGACAGTCCGGCGACTGCGCCACGACGACGCCCAGGCTTTCGCCGCCGGCACCCGGGATCCTGCCGTTCGCCGCTACGGGCACCTTCCGTTGCCGCATTACTCACCGCGGATCGTGCGCGAGCAGATCGACGGCGTCATCGCCGACGGTCTGGCCGACGGCTCGCTGGCGGTGCTCGCCATCGCCGACGCCTCCGCTGATGAGTTTCTCGGCAGCATCGTGTTGTTCGACATCGGCGAAACCCGTGCCGAGGTGGGGTTTTGGCTGTGTCCGGAGGCGCGTGGTCGCGGCGCCGCTCAGCAGGCCCTTGCTGCCGTCGCGCGCATCGCTGCCGGCGCAGGGTTGACCCACTTGACGGCCAGAACGGTCCCGGAAAACGCCGGATCACGTCGCGTGCTGGAAGGAGCCGGCTTCGTCCAAAAGGGTGAGCCGGAGCCACAGGTCACGCCGTCAGGAGAGGCGGCGATAGTGATGACGTTCACGCGTGCGCTGGATTGAACTATCCGGCCGCTGCCAGCTCCGGCTCGCGCACCTGGCGGCGCAAGGTGTCGAGTGATTTCGCGAGCAGCCGCGAGACGTGCATCTGCGAGATCCCCATGCGCTCGGCGATCTGCGTCTGCGTCATGTCTTCGAAGAACCGAAGGGTGAGCAGCGTGCGCTGCCGCTCCGGCAGCGCCGCGATCAGCGGGCGCACCGTTTCGAGGTCGAGCACTTTGTCCATGCCGGGGTCGACGTCGCCGAGCGTGTCCACCACCGCGCGCGAATCGTCGCTGGGCCCGGCCTGCACGTCGGTCGACAGGGTCGAGTAGTTGCTGCTGGCGATCGTCGCGTCGACCACCAGCTCACGCGGCACGTCCAGATGTTCGGCGATCTCCGAGGCGTTCGGCGCGCGGCCCAGTACCTGGGACAGCTCCGCACGGGCCCGCACCAGCTGTGCCTGGATGTCCTTGCACCGCCGCGGCACCTTGACCGCCCACCCGTGATCCCGGAAGTGGCGGCGCACCTCGCCCATCAGCGTCGGCACCGCGAACGACAGGAACTCCGCGCCGGTGTCGACGTCGTAGCGGTTCACCGCGTTGAGCAGGCCGACGCGCGCCACCTGAATGAGATCGTCGAGCGGTTCGCCGCGGTCCCGGTAACGGAAGGCGACATGGTCGGCCAACGGCAGGCAGCGTTCGATGATCGCGTCGCGCTGACGCCTGTACTGTGCCGAGCCTTCGGGAAATTTCTTGAGCCGCCGGAACATATCCGTCACATCTTTGTAATCGCCAGACAAGCCAGCCATGCGGCAATCCCCGTTCATCGAGTGAATTCGGCGGCTCTTGGAGCTGAACCTGATGACGGCCGTGTACCCCCCGAGAAGCGATGTTGAAACATCGCAGGTGCCAGGCATGAGAATCGGCCGCCACCGGAGGTCAAGCGGTGGCGGCCGAAGGGGATGGTCGTCACTTTCGAAACCATCCGCGGACAAAGTCAGGTTCTGCGCGCCGCAGATGAACCGGGTGTTTCCCTATGCCTGCACCGGCTCGTCAGCGACACATGCGCACGGCTCCTGCGAACCGTCGCCGAAGGTGTCCGAATCGGTGAGCACGGTGTAGACCTCCCACTTCTCACCGCCCGGCCCCGTCACCCACACCTTGTCCTGGGTGGCGAAACAGCACGTCGTGCCGAGCTCCTCGGAAGTGAACAGGCCCTCGCCGGACAACCGTGCGATCTCGGTGTGCACCTGCTCGCTGGTTTGCACCTCCACCCCGAGGTGATTGATCGTGCCGCCCTGGCCGGGATTCTGCAGCAGAACCAGCTTGAGCGGCGGATCGGCGACGGCGAAGTTCGCGTAGCCGTCCTTGACCTTGTTCGGTGCGGTGTTGAACAGCTTCGAGTAAAAGGTGATCGCCTGGTCGAGGTCGTCGACATTGAGGGCGAGTTGGATACGGGACATGATGAACCTTCCGGTGATGTGACATATATCGAACTGGCGCCGGTTACAGAATGCCCCTCCTTTTCGATATATGTCAAGAGGCTTGGCTATGATGGGTTCCATGCCGAAAGCACTGCCCATGATCGACATGTCCGCGCCGGTGTGCTGTGCCCCCGTGGCTGCGGGGCCGATGACCGATGAGGCCGCACTCGAGGTGGCACTGCGGCTCAAGGCGTTGGCGGACCCCGCGCGGGTCAAGATCATCTCGTTGCTGTTCGGCGCCGACGCCAGCGAGCAGAACAGCGGTGAACTCGCAACTGCCCTTGCTCTCACCGAGTCCACCGTCAGCCACCACATCGCCCAACTCCGCAAAGCCGGTCTGGTGGAATCCGAACGGCGCGGCATGAACGTCTACCACCGGGCGCACCGTGACGCCCTCGCGGCGTTATGCGTCGTCCTTGACCCGAATTGCTGTACCTAAGGCACCGAAAAGTTATGGGAGCACTTCGATTTCGGCGCTGAGCTGGTAACCCGGCGCTAACGGCAGCGAATCGCCACTCCAAAACGATCCCGGGTCGAACCAGTTGAAGTGCTTCTCGGTGGACAGCAAGCCCATCTCTTCGTAGGTGATGGCGACGGTCTCGGCGCAGTACGCGGTTTCCAGCCCGACGTTGAGCTTCTCGGCCTTCTTGCGTCGGCTGGCCTCGCTGACCTTTTTGTGCAGGAACGGGATGCCGCGCGTCACGTCCGACACCGCGACGCGTCCGCGCAACCAGCGGCCGGTCAGCCGCGCAGTGCTGGGAAACGGGGTGCCGTCCATCCGCGCCACCACTTTCAGCGCGCGATCCTCCTGCTCGCGGTCGGCATGTGGGATGAGCTGACGCAGCCAGCAGCGCTGGTGGTAGTGGTGCACCCAGCGTTCGACCACCTCACGGGCATCGTTGAGTTGCACGCCCCGGTGGTTGTCGCCGGTCCACATGTCGGTCAGCTTGTCGCCCAGTTCGGCGTGCCAGATCAACGCAGGCAGGTCCTCGACCGCGATCGTCATGCCGACGTGGTTGACCGGGCTATTGGTCAACGACTGGATCGCGCGGTCGGGGCCCGAACGTCCGCGAAATAGCCACAGATCCCCGGTTCGGGTTTGGTCGAGCGCCTGCTGCAACGGCACCGTGGTTGGCCTCACCCTGGCAGCTTAGGCAGACTCATGCCATGCGCCGGATATGGAAATGGGTCGGGTTGGCCAGTGTCGCCGGCGTGGTGGCCGGCGGGGTGTTGGTCGCCCGCGACCAGCGTCGCCGAAATGCCTATACGCCAGAGGACATCCGCGCCCGGTTGCATCAACGCGTCGCCGAAAGCGAACAACAACCAGAACAGTCGCCGACGGCGTAGAGCCGCTGTGCGCCGCTGAACCCCTTGAGCTCGGCGTCGCTGCCGTCGTCGAACGCGATATCGGGGGCGTCGGCGAGGGCGTCGCGCACCACCTGGCTGACCAGAATCTGGCCGCCGCTCGCCTCGCCGGCCACCCGCGCGGCCATCGCGACGTTGCGTCCGAACAGATCGTCGCCGCGACGCACCGACTTGCCCATGTGAATGCCGATCCGAACACGAATCCTGTTGGGCTGTCGTCGAAGTGAGCGTTGAATGTCGATGCCGCACCGCACTGCCTGCTCGGGTTGCGCGAAGGCCACCATGAAGCCGTCGCCCTGGCTTTTCACCACATGCCCGGAGTGGGTGTGCACGTGTCTGCGCACCATCTTGTCGTGGCGGCCGATGAGCCGCACCCATGCGCGGTCCCCGATCCGCTCGTTGAGCGCGGTGGACTCCTCGATGTCGGTGAACAGGATGACCACCACGCCGCTGGTAGCGAGCCGGGCCAGGTCGGGGCGTTCGACCTCGGCCCAATCGGCAAGGTCCTCGATGGAGGACCGCACCGCGGCGCCCAACCCGTCCTTGCGCAGGATGTTGGCGGTCTGCCACACCTGTTTGACCGCCTCGCGCCCGCCGGTGAGCAGCATGTTTTTGGTGTCGACGCGCCGGCGCGCGTCGTCGAGCTCCGCCTGCTGCGTGCGGTTTCGCCGCCACAGTACGACGAGCGCGACGGCCTGCACCGCCGCGACCGCACCGAGCGCGTAAGCGACGATCTGGGCTGTCATCACCGGTCAAGTATTGGATGCTGAACCCGTGAGGATCCCGAAGGCCCCCTATTACGAGAGTCGCTACATCCGCGCCAACCATCCCGAACTGGCACAAGCCGTGTGGCTGCGCCAAACGCTGCTGCTTTCCACGGTCGCCGAGCCCGTCGCCGATGTGTGGGTGATGGTGTTCGACCCGGACGGCGCGGGCAACCGGGCGCTCAAGGAGCCCTACCCCATCGACCTGGCCAGCTACGCCGACGAACCGTGGTCGGCGCGCATCGGATCGGCCGTCCTCGACGACCGGTCCGCCCACGGCGTGGTGACCGGTGGTGGCCGCTCGTCGCGCTGGGACCTGCGGATCACGCCCGGCCCCGGGGAACCGGTCAAACTGCTCACCGAGCGGGCGTATGAGACGCGGTTCCCGACAGCGAAGACGATGGTGCGAGATCCCTTGGCGCAGTTCGATGGCCAGCTCGAACTCGACGACGTACCCATCGTGATGGACGGCTGGACCGGCAGCGTCAGCCACAACTGGGGCAGCAGGCACACCCCCGCCTACGCCTACGGGCAAATCTGTGGGTTCGACAATGCCCCCGACTCGACGCTGGAAATCGTCACGGCCCGCGCCGCCGTCGGGTCGCTGCTGTTGCCCGGTGCGACGCTGTTCGTGTTCCGCCATGCCGGAGAGGAATTCGCGGTGCGTTCGGTTCTGGGCAGCCTGCAGACCCACGGACGGTACCGGCCGTTCACGTGGACGTTCGGCGGCAGGGTGGGGGAGCGCATGATCGAGGGTGAGTTGATTGCCGAACCCGCCGACGCCATCGGTCTGACTTACACCGACACCGACGGCCGGTCCAAGTACTGCTACAACTCGGCTCTCGCCACATGTCGAATGCAGGTGGCAGGCAAGGCGTTCGAGCGTGCCGAGCTGGTGGCCGAGCGCCGCGCGATGTTCGAGATCCTCACTGACAACGCCGACGAGCGCGTCCCGCTGCTGGCCTAGCCGGTCCTGTTGCCGAGCAGACGCAAAATCCCCCAAAAGTGGTGCTGTTTAGGGGATTTTGCGTCTGCTCGCGCGGAGAAAGTCAGCGGCAGACGAACTGCACGACGACATCGGAGAACGCGTCGTTATCGTCGCCGGCGGCCGTGTGGCCGGCCTCGGAAAGTTCGACGAACTCCGCGCGGGGCACCTTCTGCAGGAAGTCCGCGACGCCTTCGGGGCTGACCACGTCGGACAGCTTGCCGCGGATGAGCAGGATCGGAATGGACAGGTTCATCACGGCCCGGTCGAGCTTTTCCACCCGCACGAACGGGTCGTCCATGGGCGCGGTCAAAAATGCCGGATCCCAGTGCCAGTACCACCGCCCGCCGCGCAGGCGCAGGTTCTTCTTCAACCCCTCCGGATTGCGCGGCCTCCTGCGATAGGGCAGATACGCCGCGACGGCGTCGGCGGCTTGCTCCAGCGTCTCGAAGCCGTCGATACCGCTGGCCATGAAGTCGCGGATCCGGGCGCTGCCGTCCTTTTCGTAGTGCGGCACGACGTCGACCAGCACCAAATTGGTCACCTTCTGTGGGCCGGCGGCGTCAGCGACCAGCATCCCGGTCATTCCGCCCATGCTCGCGCCGATCAGCGCCACCGGCCGGCCGATCTGGTCCACCACCCCCAGCGTGTCGGCGCACAACGCGTCGACGGTGTAGTTGGCGTTGGGTGCCCGGTCGCTGTCACCGTGGCCGCGGCTGTCCAGCGCCACCACGTGCAGGCCGTGATCGGCCAGGATCTGCCCGGTGTTTTTCCACGAGAAGCGGTTCTGGCCGCCGCCGTGCAGCAGCAGCACGGTGGGCCGGTCGACCGGCGGCGCATCGCGGTTCCATTCGTCGGCGACCAGGGTGATGCCTTCGCTGCCCCGAAACTGCACAGTGCGCGATTCGCTGCGGGTGGTGCTCACGGACATCCTCTCGGCTGGTTCCGAGCGCTCACGTTACCCAGCGGGCATTTGCGCCGATCTGCGGCCCGTGACGGGCGCGGCTCCCTACAATCCGCCGTGTGCGGTCCGATACGGGGGATGACCGCCGCTGCATCATCGAGGCGGCCTACCGGTGCCTGTCTGAACCGCACAGCGGTGCGATCCCGGTGGCCGCGATCCTGGCGCGGGCCGGGGTGTCGACGCGGGCGTTCTACCGCCACTTTCAGTCCAAGGACGAACTGTTCCTGGCGATGCTGCGCCACGAGACCGACGCGCTGGCTCAACGCCTGGACCACATCGCCGCGCAACCCTGCGGCGGTCCGGCCGCGCAGCTGGCGGCGTGGATCGACGGCATGTTCGCGTTGATCACCGACGACACGCTGCGGACGCACTTCACGGTGATCGACACCGATGAGGTCCGCGCCGCACGGGGCTACCGCGAGACCCGCGAAAAGGCCCACAGCGACCGGGAATGCTCCCTGGTGACGATCCTGCGCCGGGGCCGCGACGACGGAACGTTTCCGCTGGCCGACCCCGAACCCGACGCGGTCGCGATCAACGCGATCGTCAGCAGGGTGATGCCGAACCAGTCGTTTCGCGACCTCGAACGGGTCAACCAGACCAAGGCCCGGGTGCTCGACTTCGCGCTGCGCGCGCTGGGCGCCGAACGTCACCGATGAGTTCGGTCCGCTTCGGCGGTCGGTACTCACATGCCGACCATCACACCGTCCCTCTGGTTCGACAACAACCTCGAGGAGGCCGCGCAGTTCTACGTATCGGTCTTCCCCAACTCGTCGATCGAGAAGATCAGCCGCTACACCGACGCCGGACCCGGCACGCCGGGCCAGGTGGTTTCGGGCACTTTCGTGCTCGACGGCAACCGGTTCGTCGCCATCAACGGCGGCCCGCACTTCAGCTTCACCGAGGCGGTGTCGTTCCTCGTCAGGTGCAAAGACCAGCGCGAGGTCGACTACTACTGGGACCGGCTCAGCGAGGGCGGGGAGGAGTCGCAATGCGGCTGGCTCAGGGACCGCTTCGGGCTGAGCTGGCAGATCGTGCCGGACCGCCTCTACGAGCTGCTCGACGATCCGGACCCGACCCGGGCCGCCGCAGCGACGAAAGCGATGCTCGGAATGCGAAAGATCGTCGTCGCCGACCTGGAGGCCGCCGTCCGGGGTAGCTGACAGCGCCGCAGCCGCTTGGCCGGTTTTGGTGTCACGGTCTGGTGTTCGGCCGCAAATGCCGATATCCGTTTCCCCGCCGCCCACCCCTGTGTACCCTTGCGCCACAGCCATCACAGGCGCGTGTTGTTGGTGTCAGGGAAGGTCGGCGTTGCTATGGCGGTGCAGGGCACGCGGGTGAGAGCCGACTGATGGTCGCTGTCAACGCAATTGCCAAACCGGTGCGCGCCTTCGGTGGGTTCTATTCGATGGCCCTCGACACATTCGTGTGGATGTTCAGACCGCCCTTCGCATGGCGTGAGTTCATCTCTCAGGCGTGGTTTGTCGCGCGGGTGTCGATTCTTCCGACCCTGATGCTGACCATTCCGTACACGGTGTTGTTGACGTTCACGTTCAACATCCTGCTGCGGGAATTCGGCGCCGCGGACTTCTCCGGTACCGGCGCCGCGCTCGGGACCGTCCGTCAGATCGGGCCGATCGTGACGGTGTTGGTCGTCGCGGGCGCCGGCGCTACCGCCATGTGCGCCGACCTGGGCGCCCGCACCATCCGCGAAGAACTCGATGCGCTGCGGGTCATGGGCGTGAATCCCATTCAAGCGCTGGTTGTTCCGCGCGTACTGGCCGCTACCTTGGTGTCGCTTGCGTTGTCGGCGACGGTGATCCTCGTCGGACTGGCGGGCGCCTACTTCTTCGTGGTCTACATCCAGAACGTCTCACCGGGTGCGTTCGCGGCCGGTCTGACATTGCTCATCGGAACCACCGATGTCACGATCGCGTTGCTCAAGGCCGCGCTGTTCGGCCTGTCCGCAGGCATGATCGCTTGCTACAAGGGCATTTCCGTCGGCGGAGGGCCAGCGGGTGTCGGCAACGCGGTCAACGAGACCGTGGTTTTCACGTTCATGGCCCTGTTCGCGATCAACATCGTCGCGACCGCAGTTGCGGTGAAGGTGACGTTGTGACAGTTTCGAGGCCGCATTCCCAGTTCCCCTGGCTGAAAGCCCGGTTCCGCAGCGTCGCCGATCCCTGGAACCGGGTCGGGATGCAGGCCAAGTTCTTTGGCCGGACCCTGAGTTCGATCCGCTACACCGTCGTTCATTATCAGGTCGAGTTGATCCGCATCATCGCCCAAATGGGCCTTGGCGCCGGGGCGCTCATCATCATCGGCGGCACCGTCGCGATCGTCGGGTTCCTCACCGTCACGACGGGCGCGCTGGTGGCGGTGCAGGGCTACACCGACTTCTCGGAGATCGGTGTCGAGGCCCTGACCGGCTTCGCGTCAGCGTTCTTCAATGTGCGCCTGATCGCACCGGCCACCACTGCGGTGGCGTTGTCCGCCACCATCGGAGCGGGCGCGACGGCACAACTCGGTGCCATGCGGATCAACGAGGAAGTCGACGCGCTTGAAGTGATGGGCATCCGAAGCGTCGCCTATCTCGCCTCCACGCGGGTCGTCGCCGGCTTTCTCGTGGTGATCCCGCTGTACTGCGTCGGTGTGATCGCCGCGTTCTGGGCGGCACGGTTCGGCACCACCGTGCTGTACGGTCAGTCGACGGGTGTGTACGACCACTACTTCCGGACGTTCCTCAATCCCACCGACCTGATGTGGTCATTCGGTCAAACCATCGCGTTGTCGGTGATGATCATGCTCGTGCACACCTACTACGGCTACACCGCCCGTGGCGGCCCGGCGGGCGTTGGCGAGGCCGTCGGACGGGCGGTGCGCACCTCGCTGATCGTTTCGGCCTTCGTGCTGGTGATGCTCTCCCTTGCGGTCTACGGTCAATCCGGCAATTTCAACCTGGCGGGCTGATCGATGGATGTCGAAGACGAAGGCCTGCATCCCGCTTGGTGGACGTTGATCCTCGCGGTGATCATCGCCGTCGCCATCTGGCTGACGTGGGCCCTGTTCGTCGGCGCCTTCAGGGCCACCGAGACCGTCACTTTGACATCTGAGCGCGCCGGTTTGGTGATGGAAACCGACGCCGATGTGAAGTTGCGCGGCGTGCAGGTCGGCCGGGTGTCGGCAATCCAGGGCGGCAGCACTCCGGTGTCCTTGAAACTCGAGATCGACAAGGACAAGATCGAGTACATCCCATCGAACATCGAGGCGCAGATCAGGGCGACGACGGTGTTCGGCGCCAAATTCGTCGACTTGATCTATCCGAGCGATCCCAGTTCACAGCGACTCACCGCCGGTCAGGTGATCCAGTCGCGCAATGTCACCGTCGAAGCCAACACGGTGTTCCAGAACATCGTCGATGTGCTCGAACAGGTCGACCCGGTCAAGCTCAACAGCACCCTGTACGCCCTCGCCGAGGGCGTCCGGGGGCAGGGCGAGCTGATCGGTGAGGCCACCACCGCCGCGAATCAAGTTCTGCTCGAAGTCAATCCACGTCACCAAACGGTGACCGAAGACCTGCGCGCGCTGCGCGATTTCAACGACACGTACAGCGCTGCAGCACAGGACATTCTGACCACCCTCGATGCCCTCAGCACCACGAGCGCCACGATCACGGGCCAGGCCAGCCAATTGGATGCGTTGCTGCTGGCCACCATTGGCCTCTCCAACAGCGGAATCAACCTGCTGGCGCCGAACCAGGCGAACCTGATCAAGTCCATCAACGTGCTCGAGCCGACGACGAACCTGCTGCACAAGTACAGCCCGGAGTACACCTGCCTGCTGACCGGCGCCAAGCACCTGCTGGACAACGGCGGATACGACGGACCGGGCGGTAACGGTCGGACGCTGGTTTTGGATGTGGCACTGGGCCTCGGCGACGACTCTTACCGGTACCCCGATCACCTGCCGATCATCGGCGCCAAGGGCGGGCCGGGCGGCAAACCCAGTTGCGGCTCGCTGCCCGTCGTCGCGGAGAACTGGCCGGTGCGCAACCTCGTCACGAACACCGGCTTCGGTACCGGACTCGACTGGCGGCCCAACCCCGGCATCGGCTTCCCCGGGTACGCCAACTACCTGCCGACGACCCGCGCTGTGCCCGAACCGCCGAGCGTCCGCAACCTCTTCGGTGGACCCGCGATAGGCCCGGTCCCGTACCCGGGGGCTCCGGCTTACGGTGCGGACCTGTACGCAGACGACGGCACCCCGCTGTGGCCGGGGCTGCCGGCCGCACCGCCGCCGATGGCGCCGCGGGATCCGGGCCCGGCGCCGGGTTCAGAGCCGTTCATCGTTCATTCGCCTGCGCAGATGCAGCCCACGCCGCTACGACCGACACCCTTGCCGACGCCGGCGCGACCCGGTCCGCCGTTCGGATGAGCCACCACGCCATGAGAGGTGAAACGCCATGTCCAGCATGAACGCCAGGGTCCGCCGAGACGCAGTGCGTCTCGGCGTGTTCCTGGCTGTGTGCCTGCTCGGCGTATTCGGATTGTTCGCGGTCTTCGGCGAGTTTCGCTTCGGGGAAGCCACCAACAGCTATGTCGCCGAGTTCACCAACGTCACCGGGTTGGAGAACGGCGATTTCGTCCGCATCGCCGGCGTGGAGGTCGGCAGCGTGGAAGACGTCGCCATCCAACCCGATACCACGGCACGGGTGGAGTTCACCGCAGACGAGTCGGTGGTGCTGACCGAGGGCAGCAGGGCGGTCATCCGATACGACGATCTCATCGGCGGCCGCTACCTGGCGCTCGAGGAAGGCGCAGGCGGAGTCAAGAAACTCGAGCCCGGCGGCACGATTCCCTTCGCCCGCACGTCTCCTGCGCTCGATCTCGACGCGTTGATTGGCGGCTTCCGGCCGTTGTTCCGCGCGCTGGATCCCGATCAGGTCAACGCGCTGTCGGGTCAGCTGATCCAGGCCTTGCAGGGCCAGGGCGCGACAATCAACTCGTTCCTCGCCCAGACCGCGGCGCTGACAACGACTCTGGCCGACCGTGACCGACTGATCGGGGATGTCATCGTCAACCTCAACGTGGTGCTGGGATCACTTGGCGACCAGAACGACCAGTTCGCGAAGGCAGTCGACGCGCTCAGCGAATTGGTAGGGACGCTGGCGGAGCGCCGAGAGGACATCAGCAACGGGTTGGCGTACACCAACGAAGCGGCCGGAACGGTCGCGGATCTCTTGTCGCAGGCTCGACCACCGTTCAGCAAGACGGTGCAGGAGACCGACCGCGCGGCCGGAATCGTGGTGGCCGATCACGAGTACTTCGACAACCTGCTGAACACTTTGCCCGACGCCCATCAAGCGCTCGCACGCCAAGGGCTCTACGGCGACTTCTTCAACTTCTATCTCTGTGACATCGTGCTCAAGCTAAACGGCAAGGGCGGCCAACCGGTCTATGTGAAAGTCGCCGGGCAGTCCACCGGGAGGTGTGCGCCGAGGTGAAGTCCTTCTCTGAACGGAATCAGACCGTCATCGGTGCCGTCGGGCTGGTGTTGACGGTCGGCATCGTGCTCGGGGCGTTGAACTACGATCGGCTGCCGTTCCTGCAGGGCAGCGAGTACTCGGCCTACTTCGCCGAAGTGGGCGGGCTACAAGCCGGTAAGGCCGTACGTGTTTCGGGCTTCGAAGTCGGCCAAGTCAAATCCATCGAGGTGGACGGGCCCCGCGCCCTGGTGACGTTCACCGTCGACAGTGACATCCGGTTGGGCGATCGCACCGAGGCGGCGATCAAGACCGAAGGCCTGCTGGGCACGAAGATCCTCGAGGTGACCTCCCGCGGTGACGGCCAGCAGGAGGGCACGATCCCACTCGATCGCACGACGTCGCCCTATGAATTACCCGATGCATTGGGAGAATTGGCCACGACGATTAGCGGCCTGAACACCAACCAGTTGTCGGATTCGCTGAGGGTGCTCTCGGAGACATTCTCCGACACGCCGCCGGAACTGAAGATCGCGATCGAGGGGGTGGCGCGGTTCTCCGACACGCTGAATGAACGTGACGCGCAGCTGCGAGGTCTACTCGGCAACGCCAACAAGGCCACCACGGTGCTGGCCGAGCGCAGCAACCAGATCGTGAGTCTGGTCGCCGATACCAACGCGCTACTGGCCGAGCTCGAAAATCAAAGCGCCGCACTCGATGAGGTTTCCGGCAACATCTCGGCGCTCAGCGCGCAGTTGCAGGGCTTCATCGGCGAGAACCGCGAAACCCTCCGACCCGCCCTGGACAAGCTCAACGGCGTGCTGACGATCATCGACAACCGCAAGGAACGCTTGCAGAAGTCGCTCGAGCTGGTTACCGACTACGTGATGTCACTGGGTGAATCGGTGTCGGGCGGGCCGTTCTTCAAGAACTACGTCGCCAACCTGCTGCCGGGCCAATTCCTGCAGCCGTTCATCGATGCTGCGTTCTCCGACCTCGGCCTGGATCCCAATGTGAAGCTGCCATCGGAACTCAGCGACCCGCAGGTCGGGCAGCCGGGAACACCGGCGCTGCCGGTGCAGTTCCCGCGCACGGGCCAGGGCGGCGAACCGCGGCTGACGGTCCCCGACGCCATCACCGGCAATCCGGGCGATCAGGCGTGTGGACCGCCCGGGCTGCCATTGCCCGGCCCCGGCTGTTATCCATACCGTGAGCCGCTGCCGGCGCCGCCCCCCGGCGGGTCGCCGCCGGGGCCGCCCGCCGAGGCACCGCCGGGCCTGCAATCGACGCCCGATCCGACACCGTCTCCGGTCGCGGTGCCTGCTCCCGGTGGCGTCGCCCACCTTGCACCGGAAGAGGCCGGACGATGACGCGCGCCGCCCGCAACATGTTGGCCGTCGCGCTGGTGGTGATACTGGCCGGCGGCGCAATCGTGGTGTTCGGCAACACCGAACGCATCAACCGCACACACGTCGTCGCCTACTTCGACAACGCCAACGGCATCTACCCCGGCGATGACGTCAACATCGTCGGCGTGCCCGTTGGCAGGATCGAATCAATCGAACCGCAGCCCGAGCGGGTCAAAATCTCGTTCTGGTACGACAGCAAGTACAAGGTGCCGGCCGACGCCAAGGCCGCGATCCTGTCGCCGACGCTGGTGACCGCGCGCGCCATTCAGCTGACCCCGCCCTACACCGGCGGACCGGTGATGCAAGACGATACGGTCATCCCGCAGTCGCGCACCGCTGTCCCGGTGGAGTGGGACGAGGTCCGACAGCAGTTGGAGAGGCTCGCCGAAACCCTGCAGCCGACCGAACCGGGAGACGTGAGCCCGTTGGGATCGGTCATCAACACCACTGCCGAAAACCTGCGTGGTGAAGGCGCCAACATCCGGGACACCCTCATCAAGCTGTCGCAGGCCGTGACAGCCCTGGGCGATCACAGCACCGACATCTTCTCTACGGTCAAGAATCTCGCGATCCTGGTTTCGGCGCTGCAGGACAGCACCGACGTGATGCGCCAGCTCAACCAGAACCTCGCGAGCGTGACCGGACTGCTTGCCAACGACCCCGACGAGGTCGCTGACGCGCTGCGCGACCTCAACAACGTGGTCGGCGAAGTCCAGGCGTTCGTCGCCGACAACCGCGAAGCGCTGGGCACCACGTCGGACAAGTTGGCCGGGGTGACCCAGGCGCTGACCGACAGCCTCGCCGACGTCAAGCAGTTCCTGCACGTGGCGCCCAACACACTGCAGAACTACGTCAATATCTGGCAACCCGCCCAGGGGGCAGTGAGCAGCTTGCCGATGCTCAACAACTTCGCCAACCCGATTTCGTTTTTGTGCGGCGGAATTCAGGCGGCGTCCCGGCTGAACGCCGAGCAGTCGGCCAAGCTGTGCGTGCAGTACCTGGCGCCGATCCTGAAGAACCGCCAGTACAACTTCCTGCCCATCATGCAGAACGTCTTCGTCGGCGCTACGACACGACCGAATGAGCTGACCTACAGCGAGGACTGGCTGCGGCCCGATTACATCCCGCCGCAACCTGCCCCGGCGCCGGCTTCAGGTCCACCGGCACCGGCACCGCCGCCGGCCGGGGGCCCGCCGCTGCCGGCGGAGGCACCGGTCCCCACGAACCCGGCCGGTGGTCTGCACGGGATGATGGTGCCCCAGGGAGTCGGGCCATGATGCGGCGCAAGCTCTTTCGCAGAGGGGCGGTGGTGGCCCTGGCGGCTGCGCTGCTGTCGGGCTGTTCCGACTGGCAGGGGCTGAACTCGCTACCGTTGCCCGGCGTCGAGGGCACCGGGCCGGGTGCGTTCACGATCCAAGCGCAGATGCCCGATGTCGACAACATCGAGCCGAACTCGCGTGTCCGCGTCGGCGATGTGAACGTCGGCACCGTGCGCAAGATCGAACGCCAGGACTGGCATGCGCTGGTGACGATGGAACTCAACGGTGACGTCGAGCTGCCCGCGAATGCGACGGCCAAGCTCGGGCTGACCAGCCTGCTTGGTTCACTGCACATCGAATTGGCACCGCCGACCGATGTGGCGCCGGTCGGCAAGCTGAAAGAGGGCTCGCTGATCCCGTTGGAGTCCTCGAGTGCGTATCCGAGTACCGAGCAGGCGCTGGCCGCCGTTGCGCTGTTGCTCAACGGGGGCGGCATCGGCAACATTCACGACATCACCGAGGCCTTGAGCGTCGCGTTCACCGGCCGCGAGAACGACCTGCGCAGCCTCATCGAGCAGCTCGACATCGCGATCGGCCATCTCGATGACCAGAAGCAAGACATCATCGACGCCGCCGAGAGCCTGAACAACCTGATGGGTCAGATTGCCGAGCAGAAGCCGGTGGTGGACAAAGCCCTAAGGACCATTCCCGATGCCCTGGCCGTGCTCAGGGACCAGCGGCAGAACCTGGCCGAGGTGCTGACCCAGCTCGGCCGGTTCAGCGCGCTGACCGCCGCTTCGGTCGACCAGACCAAAGACGCTCTGGTGCAAGAGCTCAGGGACCTCGGCGTGGTGCTGGAGGAGTTGGCCGACGCCGGTCCTGCGCTGACCCGCGCGCTGAGCTTCCTACCGACCTTCCCGTTCCCCAAGGAGACATTGCTCAATTGGATGCGCGGCGACTACGCGAACCTGACGTTGGTCGTCGACCTGACGTTGAGCAGACTCGATGCGAGCTTCTTCACCGGAACGCGGTTCGAGTGCAACCTGACCTGGTTGGAGTTGCAATGGGGACGGACCATCGGCCAGTTCCCCAGCCCGTGCAACCACAACGTGCCGCCACCAGGCGGCAACCCGTTGGTTGCTCCGTACCGCTGGGATCAGGGGCCGTAGCATGCGAATGACCCGGCAGATCCTTATCCAGATGGCGATCTTCTCCGCCATCGCGATCCTGGCGTTGGGCATCATGGTCTTCGGATACATGCGGCTCCCTACGCTTCTCGGGGTCGGTCAGTACCGCGTCACGGTGGAATTGCCGGAGACCGGAGGGCTGTATCCGAGGGGAAACGTCACCTACCGCGGTGTCCAGGTCGGCGAGGTGAAAAGCGTCGAGTTGACCGATACCGGTGTCGAGGCGGTGCTGTCGCTGGACTCCGACGTCCCGATTCCCGCTGACCTCGAAGCCGAGGTGCACAGCGTGTCCGCGGTCGGCGAGCAGTACGTCCAGTTGCTTCCGCGTAGCGGCGAAGGTCCGGACCTCCAGGACGGCGACGTGATCGCGTTGGATCGCACCACGGTTCCGACGGATATCAATACGGTCCTCAACGATACGGCGCGCGGCCTACAGGCGATCCCGCAGGAGAATCTCAAGACCGTCGTCGACGAGGCTTATACCGCGGTGGGCGGGCTCGGGCCCGATTTGCGCCGGTTGGTCGGCGGCAGCGCCAAGCTGGCCATCGACGCCCGCGAGAACCTCGACCCGCTGCTCACGCTCATCGACGAGTCCAAGCCGGTGCTCGACACCCAGACCGAAACCGCCGGCTCGATTGAGGCGTGGGCGGCCAATCTGGCGAACATCAGCGGTCAAGTGCAGAGCCAGGATCCGGCGGTGAGAGGAATCCTGGCCAAGGGGCCCGGTGCTGCCGACGAGGTGCGTGCACTGTTCGACCGGCTGCAACCGACGCTGCCGATCGTGTTGGCCAACCTGGTCAGCATCGGAGAGGTCGCGGTGGCCTATCAGCCGAGCCTCGAGCAGCTACTGGTGCTGCTGCCGCAGGGCACCGCGGTCACGCAGGCCGTGGGTGTGCACAAGCGCGGCACCAAACAGGACTACATGGGTGACTCGTTGATCTTCAACCTGAACGCGATCCTGCCTGCGTTCCCGGCGCCGCTGCCGCTGCCCCCGCAGAACCTGCCGCCGCCGTGTACGACCGGGTTCCTGCCTGCGCAGCAGCAGCGGGTGCCGGTCTTCGAGGACTACCCAAACCGGCCGGAGGGCGATATGTACTGCCGGACACCGCAGGACGCGCCATTCAACGTCCGCGGCGCCCGCAACCTGCCGTGCATCACCGTGCCCGGTAAGCGCGCTCCGACGTGGCAGATGTGCGAGAGCGACGAGCAGTACGTGCCGCTCAACGACGGTTACAACTGGAAGGGCGATCCCAACGCCACGCTGTCGGGTCAGCCCATTCCGCATGTGCCCCCGGACGTGCCCGTCGACATCACGCCCCCGCCGCCGGGTACGCCGCCGCTGCCCGTCGCCGCCGCCGAATACGACCCGGCCAGCGGTAGTTACGTCGGGCCGGATGGGAAGGTCTACACGCAGTCCAACCTGGCAGGTGGGTCGGCAGAAGAGCAGACGTGGCAGTCGATGCTGGTGCCGCCAGGGCGGTGATCGTCCCGCGGAACCGGCTCAGTCCATGATGTCGCGGACCCTGGTCTGCTCGTGGCCCCGAAGCATCGCTGCGCCTGCGGCTTCCATATGCCGACGCCAGTGCGCTTCGACGGCGTCGCCCTTGCGGGCTTCGACGAGGTCCGCCAGCTTCGTGTAGGACTTGAGCAGTTTCGCGTACTCCGCCTCGCCCATCCCGGTCCGGTTGTCGGCCCCGAGTAGTGCTGCGGCCGTATGTCTTTCACCGATCTCGTGCAGCATGCCCGCGATCATGCCCAGCGTCGCGTTACCGGAAAGCTCGACCATGCGGCGGTGCAGGAGCGCAGTTGCCGCCGCCAGCGTGCCGTCCTCCCAGGCTTGCGGTACGGCGTCGATCAACGCGCGAAGCTCGCGGTGCGCCTCGACGGTGCCCTCCTCGGCGAGCAGCTTGGCCGCCGGCGGCTCGATCGCGGTGCGCGCCGTCAAGACGTCGGCGAGCGTGGTGCCCGACAGCGCCAGCAGCAACCCGGCCGGTCGCGCGACGATCTCGGCACCCGGTACCCGGACCCGCGCTCCGGTGCGGGAGCCGCGGCGCACCTCGACCAGGCGTTCGGACTCCAGCACCCGAACCGCTTCGCGCAGCGTGGGCCGGCTGACCTGGAAATGCGCCATCAACTCAGCCTCGTGCGGCAGGAAGTCGCCGTCCGTCAGCTGGCCCTCGACGACCATGCGTCGAAGCGTACGAGCCACGAGCTCGGCCGTCTTGGGCGACCGGACGGCCCCCGACGCCGGGTCGGGCGAGATCATCGGGGCGAGCGGTTCTCGTCGTGACACCGCAGGTTCCTCCTCGGTGCTTCAGTTGTAGCACTCAGTAAACCATGTCGGCCGTCCCTGGCGCCCGCGACGGCGAAAGCGTCGTCGGGTATGGGCCAAAGCTCCCAAAGACGGATCCCGATTTGGTAGGGATGTCCTGGACTTCTGAACTCCGACGATAAGGTGTCGCACGTAAGTTGGAGCCGATCTATGCAATCCACCCGACCAGGCCCGCTGGGCCGCAGAGGAACCTGATGGCAGACGATGCGAACCCCCCCGCGGGGAACCCGGACGATTCGACGTCTGAGGACCCCGCCGACCCCGGCCCAGTCGAGGCCACGGCCGACCCAGGCCCAGTCGAGGCCGAAACCGACGTCGTCGATACCGCTGCCGAAGGGGAGGACTACGACGCCGCCGCCGGCCACGAGGACTCCGCCCAGGAGGTCGCCGCCAAGCCGCGGATGTCGCACGTGCGGCTGGCCACGATCGTCGGTGTCGTCCTCGTGCTGGGGCTGGGCGGATTGGTCGGGTGGCTGGGCTATCAGGCCTATGAGGCGCACCAGGCCGAGGAACAACGTCAACTGTTCGTGCAGGTGGGCCGGCAGGGCGCGCTGAACCTCACGACGATCGACTGGGAGAACGCCGAGGAGGACGTGCAGCGCATCCTCGACTCGGCCACCGGGACGTTCTATGACGACTTCCAGCAGCGCTCGGCACCGTTCGTCGAGGTCGTCAAGCAGGCGCAGTCGAAGTCGGAGGGCACCATCACCGAGGCCGGCCTGGAGTCCGTATCGGGCGACGAGGGGCAGGTGCTGGTGGCGGTGACCGTCAACACCAGCAACGCGGGTGCTCCGGAGCAGCAGCCCCGGTCGTGGCGAATGCGGATCACCGTGCAGCAGATCGACGACGAGGCGAAGGTGTCCAACGTGGAGTTCGTCCCGTGAGCCGGCACAGCATGCCGCGAGGCGGCGACAAGGCAGAAACGCCGGACAAGACCGAGGCGACGGCAGAAGAAACCCAGGAGGCGGCCATTACCGAAACGGCTGAGGAGACCGTCGCGGATACGGCGGAGGACCCCACGGAAGCCCCAGCCGAGGACGTTGCCGCCGAGGAAGCCGAACCTGCCGCGACGGGTAAACGCCGGGTCGACTGGTCGCGTGTGCTGGCCTACGGCATCCTGCCCGGTCTGGCATTGGTGCTCGTGTTTGCCGCGGCCTACCTGAAGTGGAAACACGAATCGATCGACCACGACAACACCGCCCGTATCGAGTCGGTGCAGACGGCCAAGGACAGCACCGTCGCGATGCTGTCCTACAAGCCGGACACCGTCGGTGAACAGCTCAACGCCGCGCGCGACCTGCTGACCGGGGAGTTCCGCGACTCCTACACCTCGTTGATCAACGACGTGGTGATCCCAGGCGCCCAGGAACAACAGATCTCCGCGGTCGCCACCGTGCCCGCCGCGGCGTCGGTGTCGGCCGATCCGAACCACGCGGTGGTGCTGTTGTTCGTCAACCAGACGGTGGTCGTCGGCCAGGACGCTCCCACCGACACCGCTTCGAGCGTGCGGGTCGGATTGGAGAAGGTCGGGGATCGCTGGCTGATCTCGCAGTTCGACCCGGTGTAGTGGACGCGCCCGAGGTCATCGAGGTGGCGTCGCCCAACGTGACGCTGCAGGCGCTGACGTGGGGGCCGCCGGACGCTCCGATCGCCCTGTGCCTGCACGGGTTTCCCGACAGCGCCCACGGGTGGCGCAAGGTCGCACCGCAGTTGGCCGACGCGGGCTGGCGGGTGGTGGCGCCGTTTCTGCGCGGCTACGCACCCTCGTCGCTGCCGTCCGACGGCAGCTACCACGTCGGCGCGCTGATGGACGATGCGCTTCGGGTCCTCGACGCCGCGGGTCCGACCGGGCGCGACGTGTTCGTCGGGCACGACTGGGGTGCGATCGCCGGTGCCGGTCTGGTCGCGATGTCCGACAGCCCGTTCACCAAGGCCGTGATCATGTCGGTGCCCATGCCCGCGTCGTTTCGGCCGCTGGGCCGCGTCCCCGACGCTGGGCGCCTCGCGGGTCAGATACCCCGTCAGCTGCTGCGCAGTTGGTACATCATGTATTTCCAATTGCCCTGGCTTCCCGAACGCTCGCCGTCGTGGGTGCTGCCGAGGCTGTGGCGGCAATGGTCGCCGGGATATCGGGCCGACGAGGATCTGCGCCA
This sequence comes from Mycolicibacterium sp. XJ879, assembly GCF_053483935.1. Classification (NCBI taxonomy): domain Bacteria; kingdom Bacillati; phylum Actinomycetota; class Actinomycetes; order Mycobacteriales; family Mycobacteriaceae; genus Mycobacterium; species Mycolicibacterium sp. XJ879. The sequence continues at coordinate 197,942 of NZ_JBEFTH010000005.1, forward strand.
CGTCGAGGCGGCCATCGGCGCCCCGGAGCGGTGGCGCGCGGCACTCGGGTACTACCGCGCCGCGGTGCGCAACACCAAGCCGCCCGCGCAATACGCCGACCTGCACCGCCACTGGTTGTCTGAGCCGCGGGTGCCGACGCTGTACATGCACGGCCTGGACGACGGTTGTGCCTCACCGGATTACGCCCATTGGGTCCAGCGGGTGTTGCCGGAGGGCAGCAAGGTGGCGCTGGTGGAACGCGCGGGCCACTTCCTGCAGTTGGAGCAGCCGGAGGCGGTCGCACACCACATCGTCGACTTCGTGGGCGCCGCCTAGTCTGGGCCCATGACGCCCCGCCGACTATCCGCGGTCGACGCGCAGACGTACTGGATGTCGGCGATGATCCCCAACGATCAGTTCCTGCTGTACGGCTTCGTCGGGGCGCCCTCGGATATGCACGGTGCGTTGCAGCAGATCCGGGGGAGGGCGAACGGGTGTCCTGAACTGGGGTTGCGGGTGCGCGACCGGCTGCTGGGCTATCCCGAATGGGTGTGTGGCGCCGTCGTGTCCGATCAGGTCGTGGTGCACGAACCACCCGGTGCCTGGCCGGATTGTCTGGCTGCGGTGGCCGAACTCGCCGGCGACCAGTTGGACCCACGGGCCTATGCGTGGAAGTTGCATGTCTTTCCCGAGGTGTCCGGACCGGTCGACGGCGGCGTGGCCACGGTGGCGGTGCTGCAGGTCGCGCACGTGCTGGGCGACGGTGTTCGGTCGTCGGCGTTGGCGGCCCTGCTGTTCGGCCGCGCCGCGACGGTGCCCACCGCCCCGTCGCGCCCGGCGCTGCAGAGCCTGAGCCTGCCGTGGCGCGCGTACCGGGCCGCGCGGGCCCACCGCCAGCTGGCCCGCGACACCGACACCGGATTAGTTGTGCCACAGGCGAAGTCGCGTCCCGCCCTGCGGAGCAACAGCCTGCCCGATGGTGCCCGCAGTGTGCGAACCGTGATCCTGCATCGGTCGCAGATCCCAGGCCCGACGGTGACGGTCGGTGTGCTCGCAGCGGTGTCGTCTGCGTTGTCCGCGCATCTTCGCGAGCTCGGCGACGACCCGGCCCGGTTGGGAGCCGAGGTGCCGATGGCGAAAGGTGGTATCCGGCTGGCGCACAATCATTTCGGCAACGTCGGCGTCGACCTGCACCCGGAGCTGACGTACTCCGAGCGGGTCGCGCGTATCGCGGCGGAACTGGACCAGCGCCGTCGTCGCGCCGCGCATCCGGCGCTGCTCGCGGCAAGCCGCGCGTCCGCCGCGGTGCCGGCGCCGCTGTTGCGGTGGGGAGTGCGCCAGTTCGATCCGACGCTGCGTTCGCCGACGGTCACCGGCAACACCGTGGTGTCCAGCGTCAATCGCGGCGCCGCCGACCTGCGGTTCGGGGATGCGCCGGTGGCGCTGACGGCTGGCTATCCCGCGTTGTCGCCGATGATGGGCCTGACACACGGTGTGCATGGCATTGGCGACACCGTCGCGGTCAGCGTGCACGCCGCGCAGTCAGCGATCGGTGACGTCGACGCGTATGTGCAGCGGTTGTCCGCGGCGTTGACCGCGCACCGGTAGGGGTGTTAGTGCGTTGCTACATGGCCTAAGTTCTGTTGCATGACTGCTTACGACTCGGCCTTGGATTTCGGGTTGCTATTCCTGCGGGTGGTGCTAGGCCTGACGATGGCCGCGCACGGCTACAACAAGTTCTTCGGCGGCGGGCGGATCCCCGGTACCGCCGGCTGGTTCGAGAGCATCGGAATGAAGCCGGGCACCTTCCACGCCCGCATCGCCGCCACCACGGAGATGGCCGCCGGCATCGGCCTGGCTGTCGGGCTGCTGACGCCCGTGCCTGCCGCGGGGTTTGTCGCGTTGATGCTGGTCGCGGCATGGACGGTGCACCGCGCCAACGGCTTCTTCATCGTCAAGGAGGGCTGGGAGTACAACCTGATTCTGGCGACGACGGCGGTGGCCATCGCGACCATCGGCGCGGGCAAGTACAGCCTCGACTACCTGCTGTTCGGCGAGAGCGGCTTCGCCGAGCTGCTGCACGGCTGGTGGGGTCTGATCATCGCGCTGGGGCTGGGGTTGGCAGGCGGCATCGGTCAGCTGGCGATCTTCTACCGTCCGCCGGCCAAGACCGACGCCTAACGAGCGCCCCACGCAGTTCGCGAACCGCACACCACGGTCGTGAACCGCGCGGCGATCGCGACCATGTTGTAGTTTTCGCGAAGCGGACGTGAGGATCTAGGGCCGCCGAGCTAGAACACGTTCTAGTCTTTGAGCATGGGGTTCTTGAAACAAGACGCGCCGGTCGTCGACTACGAGCAGTGGAGCAAGGGCACCCGCGCCGAGAAGATCGTGCCGATGGCGCGGCACTGGGCCGAGGTGGGGTTCGGGACGCCCGTCGTCCTGCACCTGTTCTACGTCGTCAAGATCTTGCTCTACATCCTCGGCGCTTGGCTGGTGTTGCTCACGACCGAGGGCATCGACGGGTTCACCAACGTCACCTCCTGGTACAACGAGCCGATCGTGTTCGAGAAGGTCGTGCTCTACACGATGCTGTTCGAGGTCGTCGGCCTGGGATGCGGGTTCGGGCCGCTGAACAACCGCTTCTTCCCGCCGATGGGCTCGATCCTGTATTGGTTGCGGCCCAACACCATTCGGCTGCCACCGTGGCCGACCCGCATCCCGCTGACCAAGGGGACCAGGCGCACACCGTTCGATGCGCTGCTGTATGCCGCGCTGGTGGTGATGCTCGTCGTGGCCTTGTTCTCCGACGGCACCGGCCCGATCCCCGAACTCGGGACGACGGTGGGTGTGCTGCCGGTGTGGCAGATTTGGGCGATCCTGGGCCTCCTCGCGGTGCTGGGGCTGCGCGACAAGGTGATCTTCTTGGCCGCCCGCGGCGAGGTGTATGCCTCGCTGGCGGTGTGCTTTCTGTTCGCAGACGCCGACATCATCCTCGCCGCCAAGCTGGTCTGCCTGACGATTTGGCTGGGCGCGGCCACATCCAAGCTCAACAAGCACTTCCCGTTCGTCATCTCGACGATGATGAGCAACAACCCGGTGTTCCGGCCGAAGTGGATCAAACGCAAGTTCTTCGAACGCTTTCCGGACGATCTGCGGCCGGGTCGGCTGTCGCGATGGCTTGCGCACTTCAGCACCGCCATCGAGGGCCTGGTCCCGCTCGTATTGTTCTTCTCGGGCGGCGGCTGGCCGACCTACATCGCCGCGTTCATCATGGTGTGCTTCCACTTCGGCATCCTGTCGTCGATACCGATGGGTGTTCCGCTGGAGTGGAACGTCTTCATGATGTTCGCCGTGGTGGCGTTGTTCGTCGGGCACGCCGGGATCGGGCTGGGCGACCTGCAGAGCCCCTGGCCGATCGTGCTGTTCGCCGTCCTGGCCACGACGGTGGCGCTGGGAAACCTTTTTCCCCGCAAGGTGTCCTTCCTGCCGGGGATGCGCTACTACGCGGGCAACTGGGACACCGGGCTGTGGTGCATGAAACCCTCAGCCGCCGAGAAGCTCGAGAAGGGCATCGTGTCGATCGCGAGTATGCCGCAGGCGCAGATGGAACGCTACTACGGCAGCCCCGAGACCGCGCAGATGTACCTCTACATGGGATATGCGTTCCGCGCCTTCAACACTCACGGCCGCGCGATGTTCACGCTTGCGCACCGCGCGATGGCCGGACACAACGAGGACGACTATGTGTTGACCGACGGGGAGCGCATCTGCAGCACCGCGATCGGATGGAACTTCGGCGACGGCCACATGCACAACGAGCAGCTCATCGACGCGCTGCAGGAGCGCTGTCACTTCGAACCCGGTGAGGTCCGGGTCGTGTTGATCGACGGCCAGCCCATCCACCGCCAGACCCAGCAGTACCGGTTGGTGGACGCGGCCACCGGCGAATTCGAGCGGGGCTTCATCCGGGTCGCCGACATGGTGACGCGCCAACCCTGGGACGACACCATCCCGGTGCAGGTGACGTGGCGGGATTCCGCGCAACCGCGGGCGGATCGAGACCCCGCGCATTAGCAATTCCGCCTACCAACCAGTAGGTTGACCTAGTAAACCTTGTTCGTTTACGTTCAGGGGTGACCCGTTTCGGGCCGAGCCCTGCGTGGGAACAACATCGAACTTCGAAGGAGAAGGTCATGGCTGAAGCCGTCATCGTCGAGGCCGTGCGGTCGCCGGTCGGCAAGCGCAACGGCGGACTGTCGGGCGTCCATCCCGGCGAGCTGTCGGCGCAGGTCCTCAACGGTCTCGTCGAACGCGCGGGCGTCGATCCCGCGCTGGTCGACGACGTCATCTGGGGTTGTGTCATGCAGGCCGGTGAGCAGGCGCTCGACATCGCCCGCACCGCGGTGCTCGCGGCCGGGTGGCCTGAGACCGTGCCGGGGGTCACCGTCGACCGCCAGTGCGGTTCGAGCCAGCAGTCAGTGCACTTCGCCGCCGCGGGCGTGGTCGCCGGCCACTACGACGTGGTGGTCGCAGGCGGCGTGGAGTCGATGTCACGCACGCCGATGGGTTCCTCGCTGGCCAACGGCGGGCACCCCTACCCCGATGCGTTCCGCAACCGCTACCAGCAGACCCCGAACCAGGGCATCGGCGCCGAGATGATTGCCGAACAGTGGGGCTTCGACCGCGCCGCGCTCGACCAGTTCTCGCTGGATTCCCATGAGAAGGCCGCCGCTGCACAGGATTCGGGCGCCTTCGATGACGAGATCGTCGGGATCAAGGACCAGGACGGCAATCCAGTGCTCAAGGACGAGGGCATCCGCCGCGGCACCACCCTGGAGAAGATGGGCCAGCTGAAGCCGGCGTTCAAGGAGGACGGCGTCATCCATGCCGGTAACTCCTCGCAGATCTCCGACGGCTCGGCTGCGCTGTTGTTCATGTCCGCCGAGAAGGCGAAGTCGTTGGGCCTCAAGCCGATCGCGCGCGTTCACACCGCGACGCTGGCCGGTGCCGACCCGGTGATCATGCTGACAGCACCGATTCCCGCTACCCAGAAGGCGCTCAAGAAGTCCGGTCTGAGCGTCGATGACATCGGCGTGTTCGAGGTCAACGAGGCGTTCGCCCCGGTGCCGCTGGCGTGGCTGAAGGACATCGGCGCCGACGAGAAGAAGCTCAACCCCAACGGTGGTGCGATCGCGCTGGGACATCCGCTCGGCGGCTCGGGCGCCCGCATCATGACGACGATGCTCTATCACATGCGGGCCAAGGGCATTCAGTACGGCCTGCAGACCATGTGTGAGGGTGGCGGGCAGGCCAACGCCACCATTCTCGAGCTGCTGTGACCGAAGAGGCGACCGCCCCGGCCGCTCTGAGCGAGCGGCGGGGCAGGAATGATGACGTACTGCTCATCACCCTCAACCGGCCCGAGGCGCGCAACGCCGTCAACAGCGCGGTGAGCACCGCCGTCGGCGACGCGTTGCAGCAGGCGCAAGACGATCCCGAGGTGCGCGCGGTGGTGCTCACCGGCGCCGGCGAATCATTTTGTGCTGGAGCCGATCTCAAGGCGATTTCGCGTCGTGAGAACCTGTTCCACCCAGACCATCCGGACTGGGGTTTCGCCGGGTACGTCCGGCACTACATCGACAAGCCGACCATCGCCGCGGTCAACGGCACCGCACTGGGCGGTGGCACCGAGCTGGCGCTGGCCAGCGATCTGGTGGTGGCCGAGCGGCGGGCCAAGTTCGGTCTGCCCGAGGTCAAGCGTGGCTTGATCGCGGCGGCCGGCGGGGTGTTCCGGGTCGTCGATCACCTGCCGCGCAAGGTCGCGATGGAGTTGTTGTTCACGGGTGAACCGATGACGTCGGATGACGCGCTGAAGTGGGGCCTGATCAACGAGGTGGTGCCCGACGGCACCGCGGTCGACGCGGCATTGGCGCTGGCCGAACGGATTACGTGCAATGCACCGCTGGCGGTGTGGGCCAGCAAGCGGGTGGCGATGGGCGTCGACGACGGCGTGATCGTCGGCGACGAACCGGGCTGGACCAGAACCATGAGCGAGATCGCCACCGTGATCCGCTCCGAGGACGCCAAAGAAGGACCGCTGGCCTTCGCCGAGAAGCGCCAGCCCGTATGGAAAGCAAAGTAAGCAAGTAATGAAACGACTGGTTTTCGAACCCGAGCACGAGCAGTTGCGCGAGACGGCACGCCAGTTCCTGGAAAAGGAATGCGCACCGCACGTCGAAAAGTGGGAGCAGGACCGGCTGGTCGCGCGCGAAGCCTACGCTGCCGCAGGCAAATACGGGCTCATCGGGTTCAACATGCCCGAGGAGTACGGCGGCGGCGGTGTCGACGACTTCCGGTTCAACGCGGTCATCGTCGAGGAGTTCGCGAAGTTCGGCCCGGCCACCCCGGGGCTGAGCCTGCAGAACGACATCGTCGGGCCCTATTTCGCGTCGCTGGCCAACGAGGAACAGAAGCGGCGCTGGCTGCCCGGCTACATTACCGGCGAGCTGATCGGCGCCATCGCGATGACCGAGCCCGGTGCGGGCAGCGACCTCGCCGGCATCAAGACCACCGCCGTCCGCGACGGTGACGACTGGATCCTCAACGGCTCCAAGACCTTCATCTCCGCAGGCATCAACAGCGACCTGGTCATCGTGGTGGCCCGCACCGACCCAGAGGCCGGGCACAAGGGCTTCTCGCTGCTGGTCGTCGAGCGCGGCATGGAAGGCTTCGAACGCGGCCGCAAGCTCGACAAGATGGGGCTGCACGCCGCCGACACCGCCGAGCTGCACTTCGAGAATGTTCGGGTGCCCGGTAGCAACCTGCTCGGCAAGGAGGGGCGGGGCTTCTACCACCTGATGACCAACCTGCCGTCGGAGCGGTTGTCGATCGCCGTGGCCGCCATCGCCGGCGCGCGCGCGACGTTCGATGAGACGCTGCAATATGTCAAGGACCGCAAGGCTTTCGGGCAGCCCATCGGTAGCTTCCAGCACAACCGGTTCGTGATGGCCGAGATGGCCACCGAGCTGGAGATCGCCGAGCAGTACATCGACCGGTGCCTGCGCGCGGTGGTCGACGGGGAGCTGACGGCCGTGCAGGCGTCCAAGGCCAAGTGGTGGTGCACCGAACTCGGCAAGCGCGTGGTCGACAACTGTGTGCAGCTGCACGGCGGCTACGGCTACATGAACGAGTACAAGGTCGCCCGCGACTACGTCGACGTGCGCATCCAGACGATCTTCGGCGGTACGACCGAGATCATGAAGGAGATCATCGGCCGCGACCTGGGTTTGTAATCCGTCGAGACCAACGTTTTGGCGGATTCAACGCGCATGTATCCGCCAAAGCGTCCGTCTCGGCGAAACCGGGTCAGCCGATGGGGGCTTCGGCGGCCGGGACCGGCGACGGCTCCGTCGTCGTGGTGGGCGTCTCGGTTGTCGTCGTCGCCGAGGCCGTCGGGGTGGCGGCCGCCGGCGGGTTGGTCGGATCCAGCACCGTGTCGATCAGATAGATGCGGGCATTATCGGCCTGGATACCGCCGCAGACCACCTTGGCGGTGTCGTTGACGGTGATGTCGCCGCCCGTACCGGTCACCTTGATCTCCGCGCCCTGCTGGGTGGGCCGCTGCCCCTTGACGTCGTTCGGGCCCAGAATGCCGAGGAACACATGGTAGTAGTCCAGGTCGGTCAGCGCGGCCGGATCAGCTTTCAACGCGTCGAGCTGCGCAGGCGGCAGCGCCGCGAAGGCCTCGTTGGTCGGCGCGAACACCACATACGGGCCGTTCTCCAACACCGGCACGACGTTGACCGCCGGGTTGAGTCCACCCGAGATCGCCGAGTAGAAGGTGCTGGCCTCCGGGATGCTCTGCAGCGCCTGCCCGACCGGCAACTGGGCTAGCGCCTCCCAGTTCGGCACCGCCTCCCTGAAGGCGTCGCAGCCCGGCCCCTCCGGATTGGGAATCTCGACGGTGGGCTCCGGCTCCTCGGCCGGCTGGGCATACGCGGTTACCGCCAACGGCACAGAGAGGGCCATCGCCGCGATTCCGGCGGCGGCGCCAATGGCCTTGCTGGTGCGAGTCTTCACTTACAGCTCCTCGGCTCGGTTCACGTCGTCACGCATGTTAAAGGCACTCGAGCGACAACACCAAAGCGATGACCACGCAAAACACCAGCGGCACCCGGCCTGAGCTGCGGGTTTTCATTGGTCAACGGTCGCGTCACACAGCGTCTCCGATACCTTCCACAACGCGGCGGCGCCACGGCCCGTCAGCACCATGTGCGCGCCCGTCGACGCCGTCGACCACGTCCACCGCAGTGCGCACGGCTGCTCAGGTTATCTGAACGGGTCATGCCTACGATGGCGCGCATGCCCGAACCGCTGATCCTGCCCATCCGTGGCAACACCCCCCAACTCCACGCCGAATCCTGGGTGGCGCCGAACGCGGCGGTGATCGGTCAGGTCACCCTCGCGGCCAGGGCCAGCATCTGGTACGGAGCGACGCTGCGCGCCGAGTTCGAGCCGATTGAGGTCGGCTCCGGCACGAACCTCCAGGACGGGGTCACCGTGCACGTCGACCCCGAATTCCCGGTGAGCGTCGGCGCGGGCGTGAGCGTCGGCCACAACGCCGTGCTGCACGGTTGCGTGATCGAGGACGACGTGCTCATCGGCATGGGCGCGGTTATCCTCAACGGTGCGCGGATCGGAAGCGGGTCGCTAATCGCTGCGGGCGCGCTGGTGCCGCAGGGGATCGTGGTGCCACCGCGCTCGCTGGTTACCGGCATCCCCGGGACCATCCGCCGCGAGCTCAGCGAGGCCGAGGTCGCAGGGAACCGGTACAACGCACAGGCGTATCAACGGCTCATCGAACTGCACCGCGAAGCGACCGGCTAAATTCCGGGTCTATCGGGTACAGCCCTACTGTGAAAACTGTGCGGATCCTGGTCACCGGCGCGACCGGCTACATCGGTTCACGTCTTGTCACGACCCTGCTCGACCAGGGCCACGACGTCGTCACCGTCAGCCGAAACCCGGCTCGGCTGGCCGGTTTCGGCTGGTACGAACGCGTCACCGCGGTGTCGCTGGACGCGCACGACGCGGCGTCGGCGCGGCAGGCTTTCGCCGACGCGGGCCCGATCGACGTCGTGTACTACCTCGTGCACGGCATCGGCGAACCCGATTTCCGGGACGCCGACAAGCGCGCGGCGACCAACGTGGCCAACGCCGCCAAGGACGCCGGTGTGCGACGGATCGTGTATCTGGGCGGCTTCGTGCCCGACGAGCACGACCTGTCCGAGCATTTGACCAGCCGCGCGGAAGTCGCCGAGGCGTTGCGGGTGGACGGTGGCGCGGACGTGGTGTGGTTGGGCGCGGCGATGATCATCGGGGCGGGGTCGACGTCGTTTGAGATGCTGCGTTACGTCGGTGACCGGTTCCTGGTCATCCCGTTGCCTGCCTGGTCGGCCAACCCGATCGATCCGATCTCGATCCAAGATGTGCTGTACTACTTGGTCGCTGTGGCCGACGTCGACCGTGTGCCCGCAGGCGCCTACGACATCAGCGGTCCGGAGACCACGTCCTACGGCGATCTGATGCGCAGCTATGCGCGTATCGCGGGCAAGTGGCGCGCCGAACTGCCGGTCGTCGGTATCGATGTCGGCGTGGTGTCGTGGATGACGGCTGCGGTGCTGCCGGTCCCGGGCGGGCTGGCCGCGGATCTCGTTGAGTCACTTGATCATCCGATGATGGCCTCCGATTCGGGGCTGCGTGACCTCGTCGGTGAGCCGCCCGGCGGGCTGGTGGACATCGACGAGGCGATCACCCGTGCACTTTCGAGTCGGCGGCCGATGCCGGTCGACGAACTCGCCGACCCGCATCATCTGGCCGACACCGATCCGGTGTGGGCCGGCGGCGACACGCTGCGCATCCGCCAACTGGCCCGTGCCGTAACGCCGTCGATCGCGCGGCCGGCGCTGGGGTTGATCGGCGCGGTGCCGGGGCCCGTCGCGGCGGCCGTGCGCACCGGACTCGACACCTTGCTGGGCTTGGTGCCGAAGGCCCGCCCCGCATGACCTCTACCGACGGGTTCCTCAGCGAGGTGCGCGATATCGCCACCACCGTCGCCGTCCCACATAACGAACCGCCCGGGGTGATCCGTCGCCGCCGCATCACCGTGGCTGTGGTGTTGGTGGTCGGCGCTGTGCTGCTTGGCTATTCGCTCACCCGGTCGCCCGGCGACGAATCTTTCTACTGGCTGACGCTGGCGCTGGCCGCGGTGTGGGCGCTCGGTGCGCTGGTGTCGGGCCCGCTGCATCTGGGGTGCGTGAGGTTTCGTGGACGCAACCAACGGCCGGTGATCACCGGCACGGTCGTCGGGCTGGCGTTGGGCGGCGCGTTCGTCGTGGGCGGCCTGATCGCACGCGAGATCCCCGGCGTGCGCGAATACATCACCCGTGTCCTCGAATTCGCCGACTACGGTCCGCTGGTGTTGGTCGTCTTCATCACGGTGGTCAACGGGGTGGCCGAGGAGATGTACTTTCGCGGTGCGCTCTACACCGCACTGGGCGGTTTTCATCCGGTACTGGTCTCGACGGTGCTCTATGTCGTTGCGACATCGGCGACCACTGGGAACCCGATGCTGGGCTTCGCCGCGATCATCCTCGGCACGGTCTGCGCGCTGGAGCGCCGAGCGACCGGCGGCGTGCTCGCACCGATGCTCACCCACTTCTTCTGGGGTTTGGTCATGGTGCTCGCACTGCCGCCGATCTTCGGCGTCTAGCTCACCGCAGCGGGTGGGCCAGCTCGTCGCGGCGCATCCGCGCGGCCCACATCGCGATCGCGGCCAGCAGCGGCGGCGCGATACCGGCCACCAAGAAGATCGTTTGCATGGAAACGACTTTCGACAGCGGTCCGACGATCGCGAACGACACCGGCAGGAACGCCAATGAGACGAAGAAGTCCAGGCTGGACACCCGGCCCAGCATCGCCCTCGGCACCCGCCGCTGCAGCAGCGTGCCCCAGATGACCATGCCTGCACCGTCGGTGACGCCGATGACGAACGTCGCCGCCGCCATCAACGCAAACGACGAGGTGAAGCCAAACACCACCAGCGGTATGGACCCCAGGCCCCACATGGCCATCATCGCCGTGAGGTAGCGCCGCGGTAGCCGGCCCGACGAAACCGCCAGCGCGCCAATGGCGCTGCCCATACCGAAGAACGCTAGGATGAAGCCGTAGCGGCGGGCGCCGTCGGCGAAACGGTCGTTGGCCACGAACGGCAGCAGCACCTCGATCGGGCCCAGCACCACGAGCACGAACATGCTGGCGAACAGCAACGTCCACAGCAGCCACGGGGTGCCGAGCACGAACACGAAGCCGTCGCGCAGATCTCGCAGCACATGCGAATTATGCTCGGAGACAACAGGCGTCGGGTCCGGGCGGGTCGCGATCAGCAACGCCAGGCCGAGGGTGAACAGGACCGCGACGACCGTGGCGCCCAGTGCCGGGAACGCCGCTCCGATGACGACGCCTGCCACGGCGGGGCCGACGGCGCGTTGAAACACCGGGCGCACCACGCCTTCGACGCCGTTGGCGGCAAGCAACTGCTCGGGCGGCAGGATCCGCGGCAGGATCGCGCTGTAGGCGGGGAAGAAGAACGCCGCCGCGCCGCCGAGCCCCGCCGCACCCACCGCCAGATGCCAGATTTGCAGCGTCCCAAGCATTCCCAGCGCCGCGATGGTTGACGAGGCGAGCACGTTGACCGCCTGGACCGCGATGATGATGGCGCGTTGCGGCAACCGGTCAGCGGCGATCCCGCCCACCAATACCAAGCCGACAAGGGCGGCGCCGAAGCACGTCGTCACCAGCGACAGAGACACCGGGTCGTTGTTGAGTTCGATCACCTGCATCGCCAGCACGACCGCGAACATGCCGTCGGCGAAGATCGACAGCGTGACCGCCGTGATCAGCAGCCGGTACTCGCGGAACCGAAACGGTGCGAGTACGCGCCAGCCGCCGGCGTCGCGGACCGGCTTGATATCGAATTGCGTACTCACCCACAGATGGTCGCCGACGCGTCATCGCGGCGTCCACCGATTTTTCTCCCTGTGCGCGGGGCCCGCGGGGTGAGCGGGAGCCTAGAAGTCGGAGAACTTGGCGGGGCGGCGCTGCTGGAATGCGGTGATGCCCTCGATGAAGTCCGGCGAGGTCAGCAGCGCCAGCTGACCCTCCCGCTCACGACCCAGCGCCGATTCGAACTCGGTCAGGGTCGCGGCGTTGATGGCGTGCTTGGTCTTTCGCAGCGCCACTGCCGGCCCCGACACCAGCGTGGTGAGCATCTCGTCGACCATGGCGTCGAACTCGTCGGCCGGATGGACCGCGGACACCAGGCCCCAATCGTAGGCGTCCGCGGCGGTGATCCGCTCGGCCAGCAGCGCCATCCGGAACGCGCGGATGCGGCCGATCGCGGCGGCCACCAGCGCCGAGGCCCCGCCGTCGGGCATCAGCCCGATCTTGGTGAACGCCAACATGAAATAGGCGTTCTCTGAAGCGAGTACGACGTCGCAGGCCAGCGCCAGCGACACGCCGACACCGGCCGCCGGGCCGTGCACCGCCGCGACGACGGGCTGGGGCAGGTTCACGATCGAGCGGACCGCGCGGTTGGCCGCATCCAGCACCGAGGCCGGACCGTCGACGCTCTTCTGCGCCTGGTCGTCGTCGCCGATGCCGGCGCCGGAACAGAACCCGCGACCCGCGCCGCCGAGCCGCACCGCCTTGACGCGCGAATCAGCGGCCGCGGTTTCGAGTGCGTCCGCGATACCGTCCAGCATCGGTCGGGTCAGTGAGTTGAGGCTGTCCGGCCGGTTCAGCTTCACCGACAGCACGCCGTCGGACAACTCCACAAGAAGATTGTCGGTACCGGTGTAGGTATGCACGCTGGAACCCGCGGTTGTCATGGCTGCACCCTAAATCCGGTCCACTTGGTTATACAAGTAAGCTATGTCGGCGGTCGGCAGCGTTCGCGCGGATGAAGGGCGGTTGAGTATGGCTGGACCACTGCACGGACTTCGAGTCATCGAACTGGCCAGCATCGGCCCGGGTCCGCACGCCGCGATGATCCTCGGCGACCTCGGCGCTGACGTGGTGCGCGTCGACCGGCCCGGCAAAATGGGCGGCGTCCCGACCAAGAACCGCGAAGCCACCCTGCGCAACCGCCGGTCGGTGACCGCCGACCTCAAGTCAGAGGAAGGCCGCGACCTGGTGCTGCAGCTCGTCGCCAAGGCCGACGTACTCATCGAAGGTCTGCGCCCGGGGGTGACCGAACGGTTGGGCCTGGGCCCCGAGGACTGCGCGAAGGTCAACGAACGCCTCATCTATGCCCGGATGACCGGTTGGGGCCAGACCGGTCCGCGGCGGCTGCAGGCGGGCCACGACATCAACTACATCTCGCTCAACGGTGTGCTGCACAGCATCGGGCGGGCGGGGGAGCGGCCCGTTCCGCCGCTGAACCTCACCGGCGACTTCGGCGGCGGATCGATGTTTCTGCTCGTCGGCATCCTCTCGGCGCTGTGGGAACGGCAGACCTCCGGCAAGGGCCAGGTGGTCGACGCCGCGATGATCGACGGGTCCAGCGTGCTGGCCCAGATGATCTGGGGCTTCCGCCAGGACGGGCTGTGGTCCGACGAGCGCGGGGTCAACATCCTCGACGGCGGCGCCCCGTACTACGACACCTACACCTGCGCCGACGGCCGCTACATCGCCGTCGGCTGCATCGAGCCGCAGTTCTACGCGGAGTTCCTCAAGGGCCTGGGCCTGGACGGGGAGGACCTGCCCGACCAGAACGACGCCGGTCGCTGGCCTGAACTGCGCGCCCGCTTCACCGAGGTCATCGGCGGAAAGGACCGCGGCCACTGGGCGAAGGTGTTCGCCAACAGCGATGCCTGCGTGACGCCGGTGTTGTCGTTCGGTGAGGTGGAGTCCGAACCGCACGTCACCGAGCGCAGCACCTTCTACCGGGACGGTGACCATCTGCAGCCGATGCCCGCGCCTCGGTTCTCGCGCAGCGTGTTGCCGACCCCAACACCGCCCGGCGAGGCCGGCGCGGACACCGAAGCCGTCCTGCGGGACTGGACGTAGAGAAGGGAATTCATTTCAGTGGAGATCAAAGACGCTGCAGCCGTCGTCACCGGAGGCGCTTCGGGCCTCGGCCTGGCGACCACGAAGCGACTGCTCGACCGCGGCGCATCGGTCGTCGTCATCGACCTCAAGGGTGGTGACGCCGTCGCGGAACTCGGTGATCGCGCCAAGTTCGTCGAGGCCAACGTGACCGACCCCGATGCGGTGACCGCGGCGCTGGACGAGGCCGAGAAGATGGGTCCGCTGCGCATCAACGTCAACTGCGCGGGCATCGGCAATGCGGTCAAGACGCTGTCCAAGGACGGCCCGTTTCCGCTGGACGGCTTCAAGAAGGTCGTCGAGGTGAACCTGATCGGCACCTTCAACGTGCTGCGGCTGTCGGCCGAGCGGATCGCCCGGCAAGAGCCCCTCGCCGGAAAGAACGGGAGTGAGCGCGGCGTCATCGTCAACACCGCGTCGGTGGCAGCGTTCGAAGGGCAGATCGGCCAAGCCGCGTACTCGGCGTCCAAAGGCGGGGTGGTCGGCATGACGCTGCCGATCGCGCGCGACCTCTCGCGCGAGTTGATCCGCGTCTGCACCATCGCACCGGGTCTGTTCAAGACGCCGCTGCTGGGCTCGCTGCCCGAGGAGGCGCAACAGTCGCTGGGCAAGCAGGTGCCGCATCCGGCCCGCCTCGGCGATCCCGACGAGTACGGCGCGCTGGCCGTGCACATCGTGGAGAACCCGATGCTCAACGGTGAAGTGATCCGCCTCGACGGCGCCATCCGAATGGCCCCGAGGTAGGCCCCGATGGCAATCAGGACGAAGTTCACCGAGACGTTTGGGGTCGAGCACCCCATCGTGCAGGGCGGTATGCAGTGGGTTGGTCGCGCGGAACTCGTTGCAGCGGTGGCCAATGCGGGTGCGTTGGGTTTCATCACCGCGTTGACCCAGCCGACGCCTGCGGATCTGGCCAAGGAGATCGACCGGTGCCGCGAGCTCACTGACAAACCGTTCGGGGTGAACCTGACGATCCTGCCGACCATCAACCCGCCGCCCTATGACGAGTACCGGCAGGTGATCGTCGACTCCGGTATCAAGATCGTCGAGACCGCCGGCTCCAACCCGGCGCCGCACCTGCCGATGTTTCACGACAACGGGATCAAGGTGCTGCATAAGTGCACATCGGTGCGCCACGCGGTCAAGGCGCAGAGCCTCGGTGTCGACGGCATCAGCATCGACGGTTTCGAATGTGCGGGCCATCCCGGTGAGGACGACATCCCGGGGTTGGTGCTCATCCCGGCGGCGGCCACCAAGATCGACATCCCGATGATCGCCTCGGGCGGCTTCGCCGATGCGCGGGGTCTGGTGGCCGCGCTGGCGCTCGGCGCCGACGGCATCAACATGGGTTCGCGGTTCATGTGCACGGTCGAGTCGGCGATCCATCAGAACGTCAAGGAAGCGATCGTGGCGGGCAGCGAACTCGACACCGAGCTGATCTTCCGGCCGCTGCGCAATACCGCCCGCGTCGCCAGCAACAAGGTGTCGCGCGAGGTGGTGGAGATCCTCGACCGCGGCGGGCAGTTCGAGGACGTCAAGGACCTGGTCGCGGGAACCCGCGGCGTCAAGGTGTTCGAGGTCGGCGATTTGGATGCCGGCATCTGGAGTGTCGGCACGGCGATGGGCCTCATCAACGACATCCCCACCTGCGGTGAGTTGGTGTCGCGGATGGTGGCCGAGGCCGAGGAGATCATCAGCGACCGGCTGACCGGCATGGTCGAAGCCGACCAGGAAGAAAGTGTGGCGTAAAGCAGGGATCAGCGAGGGGCCCGCGGTGGGCAAACAGTCACGGCCGACCGCGCCGCTCGCTCGGGGCGCGTGAGGTCAGACCGCGGTGCGCAGCGGCTGGTCGTCGTCGAGCTGTTCGGAGGTGTCGCCTTCTACCAGGACATCGCCGTGGTAGAGCGCCTCGAAATCAACCTTGATGACATCGGCACTGGTGTCGTCGATCCACATGTACTGAACAGTAACCATTACGTCTAAGGATTCATTGAGTCACGAATCGGAATATCGTGGCAATTCTTACCGCCGGGTAGGTTCCGCGGCCTGTTTTGGCGCGGCTCTTAGCGCCGAGCAGACGCAAAGTCGCGTGTTGACACGCCGAAATGTGCGAGTTTGCGTCTGCTCACCCGGGGAAAGTTACCGAGCCGGCGCGGTGAAGTGGATCGGGTTCGTGCCGTTGAGCGCGACCCAGGTCAAGATCGCTGCCGCGAACGCCGCGACCAGCAGTCCCACGGCGATCCGCGGCGACCAGGTGGTGCGGCCCAGGACCCGAGCATCGACCGAATATGCCCCCGCCCCGGCGAACAGCAGCGCAGTTGTGCCGATGCCGATCAGGAACGGCACGTTGAACGGCTGCGACCAGAACGCGGCCGTCGAGACGTTGACCGCCCAGGCGTCGATCATCGCCGCGATCACCGCGAACGCGGCCAGCGGCGTCAGCACGCCGAGGATCAACGCGATGCCGCCGAGGGTCTCGGCGGTGGTGACCATCAGCGCGGCCAACGTGGGGGCCCGCCAACCGCCGGCCGTCATGAACTCGACCGTCGTGCTGAAGTCGAAAGCCTTGATCAGACCGGCCTGAAGAATCGCCGCGCCGACCCCGATACGCAGGATCAACAGGCCGATATCACCGGTGGCCGCCCGGGCTGGGGTGTGCAGTTCCGTTGTCGTCATATCGAATACGACTACCAGAGCAGGCTGAACTCATCGCACGATCTCTCGCTGAACGGTTCCGGGTAGTCGGTGCGTGTCATCGGTGGGGCGCATTGACCCGCATTGGTTACCGCTGTTAAGTTACCCGCGTTATCCACGGATTGGAGGGACGCGACGTGCTGCAACGCATCGCCCGCCTGGGGCTGGCCGCGCCGCGCCGGATCATCGCGGTCGCGGCGCTCGGCATGGTCGCCTGCGGAATCTTCGGCGTCCCCGTCGTCAAGCATCTGTCCGCGGGCGGCTTCGCCGATCCGACGTCGGAGTCCGCCCAGGCCAACCAGCTACTCGTCGACAAATTCGGCCAGGGCGATATGGAGTTGCTGATCAGCGTCACCGACGACGACGGCGCGCTCAGCCCGGCCGCACGGACAGTTGCCACCGACATCGCCGCCCAGCTGCAGGCATCACCGCACGTCGTGCAGGTCGTCTCCGCATGGACGGCGCCGGAGGTGGCGACGCCAGCGTTGATCAGCAAGGACGGCAAGACCGGGTTGCTTGTCGTCGGCATCACCGGTGGTGAGAGCGGTGCGCAGAAGCACGCCAAAGAACTCACCGACCGGCTGGTGCATGACCGCGACGGGGTCACCGTGCGCGCCGGCGGTGAAGCGATGACCTACGTGCAGATCAACGGGCAGACCGAGCGGGATCTGCTGTTGATGGAGTCGATCGCGATCCCGCTGAGCTTCGTCGTGCTGGTGTGGGTGTTCGGCGGGCTGGTGGCCGCCGCGCTGCCGCTGGCGGTCGGCGGGTTCGCGATCCTGGGTTCGATGGC
This sequence comes from Mycolicibacterium sp. XJ879, assembly GCF_053483935.1. NCBI lineage: Bacteria > Bacillati > Actinomycetota > Actinomycetes > Mycobacteriales > Mycobacteriaceae > Mycobacterium > Mycolicibacterium sp. XJ879. Next base: position 215,578 of record NZ_JBEFTH010000005.1, read on the forward strand.
GGTGCTGCGGGCCGTCACCCTCGTCACCGATGTGTCGATCTTCGCGCTGAACCTGACCGTGGCGATGGGGCTGGCCCTGGCCATCGACTACACGCTGCTGATCATCAGCCGGTACCGCGACGAGCTGGCCGACGGCGCCGAGCGCGACCGTGCGCTGATCCGCACCATGGTCACCGCCGGGCGCACGGTGTTGTTCTCGGCGTTGACCGTCGCGTTGTCGATGGTCGCGATGGTGCTGTTCCCGATGTACTTCCTCAAGTCGTTCGCCTACGCAGGTGTCGCGGTGGTGACGTTCGCGGCGCTGGCCGCGGTCGTCGTCGCACCTGCGGCGATCGTGCTGGCCGGCGATCGGCTGGACGCGTTGGACGTGCGCCGGTTGGCGCGTCGGCTGCTGGGCCGTCCCGAGCCGGTGCGCAAATCCGTCGAGCAGACGTTCTGGTACCGCAGCACGAAGTTCGTCATGCGCCGGGCGATGCCGATCGGTGCGGCGATCGTGGCGTTGCTGCTGGTGCTCGGCGCGCCGTTCCTCGGCGCCAACTGGGGCTTCCCCGACGACCGGGTGCTGCCGGCGTCGGCGTCGGCGCGACAGCTCGGCGACGAACTGCGCAGCGACTTCGCCGTCGATTCCGCCCGCAACGTCACCGTCGTGATACCGGATGCGCGCGCCGTCACACCCGCCGACCTCGACCGTTACGCCCGCGCGCTGTCGCAGGTGCCCGACGTGTCCTCGGTGTCGGCGCCCAGCGGCACATTCGTGGCCGGTGCGCCGGTCGGCCCGCCGTCGGCGCCGACGGGCATCAAGGACGGCAGCGCCTTCCTGACGGTGGCCAGCACCGCGCCGCTGTTCACCGAAGCCTCCGAAGACCAGCTCGTCGCGTTGCGGGAGGTGGACACGCCGGATGGCGCTGCGGCGCAGTTGACCGGCGTCGCGCAGACCAACCGCGACAGCTCCTCGGCGGTCACATCGCGGCTGCCCCTAGTGCTCGCGGTGATCGCCGGCATCACGTTCATCCTGCTGTTCATGTTGACCGGCAGCGTGGTGCTGCCACTGAAAGCGTTGATACTCAACGTGTTGTCGCTGACCGCGGCGTTCGGCGCGCTGGTGTGGATCTTCCAGGACGGCCATCTGGGCGCGCTGGGCACGACGCCGACGGGCACCTTGGTGGCCAACATGCCGGTGCTGCTGTTCTGCATCGCGTTCGGGCTGTCGATGGACTACGAGGTGTTTTTGGTGTCGCGGATCCGGGAGTACTGGCTGCGGTCGGGCCGCACACCAGCCGACAATGACCAGAGCGTCGCGCTCGGGCTTGCCCGCACCGGCCGGGTCATCACCGCCGCGGCGCTGATCATGTCGATCTCGTTCGCCGCGCTGATTGCCGCCGAGGTGTCGTTCATGCGGATGATGGGGGTCGGCCTGACGCTGGCGATCGTCGCGGATGCGACACTGGTGCGCATGGCGCTGGTTCCCGCGTTCATGCACGTGCTCGGCCGATGGAACTGGTGGGCGCCCAAACCGCTGGCCCGGCTGCATGCGCGGATCGGCATCAGCGAGTCCGCCGAAGAGCAGGCACCGGCCAGCGGCCCGTCGTCTGAGGTAGTCGGATCGCGATGAAACGGCGGCGTGCGCCGCGCGGATCCGGTGAACGGTTGCGCGAGGAGATCCTCGACGCCACCACCGATCTGCTGCTGGAGACCGGTCACGCCAAGGCGGTGTCGATCCGGTCGGTCGCGCAGCGGGTGGGGGTGACGCCCCCGTCGATCTATCTGCACTTCGCCGACAAGGACGCGCTGCTGGACGCGGTGTGCGTGCGGTACTTCGAGAAGCTCGACGAGGAGATGCAGAGTCTGGCCGCCGACGCGCCGTCGGCGATCGAGGTGCTGCGCGCGCAGGGACTGGCCTACGTGCGGTTCGCGGTGAGAACCCCTGAGCTGTACCGGATCGCGACGATGGGCGAGGGCCGGCCCGGTAGCGATGTCGACATGATGTTGAACACGTCGGCTTTCGTGCACCTGCGCAGCTCGGTGAAGCAGCTGATGGCCGAAAATGTGTTCCCACCCGGCGACCCGGTTGCGCTCGCGCTGCAACTGTGGACGGCCGCCCATGGCGTGGCCGCGATGCTCATTTCGCGGCCATATCTGCCGTGGGGTGATGCCGAGGAGTTCACCGACCGGGTACTGCGGTCCGTGGTGGTGGGCGAGATCGTCTCGGGCACAGTCGATCCCAAGGTCAACCCGCAGGAAGCTCTCACCATGTTGAAAGGACTGCTTGATGAGCAACACCGTTGACAACCCGTTCTTCGCGCGACTGTGGACGTTCATGTCCCGCCACGAGACGGAGGCGATTCAGCGGCTGCGCCGCGAGAACCTCGCAGGTCTGTCCGGGCGGGTGCTCGAGGTCGGGGCGGGCACCGGCACCAACTTCGAGTTCTACCCGGACACGGTGACCGAGGTGGTGGCGGTCGAACCCGAGCGCCGACTGGCCGAGTTGGCGCAGCGCGCCGCCGCCGTCGCACCGGTCCCGGTGACCGTCACCGCCGACACCGTCGAGCACTACGCAAGCCACGGCGCTGAACCGTTCGACGCGGTGGTGTGCTCGCTGGTGCTGTGCTCGGTCGATGAGCCTGAAGCGGTGCTGCGCCAACTGCATTCGCTGCTGCGCCCCGGCGGTGAGTTGCGCTACCTCGAGCACATCGCCGGCACCGGGGCCCGCGCACGGATGCAGAAGCTGGCCGACGCCACGCTGTGGCCGAAGCTGTTCGGCAACTGCCACACCCACCGCCACACCGAGCAAGCCATCGGCGGCGCGGGATTTCAGGTGGCCGGCGCGCGCCGCGAGTGGACGTTGCCGACCTGGGCGCCGATTCCGGTGGCGGAGTTCGCGCTGGGCCGCGCCGTCAAGTAGCGATTTGTGTGCGTTATGGCGCGGTCAGCGCAACAGAACGCACACGAATCGCTCAGGAACTGAGTGCGTGTTTGATTTCGGCGAGCACCCGCTGCGGGTTCACGGTGAGGTCAAACCACGTGAAACGCAGTACTTTCCATCCGCGCAATGAGATGGCGTTCTGCCGTTTTCGATCGCTGACGAACACCTCTGCGTCGCTGTGGAACGCCCAGCCGTCGACCTCGATCGCCACCTTCTCGTCGGGAAACGCCACATCTACCTTGTAGCCGCCAACCGGATAATTCGTTCGCCAGCCCGTGATGCCCCCTTCGCGCAGGAGTTTCCCGAAGAGGCGTTCAGCTTCGGATCGGGCACCGTCGGAAGCTGCCTGTAACAGCCGCCTGGCTGCTGGTGATCCGTGCCGACCCTTGTTCTTTAGATGGGCGCGCCATAGGTCGCGAAGTTCGACGTGGCGCTGCAGTGCAGAATCCATCAACACGGCACCCCCGCGTAACCGGACGGCAGCCTCAAGGACGGTCAACGCCAACGCGGTAACCCTCAGATCGTCTCGCTCGACGATGTCTGCGGGGTTCAGGTCACGTCGCCGCATCCGGATACCGTCACGGTGCGGATGGTGGCTCGCCCTCGGCACCGTCACGTCGACGACTGGTGGGGCATACCGCGTCAGCCCATGCCACCAGGCTGCTGCGATGCCGCTGGCAACCGCTTGCGGACCGTAACCCCAGACGGCAGCTCGGATTCGCGCTGCATCGGTGAACGGCCGGTCGTCGGCGAAGAACACGCCGGGCGAGCACCGTCGCCAATGTCCGGCGCGGACACGGCGGTCGACCGCATACCTGCTCAGCCCGGCCTGCTGCGCCTGCGCAAGTGTGATCACTCCGTCGTGCCGGCGTAGATAGTCGTCGACCACATTAGGGTTGGACGCGGGACGCGCCCAACCGGTTCCACCCACCGTGATTTGTGTGCGTTATGGCGCGGTCAGCGCAACAGAACGCACACAAATCGCTCAGCTGAGCAGGGCGGGCAGGCGCTGCAGCAGGCCGGGCAGCGCGTCGACCGCGGTCTCGCGCAGCGACACCGTGGCGGCGTCCGACAGCGGGGTGCGGTCGGGGTTGACCTCGACGACGGCCGTGCCCCGGGCCAGCGCCATCTCGGGCAGGCCGGCGGCGGGGTAGACGATCGACGAGGTTCCCACCACGATCACGATGTCGGCGCCGATGACCGCATCCACCGAACGCTGCCAGGCGTCCTCGGGCAGGGCCTCGCCGAACCACACCACTTTCGGCCGGATCAACCCGCCGCACGGACACACCGGTGGCTCGACGGCCTCCACCGGCTCGGGCATCGCGGGCAGATCGCCCTCGAACGCGGAGTTGCAAGCATCGCAATGGAATTCGAACAAACTGCCGTGCAGATGGTAGACCTTCGTGCTGCCGGCACGCTCGTGCAGATCGTCGACGTTCTGGGTGACGACGTGCACGTCGGCGTAGTCCTGCCAGGCCGCGACGGCCAGGTGACCGCTGTTGGGCTGCACCGAACGCATCATGTAGTGGCGCCACAGGTACCACGCCCACACCTTCTCCGGGTTCGCGCGCCAACCCTCAGAGCTGGAAATCTCGTACGGGTCCACCTTTGCCCACAGCCCCGTCTCGACATCCCGGAACGTGGGCACCCCGCTTTCGGCTGAGATGCCCGCACCACTGAGAACTGCAACCTGCACATGTCCAAAGTAGCCGCTTTGGGCGATACTGATGCACGTGGCGGGGTTGGCGGAGTGGGTACGCATCGATCAACGGGCCTCCGGCGCCCTGTTTGACCAGCTGAGAACGCAAGTCATCGACGGAATTCGCGACGGCAGGCTGCCTCCTGGCACTCGGCTGCCGACGGTGCGGGAGCTGGCTGGCCAGTTGGGGCTGGCCGTCAACACGGTCGCGCGCGCCTACCGCGAGCTGGAGTCGAGCGGAATCCTCGAAACGCGGGGGCGGTTCGGCACATTCGTGGCCCGGGTGGACCCCGTCGATCAGGCGATGGCCGCCGCAGCGCACAACTTCGCCTCGGCGGCCAAGGCGATGGGCATGGGCAAGGCCGACGCCCTGCGCTACGTCGAGGCGGCCTTCGACTGAGCCGCGGTGTCGGTCAGCCGAACTCGAGCAGCGTGAACACCGGTCGCACCGGATCGAAGACCGGAATCCGCTGAGCGCTCCACACCAACGTGTTGAAGATCTTGCCGCGGCCGGGCGGGATGGGCACATCGTGCACGGCCCGGATACCCGCGATGTCGTGCACCAGGTCCGCAGCTCGGGACGGGGTCAGGCTGAACGGCATCGCCGGCACCCGGTAACGCAGCGAGGGCCGCAGCAGTCCACTGCGGGCGGCGGCCGCGAACCACGCCGGCGGCAGGTCGAACATCATCTGCCCGCCGGGGAACCGTCTGGCGCATTCGGTGATCAACCCGAGCGCGTCCTCGGGTTGCAGGTACATCAGCAGGCCCTCGGCGGTGACGAACACCCCGTGCTCGGTGTCGACACGGTCCATCCAGCTGTAGTCCAGCGCCGACTGTGCGGCCATCTGCACCCGATCGGAGACAGGCAGCAGCTTGCGGCGCAACTCGATCATCGGCGGGAGATCGACGGTGAGCCAACGAAACTCATGTCCGACATCGGCCGTGTCGAGCCGGTAGAAGCTGGTCTGCAGCCCCTCGGCCAACGCCACCACGGTGGCCTTCGGGTGGTCGCGTAGGTAGCGGCGGGTATGCCGGTCGAAGGCCAACGCCCGCACTGCCATGTCCTGGCGTCGCGAAGACCCGAATTTGGCGAAGTCGAAATCGATGGAATCGACCAGTTGCACGGCCATCGGGTCGTCGAGGATGGAGTCGGGCCGGCGCGCCTCGGTCGCGCGGACCTGCAGGGTCATCAGTGCGGTTTCCGAGACGCCGGTCAACACGGTGCCGTCGGCCTTTGCGGTGGGTGTGGAGCTCACCTGTCCGAATCTACCTACCGCAGAACTTTCTCGACGGTGCGCAGGTTGCGGGTGGTGGTCGACGACTTGTAGCGCTTCTTGCCCATGGTCTTGCCCATGACCGAGCCCAGCGTGGCCGATTTGGCCACCTGCCAGTAGACGACACCTTCCCCGCGGCGGATCTTCTCGAGGTCTCCGGGATCGAGGCTGGCCAGTTCGTCGAGCACTTGCGGGTCGCTGACGAAGGTGACGTAGGAGTGGTGACCTTCGACCTCGCGCTCGAACGGATACGCCTCCGAGATGGCCCTGACCGTGTCCAGGTCGTAGGCCAGCACCCAGGCGTCGTAGCCGAACCGCTCGCGCAGCGCCTTCTCAGCGCGCCGCCGCACTGCTGTCACGTCGGCGGGGCTGTCCAGGAGCACGTTGCCGCTCGCCAAAACCGTTCGGACATCGCGGAATCCGGCCGTCTCGAACGCGTCGGCGACGTCGGCCATCTTCAGGTTGACACCGCCGACGTTGACCCCGCGCAGAAAGGCCGCGTAGCGCGTCATGCGCCGAACTCGAGCAGCGTGAACGAAGGCCTTCGGCGCCGGAACGCACCCAACCGGTCGAGCACCTGGGAGCCGGCCAGCTTCCACAGGCCCCGTGCGGGCGGCATCGGGACATCGCGGGCGACGCGTACGCCCGAGATGCGCCCGGCGAGTGCGACGGCGTCGTCGGGGCTGAGCCCGAACGGCATCGGCGGCGCGATGTAACGGTCGGAGAGCTTGAGCCCGGCCAACGTGCGTTGGCTGAGCCAGGGCGGCACGGAATCGAACATCATCTGCCCGCCGCCGAAGCGTTCGGCGCATTCGGCGATCAGCCCCAGCGCGTCCTCGGGTTGCAGGTACATCAGCAGGCCCTCGGCGGTGATGAAGACGCCGTGCTCGGTGTCGACGTGGTCCATCCAGCTGCGCTCCAGCGCCGACTGAGCCAGCGTCACGATGCGTTCATCGTGGGGCAGCAGCTTGTCGCGCAGCGCGATGACGGCCGGCAAATCGATGGAATACCACGTCAACTCGTCGGCGACGCCGGTGCGCTCGAGCCGCCAGAAGCTGGTCTGCAGCCCTTCGGCCAACGCCACCACCGAAGCCTTGGGATGGGTGGTGAGGAAGTCGCGCGTGGCGGTGTCGAAGGCCACCGCGCGCAACGCGTGCGTCGGGTTGGGCTTGCCGAACTTGAGGTAGTCGTAGTCGATCGCATCGAACAGCGCGACCGCCCACGGGTCGCGGATCACGCCGTCGGACCGCTTCGCCTCGCTGGCGCGGTTGTGCAGCGTCCACAGCGTGGTGGCCGAGACGCCGTCGAGCACGCTGCCGTCGACAGAAGAAGTCATCGACTTCGATCGTAGAGACGTAGTCGTTCGTAGAGACGTAGGCTCAAACCATGGGACGCGACGTGTTCGACGACAAGCTGTTGGCGTTGATCGGCGGGAACTCGCTGGGCGTGCTGGCCACGATCAAGCGCGACGGCCGACCACAGCTGTCGAACGTGTCCTATTACTTCGATGCGCGCGCGTTGACGATCCAGGTGTCGATCACCGAGCCGCGGGCCAAGACGCGCAACCTGCGTCGCGACCCTCGGGCGTCGATCCACGTCAGCTCCGACGACGGCTGGGCGTATGCCGTGGCCGAGGGTGACGCGGTGCTCACCCCGCCGGCCGCCGCGCCCGACGACGACACGGTCGAGGGTTTGATCGCGTTGTACCGCAACATCGCCGGTGAACATCCAGATTGGGACGACTACCGCCGCGCCATGGTCGACGACCGGCGCGTGCTGATGACGCTGCCCATCTCACACGTCTACGGGATGCCGCCCGGTAGGCTATAAACCGCGCGACGGCAGTCGGTGCCGCGCTAGGCTGCCTGTCATGGCTGACGCGCTGCGCGAAGACGACACCAAACGTAAGTTCCGGGAAGCGTTGGAGCGCAAGAAGGCCAAGGCGGCCGGCGGCGGCAATCACAAGGACGGCGGCGCTAAGCAACCGCGGGCGCACGGACCAGTTGAGCATCGCCGGGAGTTCCGGCGCAAGAGCGGCTGATTCCGCGCGGCGATGAGCGCGGCAAACATCACCGCCACACGCAGCAGGCCCTGATCCTCAGCCCCGGCCCACCGAGGCCAGCGTGGCTGCGCCCGCGACGCAGAGCAGCGCGCCGACCGTCGCGCTACGGACGCCGGGCCGGTCGACGAATCCACCATCCATTAGCGGCAGCGGGTTGTTCTCCAGCGGGCGCGGCGTGGGTGGATAGGCCCAAGACCCAGCGGTAACCGCGGTACGCCGACCTCTTGACACCGCTGCGGAGGGCGGTTAACGTCGTCGCAACTTGACCGGCCGGCCGGTAAAGTAAGGAAGGGAACAGAACACACGTGACCGAGACCGACACCACAGTCGAAAAGCCGCAGATTCCAGAGAAGATCTTGGTGGCCGCCGCCCGGGTGATGGGGCGCGAAGGCTTTGCCAACGCCTCCCTGCGTCAGATCGCCGACGAGGCCGGCATGACCAAGGCAGGGCTGTACTACCACGTCGCCAGCAAGGAAGTGCTGCTGTTCGCACTACATGAGCGGTTCGCCGGCAGGCTTTCTGTTTACTCCGAACGGATCGCGGCCGCCGACCTGTCTCCGACCGAAAAGCTGCGCCAGCTGATCAAGCACACCATCGAGACGGCGGTCGTCTATCAATCCGAGGGCACGGTGTTCCTGCGGGAGTACACCCACCTTACCGGCGAGATGGCCGCGACCGTCTTCAAGCAGCGCGACCGCTTCCGGTCGGTCTTCGAAGAAGTGATCGACGAAGGCCTCGCCACCGGTGAATTCCGGCCGGGCAATACGCGTTTGGATGCGCTCGCGATTCTCGGCGCATGCAATTTCACGGCCTTCTGGTTCGACCCCGAGGGCGCGGCAAGCATCGATGAAATCGCCGAGACGTTCGCGGACCGGCTGGTCTACGGCATGGGCGTCCGAGACAACGACAAAGGAGGTCGGGCATGACCGACAAACCGGCACTTCGGATCGGAATCGATACGGGCGGAACCTTCACTGACCTGGTGCTCGCCGAAGGCGAGAACGTGCGCATCGGCACCAAATCGTTGACGACGTACGACGACCTCGCCAACGGTCTGCTGCGCACCGTGGAGAAGGCCGGCCCCGGCGACGCCCCGGTCGATCAGATCGTGCACGGCACGACGGTCGCACTCAACGCGATCCTGACCCGGCGCGGCGCCGACATCGGCATGGTGACCACCCACGGCTACCGCGACCTGCTCGACATGGCCCGTGGCTGGCGGCCTTTCGAGGCGATGGTGGACCCACGCTGGCGCCGGCCCCATGAGCTGCGCCCGATCGTCGAGCGCTATCGCCGCCGCACCGTGGGTGAGCGGCTGATGGCCGACGGCGGGGTGCTGATGACCCTCGACGAAGAGCGCCTGCTGACGGAGGTGGAACGCCTGGTAGCCGACGGGTGCCAGGGCGTCGCAGTGTGCTTCCTGCACGCCTACAAGCATCCGCAGCACGAACAGCGTGCCGCCGAACTCATCCGCGACCGGTTCCCCGGCATCAGCGTGAGCACCTCGGCGGAGGTTGCACCCTTTCCCCGCGAGTACAACCGGTTCTCCACCTGCGTGCTCAACGCCTATGTCCAGCCGCTGATGGAGTCCTACACCACGCGGGTCGAAGACAGGCTGCGCGAGGCCGGCGTCGAGGCTCCGTTGACATTCATGACTAACGACGGCGGCCTGGTCACCGCGGAACAGGTCACGTCACGACCGGTGGCCACGCTCAACAGCGGACCCGTCGGCGGAGTGATGGGTGTGCAGGCCTACGCCGAACGGTTGGCGATGCCCAACCTGGTCGGCTTCGACATGGGCGGCACCAGCACCGAGGTCGCCGTCGTGGTGGACGGCAGAGCCTCGGTGAAACGCGAACTCGAGATCGAGCACGACCTGCTGGTCAGCCTGCCTGTGGTGGAGATCCACAGCATCGGCGCGGGCGGCGGCAGCCTGATCGCGATCGACGAGGGCGGCGGACTCAAGGTGGGTCCGGAAAGCGCGGGCAGTGATCCGGGCCCGGCGTGCTACGGACACGGCGGCACCCAACCGACCGTCACCGATGCGTTCCTACTGCTGGGCGTGCTGGATGCCAAGGTGCCGCTGGGCGGTGAGATCTATCCGGACGTCGCGGCCGCAGAGAAGGCGTTCGCGCCGCTGGCTGCAGCGTTGGGTCTGAGCCCCGCCGACGTGGCGCGCACCGCGACCGAAGTCGCCATCCACAACATGGCCGAGGCGGTTCGCCGGCTCACGGTGTACCGCGGTGCCGACCCGCGTGAGTTCGGGCTCGTCAGCTACGGCGCGGCCGGCCCGCTGGTCGCCAGCCAGATCGCCCGCACCCTGCAGATGCCGCGCGTGGTGATCCCGTCCCTGTCCGGGGTGTTCTCGGCGTTCGGTTTGCTGACGGCTCAGGCGTTCGAGGAGGAGGTCACGCCGGTCATGGCGACGGTCACCGCAGAGGTTGCCGACGACGTGTTCGCCCGGGCCCGGCAGAGCCTGGACACACTCGTACGTCAACTGCGCGACCGCGGTAACAGCGACGTCGTCGTGGAAGCCTGGCTCGACGCCACCTATCTCGGTCAGCGCTGGGAACTGGCGGCCGTCATCGACCCGTCGCATGGCGAGCCGCTGCAGCATCTGACCGAAGCCTTCGCCGCCGCACATGACCGTCAGTTCGGATACAGCCTCTCGGCACCGATCTACGTGCAAACGCTGCGAACCCGCGCGGTGTCGACCGATCAACGGCGGCTGTTCCCACCTCGGTTGACCAACAGCGAACCGGCGCAACCCAGGCGCCGTCGCGACATCACCTTGATGGGCCAGCTGAACCGGGATGTACCCGTGTACAACGCCGACGAGTTCGCACCCGATCAGGTGGTGGCGGGCCCGGCCGTGATCGAGGCGCAGACCTACACCGGCGTGCTTGTCGCCGGAGATGTGGCGAAAGTCAACGAATTCGGCGATGTGGTCATCGAGATCGAGGAGAACAACCAGTGACAACTCTGGCACCCCAACCGGTTTCAGTCCTTGGCGCCAAGGACGTCGAAGCTCGCTACGGCGTTGACATCACCACCGCCGAAGTCATCCGGCACGCTTTGGAACACATCGGCCTGCAGATGCAGATCAAGATCAACACCGCGTCGCTGAGCCCGCTACTCAGTGAGGTGAACGACTTCGGCATCGGGTTGTTGGCGCCCCGAGATCCGGAGCGCGACCTGGACTTCGATGCGATCGCGATGGGTACCGCGGCGCCGGGGCACTACGTGATCAACCAGTTCTACGCGCGGATGGCCATCGAGCACTGGGGCGTGGAGAACTTCAAGCCCGGCGACGTCATCATCTTCAACGAGCCGTACCGCGGGGGCAGCCACATCAACGATGTCGGCACCCTGATGCCGATCTTCCACGACGGGGAGCTGGTCGGCTTTGCCGCCGCGATCACCCACTGGCTCGACATCGGCGGTCCGATCCCCACCGGGTTCGGGCCGGGCCTGCAGCGGGACATGTACGCCGAAGGGATCCGGATCTCTCCGCGGCACCTTTATCGCGAGGGCAAACTCGTACGTGAAACCGTCGAACTATTCACCGGGCAAACCCGGATCCCGGATATCAGCGTCAACGACCTCCAGGTCATCCATTCGGCGCTGGCGTTGGGCGCCGAAATGGTGTTGCGCTACGTCGACCGCTACGGACGCGACGCCTACGCGGGCGCGGTGCAGTACTCCCTCGACCACACCGAGCGCGCGATGCGCGCGGCGTTGAGCCAGATCCCGGACGGTGAATACACCGCCGAGGACTACATGGACAACGACATGAACGGTGATCCCATGTTGATCCGCTGCACGGTGCGCAAGCGCGGCGGTGAGGTAGAGGTCGACTACTCCGGCTCGTCGCGCAACGAATGGGGCGGCTTCGCCTGCACTTGGTCCGATGGGGTCTCCGGCGCCCATCTGGGGTTGCAAGTGGCGCTGCCGGAGTCGATCAGCCCCAACGCCGGTGCCTACCGTCCGGTTCACGTCGTATTGCCACCGGGAAGCTGTCTGCACGCGCTGCCCCCGATGGCCACCAACGCCGGGCACACCATGTTCATCGCCAAGGCGATCAATTTGGTGAAAAAAGCTCTATCGCAGGCAGACCCATCCATGGCAGTGGCCGAGAACTACGACGACGTGCTGTTCATGAGTTTCGCCGGTGCTGATACCCGCAGCGGCTTTCCCATTCCGTTCATTTCGATGAACCTGTTCCAGGGACCGTTCGGCGGTACGGCGCAGAGCGACGGCAGTTGCTACACCTTTCAGGAGGGCGGCAACTGCGTGGTGACCTCGGTCGAACTCGAGGAAGAAGCTTTCCCGGTGCTGCTGCTGGAACGCGAATTCGTTGCGGACACAGCCGGATCCGGGCAGTATCGCGGGGGTCCGGCCACCCGCTCCGTGATGGTCCCACTGGTGGATTGCGAAAGCTCGTTCCAGCTTGATCAGTGCCGGATCGGGCCTCGGGGTGCGATGGGCGGCGATAACGGAGCCACTGCTCACATCAAGGTTTATCGTGACGCACTCGACGCCTGGGCCTCCGGAGGCGACCTCGAGGAACCGGAAGTGCTCGCCGGCATCGTCGACGAGTCCGGCCAGCTGGTGAGCGAAGAAGTCCCCGGTGTCACCGAATTCCGGTCCAGTAAACAGGCCGGCGTGCTCATCGGCGCCCGCGACGTCGTCGTCCATCAGACCCCTGGCGCGGGCGGCTGCGGTGACCCCGCCCTGCGTGATCCGAACGCAATCGCGCGCGACATCCGCAACGACATTGTGACCGCCGGCAACTGACCCGACGCCGCTGCTATCTGGAGGAGTACCCGTGAAGATCTTCCCTCAGCCAACAGAGCTGTTCATCAGCGAGCCGACCGAGGAGGTTGACGATGGCTGTGAGCGCTGCGGTGCCCAGGCGCTGGCCCGCTACCGCGTGGTCGACTACCGCGGTTGGCTGCGTGTCGTCAAATGCCGGTCGTGCCTGCACACCGCGGATGAGGAGCGGATTGAATCCCCGGTGCTTTCCGGAGACCTGTAGTGGACACGCCGATAGGAGAGTTCGACATCCTCGACTCCGTGCTGAGTGCGGTCGTCGAACGGTGGGCCGCCCACGATCCCGATCGGGTGTGCATCGTGCAGGACGACGGGATCAAGGTCACCTATCGTGAGCTCGACCAGCGCGCGTCGGCTGTCGCCGCCGCGTTGCGGGACCGTGGGGTGGAGGCCGGCGACCGGGTGATGACGTTGGTTCCCAACGATGTTCGGTCCGTCTACCTGATGTTGGGCCTCAACAAGATCGGTGCCATCGAGGTGCCGATCAACCCGGGCCTGGTGGGTGCGAGCCTGCGCCACGTGTTGCAGGACGCCGCACCAAAGGCGGCCGTGATCGACAGCGGACACCGTCAAGTCATCGAGGAGGCGCTGCCCGAAGGCGTCTGCCGGCTGATCGTCGAGGTGATACCGGAACGCGGCGCGCCGGCCACCGGCCAAGAAGTGCTGGACACGTTCATCGCCAGCACCGGTGCGCCAGTGAAGACTTCCGCACTCGGCCCGGACACCGCATCGATCATGTACACCTCGGGCACCACCGGCCTGCCCAAGGGTGCGGTGCTGCCGCATCGCGCCACCGTGCACATGGGTGCGCGCACCGGGCGGGCGCTGGGGCTGAACCCGGATGACACCCTGATCACCGTGCTGCCGCTGTTCCATGGCGGGGGCAAGTACATGAACGTGGGCGCGTGCCTGATGGCGGGCACTCGACTGGTGCTGGTTCGCAAGTTCAGCGCGAGCAAGTTCTGGGAACAGGCGCGTCACCACCGGGTGACGGTGGCCCACATGGTGGTGTCGATGGCGCACTTTCTACTGGCCCAACCGGAGTCGCCCGCGGACCGAACCAACGAAATCACCCGTGCGTTGATCGTCCCTGCTCCACAGGCGCTGATCTCGACCTTCGCGCAGCGGTTCGACATCCCGATCTTCGAGATGTATGGCGCCACCGAGATCAACATCCCGATCCTGAACTCGGCCGATGACACCGCTCCGGTCGGCTCGTGCGGGCGACCGGTCGAGCCCTACCGGGTGCACGTCGTCGACGAGTACGACCGCGCGCTGCCACCCGGCGAAGTGGGCGAACTCTGCATCAGCTGCGAGGAGCCGTGGGCGATGACCACCGGCTACTGGAATCAGCCCGAGGAGACGCTGAATGTCATGCGTAACTTCTGGTTCCACACCGGTGACGCCGGCCGGATCGACGGGGACGGCTACGTCTACTACGTCGACCGGCTCAAGGAGATGATCCGCCGCCGCGGCGAGAACATCTCACCGCGCATCGTCGAGGACGCGATCAACACGATCGACGGTGTGGTGGAGTGCGGTGCCTACCCGGTGCCGTCGGAGTTCGGCGAAGACGAGATCGCTGTTGCAGTCGTCGCGGAACCGGGCCGTACGCCCGGCCTCGACGACATCGCTGCGGTGTGCACAGCAGCGTTGCCGCGGTTCGCGATACCGCGCTACATCCGATTTGTCGACGAACTACCCAAGACCGAAACCGCCAAGGTCCAAAAGTTCAAGCTCAAGCAGCAGGGCCTGGCCAACGCGGTGGAACTGCCGCAACTCACCAATCAAGGAGCACGACGATGAAATTGGAAGGCCGCTGCGCCATCGTGACCGGCGCCGCATCCGGCATGGGCCGGGCCACCGCACAAACCCTGCATAAGGCAGGCGCCAACGTGGTGATGCTCGACGTTGCCGAGGAGTTACTGCAGCAGGCAGCCGCCGAACTGGGTGACGGCGCGATTGCGGTGCGCACCGATGTCAGCGACGCCGAACAGGTCGAGACTGCGGTGCGACTGGCCACCGAGCGGTTCGGCACCGTGCACGCCGCGGCCAACTGTGCCGGTATCCCGTCGGCGATGAAAACGGTGTCCAAGGGTGTCCCGCACAGCCTCGAGGTGTGGCAGCGCGTGATCGACGTCAACCTGACCGGGGTGTTCAACGTGATCCGGCTCGCCGCGGCGCAGATGGTGACGAACGAACCGGACCCGGAAACAACCGAACGTGGGGTCCTGGTCAACATAGCGTCCGGGGCCGCCTGGGACGGCACACGTGGCACCGTGGCTTACGCCGCCAGCAAGGCCGGCGTCGTCGGAATGTCGATGCCGATCGCCCGCGATCTCGCTAACGACGGAATACGCTGTGTCTCAGTCGTTCCCGGAGTCTTCGAGACCGGTATGGCTGGTGAGGTGTCAGAGGCGGTGCTTGCGTCTCTGCAGGATTCGGTGTTGTTTCCGAAGCGGATGGGTGACCCACCCGAGATCGGGCGGCTGATCGAGCACATCATCACCAATTCCTACTTCAACGCCACCTGCATCAGCTTGGATGCCGGACTGCGCGCCCGCCACTAGGAGCACATCGACCTCATGCCAACCATTTTGGAAACGTATCGTGACGGCCGGGTGGAGTGGCTGTGCCTCAACCGGCCCGACGTCCTCAACGCATTCGACAGGAACCTGCTTGTCGCACTGCGTGATGCGCTGCTGAAGGCGACCGCCGATCCCGATGTGCGCGTGATAGCGCTGACCGGCGCCGGGCGGGCGTTCAGCGCCGGTGGCGACCTCAAGCTCGTGCTGGCTGAGATGGGCCAAAGCATCGAAGGCCCGAATGCGCCAGCATCGAGCGTGGAGACGTTCTCCGCGCTGCGTAAGTGCCCCAAACCGGTGATCGCCGCGGTCAACGGCCCCGCCGTCGCCGGCGGGTTCGAGCTGCTGCTGTTCTGTGATGTGCTCTTCGCCGCGGAAAGCGCCACGTTCGCCGACGGACACGCCAAGTACGGGCTGTTTCCCGGTGGGGGCGGGGCGGCGGTCTTGCCCCGCCGCATCGGTGCGCAGCGCGCCAAAGCCCTGTTGTTCAGCGGTGAACCGATCTCGGCGGCGACGGCGCGCGATTGGGGCCTGGTCTACGAGGTGGTTCCCGACGACCAGTTGAGGACCACGGTCGAACAATACTGCGCGAAGCTTGCCGCCAAGAGTCCGCTGGTCCTCAGCGCGATGAAAGAGGTAGCCAACGCCGCTTTGGATCGCGACGAGGAGATGGGATTGCGCGAGGAGATGCGGGTCCTGCAGAACCACATGCAGAGCAAGGATTTCCAAGAAGGGCTGACCGCATTCATCGAGAAGCGCGAACCCGTATTCGAAGGACGATAGCGAGATGAACACCTACATACTCGGGGTCTACGCGACGAGCGTCGGCAAGTTCCCCGACAAAAGCCCCAAGGATCTCACCCGTGAGGCCTACCTCGGCGTGCTCGCCGACGCCCAGCTGGAGAACACCGACGTGATCGGTGCGGCGTGGTTCTCGAACATGCTGATGGAAAACCAGGGACAGCCGTATCTGAAGGGCCAGTTGTGCTTCACCCCGCTGGTCAATGACGGCTTGGCCCCGCGCGGTATGCCCATCACGAACGTCGAAGGCGGTTGCGCCGCAGGCTCGCAGGCCTTCAACAATGCAGTCAGAGAGGTGCAGTCAGGGCACAGCGAGGTGGCGCTGGCCATCGGAGTAGAGAAGATGTTCGACCCGGACAACCCCCGGGCGGCGCTACGCGGGATGGAGGGCGCGCTGGACTGGCTGGAACCGCAGTCGTGGCGTGACCTCTACCAACGCACCGCCGCGGCCAACGGTATGACGTTCGAGACCGCTCCGGAGCGGAGTCTGGCGATGGACCTCTACGGGATGTGGGCTCATACCCACATGCAGGCGTATGGGACCACGGCGGAGCAACTCGCCGTCGCGGCGGCCAAGAACCACACCAACTCCGTGCACAACCCGCGCGCCCAGTACCAATTCCCGCTGACGGTGCAACAGGTGCTCGAGGACCGGATGGTCAGCGACCCGCTGACTAGGGCAATGTGCGCGCCCGTCGGTGACGGTGCCGCCGCCGCGCTGGTCTGCTCGCAATCCTATCTCGACAGCTGCCCGGCCGAGGTGCGCGAACGGGCTATCCGAGTGCGGGCCAGCGAGGTCGCGTGCGGGGTGTTCGACACCTCCTGGGAAGACGAGCGCGCACCGGTGATAGCTGGGCGCCGTGCCTTTCGCAACGCCGGTCTGACTCCAGCTGACATCGATTTGGTCGAGTTGCACGATGCGAGTTCGTTCGCCGAAATCCATATCCTCGAGGATCTCGGCTTCTGCGAACGTGGCAAGGGTGGCGAGTTCACCGCCTCTGGTGCCACCGCGGTCGGTGGCGAGCTTCCGGTTAACGCGTCGGGAGGGTTGGTTTCGCGCGGGCATCCGATCGGGGCGACCGGGCTGATGATGCTCAATGAGATCACCATCCAACTGCGTGGTGAAGCGGGCGGTAACGCCGTGGCCAACCCCCGCTACGGCCTCGCGGAAAACGGCGGCGGGGTTATCGGCAACGACAATGCGGTCTGCGCGGTGACCATCCTGGAGGCTCCGGGCGCCTAGCTCACATCGCGCGGACGAGGGGGGCGAGTTCGACCGCCATCCGGAGGTTCAGGCTGCTCGAGGCGATCGGCCGGCCGAGGTGCTCCTCGATCCGTTCCAGGCGTTTGATCACCGTGTTCGGATGCACGTACATCCGGCGCGCCGTGCGGGTGGGGCTGGCCAACTCGTCGAGATAGATCTGCAAGGTTTCCAGCAGTCGGCAAGTGGCTTCGTCGGTGGCCACGAGCCGGCCGAGTTCGCGATCGACCAGGGCGCGGGCTGCGGCGAGATCACGTGTGGCCAAGGCGAGATGGGCGACGTCCTCGAATAACACAACACCGTTGCGCGACGTGGCGCCGGCGACGCGGTGGCCTTCCAGCGCTTCGGCCCGGGTCTGGCGGAAGCCGGACAGGCCTTCGTGCGGAGCGCCCATGCACAGTAGAACCGAGTCGGGTACCGCCAGGTCCTTCAGCGCCTCGCGCCAGTTGTCCCGTAGCGGACTGAACCAACCGTAGCAGCCGTCCGGCTCCCGCATCGCCAGGTGATGCCGGGCGCCGAGGCGCGCGCCGAGGCGCGACAGCGTGGTGCCCAACCGGTCGGCCAGCTCATGATGACCCTCGAACGTTGCGACGTAAGCGATCTGCGTGGTGTTGAACTCGTGGCGTAGCAAGAGCTCGGCCTCGGCCTGTTCGAGTTCGCCGGCCAGCACCCGGGTGACCACCTCATGGCGGGCGGCCGCGTTGCGCATCTGATGGAGCGAGCGCGCCGCCTGGTAGGCGCGTGCGGTCTGGGTACCGACGGAATTGAAGTACTCGAACAGTCGTGCCGACGCGAATTCGAGTAGTTCTCCGCGATGCTCTGGCCGCACCCCGTGGTGCGGGCTGCGCAACGCCGTCAGCAACTGACCCCAGAGGTGGGCATGCATTTTGTCGAAGGACCTCAACAGCACCGACAGCGCAGGGGTTTCGTCACGGGCGAGTCGACGCGTGTAGTCGTCGAACACGGCGGGCAGAATCACCTGGGTCATCTCATCCGGCCTGCCCAGCACTTGACGCACGGTATCCACATGCGCGCCGATGGCCTCGCGGACATGGACTTCCGGACGGTGCGGGGCGAATGCGAGTTCGGGCAGTTCGCCCAGCACCTCTGTGGTGAGCTGATCGAGGATGGTGTCGTGTTCGCCGGTCATCCAGACGGACAGCCATCTCCACGGCTGTGACGACGCATCGTCTCGACACGCCCCCGGGGTGATGGTGGGAGTGCTCATTGCGCCGACGCTAGGAGGACCGCGTCCGGTCGCGCTTTCTGCGGAGCGCACGAAACCGCTCCCCGAGCGCACGGCGTTCGGTGCCTGCCCGGCCATTGGTCGCTGACACCACTCGACTGTGGCCGGGTACGACATTGTCGCTGCCCAGACCGGCCGCGAAGGTGGACCTCACGAACACCGCGACGATCCAGCGAAAGGGTCGCAATGGCAACAACGACGATCAGTATCGACACCGGTGGAACATTCACCGACGGGTTCGTCATCCACGACGGCCGGGTCCACACGGTGAAGACGTTGACCACTCCACACGACCTGCTGGTGTGTTTCCGGGCGGTCCTCGAAGCCGCGGCCGAATCGGTCGGTGTCAGCGTTGCGGAGATGCTGCGCACCACCGACGTGGTGCGGTACGCGACCACCGTAGGCACCAATCAGGTCCTCGAACGGACCGGGCCCCGGCTCGGCCTGTTGACCGCGCAGCCAGCCGAAACTTCCGCGGGAGTCGGCGTTTTCGTCGAACCGGAGATGGTGGCCGAGTTGGCATGCGGAGCCGATGACGAAACCACGGTGCTCCCGCCGATCAGGGATCTGCTGCATCGCGGGGCGCGCGGTCTGGTGGTGGCCATCCATGACAGCACCGATGACGACGCCGCGGCCGAACGGGTCGCCGAAATCTTCTTGCAGAACTATCCGCGGCACTGTCTCGACGCGGTGCCACTGTTGACTGCCGGCGTGGTGGCGGCGGATTCCGATGCGGCCCGCCGGACCGCGACCGCGCTGTTCAACGCCTACGTCCATCCGTCGGCGGCCGACTTCCTCTACCGCGCCGAGGACCACTTGAGGTCGCTGGGCTACCGCAGGCCGCTACTGATCGTGCACAACGACGGCGGCGCGGCCCGAGTGGCCCGCACCGTCGCGGCCAAAACCTACAACTCGGGTCCGATGGCAGGGCTGCTCGGCGCCCGCGAAATCGCCCGCGACTACGGCATCGATTCGCTGGTCACCGTCGACATGGGTGGGACGAGCCTGGACGTTGGCGTCGTCAGTGACGGCGTGGTGCGGATGCTCGACCACGGTCTGGTCGCCGGCGTCGAGGTATCCCTGTCCCTGCCGCAGCTGGAACCCTTTGGCGCCGGGGGCGGTTCGATCGCTTGGCTGGATGGCGACGAGGTGCGCGTCGGGCCGCGCAGCGCCGGAGCATATCCCGGGCCGGCCTGCTTCGGCCTGGGCGGCACGGAACCGACAGTTACCGATGCGGACGCGGTACTGGGAATCCTGCGGCCCGAGGCATTCCTGGGTGGCTCGATGCCGCTGGACGTGGCGGCGGCGCAGCGCGCCTATCAGGGGCTCGCGGAAGCGCTCGGACTTGGCGTCAGTGAAACCGCCGCCCGTGTCCGGGCCGCCCTGCATCGCCAGACCGGTCGGCAGTTGGCAGCGCAGCTCAGCGCCTGGGGCATCGACCCGGCCGAGTCGACCATGCTGGCCTTCGGCGGCAACGGCCCGACGCACTGTGTGGCGATCGCCCAGGCGGCGGGTATCCGGGACGTACTGGTGATGCCGTACGCACCGGTGTTCTCGGCGTACGGCGCGTCCACCGTCGACATCGTGCACCGCCACGAAGCGCCCGCACCCGGTGTCGGCGAACCCGATCCGCAGCCGCGACTGCGCGATGCGGTCTTGCGCGATATGCGGGGCGAAGGCTACAGCGCCGAAGTCGTCCAGATCGAGACGGCACAGTGCCTTCGCGACGGACTCAGCTACGTCACCGTCGAGGGACGTTATCCGTTGCCGCGGCCCCAATCGGCCGCAGTCGCCGGCGGTGCCGATGTCGCCGCCCGGTCGGTAGAGGTGTTCTGGGACGAGCACGGCCTTCTGCCCACCGCGATCATCGACCAGAAGCACACTTCACCGGAGTACGAGCTGGCTGGACCGGCACTGATCGACGGTGTCGCGTCGACCTGTGTCGTGCCACCCGGTTGGACCTTGACGATCGATGACCGCGGCGCATTCCGGTTGCGCCCCAACGGCGCCGGGAAGGACCAAGCATGACCAGCACCATCACGATCACCGAATACCTCGGCATCGATCCGAGAACCCGGCGTTGGGTGTGCCTGCGCTGCGCACACGACATCGGGCCGGCCGACTCCGACTACAAGCGCGGTCTGCTGCTCTACGACCGCGATCCGCGCGACATCTACCCCGCGGGTCTGCCCGGCGATCGCGGCTACCACCCGGATCCTCAGTGGTGCCGCATCGTCGAGTACTACTGCCCGGGCTGTGCCAGTCAGGTGGAGACCGAGTACCTGCCGCCAGGACATCCGCTGACGCGCGATATGGACATCGACGTCGATGCGCTGATCGCCGGCGACGAGGCATAGGAGAGCACATGGAGATCAACGTCGATATCGGTGGCACCTTCACCGACTGTGTGGCCACCGGCGAATGGCCCGGCGGCCCGCGCACGGCCAAGGCGCTCACCACCCATCACGACCTCGCGCTCGGCTTCTTCCGAGCGATCGAATCCATCGCTTCGACAGCAGGTCTCGATGTCGACGAGATGCTTTCGCAGACCGACACCATCCGGTATGCCACCACCTTGGGCACCAACGCGCTGATCGAACGCAACGGTCCACGCCTGGGCTTGTTGACCACCGCGGGCCATGAACACACCGTGCCGATCGGCCGCTGCCGGCAATGGGCCGACGGCCTGCCTGTCCAGGTCACCCGCGACCTGCCGCGGGCCCGGCGCCCCGAACCGCTCATCGAGCCCGAACAGATCGCGGTGCTCAAGGAACGCGTCGACGTCAACGGCCGGATACTCATTCCGTTGCGCGACAGTGAAGTCGCCGACCGGGTACAAGACCTCGTCGACGCGGGTGTACGCGGCTTCGTGGTGTCACTGCTGAACTCGCATATCAACCCCGATCACGAACTGCGCGTTCGCGAGATCATCGAAAGAGATTACCCGACAACCTATCTGGGTCGTTTCCCGGTGATCCTCACCCACGAGATATCGCGCCGGTCCGGCGAGTATGCCCGCACCATGACCGCGACAATCAACGCCTATCTGCACCGGTTCACCGCCGACCGGCTGTCGCACCTGCGCGACGAGTTGCGCCGCCGCGGCTACCGCGGCGGGCTGCTGCTGGTGCACAACAGCGGTGGGATGGGCACGCTGGCCGCGACGACCCCGATCCACACCGTGCACGCCGGCCCGGTGTCGGGGCTCTACGGATCGCGGCACGTCGCCGCCGCACACGGCTTCGACAAGGTGGTGACCACCGATATGGGCGGCACCTCGTTCGACGTCGGCACCGTGGTCGCCGGATCGGTGCGCTTCTACGATTTCAACCCCGTCATCGACCGGTGGCGGGTGCAGGTGCCGATGATGGACATCTCGGCGATCGGCGCCGGCGGCGGGTCGATCGCCCGGTTGGACGCGGTGGCCGGAATCGTGGTCGGTCCGGAGTCGGCGGGGTCGGATCCCGGCCCGGCCTGCTACGGGCAGGGCGGCACCGAGCCCACCGTCACCGACGCCGACCTGGTGCTGGGTTACCTCGACCCGAAGCGGTACCACGGTGGCGAACTCCCGTTGGACCTGCGCCGCGCCGAGCGAGCCATCGAACGGCGGATCGCCAAACCGCTGGGCATTCCGGTGACCGAAGCGGCCCTGCGCATCCGCCGGGTGGTGGACGAGACGATGGGCTCGGAACTGTTCAAATCGATCACCGTCAAGGGCTACGACCCGCGCGAGTTCACCGTGTTCTCGTTCGGCGGCGGCGGACCGCTGCACGCCTGCGGCTACGCCGGCTCGCTGAACGCCAACGAGGTCGTGGTGCCCCCGCACAGCGAGGTGTTCTCGGCCACCGGCGCCGCCGGGCTCGAGCGGCTGCACATCTACGAGCAGTCGGTCTGGCAGGTGCTGTTCAACCCGTTGATCAAGCAGGTGCTGACCGACTACACCGAATTCAATTCGATCATCGAAGAGTTCGAGAACAAGGCCTATCAGGACTTCGCCGGGCAGGGTTTCCGTCCCGACGACGTGGAGACCGCCGTCGAACTGGACATGCGTTCCACCGGCCAGCTCTTCGTCATCACGATCGCCAGCCCAGTCAAGCGGTTGCGCACCGAGGCCGACGTCGCCGCGGTGATCCGGGCCTATTTCGACGAGTACGGCGACCGGTTCGGCGACCTGGCGCTCACCCGGGAAGTCGGCGTGTCGATCGACGCAATCCGGTTGCGGGCATGGATCCCTCGCGCGGCACCCGAACCCGAGAAGCGAGTCACCACCGGCAGCACGTCGGGCGTGACGGCGGCGTGGACCGGATCGCGATCCTGCGTGTGGCGAGGGGGACCGGCGGAAACCGACATCTACGACTACGGCGCGCTGCAGCCGGGCCACCGGGTCAGCGGCCCCGCGGTCATCGAATCCGCCGACACCACAATCCTCGTCGAACCCGGTTGGACCGGCGAGATGGACGATTACGGCTTCTTCCGGATGCGACAGGAGAACACCCGATGAGCACGATGGATTCCGCCGTGAACGGCGAAATGGATTCCGCGGAGGCGCAGGAGTTCCTCTCCGACCTGATCAGCAACCAGCCGGTGATGTACGGACCCGACGCGGGTCTCACCGCCGAATACCGGTTGCGTGAGCGCACCGCACGCGAGGACGCGGCCATCCGGTCGATCACCGACCCCACCGACATCACCGTGGGGCTGAGCCGCATCGAAGCGGTGCTCGAGTCCGCGATGGAGATGCTGGAACAGATCTGCGCCTCGCCCGCCGCCAAGTACGGCGACCTGATCGTCGGAATCTACACTCGCGAGGGCGAGTTTGCAGTGGCCAGTTCCGGGGGCGTAAACATGTTCTCGGCGACTACGTCGCCGGTGCCGAAGTTCATCAACCGGTATTGGGCCGACGAGTCCACCGTCGGCATCGCCGAGGGTGACGTGTTCTACCACAACGACGCCAACTACGGCGGCACCCACAACCCCGACCACACCCTGCTGATCCCGTTGTACTGGCAAGGCGAGCACATCGCCTGGGTCGGCGCGATCGTGCACGAGGGTGAGAACGGCGCGGCCGTCGATCCGGGCGGCTTCGCGCTGCGCGCGACCACGAAATACGGCGAAGGGGTACGGATCCCGCCGATGAAGGTCGGCGAGAACTACACGTTCCGACGTGACCTGATCAACCTGTTTCAAAATCAGGTTCGCGATCCGCTGTTGTGGCTCACCGACTTCCGATCGAAACTGGCGACCGTGCGGATGGTCGAGCAACGCATGCACGACTTCATGGCCGAACGATCGGCTGACCTGTTGATCGCCACCATGCGCACGGTGCTGGAATCGACCGAGGCCGAAGTCCGGCGTCGGATCTCGGCTTGGCCCGACGGTATCTACCGTGGCAACCAGTTCGCGGACACCACGCTGCTGGAAGAGCGGTTGTTCAAGCTCACCGTCGAGTTGGAGAAGCGCGGTGACCGGCTCACCGTGCGCACCAAAGGCTCCTCGCCCTCGATCGACCGCGCGCTCAACGCGCAGGCCCATTTCACCCGGGCCATGGTTGGCAACCTATTCATGAACTTTCTGTTCGCGGACCTGCCCCGAACGGCCGGTTTCATCTCCGCACTCGATTTCGAGTTGGAGCCGGGTTCCATCGTCACCGCCGAGGCCGAGCAGCCGACCTCGCTGTCGTTGATGACGATGTTCTGTTTCAGCGCTGCACTGCACTCGGCGGTCACCAAGGCGCTGTTCGCCAATCCGGGCAGCGTCCGGCCGATGGCGCCGTGGTACGCCATGATCCCGACCCTGCAGTATGGCGGGCTCACCCAACACGCACAGCTCACCGCGAACGTGTCCACCGAGATGAACGCGGCCGGCGGCGGCGCCCGGTTCGACGAGGACGGTGAGCACGCGGCGGGCCCGGTGTTCGCGCCGGTTTCGGACTGGGGTGAGATCGAGTTGCGCGAGAACGAGATTCCGGTGCTGGGCATGTGGCGGCGCATTCCGCCGGACAACCACGGCTTCGGTAAGTACCGCGGCGGGTCATCGGTGGAATGGGCCTACATGCTCTACGGCAGTCAGATGTTCGCCTTCGGGATCACCAGCATGGGCGGAAAGTTCCCAGTGACCAGTGGGATGTTCGGCGGCTATGCCGGTCCGTGTATCCCGCTGGTCCGGGTGCGGCCCGAGGGCGGAGTGAACGCGGTCCTGCAATGGCTGGCGGACGGCGCGGACGGGTTGACCTACGACGCGCGCAGCATCATGCGGGACCAACCACTGGCTGGGACCTATGAGGTGAGCAACCCGGTGCAGGCCGCCGATCCCATTGTGGAAGGCGACATCTGGATTCAGCGGGTCGGCGGCGGCGCCGGTTACGGCGACCCGCTGGAACGCGAACCCGCCGAGGTGTGCAAGGATCTGCGGCGCGGGCTGATCAGCGAGGAGGTGGCGCACAATGTCTACCGGGTCGCCGCAGATGATCGCGGTGAGCTCGATGTGGAGCGTACCCGCGAGGCGCGCGCACAGGCCCGGCAGGATCGGCTTGACCGGGGGATGAGCTACGACGCCTTCGTCGCACAGTGGCGCGCTGACGATCCGCCCGCACACCTGGGCTATCTGGGATCGTGGGACTGGTCCGACGACGCGGACCGAGCAGCGGGCCGATGACGCACGGCCCCAACGCGTTCGCGCCGGTGCTCGACCGGGTGGCGGCCCGGATCGCCGGGGTCGATCCCTGCTGGAGATCCGACCCGACGCGTTGGGCCTACTGCCTGCGCGAGGCCGTCGCATTGGTGCGGCCGGACTGGGTGATCACCCACTTCGATCCGCACGCCGAGGCCGACGCGGTGACCGCCTCGGTGACGCAGACCACCGAGGTGGTCGACGTCGAGTTGGCCCGGACTCCAATTCTGGCTGCGGCACTGGAGCTGACCACGGTGCTGGCCGGCTTGTATCCCGCACAGCCGGTGGCAGCCTCGGTCACCGGACCCGGCCTATTGAGTCGTTTTCTGGCGGAACGTTTTTCGACTCCCGACGAGGACTTTGCGGATCTGATCGCCGATGTGGGCGACCTAATCGGTGTGCTCGTCGGCAGCTATGTGGCCGCTGGCGCCGACCGCATCCTGGTGTGGGAGCCGGCCGACGATTGTCACGGCGATCTGGTGGACGCGCATGCACCGCTGGTGAGACGGCTCGACACGATGGGCGTACCGGCCGTGTTGTGCGGCGCGCAGCGGCTCGACGGACTCGGCTACGCCGACCACGTGGTGCCGGGAAGGGGCCTGGCGGCGGCCGCCGACTTCGGCACCGTGCCGTTCGACCAGCTGTGGCCGGCCCTTGTCGGCGGACACGACGGACCGATCGTCTCCGACGGACCCATCCCCGGCGACGCCGATTTGAGCCTGCTCGCGGCCGCGGCTAACCGCCGCTGAGCGTTGCGCGCCGGGTTTCTTCGCGTAACTGCCGGGGGCTGCGCCCGTAGCGCTCGCGAAACGCCGTGCTGAACGCGCTCGGGGTGGCGAACCCCAACTCGGTCGCCAGCTCGCTGATGGAATAGGGCGAGCCAGGAGCCACCACTCCCGCGTACGCCGCGCTGAGCCGTTCGTCCTTGATCAGCTTGTTCGGTGTCGTCCCAGCATGTTTGAGCGCAAGCTGTACTTGACGAGGAGACCAGCCGAGGCCCGCGGCGATGTGATGGACCGACAAGTTGCGGTCGCCCAGATTCTGTTGAATGTACGCCCGGGCCGCACGCGCCACTTGGCTGAGCCGGCCCGGCGCGGCATCGGCGGCGACGCGTTCCTGAGTCAGGGTGAACAGATCGATGAGGCGATCGGCCACCGCGTCGAATTCGTGGGCGGCCAGCGCATCGGATTCGCGGATCAGGCTGGTGAGTAGCGCGTGTACCGAGCTGCCCAGTCCGGTGCGTAGATCGATGGGTTCAGCCGGTGCGCCGACGTCGCACAATCGCCGAGCGATCATTTCCGAATCGAGTGCCAGCGCGAGGATCTCGGCGCCCGGGCCGTGGCTGAGCGTCATCGGCCGCGCCATCGAGATCGGATAGGCCTGGCCGGCGTGGACCACCACAGTTTTCTCGTCGTGGGTCACCGTCAGTGAACCGCTACGGGGCACCATCAACCGGGCGCTGAGGTCGCGGTCCGTGGCGATGTGGCGCGATGTGCGTCGATAACTCGTAGCGTCGCATCGCCACGAAACGTACTGGAATCGGCTGGTGCGCGCCCGTACCGCCGAGCCGGTCACCCACTTCGGTTCGAAGCTGCAGTCGAACTCGGATTCGTAGGTCATCAGCAGCTCAGTCCACAGCGCGCGCCCCTCGGCGGGGTCGAGGCCGCAGGTGGTCACCCGCTCGATCTCGACGGTGTTCATCACCATGACCGGTACCTCACATCACGTGGTCCCTGCAGCTTTGCTGGACGGTGCTCATGGTAGCCGCCACGACGAGAAGCTATGACCGCGGTCACACGACACGGTGGCGCGGTAGATCGCGGGCCGCGTCGATGTGTCCGTTGGCCACCGGCTGGTGGCACCTCGTCCCATTGTTGGCCCGGTACCGCGCTCATAGCGTCGAAATCGACCCGAAAACCGGGTCTGTCAGCGCATAGAGAGGGGCAGCGATGGATCTGGCAACGCTGATCCGGCGTGGAGCAGAGCGATTCCCCGGCAATCCTCTGCTGCTCTGCGACCAACAGACGCAGACCTACGCCGACTGCTACCAGCGGGCCTGCCGACTGGCGCAGGCCCTGGCCGGGCTCGGGCTAAAGCCCGGCGACCGGGTGGCGACGCTCGCAGACAACTCGCCCGAGGCGCTCGAATTGATTTTCGGTATCGCGCTGGGCGGGTTCGTCCGAGCCTCGCTCTACACCCACAACACCCCCGAGATCAACGCCGAGCTGTTGACCGCGATCGGCGCCTCGGCGCTGATCGTCCAGCACGAGCACCATGCGACGATTGCACCGCACCTCGCTCGGGTGCGGGAGCTGTCACATGTGTTGATCTGCGACGGTTCCGCCGGGGGCGCCGCCCTGGACTACGCCGACGTGTTGGCAGCCGCCTCTGCGCAGGATCCGCACCTCGACATTGCGTCCGACCGGCCGCAAACCATCCGCTTCTCCGCTGGTACCACCGGACGCCCCAAGGCCGTCTTCCACGACGTGGCAGGCTGGACGGCCGTCGGCACCGAAACCGCACGGGTGCTACCTACTTTCACCCCTGACGACCGCTATCTGGCGGCTGGGCCGCTCTCCCACGCGAGCCTCATGCCGATGCCCGCCTTCGTCAGTACCGGCGGATCGATCGCGCTGATGCGCAGCTTCGACGCGGGCGCATACCTGGCAAACATCGCTGACCTGGGGTGCACCTTCAGCTTCGGTGTGCCCACCATGATCCATGCGGCCGCAACCCACCCCGCAGCGGCGACCACCGATCTGAGCACCCTGCGCTGCATCGCTTACGGCGGATCGCCGATCACTCCCGAGACCATGCGGCTGGCACGCAAAGCGTTCGGCGATGTGCTGCTGCAAATCTACGGGCAGAGCGAAGGCGCGCCGCTGGCAGTCCTGGGTCCGACCGACCACATCGCGGAGGGCGGCAAGTGGCTGCGTTCCGCGGGTAGGCCCGTTACCGGGTCGCAACTGCTGATCGTCGATGAGGACGGCCGGGAACTGCCCCGCGGCGAGGTCGGCGAGATCGCGTCTCGGACTCCCACCGCTTTCGCCGGTGTGTGGGGTGACGACGAAGCGACCAAGGCCCGTTTCCTGGCGAATGGCGCCGTACTTACCAGAGACATGGGCTATTTGGACGACGACGGCTATCTGTTCCTTACTGGCCGCAAGGAAGACCTGATCATCTCGGGTGGCTTCAACATCTGGCCCACCGAACTCGAGTTGGCGCTCACGGCGCACCCCGCCGTGGCGGAGGCGGCCGTTGTCGGAATCCCGCATGACCGGTGGGGTGAGACCCCGTTGGCGCTGATCGTGCCCACCGCGGGCGCAGCCGCCGTCACCGGACAGGAGCTCGTGGACTGGACTCGCGAGAAGCTCGGTCCGGTCAAGAAACTCGGCGCGGTCATGTTCGGTGAGCAGCTGCCGCGATCGCCGATGGGCAAGGTGCTGCGAAGCCGGATACGCGATCAACACAACGAGGACCCCAGCGGCACTTGGTTTTCCACGTCCACTAAATCGACGAGAACAGGAATGGCAACGCGATGAGAACCGCCCATGTCATCGGCGTCGGGATGACGCCGTTCACCAAGCCCGGCGCATCTCCGGCCGATTACCCTGATCTGGCCGGCGCGGCGATCAACGCGGCGCTGCTCGACTCCGGGCTTGAGTATTCGCATGTCGAGCAGGCGCTGGTCGGCTATGTGCATGCCGACTCGACAGCCGGCCAGCGCGCGCTCTACGACATCGGCAGAACCGGAATTCCGGTGCTGAACGTCAACAACAACTGCGCCAGCGGATCCTCGGCGCTGTTCGGCGCCCGCCAACTGGTCGAAGGTGGAATTGCCGAATGCGTACTGGCGGTGGGCTTCGAGAAGATGAGGCCGGGCTCTCTCGGAACGATGGCCTATCCCGACGTGGCCAGCCCTGTGCAGCCCTTTCTCGACGCGGCCGCAGGCCATCGCCCGGCCAGCGGTGCGCCTCCCATGCTGGAGTTGTTCCGCAACGCCGGGCTGGAACACCGGGAGAAGTTCGGCACCACTGCCGAGCAGTTCGGCAAGGTCGCCGAGAAGAACCATCGGCACTCGGCGAACAACGAACGGGCGCAGTTCCGTTCGGTGTACACACTCGACGAGATCATGGCCTCGACGCAGGTGTGTGAGATGCTGACCAAACTGCAGTGCTCGCCGACCTCCGACGGGTCGGCCGCCGCGATCGTGGCCTCCGAGGACTTCGTGGCCAAACACGGGCTCGAGGGCCAGGCAGTACACATCGTCGGACAAGCGATGACCACCGACACTGCGGCCACTTTCGAATCCGGCAGTTCGTTCGACGTCGTGGGGCGCGACGCCTCGCGCCGGGCCGCCACCGCGGTGTACGACCGAACCGGTTTGGGCCCGGCCGATATCGATGTCATCGAGTTGCACGACTGCTTCTCGATCAACGAGATATTGCTCTACGAAGCTTTGGGGTTGTGCGCCGAAGGCGAGGGCGGCCGACTGATCGACGACGGTGACACCACCTACGGCGGCCGCTGGGTGGTCAACCCCTCGGGCGGGCTGATCTCCAAAGGGCACCCGCTCGGCGCGACCGGGCTAGCTCAGTGCGCCGAGCTCGTCTGGCAGGTGCGCGGCGAGGCTGGCGACCGGCAGGTCGACGGTGCGCGTACCGCACTGTCGCACAACCACGGCCTGGGCAGCGCCTGCGTTGTGACGATGTATCGGCGGGTCGCCTGATGTCCGAGCCGAGCACTTCTGAACTGGTCCTCTTCGATCGGGTTGGGCACGTCGCGGTGCTGACCATAAACCGGCCGCAGCGTCGTAACTCCTTCGACCTGCCGACCGCGGAGGCGATGGAGGCCGCCGTCGACCACTTCGAGGCGGATCCCGATCTACGGGTGGCCGTCCTCACCGGCGCGGACGGGGTCTTCTCGGCAGGTCAGGACATGAAAGCCGCCGCCCGCGGCGAGATCGCCAGGACCGAACGGCGCGGCGGTTGCGGCATCATGCTCGACCCCCCGACGAAGCCGATGATCGCGGCGGTCGAGGGGCACGCCCTCGGCGGCGGCCTGGAACTGTGTCTGGCCTGCGATCTGATCGTGGCGGCGAAAGACGCGCGGATGGGGCTGCCAGAGGCGTCACGAGCGGTGCCGGCGATGGGCGGTGGCCTATTCCGGCTGCCGAGGCGCATTCCGTACCACCGGGCAATGGAGCTGGCGCTCACTGGAAAACCGTTGATGGCCACGGACTTCCACGCGCTGGGGCTGGTCAACCGACTGGCCGAGCCGGGGCAGAGCCTCGCCGTCGCGCTGGAGCTTGCCGAGGAGATCGCCGCCAACGGACCGGTGGCCGTGCGGGCCAGCACGGCCGTCATCCGCCGCTCCCAGGAATGGGAGGACCGGGCGAGTTGGGATCTGCAAGTCCCGTTGCTCGAACCCGTACTCGAGTCCGAGGACTTCAAGGAGGGGTTGGCGGCATTCGCGGAGAAGAGAGCACCGAAATGGAAAGGCCGCTGAGGATGAGTGAGGGCATGGACATGGCCGGCCGAATCGCCGTGGTCACCGGCGCCGGTCAAGGAGTCGGGTATCGCATCGTGCACGACCTGGCACGTTTGGGTGCCGGTGGAGTTGCTGTCAACGATATCGACGCCGACCGGGCTGAGCGCGTTGCCAAGGAGATTCGCGAAACGGGGGTGCCCGCTATAGCGGCTCCGGCTGACGTCGGCGACTTCGATGAAGTGGGCGAAATGTTCGGAACAATCGAACGCGAACTGGGGCCGGTCGGGATCCTGGTCAACAACGCAGGCAATCAGGGCGGCGGCGGTACGCCACCCCCTGCCATGCCGTTCTGGGAACAGTCGCCCGCGCAGTGGGACAAATCGATCCGGGTCAACCTCGGTGGGGTGTTCAACTGTGCGCGTCATGCGATCGAACAAATGGTGCGCGCCGGTAACGGTGGCCGCATCGTCACCGTCATCTCCGATGCCGGGCGCATGGGTGAGGGTAACGGGCTGGAGGCCTACTCCGGGGCGAAGGCCGGCGCGGCCGGGTTGACCCGTGCGCTGGCCCGGATCGGTGGACGCTACCTGATCACCGCGAACTCGGTGGCCCTCGGCGCCACCTACACCCCGGCGACCGCCGATATGCTCGCCGACGAGCGGGTGCAGCGAAAAGTGCTTGAACAGTACATGATCCGACGTATCGGCGATCCTGCTGACGGGTCGGCGATGATCTGCTTCCTGGCATCAGAGGCAGCGGGTTGGGTCACCGGGCAGACGGTGGGCGTCAACGGTGGCTATTCGGTGACATTGTGACCGCCGGGTTGTTCTCGGTCGCCGGTAAGAACGCCGTCGTCACCGGCGGTTCATCGGGGCTGGGTGAGATGATCGCCACCGGCCTTGTCGAGGCGGGTGTACGGGTGGCGATCGCCTCCCGGCGTGCGGACGCCGGGCATGCGGTAGCCGCGCGACTCGCCCAGCGGGGCGACTGCATCTCGATTGTCGCCGACGTCGGTGCGCCCGAAGGCAGTGCCGCTATTGCGCAGGCAGTTGCGACCCAGTTCGGCGGTCGGCTCGACCTCCTGGTGAACAATGCGGGTGCGACGTGGGGAGCACCGCTGGACGACTTTCCGGATGACGCATGGCACAAGCTTGTCAACGTGAACCTGACCGGCCTGTTTCGATTGACGACAACGCTGTTAGGCCCCTTGCGGCAGGCGGCGTCGGCCGACGACCCGGCGCGCGTTGTCAACATCGGCTCGTTGGCCGGGCATCGGGTGACCGCGGTGGAGAACTATCCGTACAGCGCGACGAAGGCTGCGGTCCACATGTTGACCCGCCACCTTGCGGGACGGCTCGCGCGCGAGCATGTCACTGTCAACGCGATCGCCCCCGGTTACTTTCCGAGCCGGATGAGCGCATTTGCCCTCGACGACGACGCGACGCGGGCCGAGCTGCTCTCTACAGTGCCGCTGGGCCGCACGGGAACGCCCGAGGACATCGTCGGCGCCGTGCAGTTCCTTGCGTCGCGCGCAGGTGCGTATCTCACCGGCAGCGTGCTCGAGGTCGACGGCGGAGCCGCTGGGGCAGCGTGAGCTACCTCTTGGTGAGGTCGCTGAATTGCTGTCGGAGCCGAAAGCGTTGCACCTTGCCGCTGGGCGTTCTGGGCAGCTCGGCTGTGAAGTGGATCCGGCGCGGATACGCGTGCGCGGCAAGGCCTTCCTTCACCATCTGCTGCAGCTCTTCGACGAGGGAATCCTCGGGTGACACGCCGGGAGCGAGGACGATGATCGCGATGAGCACCTCGCCGCGCAACTCGTCGGGCACGCCGATGGCTGCGGCGTCGACGACCGCGGAGTGCTTGGTGAGCACCGATTCGACCTCGAACGGGCCGATGCGGTAGCCCGCCATGAGAATAAGGTCGTCGTCGCGTGAGGCGAACCTGAAATGGCCGTCGACGTCGCGAGACACGACGTCACCGGTGAGGTACCAGCGCCCGTCGCCGCTGAATCGAGCGGCGCTATTTTCGGGGGCGTCGCGATACCCGGTGAACGTCATCAGTGGACTTCTGGTGATGTCGACGGCGAGCCGGCCCGGCTCGCCGACGGCGGCGATCTCGTCTGTTTCAGTCCTTAGCACCTCCAGGGTGAAACCCGGTAGGGCCGGGCCCATGGAACCGGGCTTCGCCGCGGCGACCAGCTCAGGGTGCCAGGCGTTTGCGGCGATCATGCCGGTCTCCGTCTGGCCGTAGTGGTCCCGGACTTCAAGACCCAACGCCTGGCTGGCCCAATCGATGACTGATGGAGTGAGCGGTTCACCGGCTGACGAAAGATGCCGCAGCGCAAGATCGTTCGGTACCGGCGCACTGCGCAGCGCCCGGTACACCGTCGGCGCGGCGGCGAAGTTGGTCACTCCGAAGCGCTGCAGAACCGACCAGGTGAGCTGCGCGTCGAACGGGGCGCACAGCATCAGGCTTCGGCGGCCGGACGCCAAGGGGCTGATGATCGCGTAGTAAAGCCCGTATGCCCACCCCGGGTCGGCGGCGTTCCAAAACACGTCTTCGTCGGTGTGATCAAGCGCGAACTCGTCATAGGAGACCATCGCCGCTACCGCGGCCAGCGGGATCGGTACCGCCTTAGGTGTGCCGGTGGTACCGGAGGTGAACAACTCGACCAGGATGCCGGCACCACCGCAAGCCACTGGATCAGCAAGCGGCGCAGAAGACTCCAGCAGCTGGTCGAATGACAGGTCGTCGCCGGTTGCGTTGCCGGTGGTGATGATTTCCCAGTCACGTTCAGCCGGCAGATCGGCACTCGGATCGAGCTTCGGCCGCTGGGCGGCGTCGGTGATGACGAACTTGGTGCGGTTGCCGGTTACCCGCACCGCTATTGCAGCCGGAGCGAAAGCGGTGAACAGCGGCACCTGCACGGCGCCCAAGCGCCATAGCGCCAGCATCGAAACCAACAGTTCCATCGACTTGCCCATCAACGTGGCGATCCGGTCTCCGGCGACCACTCCCTGAGCGGCAAGGCCGGAAGCCAACTGCTCGGAACGACGGTGCAGTTCGCCGAACGTTACATCCAGACTGGACAGGTCTTCGTCGATGAGCGTGAAGGCCACTGCCTCAGGCGGATGACGGTCACACAGCAGATAAGCCGCGCAGGCTCCGGTGCTGGCGTACTCGTTGTGGAGTTGCTGTACTCGGCCGTTGACGTTCGGCATTGCGATACCTCCATCGCGTCGGTTCGGACGCCTAGGGACCGGCGCCGAAGTGTGGTCAATGTGGCGGCACAGCCCACTCAACAGTGTTCGGGCACTCCATTTCCGGTCTCGGCGCGAGGGACAAAGCTGGAAGCCGACACGCATCGCCGGCCAGGAGGGCCTCGATATCGATGAACCGGGACATGGACCGCCTCGTGACGCCGATCGACCCCTCGATTATCGCGGGTCTGCTCCCAACCATCATAACTATACTAACGGATAAGGAAATGTTCGCGTTGGCCCGCCGGCGCGTCCGCCGGGCTCGGACCGTCAACCCCTCGGCCCCGCCGATCACACCTTGCGCATTCCGTCGCGCCAGGCAACCGGATGAAGCCGTCGCAAGACGGCGGACCCCATGCGTACTGGCTTTCAGTACAAGGTATTACAAACTTTCTCTCCGCCGCTGTGACAGCACGCCGACCCGTACTGTGTGGCCCGAAAGGCCTTATGGAATGCGGCTGGCCGACCCTTGACAGTCCCGATGGGGACGGTTAACGTCCCCCGATAACTTTACTGCACAGTAAGGCTTAATGAAAGGCAGCTCGGATGGCCGGACGCGAGGTGGCAACCCATGCACGCCGGCGAACCCTTGACTTCATTCGCGAGAGCGGCCTACGTTCATGCCGACAACTTTACCGGCTGGCCGGTAAAGTACTGGGAAGGGCGGAATGTGCAGGCTGAGCTGAAGCGGGGCGTCGAGGGCGGTCTCAGCGGCGGTCTTCGAGCATCCGGTCGGAGGGGGAACGGGCTGTGAGCGTGACGCAGGCCGCCGCCAAACCGGTGCGGGCGCTGGGCGACTTCTTCATGATGTCGTTCGACACCTTCGTCTTGATGTTCAAGCCGCCATTCGCGTGGCGCGAGTTTCTGACCCAGAGTTGGTTCGTGGCACGGGTTTCCATCGTTCCGACGGTCATGCTCGCCATCCCGTTCACCGTGCTCACCGTGTTCACCCTGAACATCCTGTTCGTCGAGATCGGTGCGGCCGACTTCTCCGGCACCGGCGCCGCGCTCGGTGCAGTCACCCAAATCGGGCCGATCGTGACCGTCCTGGTGATCGCCGGCGCCGGTGCCACCGCGATGTGTGCGGACCTGGGGTCGAGGACCATCCGTGAAGAGATAGACGCGATGCGGGTGCTGGGAATCAACCCCGTGCAGGCGCTGGTAGTGCCGAGAGTGCTGGCCGCAACGCTGGTTTCGCTGCTGCTGGCCTCGGTGGTCACCATCGTGGGCATCGTCGGCGGCTTCTTCTTCTCGGTCTATGTCCAACACGTCACGCCCGGCGCGTTCGCGGCGGGCTTGACGCTGTTGGTCGGCATGCCGGAAGTCATCGTGTCCCTGGTCAAGGCCTCGATTTTCGGGCTGGCAGCTGCATTGATCGCCTGCTACAAGGGTATTTCGGTCGGTGGCGGTCCAGCCGGTGTGGGCAATGCCGTCAACGAGACGGTGGTGTATTCGTTCATGTCGTTGTTCGTAATCAACGTGGTCGCCACTGCCGTCGCGGTGAAGGTGACGCTGTGACCCTCAATGTCGCGAGCTCGCAGTTCCCCAGGATCCGGCGCAGCTGGTCCGGATGGGTCGAGGGATGGCGACGCCTGGGCCGACAGACCCAGTTCTACGGCCTGACGCTCAAGGGCCTCGGGGACGCGCTGGTGCGCTACAAAGTCGAATCGCTGCGGCTCATCTCGCAAATGAGCCTCGGGCTCGGCGCGCTGGCCATCATCGGCGGCACCCTCGTCATCGTCGGATTCCTGACGCTGTCGGCCGGAGCCTGGATCGCCGTGCAGGCCTACAACCAGCTCGCCGATGTCGGCGTGGAGGCGCTGGCCGGCTTCACCTCCGCCTTCCTCAATGTCCGCATCACCTCGCCGCTGGTCGCCGGCATCGGGCTGGCCGCGACCGTCGGCGCGGGCACCACCGCCCAACTGGGGGCGATGCGGATCAACGAAGAGATCGATGCGCTCGAGGTCATGGGCATCCGGTCCATCGCGTACCTGGCCTCGACCCGGGTGCTGGCCGGTGTCATCGTGGTGATCCCGTTGTACTGCATCGCGGTTCAGGTGGCCTTCGTGGCCGCCCGGATCGGCACCACCTTCTTCTACGGCCAGTCGACCGGTGTCTACGACCACTACTTCAATACGTTCCTCAACCCCGTCGATGTGATTTGGTCGTTCCTGCAAGCTATTTCGATGGCGATCGTGGTGATGCTCGTGCACACCTACTACGGCTTCACCGCGTCGGGTGGCCCGGCCGGCGTGGGAGAGGCCGTCGGCCGCGCGGTGCGGGCATCGCTGGTGGTGTCGTCATTTGTGACCTTGCTCGTCTCACTGGCCATCTACGGCCAGTCCGGCAACTTCAACCTCTCGGGCTAGCAGATGGATTCGATACGGCAGGACAAAGGGATCGACCCGGCGTGGTGGACGCTGGTGCTGTTCGTCGTCATCATCGCGATGGTCCTGGGTGCCTGGGGGTTGTTCACCCGCTCGTTCAAGCCCACGCTGAGTGTCACCGTCACCTCCGAGCGCGCCGGCCTGGTGATGGAATCGGGTGCCAAGGTGAAGATGCACGGCGTAGCGATCGGACGTGTCAGTGCCGTCGAGGGCGGCAAAGATCCGGTGCGCCTCAAGCTGGATATCGACCCGAAGCAAGCCCAGTTCATCCCTGCCAACGTCTTTGCGGAGATCAAGGCGACCACCGCATTTGGTGCGAAGTACGTCGATCTGGTTTCGCCGGCCATGCCCGCTTCACAGCAACTCAAGGCCGGGGCGGTGATCCAGTCGCACAACGTCAGTACCGAGGTCAACACGGTATTTCAGAACCTGACCGACGTCCTGCGACAGATTGATCCGGTCAAACTCAACGGCGTGCTCTCCGCGGTGGCGGAGGGATTACGGGGCGAGGGTGACGCCATCGGGCGGGCCACCACCGACGCCAATGCGGTTCTGCTGGCGCTGAACCCCCGCAGTGAAACCATCCGCGAAGACTGGCAGGCGTTACAGGGCTTCAGCGACACCTACAGCGCCGCGGCCCAAGACATCCTGGACACCCTCGACGCCGCGACCACTACCGGTGCCACCATCACCGCCCATGCCGACGAACTCGACGCGTTGCTCGTGAGCGTCGTCGGAATGTCGCGCAGCGGCACGGACCTCATCGGTCCCAATAAGGACAACCTCGTCGACGCGGTCAACAAACTCGAGCCGACGACACGGCTGTTAATGAAGTACAACCCGCAGTTCACCTGCATGCTGGTGGGTGGCCACTGGTTCCTGGAGAACGGCGGCTACGACGTCACCGGCGGCGTCAACGGCAAGTCCATCACCACCGACGTCGCGCTGCTCCTCGGCGACGACCAGTACCGCTATCCGCAGAACCTACCCATCGTCGGCGCCAAAGGCGGTCCGGGCGGCCAACCCGGGTGCGGCTCGCTACCCGTCGTCGACGACAACTTCCCCCTCCGCCAGCTGATCACCAACACCGGCTGGGGCACCGGACTGGATATCCGTCCCAACCCGGGAATCGGATTCCCCGGCTACGCCAACTATTTCCCGTCCACCCGAGCGGTTCCAGAACCACCGAGCATTCGCAACCTCGGACCGCCGGCACCCGGGCCGATCCCGTATCCCGGCGCGCCGGCGTACGGCGCGGCGCTCTACGCGCCGGACGGGACGCCGCTGTGGCCGGGCCTGCCGCCGGCACCGCCGCCCGGCCAACCTCGGGAACCGGGGCCGCCACCGCCGGGCAGTGAGCCGTTGCACCCGTCGACGCATGGAACGGCGCCGTAGTGAAGGGAGGCCGCCGCGATGAGAGCTGATCTGCGCCACGTCGTTTGGCGCCTGGGCGTCTTCGTGACGGTGTGTCTGCTCGGCGTCTTTGCGATGTTCGCAGTGTTCGCCGAGTTGCGCTTTCAGCCCGAGCAGACCTATGCGGCCGAGTTCCGCAATGTCAGTGGCCTGGAGAGCGGCAACTTCGTGCGAATCGCCGGCGTGGAAGTCGGCAAGGTCAGCTCACTGACGCTGCAACCCGATTCCACGGTGCTTGTACGGTTCACCACCGATGACTCGGTGGTCCTGACCAAGGGCAGCCGGGCCGTCATCCGCTACGACGACCTGATCGGCGGACGGTATCTGGGCCTCGAGGAGGGCCCAGGCGATACCGAGATACTCAAACCAAACGGGACCATTCCCCTGGACCAGACCGCGCCGGCACTGGACCTCGACGCGCTCATCGGCGGCTTCCGGCCACTGTTCCGCGCCTTGGACCCAGAACAGGTCAACGCGTTGAGCGCGCAGTTGATCCGCGCGTTTCAAGGGCAGGGACAGACGATCGGTTCGCTGCTGTCGCACACCGCTGCGCTGACCAACAAACTGGCCGACCGGGACCAACTGATCGGGGAGGTGATCGCAAACCTGCACACCGTACTCGGCACGTTTTCAGATCAGAGTAAGCAGTTCGACAAGGGGGTGGGCGCGCTGGCTGAACTCGTCGACGGCCTCGAAGCGCGCAAATCTGACATCAGTGCCGCAGTGGGCCATGCCGATTCGGCCGCCATGTCGATCACCGACTTGCTGCGCCAGGCGCGGCAACCGCTGACCAAAGTCGTCGCGGAGACGGACCGAACGGCGGGGCTGGTGGTGGCCGACCACGAGTACGTGGATGAGCTGCTCGCGACCTTGCCCGAGGCATACCAGGCGCTGGGCCGCCAAGGTCTCTACGGCGACTTCTTCAGCTTCTATCTGTGCGACATCGTGTTGAAGCTGAACGGTAAGGGCGGCCAGCCGGTGTTCGTCAAGTTGGTCGGCCAGAGCACGGGCAGGTGCGCATCGAAATGAAGTTCTCCGCGAGACGAAACCCCGTCGTGACCGGTGCTCTGGGAATCTGCCTCATCGCCGTGCTGGCGCTGGGTGCGTTGCAGTACGACAAACTGCCGATCTTCAACCGGGGCAACGACTACTCGGCCTACTTCGCCGAAGCCGGAGGAATCACTGTGGGCGCAGACGTCCAGGTATCTGGATTGCGGGTGGGGCAGGTGTCCAGCCTCGAGCTGGCCGGCCCGTGGGCGCTGGTGAAGTTCCGGCTCGCGCCCGACGTCCGACTCGGCGATCGCACCGAAGCAGCGATCAAGACGCAGACCCTGCTCGGTTCCAAGATCGTCGAGCTCACCCCGCGCGGCGACGGGACTCAGGACGGCCCGATCCCGCTGGAACGCACGCGCTCGCCCTACCAGCTGCCCGAGGCGCTCGGCGACCTCACGACGGCGATCAGCGGGCTCGACACCCACCAGGTGTCGGACTCGTTACGGGTGCTGGCGCAGACGTTTTCCGACACGCCGCCCGAACTGAAGATCGCCGTAGCGGGAGTGGCCCGGTTCGCCGAGACGTTGAACAAACGCGACGACCAGTTGCGCAATCTCCTGAGCAACGCGAACAAGGCGACGACGGTACTCGCCGAACGCGCCGGCCAAGTGGTCGACCTGATCGCCGACAGCAACGCGCTGCTGGTGCAGCTACAGGCCCAAAGCGATGCCCTGGACCGTATTTCGGGCGATATCTCCGCCGTGGCTCGCCAGATCGAGGGCTTCATTGCGGAGAACCGCCAGACATTGAAGCCGGCATTGGAGAAGCTGAACGGGGTGCTCGCGATCGTCGACAACCGCAAAGCCGAGGTGCAGGAGTCGATCAAAAGGCTCAACGCGTACGCGATGTCGCTGGGGGAGTCGGTGTCCTCGGGCCCGTTCTTCAAGGCCTATATCGCCAACCTGCTGCCTGGTCAGTTCGTGCAGCCATTCGTCGACGCCGCATTCTCCGATCTCGGTCTGGACCCCAATGTGTTGCTGCCGTCCCAGCTCACCGATCCGCCGGTGGGCCAGCAGGCCAGTCCCGCGCTACCGGTTCCGTTTCCGCGCACCGGGCAGGGCGGTGAGCCGA
Source organism: Mycolicibacterium sp. XJ879 (assembly GCF_053483935.1). Taxonomy (NCBI): domain Bacteria; kingdom Bacillati; phylum Actinomycetota; class Actinomycetes; order Mycobacteriales; family Mycobacteriaceae; genus Mycobacterium; species Mycolicibacterium sp. XJ879. Next base: position 255,608 of record NZ_JBEFTH010000005.1, read on the forward strand.
GAATGACGCTGCCCGACGCGATTACCGGCAACCCCGGTGATCCGCGTTACCCCTACCGCGAGCCGCCGCCGGCTCCGGCTCCCGGTGGCCCGCCGCCCGGTCCGCCCGCCGAGGCACCACCGGAGTTGGCGTCCACGCCGGCACCCACCCCCAACCCGCTCTATGTACCGGCACCGAACGAGGTAGCACCGTCCGGGGAGGCAGCACCGTGAAGAAGCTTGGTCTGGTTCGGGTGGGTGCCGCGATCACGCTGGTGGCCGTCCTGTTCGGCGGGCTGATCGTTGCGCTGTCGACCGAAACGCTCCGACGCACCACCGTGGTGGCCTACTTCGCGAACAGCAACGGAATCTTCGCCGGCGACGAGGTCCGAATCGTCGGTGTACCGGTCGGCACGATCGAGCGCATCGAACCCGAACCGACCCGGGTCAAGATCACCTTTTCCGTCGATGCCAAGCATCCCGTCCCGGCCGACGTCAACGCCGTGATCATGTCCCCGTCGTTGGTGACGGCGCGGGCCATCCAGCTGACCCCCTCCTACACCGGCGGGCCACAACTGCAAAGCGGTGCAGTCATTCCCGAAGAGCGCACCGCCGTCCCGGTGGAGTGGGACGACTTCCGGGAGCAACTCGAGCGGCTCACCGAGGCGCTGCAGCCAACCGAACCGGGCGGGGTCAGCACCCTGGGCTCCTACGTCAACACCGCCGCGGCCAACCTCCGCGGCGAGGGAACCAACATCAGGAACGCAGTGGTCCAACTGGCGCAGACGTTCTCGATGCTCGGTGACCACAGCGGCGACCTGTTCGCCACCGTCGAAAGCCTGTCGATCCTGGTTTCCGCGTTGTACAACAGCACCGACCTGTTGCGATATCTGAACCAGAACATCGCCTCGGTGACCGCCCTGCTCGCCGACGACCCCGACGAGGTCGCCAACGCGGTGCGGGACCTCAACGCGGTGGTCGACGACGTCGGTGCCTTCGTAGCCGATAACCGCGAAACCGCCGGAACCACCAGCGACAAGTTGGCATTGGTGACGCAGATGTTGCACGATAGCCTCGGCGACATCAAGCAGACACTGCATCTGGCCCCCAACGCATTTCAGAACTTCCTGAACATCTACCAGCCCGCGCAGGCCACCATGACCAGCGCACTGGCCGTGACCAACTTCGCCGACCCGATCGGGTTCTTGTGCGGAGCCGTGCAGGCAGCGTCTCGCCTCGGCGCCGAGGAGTCCGCCAAACTGTGCGTGCAGTACCTGGCGCCGATCGTGAAGAACCGCCAATTCAACTTCCTGCCCCTGGGCGAGAACCTGTTCGTCGGCGCGACGGCTCGACCTAACGAGGTCACCTACAGCGAGGACTGGCTGCGGCCCGACTACATCCCGCCGCCGGGCAGCACCGAATCGACCGCTGCGCCGCCGCTGCCCGCCGAGGCTGCGCCGACCGATCCGGCCGGCGGTCTGGAAGCAATGATGGTGCCGCACGGGAGTGGATCGTGAGGCGCACCAATGTGATCGCGGTGCTGGCAACCGCGAGCATCATGTCGGTTGCCGGCTGCGCGGACTGGCATGGCGCAAACTCGCTGCCGCTGCCCGGCACCGAAGGCGGCGGGCCCGGGGCGTACACCGTGCAGGCGCAGCTCCCGGATGTGGACAACATCGAACGCAACTCGCGCGTACGCGTCGGCGACGTCACCGTCGGCAACGTCACCGGCATCGAGCGGCAGGACTGGCACGCGCTGGTCACCATGGAGCTCAACGGCGACGTGCGGCTGCCTGCCAATGCGACCGCGACGGTCGGCCAGACCAGCCTGCTGGGTTCGTTGCACATCGAGCTGGCGCCACCCGTTGATGTGCAGCCAGAAGGCCGGTTGCAGGACGGATCGCTGATACCGCTGTCGTCGGGCAGCCGGTACCCGTCCACCGAACAAGCGCTGGCCGCGGTGTCGCTGCTGCTCAACCAGGGTGGCATCGGCAGCATCCACGACATCACCCAAGCGTTGAGCAGAGCGTTCGCCGGCCGCGAGGACGATCTGCGCAGCCTCATCGAGCAGCTCGAGCAGTTCATCGGGCACGCCGACGATCAGACCGACGAGATCATCGCCGCCACCGAGAGTCTCAACGGGCTCGTCGGTCAGGTCGCCGAACAGGATCCGGTTGTCGAAAGCGCGCTGCAGACCTTGCCGGACGCGTTGACCGTGGTGAAGGACCAACGCGACCACCTCACCGAAGCCCTACACCAGCTCGGTGAATTCAGCGCGCTGGCATCGGATTCGGTCAACCTGACCAAGGAGAATCTGGTCAAGGAGCTCAAGGATCTCGGGCCGGTGCTGGAGTCCCTGGCCAACGCGGGCCCGTCGCTGACCCGGTCGTTGAGCTTCTACTCCACCTTCCCGTGGCCAAAGGAGACCATCACCAAGTGGCAGCGCGGTGACTACGCGAACCTGACCGCCGTCATCGATCTGACGCTGAGCCGGCTCGACGCGTCGTTTCTCACCGGCACCCGATTCGAGGGTGAGCTGACGGAACTGGAGATGCAGTGGGGCCGCACCATCGGACAGCTGCCCAGCCCGTACACCGCCGGCAATCCGCTCGTTGTGCCCTACCGCACGGACCAGGGGCGTTGACATGCGCATGACCAGACGGAACTGGATTCAGCTGGGCATTTTCGGCGTCGTGGCTGCGCTGGCCTTCACGTCGCTGATGTTGATCTACATCAAGTTGCCCGGCCTGATGCTGGGTGTCGGCCGGTACACGGTCACCGTCCAATTGCCGGAAGCCGCAGGCCTTTACGAACGGGCCAATGTCAGCTACCGGGGTACCGAAGTGGGCCGGGTGACGGCGGTCAACCTCACCAGAAGCGGTACGGAAGCGGTGTTGTCGCTGGATTCGGACACCCGAATCCCGGCTGACCTCGACGCGCAGGTGCGCAGCCAGACTGCTGTCGGCGAGCAGTTCGTCGCGCTGCTGCCGCGCAGCGAGGACGGTCCGGTACTCGAGGACGGCGACATCATCGCGCGTGACCGCACATCGGTGCCGCCCGACATCAACGAACTGCTCGATGCGACCAACCGAGGGCTGCAGGCCATCCCGCAGGAGAACCTGAGAACCGTCGTCGACGAGGCCCACCTCGCGCTCGGCGGGTTGGGTCCCGAATTGTCGCGCCTGGTAAGGGGATCGACCACGTTGGCGATCGACGCCCGCGAGCATCTCGATTCGTGGACCGCGCTGCTTGATCGAGCCGGCCCGGTGCTCGACAGCCAGACGCAGACCTCGGATGAGGTGCGGGCCTGGGCGGCAAATCTGGCCAGTGTCACCGATCAGCTGCGCACCACCGACACCGATGTGCAAGGCGTGCTGACGCGTGGCGCGCCGGCCGCCGACGAAGTGCGCCGGCTGTTCGACCGGGTACAGCCCACCCTGCCGATCGTGCTGGCCAATCTCGTCAGCGTCGGCGAGGTGGCGCTCACCTACGACGACAGTCTCGAGCAACTGTTGGTGCTGCTGCCGCAGGGCGCGGCGGCGATGCAAGCGATCGGCGTGGCCAACCGCCACACCAAACAGGACTACAAGGGCGCCTTTCTCAGCTTCAACCTCAACGTGAACCTGCCGCCACCGTGCACGACCGGCTTCCTGCCGGCACGACAGCAGCGGGTGCCGACCTTCGAGGACTACCCGGACCGGCCGGCTGGGGACCTGTACTGCCGGGTGCCGCAGGATTCGACGCTGAACGTGCGCGGCGCCCGCAACACTCCGTGTGCCACCCGGCCCGGAAAGCGGGCACCGACGTGGCAGATGTGCGTAAGTGACCAAACCTACGTTCCGCTCAACGACGGATTCAACTGGAAGGGCGACCCGAACGCGACGTTGTCGGGCCAGGACATCCCGCAGCTGACCGTGGATCCGAACGCGAGTGCACCGCAGGCGCCCGCACCGGCGCCGATCGCGGTGGCCGAGTACGACCCTGCCTCCGGTACGTACGTCGGTCCGGATGGGCAGATCTACACCCAAAGCGACCTGGCGGTCACTGCCGGCGGCGAGCAGACATGGCAGTCGATGTTGCAGCCCCCGGCCGGCAACTAAGGCAGGCCGACCGGGGGCGCGCCCACCGTCATTGTTGTACTCCTTGATCGTTTTCTGCGGCTGCAGCGAACCGGTCGCGGATCTCGCGGCGCAGGACCTTGCCGATGGGGGTTTTCGGTAGCGCCGTCACGAACGCGACGCTGGTGACCTTCTTGTAGGAGCCGAGCCGGTCCCGCGTCCACTCGACCAGGTCCTCCACGGAAACAGTGCCGGCACAGCCTGATTCGAGGACCACGTCGGCGTGTGGCGTTTCGATCCATTTGTCGTGCGGAATCCCGACCACCGCGGCCTCGCGCACCGCCGGGTGTTCCACCAGGACGTTCTCGAGTTCGGCAGGCCAGATGTTGAACCCGCCGGAGATGATCATGTCCTCCTTGCGGTCGGCAAGGAACAGGAACTGTTCGTGGTCAAGCCATCCCATGTCACGGGTTCGCACCCATCCGTCGTCGGTCACCCGTTGCGCGGTGACATCCGGCGCCCGCCAGATCTCCTTCATCCGACCCGGCGACTTGACGACGATTTCACCGACCTCTCCCGGCGGCAGCACATTGTCGTTCTCGTCGACGATGCGGATTCCAGATCTGGGGGTCGCCTTACCGGCCGACCGCAAGCGCCGCCGCTGCGCCGGCGACCCGTCGACGACGTGGTGCTCCGGTAGCAGCGCTGCCACCGGAACCGCTTCGCTCTGCCCGTAGCTCTGGTACATCACGTTGCCCCACAACTTCAGTGCGGCAACAAGGGTGGTCTCGGGTATCGGGGACGCGCCGTAGAAGATCGCCCGCAGGCTCGACAGATCCCGCACGGTGGCGTCGGGATGCACAGTGATCATCTGCACCATCGTCGCGACGAGAAGGGTCACGGTTACGCGCTCTTCTTCCACCAATCGCAGGAACCCGCCGGTGTCGAACGCGGGCATCACCACGACGGTGCCGCCTGCGGCCAGTATCGGCCACACCGGGATGCTCGCCGCGTGGGTCAGCGGGCTGGCGGCGAGATAGCGGTCTGCGGCGGACAACGGCGGCGAAACGTCGGCCAGGGTCTCCTCGCCGACTGCCATCCAGCCGCCCAGGGTGTGCAGGATCCCCTTGGGCAAACCCGTTGTACCCGCCGAGAATCGGATCTGGTAGGGGTCGTCCGGCCGAAGCTCGAATTCCTGGTCGGCGGGCGAGGCGTCACGCAGCAGCACCTCGTAGTCCAGGGCCGAGTGCGCGGATTCGGAGCCGATGACGACGACCGCACGGATGGACGGTGCCGCGGCGAGCACCGGTTCCAACGCGCCGAAGTACTTGTCCTCCACGATGATCGCGGCGGGTTCGGTGAGTTCGATCAGGTAACGATGCCGGTCCGCGGTATCGTGGGTGTACAGCGGACACCGGACGTAGCCACCGACGGTCAACCCGGCCAGGATCTCCAGCGTCTCGAAACTGTTGTCCGCGGCAACCGCCACCCGATCACCGCGCTCAATACCGTGCTCACGCAGCGCGTTCGCTAGCCGGTTCGCCCGTTCGTGCAACTCGCGATAGGTCTGCGTCCGTCCTTCGAATCGCAAGGCGGCTTTGTCGCTCGCGGCAACAGCATTGCGGCGCAGTACCGCAGCGGGGTCCATCACGGTGCAATCTCCTCAAATCTCTACTCGCGGGTGGATTTCGTTGTGGCTGGGTCATCGAGGTAGCGGTCCACGTCGGAAGTGCTCAGCCCCCAGTCGATCAGCGCCGAACGGGTGTCCGAGCCCGGTTCGGGCGCCGGCGACGGCAGGCCGACGATCGAGCGACTGAATCGCGGCGCGGGCGCGGGCTGCAGGTGGCCGTCGATGTCGACAAACGTGTTCCGCTCGATGTTGTGCGAATGCTGTGCGGCCTCGCCGAGCCGGTACACGGGGGAGATGCACGCATCGGAGGACTCGAATGTGCGGGCCCATTCATCGCGCGTCCTGGTCCGGAACACCTGAGCCAACCGATCTGACAACTCGGGCCACCGGCTGCTGTCCCACTGTGGCCACTGATCCGCTGGCAGACCCAGCTCGCGAAGCATCGCCGCATAGAACTGCGGCTCCACCGCGCCCACCGCAACGAAGCCGCCGTCGGAAGTTTCGTAGACGTTGTAGAAATGCGCGCCACCGTCGAAGTAATTGGTCCCGGGCTCATCGGAAGACATGCCCGCATTACGCAGGGCGTGGAACACGGTGCTCAACAACGCGGTTCCTTCGACCATGGACGCATCGACGACCTGACCCAGGCCCGATTGCCGTGCCTCGAGCACGCCGCACAGCAATCCGAATGCGACGAGCATCCCGCCGCCGCCGAAATCGCCGAGAAGGCTGAGCGGGAACGTCGGTTTGGTTCCGGGTCGGGCGATTGCGCCGAGAACACCGGCGATCGAGATGTAGTTGATGTCGTGACCGGGCCGTGCGGACAGCGGCCCGTCCTGGCCGTACCCGGTGGCGCGGCAATAGACCACTCGCGGGTTCCGCGCGTGGATCACCTGCGGGCCCAGCCCGTGCTTCTCCATGACGCCGGGGCGGAAGCCTTCGATCAGCGCGTCGGCGGACTCGACGAGGGTCAGGACCAGATCACGCCCGGCGGCGGTGCTCAAGTCGCATTCGACTGAAGGCCGGCCGCGATGCATGTGGTTCCAGGCCCCGCTGCCGATGCTCTGAACTGCCGAGCGCTCGAGTCGGATGACCTCGGCGCCCATGTCGGACAACAGCATTCCGGCGAATGGGGTGGGTCCAAGGGCGGCAATCTCGATGACCTTGACGCCTGCTAGCGGGCCCATTCCTTTCATCGGTCCTCCGAAGGGCGCACGACCCGAACGTAATCAATACTGCACGGTTAGATTAACGCTGATGTAGTGCTGTTGTTGGTGCAGATGGATAGCCGGTCAGCGCGAGTCGACGATGTAGCCGCTCAACATGCCCAGCACTTGATGGACGAGTTCGTCGGCGTTGACTCGCCCAGAGGTGTGAAACCAGCGCGCGATGGACAACAGCATTCCGTTGAGCAGGTTCGCCGATGTTCCGATGTCGAGATCGTCGCGGATGACTCCGGCCTCGACGCATTCATGCAGAAGCTTCTCGGTGGCATGGTTGACGTCGCGCGCCCACGACAGATAATTGCGTAGCGCCTGTGGGGAAAGTTGGTGCTGGTCGGCGGTAAGCACTGCGTAATAAGTCCGATAGGTGATTGCGGATTCGATCTGAACACGGATGAACGCGATGAGTTTGTCTCGCGGCGACTGATCACTGGTCAGGATCTGTTCGATATTGTGCCGCAGCGGATAGATGATCTGCTCCACGATCGTTTCCAGTAACCAGCGCTTGGAGTCGACGTACTGATAGACGGTCGGCTTGCTGACCCCGGCCTCTGCGGCGATGTCGGCGATGGTCGCATCGACGTAGCCGACCCGCTCGAACACCCGCGCTGCGGCGTCCACCAGCTCCTGCACGGAGGTGACGCGTCGGCGTGCCATTCGAACTCCCTCCGTTTGCGCCGGGCGCATATGAGTCGCACGGGTAAAGATAACTGTACCGGGTGCGCCGCTCATCGTGGCTGCATCCGGGTCGCGGCGTCGAGGCGAACGCATTCGGCGTTGAGGTACTCGTTCTCGACGAGGTGTCGAACCAGGCGGGCGAACTCGGCCGGCCGGCCGAGTCGCTTCGGTTCCAGCACCGATTCGAGCAGTCCGTCGCGGACCGCGTCTGGTAGCGAGGCCGACATCGGGGTGTCGAACAGCCCTGGGGCGACGGTATTGACCCGAATTCCGCTGCCGGCCAGGTCCCGTGCCGCTGGCAGGGTGAGACCGATGATCCCTGCCTTGCTCGCGCCGTATGCGGCCTGCCCGCTCTGGCCGTCGAACGCCGCGCCCGATGCCGTATTGACAATGACGCCCCGCTCGCCGTTCTCGGGGTCGTGGCGCATCATCGCGGCGGCACTGACCCGCATCGCGTTGAAGGTGCCGACGAGGTTGACGGCCACCGTCCGTTCGAACTCGCTCAGGTCGGCGGGTCGGCCTTTCGACACGAGCTTGGCAGCCGACACCACACCGGCAGTGTTGACGTCGATGTGTAGCGCGCCAAACGCATGCAACACGGCGTCCACCGCAGCCTCCATCGAGTTGGCGCTGGTGGTGTCCGCCTGCACCGCAAGTGCATCCGGTAGACCGTCGGCTACCCGCTGTGCCGCGTCGGCATCGCGATCGAGCACTGCGATACGACCGCCGGCGGCCGCGAACTCCTCACACACAGCCGTGCCCAGCCCCGAGGCGCCGCCGACCACGACGACGACCTTGCTGTCGATATTCACAAGGGTCCCTTCGTATTACAAACCACCGCGCTACTCCCCGGCCTATCGCCCGGTGAACGTCGGTTCTCGTCGATCACCAAAGGCCCGAAGGCCTTCGGAGAAGTCAGCGCTCTTGGAATACGCGGTGCATTCCGCGAGTTCGAGTGCGAGCGCATCGGCCAGCGGCCGGTCCGCGCCCTCGTCGACAACCCGCTTCATCCCGGCGATGCCGAGCGGACTGTGCCTGCCGATCGCGTCGGTCAGCGCCGACACGGCGCTCGCCAACTCCTCGGCCGCAACCACCTGCGATACCAGCCCGGCGTCGAACATCCGCTGCGCCGTCCAGCGGTCCGCGGTGAACAGCAGGTGCTTGGCGCGGTTCATCCCGATCTTGCGCGGCAAGCGTGTTGCCCCGCCGGCGGCCGGGAAGAGCCCGTAGCGGGCGTGTCCGTCGCTGAAGACGGCCTCGGTGGTGGCGACCACCAGATCACAGGCCAGCACCAGTTCCAACCCGCCCGCAATCGCGGCACCGTGCACCGCCGCAATGACCGGTTTTGGGTGGTTCGCAACCTGATCGAACAGCGCGGCAGCTGTTTTCAGGAAGGCCACCACGTTGCCGTGGTCCTCCATTGCGCCCACCCGCTTGAGATCGGCCCCGGCGCAGAATGTGGGTCCGGTTGCGGCTATCACCACGGCCCGAACGCCGGTGTCCTCGGCGGCGCGGGTGAGACCCGTTCCGATCAGGTCGAACACTTCGCGGGACAACGCGTTGCGGGCATCCGGTCGGTTCAGCGTTATCCACGCCGCGCTGTTGCGGACGTCGTATCGAACTTCCTCGGCGGCCACGTTGTTGCTGTCAGTCATTTTCGGCTCCTGCGGGGTCAGCGGTGGTGGATCAGGCAGCAACGTCAACGGGCGTCGACAACAATGCCGCCGTCCCGCCGACACCGGCAATCGCCTCGAAGAAGCCCGCGGCCGCGGCCATCAGCAACTGCCGGCCGTCGTGGCCGCCGAGGGCGCAGGTGTACACGTTGACGCCATCGGGGTGGGCGACTTCGTCAACGATCTGACCGGCAGGCGAGACACGCACGCAGCGTTGGTGATTCGCGTCGGCAACCCAAATATGGTCCTGCGAGTCGATGGTCATACCGTCGGGGGCGAGTTCGGTGGCGGCGATCATCTGTGCCGGCCCGGCAAGTTGCGGTGCCGGGCCGAACTGCGCGAAGACGCGGCGGTCGCTCAAGGTGCCGTCGGCTCCGATCGTGAACGCCGTGAGCCGGGCGGCGAACGACTCGGCGACGATCAACGTGCCGCCGTCGGCGCTGACGACGACACCGTTCGGGCACCAGAGGTCACTGGCAGCCACGGTGACCGTGCCGTCGGGATCAACCCGGAAGAGCTCAGCGGGCCGCGGCGTTTCGCCTTCGTGGATCGCGAAACCGATGGTGCCGACCCAGGCGCGACCCAACTCATCGACGAACATGTCGTTGATCCAGTGCGGTGACAACGCTGACAAGTCCGAATGACGCGTCACCGCCCCGTCGACGCCGCGCGCGAGCAGCGACCGGTCCTTCATGGAGACGACGAGCAAGGTGCCGTCCGGCATCCAGCCCAGCCCCGAGCACAGCGCGTCGACCTGCATGAGATCCTCTCGGCGACCGGACTCGTCGAAGGCGCAGACCACGCCCTTCAACGCGTCCGAGACATACCAACGTCCGTCGCGCCAGCGCGCGCCCTCGAAGTAGTCGCCGCCTTGAACCACGGTGGTGTACTGCCGTTGCATAGCCGTCTCCTCGGTTAATCGGTCTCGGGTGCGGGTAGGTTCATGAAGCTGGGCCGCGGCCGGGTGCGGCCACTTCGGGCGTCGGCGCGGATCAGGTCGGCACCGCCCGGGTCGACGAGGTGGTCGTAGAGCTCCCGGTTGTGCGAGTGCGCCAAATGGTGGGCGTCGAAGGCGGATTGGACCGCTGCGCGTTGGCCCTGCAGATCGAGCGCGTTGTTGACGGCCCGCTTGGCGAGCCGGAGTCCGAAGCTGGGACGCGTGGCGATGCGCTGCGCCAGCTTGAGCGTTTCGGCTTCCAGCTGCTGGCGCGGTACGACGCGGTTCACCATGCCCAGCGATTCGGCGTCGAACGCGTCGATCGGCTCGCCCGTGAAGAGCATCTCCTTGGCTCGGCGATGGCCCAGTTCCCAAGGGTGGACGAAGTATTCGGCAACCGCGCAGCCGAATGCGCTGATTGGATCGTGAAAGACGGTGTCATCGGCGGCGATGATCAGGTCGCACGGCCAGATCAGTTCCAGGCCCCCGCCGATCACCCGGCCGTGCACCTGAGCGATGGTAGGACGCGGGATGTCGCGCCAACGCAGACACAGCCCGAGGAACAGTTCTTCCTCGGTGGCATACCAGCCCTCTGCCCCGGGGTCTGCGAAGCCGCCGGTGAGCGTACGCGGCGTGATGCCGTCCATGTCGTATGCCGTCTCGAACCGTAGGTCGTGCCCGGCAGAGAAATCCGGGCCGTCGGCCGCCAGGATTATGACCCGAACGGACTCATCCTGCAGGGCCCGCAGATACGCGTCGTCGAGCTCGTACAACATGGCCCGGTCCTGGGCATTTCGCTTCTCGGGCCGGGCGAGCACAATGCGCGCCACGCCGGGACTGGGTTGCTCGTAACGGATCTGGGCCGCTTCGTTGTCGCCGCTCACAGTCCGTACGACTTTCCGATGATGTCGCGCTGGATCTCACTTGTCCCGGCGTACACCGTGCCGATGATGCTCTCGCGCAGATGACGTTCCATATCGTGGTCGAGCGTGTAACCGGCTCCGCCCATGAACTGCATGCCCTCGACGGCAAGCCGTTTCGCGGTTTCGGTGACCTTCAGCTTGACCATCGACGCCTCCCTTGGGATCTGTCGGTCGGGGTCCTCGTCGAGCTTGCTCGCCAGGTTGTCGACGAGAAGCCGACAGCATTCGAGCTCGGTGGCCAGGTCGGCGATCCGGTGGCGTAGCGCCTGAAAACTGCCGATCGGCCGGCCGAACTGTTCGCGCTCCTTCAGATAGGACAGCGCATCGTCGAAGGTGCGCCGCGCTCGGCCGAGGAACATCGCCCCGCACATCAGCCTGTCGGTGTTGAGCCCCCGCATGATCTGATGCCAGGCGCGTCCCTCGGTGCCGATCACCCGGTCGGCGGGCACCACGACGTCGTCGAAGAACACATCGTTGACTTCGTCACCGCCCATGCTGGGTATCGGCCGGATCGTCATGCCGGCAGCGTCGGCCGGCACATCGAGCATCGTGATGCCTTCGTGCTTGTCGGCGCCGGTATCGGTCCGGCACATCAACAAGATGCGAGAGGCGATGTGCGCGCATGAGATCCACGTCTTCTGGCCGTTGATGACATAGGAGTCGCCGCGGCGCTCGGCGCGGCAGATCATCGAACCGGGGTCCGACCCGGCGCCGGGCTCGCTGATTGCCGTCGCGAGCACCTCACCACGGCACACCCCACCGAGGATGTCCTGCTTCTGAGCTTCGGTGCCGAAACGTTCGACCATCGTCGAGCTGACCAGGCTCACACCGAGGCCGAACAACGGCGCCAGACCGTAGGCCATCTCCTCGACCAGCCGGCAGGCGTCACTGGGCTTTCCGCCGCCGCCCCCGTAGGCGACCGGTATCGCGCAGCCGATCCAGCCGAGGTCGGCGACCTTCGCGTAAAGCTCGGGGTTGTGGGTGAGCGAACCGTCGCCGCGCAGCTTTTTGCGCTGCTCGGATGTGCCGCATTCCTTTTGCGCAAAGGCGCGCACCGATTCGACGAAGGTGTTGTCTGTGGTGGTTGGCATCGTGGCGGTTCCTCTCAGATCGTGGCGTGCTGGCCGGTCAGGGCAGCAGCGTCGCGCCGTTGTCGAGCAGATAAAACATTCCGGTGGTGAACGACGCGTCATCGCTGGCGAGGTGGGCCGCGACGGCGGCCACTTCCTCGGGCTCGCCCCAGCGATGCTGTCGATCGGCGACATAGCGGTCGACGTCCATGCCGAGGCCGGGCGCGAGCGCGTCTTTGGCTGCACTGGCGGTTTTGGTGCGGATCATGCCGGGGACAATGGCGTTGACGCGAATGTTGTCTGAGCGCAACTCCAACGCCGATGTCCGCGTCAGCGCCTCCACGCCGGCCTTGGCAGCACTATAGGAGGCCATCGACCGCATGGCAGTGCGACCGGCCACCGACGAGATGTTCACGACAGCGCCGCCGCCGCGTTCCCGCATGTGCGGCGCGGCGTGCTTGATGCCGTGGAACGTTCCGTTCAGCGTCACGCCGAGCACCCGATCCCAGTCGGCTCTGGAGGTTTCGGCCAGCGGGGACGTCGAACCGAGCGCGGCGTTGTTCACCAGCACGTCCAGGCCGCCGACTTCGGCGACGACAGCGCCTAAGGTGTCGGCCACCTCGTCTTCGTCGGCGACATCGCAACGCCTGGCCATCGCGGGTGCGCCGAGTGTAGCGGCACATGCCTCCGCGGCGCCCATGGACACATCAGCGACCACAACCGTTGCGCCCTCGGCCGAAAACCGTTGCGCGATCGCGGCTCCGATGCCACGACCCGCACCCATTACGACCGCAACTTTCTGCGTCAGCAGGCCCGCCACCGCCACCATCCTTGTCCAATAGGTTGGTTTACCAGTTAGTTAGAATACCAGCCGTAGTCTACCTCGATAACCGGGGTACGCAAGGCCTGTTCGTCATCGGCCCAGGATCATCACCGTCGCCACCGCGGCGTCCGGGCCGAGATAGCCGCCGGCGTTCTCCGACAGCCCGATCCGGGCGCCATCCACCTGTCGGGTTCCGGCCCGGCCGCGTAGCTGGTCGGTCAGTTCGACGATCTGGGCCAGTCCAGTCGCACCCAACGGGTGTCCCTTGGATTGCAGTCCGCCGCTTGGGTTCACCGGCAATCGCCCACCGATTCGAGTCTGGCCCGATCTCAACAGATCGACAGCGCCGCCCGGCTCGCACAACCCCAGCTCCTCGAGGACAATGAGCTCAGCCGGCGAGGCGGCATCGTGACATTCGACGACATCGATGTCGGCCGGGTCGATGCCGGCGCCGTCGAAGGCGCGGCGAGCAACGGCCGGCACCAGTTCGCCGTACCCGCCCGGTCGACCCGAACCGAGCGCGCTGGCCAGGATTCGGACCGGTGCCGCACCGCATCGTCGTGCAACGTCTCTGCTCATGACTACGGCGGCCGCGGCGCCGTCGCTCATCGGTGCGCACATCGGCACGGTGAGCGGGCCACTGACGCGCCGGGCGGTCAACACGTCGTGAACGGTCAAAGCACCTCCGTACTGCGCCTTTGGATTGGCCCCGCCGTGCTCGGAATTCTTCACGGCGACCCTGGCGAAATCTTCTGGGGTGGCTCCGGAGCGTTCCATGTACCAGGTGGCGAAGCGGGCGTAGATGTCCATGAACACCGAGCCTGACCCGGTGCTGCCCAGGTCGGCGATCACATCATCGAGGCGGTCCTGGTCCAACGCTGACGTCAGCGCGCCTATCGCCTTGGCTTTGTCGTCGAAATGAAGCTTCTCCGCTCCCACCGCGACGGCCACGTCCACTTGGCCCGACGCCACCGACAGCCACGCCTGACTGAATGCCGTTGCGCCCGAGGCACACGCATTCTCGACATTGATCAGGGGCGCGCCGCGCAACGCGGTGTCACGTACCGCGTGCTGGCCCCGATTGGATTCCTGACCCAGCAGAAGCCCGGCCATGACATTGCTGAAGTACACCATCTCGACCGAGTCGCCGCTGTCCGCGAGGCCGGCGTCGTCGAGTGCTTCGGCAACCGCTTCTGCCACGAGGTTGGCCAGCGTCCGGCCCTGATGTTTACCGAAGGACGTCATCCCGACGCCGGCGACCACGGCTTCCCGCATATTCGACGAACCCGCCTTCCACTCTGATGGCAATCGAAGCTAAACTTTACCAAACGGTTCAGATTGGATTCGTGGCCGGTAGCCGCGGCTCGCATGGGGTCTCCCGACCCTGAAAAGTGGGGTATGGAGACATTTCCGAGGTCGTGCATCACCGGATATGGTTCGCGCCGACCGGCGCGTCAAGCTGCGGTGGCGAAACCCAATAATGACCAGTGAAAGGGGAAGGCGACTTGATGAGCAGCTCATGGCGCAGCGACGAGACCGAGGCGGTCTACGAGCTTGCGCTGGAATTCTTTGAGCGTGAGGTCGTTTCACACAACGACGTGTGGGATGTGAAGCATTGCATCGATCGGCAGGTGTGGCGCTCGGCAGGCGAGCTCGGCCTACTGCTGTGCTCGGTACCCGAGCGCTACGGCGGCGGAGGCGGAACGTTCGCGCACGACCTCGCCGTGTTCGAAGCGCAGGGATACGCAGGTGATCTGAGCTTCGGAATCTCGGTGCACAGCGGCATTGTGCCGCACTATCTGTTGGAGTACGGCAGTGAGGCGCAGAAGTCGGCATGGCTGCCCGGCATGGCCAGCGGAGAGGTCCTCGGCGCGATCGGGATGACTGAACCGGGCGCAGGCTCGGACCTCAAGGCGATCCGTACCACCGCGATTCGCGACGGCGACCACTACGTCGTCAATGGCTCGAAGACGTTCATCACCAACGGATCTTCGGCCGACATGATCGTGCTGGCGGCCAAGACCGATCCTGGCGCCGGGGCCAAAGGGGTGTCGTTGTTGATCGTCGACCTGCGTGACTGCCCGGGGTTTTCGGTCGGCCGGGTGCTCGACAAGGTGGGCCAGCACGGCGCGGATACCTCGGAGCTGTCGTTCACCGATGTGCGCGTACCGGTGGACAATCTGCTCGGCGGGGCAGAGGGCCGCGGGTTCGGTCAGCTGATGGCCCAACTGGTCCAGGAACGGTTGATCATCGGTGCGCAGGCCAGCGGCGCCATGCAGCGGGCGGTACGAGAAACGCTGCGCTATACCCAAGAGCGCCAAGCGTTCGGGCACCGCCTGTTCGATCTCCAGAACACGGCATTCGAGCTCGCCGAATGCCACACCATCGCCACCACCTCTCGGGTATTTCTCGACCACTGCATCGAAAAGCACCTACGCGGACAACTCGACGCCGCTGAAGCCGCGATGCTCAAATACTGGCTCACCGACCGGCAGTGCGAGGTCGTCGACCGCTGCGTGCAGCTACACGGCGGATACGGCTACATGCGGGAGTACTTGATCGCCCGCATGTATGAAGACGCTCGTGCCCAGCGGATCTACGCCGGCGCGAACGAGGTGATGAAGTCGATCATCGCCAAGTCGCTGAGGTGAGTCCGGCTCCTAGACGTGTTTCGGGCTCATCGGGCACGACCCGGCGTGGACGCAGCGCTGACGCCTTCGGGTTTCATTGCCCGCACAGCTGGGAAGGATAGAGAACTAAGTCGAAAGGATTTCGGTGACGTTCTCCATCTGTGCGTACGATCCCGCCACCGGGCAGCTGGGCGTCGGCGCCATCACCGCCATGCTCGGAGTCGGCAAACTCGTCTCGCACGCTCGGACCGGTGTTGGCGCGGTGGCGTCGCAGGCCATGATGAACCCGTACCTGGCGATCGACAGTCTCGAGTTGATGGCCGCGGGCCATTCCGCCCAGGAGGCGCTCGACGAAGTGATCGGCCGCGACGACGGACGCGATTATCGGCAGGTCGGCGTCGTCGACGCGCAGGGCAACACCGCCGCGTGGACCGGCGCCCGCACGGAACGCTGGGCCGGGCACGTGCATCGGGGCGACACGGTGGCACAGGGCAATCGTCTGGTCGGCGTCGAGACGCTCGAGGCGACCTTGGACGCCTTCTATGCGAATCAGCACCTTGACCTCGCGCACAGACTTCTACGCGCGCTGCAGGCCGGGGAAGCCACCGGCGCAGACCTGAAGGGCTCCCTGTCGGGAGCGATCTATGTGGTCGACACTGAGGAATACCCGCTCTGGGATGCGCGCGTGGACCATGCCGAAGATCCTGCGGCCGCCCTCGAGTCGCTTGTCGACGAGTTCCAGGACGGGCTCCTGCCACAGGTGTTGAAGTTGTCGACTCGCGCGGACTATGTGGGGACGATGGCTCGCGAGGCCATGGCCGGAAATTAATCACTTCACGCTGTAGCGCGATTTTTGCACCAGGATCGCGACCAGGCAGATGGCCGACAGCACCGCGACTGCCACCGCGAAAATCACACCCGCGGTGCGCAATCCCCAGGCTTCGGCGGCTAAGCCCTCGCCGACCACCGGCAGCGAGATGGCCACATAGCCGACGACGAAGTAGGTCGAGTTCACCTCCGCGCGACGCTCCGCCGGGGTGCGCTCGGCGATCGCGGCGAGCCCGCGGCTGAACGCGATACCGTGGCCGACGCCGGATATCAGCCCGGCGGCGATCAGCCCGAGCAGCGATGAAAGTCCAAGCGCGCCAGCCAAAAGGACCATGCCCGCGATGAGGATCACGCAGCCGATTGCCACCGCGCGCTGCGGCTCCATGCCGCCGACAACCACCTGGGTCACCGCCGACGCGATGAAGATCGAGCTGGCGACCAGACCGGCCACGGCGTCGTTGTCGATTCCGGCGACGTCGGCGACGAAGGCCGGCGCCACCGCCATGAACAGACCGGTCACCGCGAAACCCGCGAACCCGGCGAGCGCGGCGATGGTGAACACCGCGCGCACCTCGGCGGGCACCGACAACCGCTGCATGCCGAGTCGGCCGGTGCGCTCCGACGTCTCGGGTGCGATCAGCACGGCGACGCCCGCCAGCAGCGCGAGCACGATGTGCACGACGAAGCTCAAATGCAGCGGTCCGGGTGCGTACTGGACGAGCACGCCGGCCACCACCGGTCCGGCGCCCAGCCCGCCGATGTTGGCGATGGTCGCGACCGCCGCCGCCCTGGTCCGCCAGTTCGGCGGGGCCGCCTCGATCACCGCGGCGGTCGCCGTCCCGGTGAACAGCCCCGCCGACAACCCCGACAACACCCGGCCGACCGACAGCAAGGTCACCGAGTCGGCCGTCAGGAACACCGCGGCGCTGAGCACCGCGGCCAACACCCCGGCCAATAGGATCGGTCGCCGTCCGATGACGTCGGACCAGCGGCCGAACGCCACCAGGGCGAACAGCACTCCGCCCGCATACATCGCGTAGATGACGGTGGTGGTCAACACCCCAAAACCCAGCTGTTCGGCGTAGAGCGAATACATGGGCGTGGGCATCGTGGTGCCGAGCATGATGGCTGCGAAGGCATAGGCCAGCAGCGGAAAAGCGAACCGGCTCCTAGTCACGACGGGAAGCAACTCGGTGGGCTGCAACCCTATTCCAGTGCGCCGATTAGTGCGCCACCGCCTGCTCGGCGCCGACGCCGGTCAACGTACGCACCTCGAACTCGGCGTTGATCTGCGGGTCGCCGCGGTCCTGTGAGGTCAGCGTACCGACGATGCCGAGCGCGAACGCCAGCGGAATCGACACGATGCCGGGATTGGCCAGCGGGAACCACGCGAAGTCGACGTTGGCGAGCATCGCCGTCTTCGCACCCGACACCGCGGGGGAGAAGATGATCAACACAATGGTCGAGATCAGCCCGCCGTACATGCTCCACAGCGCTCCGCGGGTGTTGAAGCGCGGCCAGTACAGCGAGTACAGGATCGTCGGAAGGTTGGCGGCGGCGGCGATGGCGAACGCCAGCGCGACCAGGAACGCGATGTTCTGCTCGGCGGCCAGGACGCCGAGGCCGATCGCCAGGGTGCCGAGCACCACCACGGTGATCCTCGAGACCCGCACCTGCTGGCGTTCGCCCACGTCGTCGTCGCCGTGGCGCCGCAGCACGTTGGCGTAGATGTCGTGCGCGAACGACGTTGCGGCGGTGATGGTGAGCCCGGCGACCACCGCCAGGATCGTGGCGAACGCGACCGCGGAGATGACCGCGAGCAGGATCACCCCGCCCAGTTCGAAGGCCAGCAGCGGGGCGGCCGAGTTCTGCGCGCCGGGTGCAGCGAGGATGACGTCGGGCCCGACGAGCGCGGCGGCACCGTAGCCCAGCGCCAGCGTGAATAGATAGAACGCGCCGATCAACCAGATCGCCCAGACCACCGAGCGGCGTGCCTCCTTCGCCGAGGGCACGGTGTAGAAGCGCATCAACACATGCGGCAGACCGGCGGTGCCGAGCACCAGCGCCAGCGCCAGTGAGATGAAGTTGATCTGCGACGTCAGCGAGGCGCCGTATTGCGCGCCGGGAGCCAGTACGTCGCGGCTGGCGACCGCTTCGTTCGCCGAACCTGATACCGCCGACTGGGCGGCGCCGAGAATCGACGAGAGGTTCACCCCGAACTTGGCCAGCACCATCACGGTCATCATCGCGGCGCCGCCGATCAGCAGGACGGCCTTGATGATCTGCACCCAGGTGGTGCCCTTCATGCCGCCGATCAGCACGTAGAGGATCATCAGCACGCCGACGACGGCGATCACCACGGCCTGGCCGAAGTCGCTGGACACGTTGAGCAGCAGCGCCACCAGACCGCCGGCGCCTGCCATCTGCGCCAGCAGGTAGAACAGGCAGACCGCCAGCGTGGTGGTTGCCGCGGCCAGGCGTACCGGCCGTTGTCGAAGCCGGAAGCTGAGCACGTCGGCCATCGTGAATTTACCCGCGTTGCGCAGCAATTCGGCCACCAAGAGTAGCGCCACCAGCCAGGCCACCAGAAAGCCGATGGAGTAGAGGAAGCCGTCGTAGCCGTAGACCGCGATGGCGCCGGCGATGCCGAGGAAGCTGGCCGCCGAGAGGTAGTCACCGGAGATCGCGATGCCGTTCTGCGGTCCGGTAAACGACCGACCCGCGGTGAAGAACTCCGTCGCGGTGGCGTTGCGTTTACTCGCCCTGATCACGATGTAGAGCGTCACGGCGACGAACAGCGCGAAGATGGCGATGTTGGTGACGGGGTTACCGACGGCCGCGGCCTGTGCCAGCACGTCGACGTTCATGCGGCGCCGCCCTCGAGTTTGGCGGCGATGGCCTCGGCCCGCGGGTCGAGGTCACGGTTGGCGAACCGGACGTAGATCCAGGTAATGACGAACGTGGACACGAACTGGCCCAACCCGATCAACAATCCGACGTTGATGTTGCCCCACACCTTGATCGCCATGAAGTCATGGGCGAACGCCCCCAACAGCACATAGGCGGAGTACCAGATGAGAAACAGCGCGCTCATCGGAAACACGAAGCGGCGCAATCTACTTCGTAAGTCGGCGAATTCGGGGCTGGCCGCAGCGGCAAGGTAATCGTTGCCGCTGATCGGTGCCACGCGCGGCGTGTAGTGGGTCTCGGGCAAGGCGGCTCCTGACCTCGATGTGCAGATGTGCGTGCGCCAGCCTATGAGACGTGCGTCACATTCGGCTCGTTCCCACAGGATGTGCCGTTCAAACTTCGCACCTGGACAGCCGCGGCCGGGTTCTCCTATTGAACCGGGCAGGCGTACTTTCTGGCCACGTCGAACACCCGCTCCTGTGCTCCTGGGCCGATGACTCCTTGAGCGGCCATCTCCAAACCGATGTAACCGGGCAGACCGCCTACACACGCTTGGTGAGCAACGCGCCAGGCGGTATCCGGATTGAAGTGATAGCCGTTGCGTTCCAGGCCTTGCATGTATTCGTCGAACGCCGGTGTGCCCTGGTCCGGTATCGCTTGAGCCGGGCTGGCCAACGCGAGGGCGGCGACCACCGCGGCAACCAGAGCTGCAATCACCCGTTTCATGTCGGCCTCCTAGGGGTGTATCCAGCGGTTACGTCGCTACGATCGCACACCTCAGCGACATGACGTGCCGGTTCACTGCAGCCGATCACTCGCACGCGTCGTCCTAGACTGAGGAGGTGGCGAAACTGCAGCTAGTACAAGATCCTGCGGCCGACGCGCTGCTGGAGTCCAACCCGTTTGCGCTGCTGGTGGGCATGTTGCTCGATCAGCAGTACCCGATGGAGGCGGCATTCGCCGGTCCGAAGAAGATCGCCGACCGGATGGGCGGCGAGCTCGACCCGCATGAGATCGCCGCCTACGACCCCGAGAAGTTCGCCGGGCTGTGTTCGAAAACCCCTGCGGTGCACCGGTTCCCGGGCTCGATGGCCAAACGGATCCAGGCGTTGGCGCAACTCGTCGTCGACCGCTACGACGGTGACGCTGCCGCAGTGTGGACCGCCGACGACCCCGACGCCGCGGAGGTGCTGAAGCGGCTCAAGAGCCTGCCCGGCTTCGGCGAGCAGAAGGCGAAGATTTTCCTGGCGCTGCTGGGCAAGCAGTACGGGGTGACACCGGACGGTTGGCGCAAGGCCGCGGGCGACTACGGCAAGGATGGCTCCTACCTGTCGATCGCCGACGTGGTCGATGCCGGCTCGCTGGAGAAGGTGCGCAGCGCCAAGAAGCAGGCCAAGGCCGCCGCGAAGGCCGCAAAGGGCTAGTCCCGCGCCCCGAGGGCTTCGGAGTCCAGCGCGGCCAACGCCGAGACGATGCTGGCGACCACCCGTCCGGTCGTCGTACCGGTGTCCAATCCCTCCTTGAGGGTGCGCAGCCTGATTCCGCGGTCGGTGAGGTTGGCGATCGTGCGGGTCACCTCTGCGGTCGAGACGCCCAGCCGGTCCAGGGCGACGACGATGATCGTGTCTCCCGAGCGGGCGTAGCTCAACATCGCGTGCAGACCGGCGCGCACCCGGTCGGCCGATTCGGACAACGTGTCGGTGAACACCCGACGAGGGTCGACGCCCGCGTCGGAGAGCGCCGCGAGCTGACCTTCGAGGTTCTGCCCGACGGCGCTTGCTGTGGCGTAGCCCAGCATGCAGGTCACCTTGACAAGGTCTCATGGCAAACGGCGGTTGGGAACCAGACGCGCTCATCGAGTCGGCTCGGCAGCCGAACTGTAACCCGTTGTCAACCTGGGTTGGCTGCGGGTTGGCTTACGGCCCCCAGCGGTTCCCCGTCGAAGCGCTCCCGGGTGGCGATCTGGGACACCGGTTTGCGGCTGAGCTTGCTGAGCTGGCGGGTCGGCTTGCCGAGCGGCAGCAGCGCCGCAACCGCATAGTTGTCCGGGATGCCGAGCAACTCTCGGACACGCGGCTCCTCGGCCACGGCCGCGGTGGTGAGCACACCGCCGTAGCCCTCGTTGCGGGCCGCCAGCAGGATGTTCCAGACGAACGGGTACACCGACGCGCCCGCGATCAGGCCGACGCGGTCCAGGTGCTGGTCGAACGCCGCGACTACGCCTAGGTCGACGCACACCACCAAGACGACGTCGGCCCCGCGCAATGGGGACTGCGTCGGCACCTCGACCGCGGCGATGGTCTCCTCGTCGACGCCGGTTGGCTGCAACGCATTCCACGGGTTTTCCCCGTGTCTCAGCTGGGCGATGTAGCGCTTGGTCCCGGGAACCGTGCATTCGATCAGCGATTCGCGCGTCTGGGGATCTCGCACGGCGATGACGCGGTTGCCCTGGCGGTTGCCGCCGCTCGGCGCGAACCGGGCGTTGTCGAGGATGCGGACGAGCACGTGGTCGGGCAGCGGATCGCCGGTGAACTCGCGAACGGCAAACGTTGAGCGCATGACGTTGTAGAGGTCCATGCTCTCCATCTTTCACGTCGCGTATACCGACCTATGCCATGGTGATCATATGAAGACGCATCTGAACTGCCCGTGCGGCGAAGCGATCACCGGTAAGGACGAGGACGATCTGGTCGAGCAGGCGCAGGCGCACCTCGCGGACAAGCACCCCGGCCTCGAGTACGACCGGGACGCCATCCTCTTCATGGCCTACTGACCCTTTAGCGCGGGTCAAAAGGCATTACGGCACCACCGTGGAGCCGATGGTCGGCATGAACTGACACTGCTTCTCGGTCGTGGTGACCTGGCCGAAGATCGTCGAGAGAACGCTGCCCGACCCGGTGTCGACGATCGCGGTCAATGTGGTCGGGCCCTCCGGGTTGATGTCGGCACGCGGCTTGAGCGTCGCGCTGCCCGATTTGCCGGTGCTCAGGTTGACCCAGGTGACGTTGAGCGGCAGTTTCTGTTCGGCCGCGGGCCCCGGCGTGCCGACCGCGGTGAACACATAAGCGGTCTGGCCAGGCCCGGGACCCGGCGTCGGAATCTTGGCGGGTCCCGCCACCGAGATCGCGGTGGCCAACACGGTTCCGCCGTCTTTCATGCACCCATTGCTGATCGACGGATACATGAAGTCCTGTGTCGGCGGCGCGTCCGGACCGAACGCCGGGTCCGAGGCGGCCGCCGGAGCGGGCGGTGGTGCGGCTTCGGGTGCCGGCGCAGGCGCGGGTGCGTGTGCGACGGGCGCGGCCTCCGGGGCAGGGGCGGGTGCGGGTGCGGGTGCGGCTTGCGGCGCCGGAGCAGGCACCTCGACCGCTTCCGGCGCCGGCCCGACGGCATGGGCCGGGTTCACGCCCGCCGGCAAATGCGCCTGCGTGCCGGGCACAGCGCCGGGCGCAGGCACATGCGCGACGAACTCGTTGACGGCCGTCGCGACATTGCGCGAATCGGCCGGGACCAACGCATCGCCGGCGAATACCGCCGCGGCGGCCATCAACGTCGACGCGGCGTTGGTCGGATCGGACGCCGCCTGCTGAATGGCCGGGCCGATACTCTGCACCGCCGACAGGCCGGGCGCCTGCAGCCCGTCGGTCGGCGGCGGCGGTGCGGGTTGAGCGTTGGCTACACCGGCCACGCTGCCCAACAGCAGCGTGGCCGATGAGCCGATCGCGACGGCGACGGTGGCGAACATCGTCCTAGATGACATGGCTCCCCCAAGGTGTGCTGGTCGTGGTCTGGTCGTGAGCTACCGTCGCCGTCGTCGTCAGGGCAGCGCCGAGAGCGGGGTGAACACCGGTGGCAGGCTCGTGCCGGGCGCCGGAGCTGCCGGGGCCGCCGGAGCCGCCGGCACGGTAAGCGCGGGTGCGGGAGCCGCCGGTGCTGGGGCAGATGCGGGTGCGGGCAACAGGTTCACCAGCGGTGTGCCCTCCGGCAGCAGCGACGCGAGGCTGGTGGGGATGGTGGTCAGCAGGTCCTGCGGCGCGGTCGCCATGGCGGTGGTCGGCGCCGCAGGCGCAGCATCCGGCATTCCCGGCAGCGACGTCGGAGGCTGCGGAAGGGTCACCGAGGCCGTGGCCGACGGCGGCGTGGCGGCCGGCGCCGCCGGGGCCGGTGCCTGCGCGGCACCGAGCAGGGACGTGACGCCCTGCATGAGCTGCGACGCAGCGGCCGGGTTGCTGGCGAGCTGCTGGATGAACGGGATACCCGGCACGTTCGGCGCGGGTGCGGGCGCGGCGGGTTGGGCCCCGGCGGAGGCGCTGAACGCGAGCGCCGCGGCAACCGCCCCTCCTGCGGCGATCATCGAGGTCGTGAATGCTTTTCCGATCTTGTGCATGGTGTTTCCAATCCGTTGTAGGCACGCCTCCGCCCGAAGCTAGGCCTGTTACTAGTGAGGCTCGTGTGACACGTGGGGCGGTTATTCAACCGTTACGGATGCGAAGGGTTTTGGTGACCACGGTCGGCCGCTGGTTAGAGTCGGCGCATTGACATCAAAAAGGCCCCGCAAAAGGGTGCGCCCGTGCCGCTGACCGCGACGCGCATGGCTGACTGTGTGGCCGCCGCGGGGCCGCTCCTTCTTCTCCTCAGCATTGCCGCGCGTCTGGCGTGGACTTACGTGGTGCCCAACGGCGCGAACTTCGTCGACCTTCATGTGTACGTCGGCGGGGCCGGAACGCTGGACGGGCCCGGCGCGCTCTACGACTACGTCTACGCCGAGCAGACGCCCGATTTTCCGCTGCCGTTCACCTATCCGCCGTTCGCGGCGGTGGTGTTCTACCCGTTGCACCTGTTGCCGTTCGGGGTCGTCGCGTTCGTCTGGCAGCTCGGAATCATCGCGGCGCTGTACGGCGTGGTGCGGATCAGTCAGCGGCTCTTGGGTTTCGACGACCGGCGCATCGCCATGCTGTGGACGGCGGTCGGCATCTGGACCGAACCGCTGCGAAGCACGTTCGACTACGGACAAATCAATGTGCTGCTGGTGCTGGCGGTGCTGTACGCGGTCTACAGCACCCGATGGTGGCTGTCGGGACTGCTGGTCGGTCTGGCCGCGGGGATGAAGCTCACGCCCGCGATCTCGGGGCTCTATTTCGTCGGCGCCCGGCGTTGGGGCGCGGCGGCGTTCTCGGCGGTCGTTTTCTTTGCCACCGTTGGCATTTCGGCGCTGGTGATCGGTGGCCCGACGCGGTACTACTTCACCGAGCTGCTCGGCGACGCGGACCGGGTCGGCCCGATCGGCACGTCGTTCAACCAGTCGTGGCGCGGCGGCATCTCGCGCATCCTCGGTTACGACGCGGGTTTCGAGCCTGCGGTGCTGATCGCGGTCGCGGCAACGGCGGTGCTGGCGGTCTTCGCGTGGCGCGCGATCGGCGGGGCCTCCGACCGGCTCGGCGCGATCCTGGTCGTGCAGTTGTTCGGCCTGTTGCTGTCGCCGATCTCATGGACGCATCACTGGGTGTGGCTCATTCCGCTGATGATCTGGCTGCTGCACGGCCCGCTGCGCGACCGCTGGGGCGCACGGATCCTGGGCTGGGGGTGGCTGGTGGTGAGCCTGGTCGGCGTGCCGTGGCTGCTGAGCTTTGCCCAGCCGAGCATCTGGGACATCTCCCGACCGTGGTATCTGGCCTGGGCAGGCCTGGTCTACATCATCGCGACGTTGGCGACGCTGGCGTGGATCGCAGCTAGCCGACGAGCCCGTTGATCTCGCGGGCCATCTCGACGTCCTGTTCGGTGATACCGCCCTCGGAATGGGTGACCAACGCGAAAGTCACGGTCCGCCAACGGATATCGATATCCGGATGGTGGTCCTTCTCCTCGGCCTTCTCGGCGACGCGGCGCACCGCGTCGATGCCCTCGAGAAAGGCGGGAAACTTGATCGAGCGGCGCAGCGCCCCGTCGGCTCGCTCCCAGCCGGGAAGGTCGGGCAGTGCGGCGTCCACTTGTTCGTCCGTTAACACAGCCATGGTTTCGACCGTATACCGTCACTGGCAGTGTTGAACCAGAAGCCGAACCAGATCGTCGTCGCGGGTGCGCTGATCACGGGAGCATCACTGCTGGTTGCCCAGCGGGCCCGGCCTCCCGAACTCGCCGGGCTGTGGGAGCTGCCCGGCGGCAAGGTCACCGTGGGGGAGACCGACGAGGCGGCGCTGGCGCGTGAACTGCACGAGGAACTCGGCGTCGAGGTGACGGTGGGCGCGCGTCTGGGTGCCGACGTTGCGCTGAACGCGACGACGACGTTGCGCGCTTACCGGGTCACGCAGACCGGCGGCAACCTGCATCCCAACGACCATCGCGCGTTGCGGTGGGTGTGCGTGGATGACCTCGACGGGTTGGCCTGGGTACCCGCCGACCGGGCCTGGCTCGGCGAACTGCGGGATGCATTGCGCTGAGCGCGCCGCTGAGTCAGCTTCGTCGGGCCCGTTTGTGAACCTTTTCGAGGGCCTTACCCCGGATCCCGTGGCGCTCGGCCTTGCGTAGCTTGGCCACCACCACCGGGCTGGGGCACCTCCCGCTTGCGGGGGACGCTTGCACCGCGGATCGCTGCGGCAGCACTTTTTCTTCGGTTTGAGGTCGGCCAACTTACTGGCCTTCACGTGAGATGGCTCTCTCGTTTTCGCGATCGACGGTTTGCGCTGCGACAATGGCCGACGTGAATTTTCGCAACGTCGCCATCGTGGCACATGTCGACCACGGTAAGACAACTCTGGTCGACGCGATGCTGCGGCAGTCGGGCGCATTGACGCACCGGGGCGACGACGCCACTGAACGGATCATGGACTCCGGTGACTTGGAGCGGGAAAAGGGCATCACGATCCTGGCCAAGAACACTGCCGTGCACCGCCATCACGCCGACGGCACCGTGACCGTCATCAATGTGATCGATACGCCCGGACACGCTGACTTCGGCGGCGAGGTCGAGCGCGGGCTGTCCATGGTCGACGGGGTGGTGCTGCTGGTCGATGCGTCCGAGGGGCCGCTGCCGCAGACGCGGTTTGTTATGCGCAAGGCGCTGGCCGCGCACCTGCCGGTCATCCTCGTGGTCAACAAGACTGATCGGCCCGACGCGCGCATCGCCGACGTCGTAAACGCCAGCCATGACCTGCTTCTCGACGTCGCTGACGATCTTGCCGCCAGCGACCCGGCCGCGCAGAAGGCGGCAGAACACGCGCTGGGCCTTCCCACGCTGTACGCATCGGGTCGCGCTGGGGTGGCCAGCACGGAGGAACCGGCCGACGGTCAGGTTCCCGACGGTGACAACCTCGACCCGTTGTTTGACGTTCTGCTGGAACACATTCCACCGCCGAGCGGCGATCCCGACGCGCCGCTGCAGGCACTCGTTACCAACCTCGACGCGTCGGCGTTCCTGGGCCGCCTCGCGCTGATCCGCATCCACAACGGCAGGCTGCGCAAAGGCCAGACCGTGGCGTGGATGCGGCTCGTCGACGGCGCGCCGGTCATCACGAACGCGAAGATCACCGAGTTGCTCGCCACCGTCGGTGTCGAACGCAGCCCCACCGACGAGGCCGTCGCCGGGGACATCGTGGCCGTCGCCGGGTTGCCCGAGATCATGATCGGCGACACGCTGGCCGACCCCGAACACGCGCACGCGCTGCCGCGCATCACCGTCGACGAGCCGGCGATCTCGGTGACCATCGGCACCAACACATCACCTTTGGCGGGCAAGGTATCCGGGCACAAGCTCACCGCGCGGATGGTGCGCAACCGGCTGGACCAGGAACTGGTCGGCAACGTCTCGATCCGCGTCGTCGACATCGGCAGGCCCGACGCGTGGGAGGTGCAAGGCCGCGGCGAACTGGCGCTGGCGGTGCTGGTCGAACAGATGCGCCGGGAGGGTTTCGAGCTGACCGTCGGCAAGCCGCAGGTGGTGACCAAGACCGTCGACGGCAAGCTGCACGAGCCGTTCGAGGCGCTCACCATCGACTGCCCCGAGGAGTTCGTCGGCGCCATTACCCAGCTGATGGCCGCACGCAAGGGCCGGATGGAGGAGATGGCCAACCACGCCGCGGGCTGGGTGCGGATGGATTTCATCGTGCCCAGCCGTGGGCTGATCGGTTTTCGCACCGACTTTCTCACGCTGACGCGGGGTACCGGGATCGCCAACGCGGTGTTCGACGGCTACCGGCCGTGGGCCGGTGAGATCCGCGCCCGCCACACCGGCTCGCTCGTCTCCGACCGCAGCGGCCAGATCACGCCGTTCGCGCTGATTCAGCTGGCCGACCGCGGGCAGTTCTTCGTCGAACCCGGCGAGGACACTTACGAGGGACAGGTGGTCGGGATCAACCCGCGCGCCGAGGATCTCGACATCAACGTCACCCGCGAGAAGAAGCTGACGAACATGCGCTCGTCGACCGCCGACGTGATCGAAACGCTCGCCAAGCCAATACGATTGGATCTCGAACAGGCGATGGAGTTCTGTGGCTCCGACGAATGTGTCGAGGTCACACCGGAAGTGGTGCGGGTGCGCAAGGTCGAGCTGAACGCCGCGCAACGGCTGCGGGCCAAGGCACGCGCCAAAGCCCGCGGATAGCACTACCCGTCGAGTACGCCCGTTCGGGTCAGCTTGTCGAGCATGATCTCGGCCATCAGGTCGGCGCGCTTCGCACACGACAACCGGGCGCTGTCGGGGTCACGTCGGCAGATCGCCGAGATTTCCTCTTCGTAGACCGAAAGGAAATCGCTATGGCTGTCGGGGTAGTTCCAGAAACTATTCGGCACGAAGCTCTGCAACGCGCGGATCGCCGCCTGCAAGCGGGGACCGGCGTACTCCTCGTTGAGGGGAAGCCGATACGCCCAAGCCGCCTCCTGAAACTGGATCGGATCGTGGGCGGCCCGCAAGACCCGCAGTGAGGAGTCGAGGTGGGCCAGAATCCGCGGAGTGGGGTTGGCCGCCGCACGCGCCGCGACGATGCCGGTGAGCAGGCCGTACAACTCATGATGTTCGCGAACGGTGGATTGGTCGAAACGGTCGACGAAGGCACCCCGGTGATAGCGCGTCGTCAGGATGCCGTCGTGTTCGAGTTGGGATATGGCCTCCTGAACCGGTATGCGGCTCAAGCCAAGTTCCCTGGTGATCGCGGTGCGGTCGATCCGGTCTCCGGTGCGCAATTTTCCGTTCAGGATCAGGTCGATGATGTGATCGACGACCTGATCCTTTTCCTTCACCCCGTAGATCTTCGGCATTTCCCCATCCCCCCTGCCGTTCGCTGAGCAAGTTTCTCACCGGCGGTCGGGTTTCGCGGGCGCAACATCACCAAAAATGGGCGGAACAGCTGATGCCGATACCCTGAACACCGTGTTGGGAGCCCTACGCGTCATTACCGCGCTATCCGCGCTGGTGACAGTGTTGGCGGCGTGTACGGTAAGCCCCCCGCCCGCGCCCCAGAGCACCGACACCACCGAGGTGGCGGCCCCGCCCCCGCCCCGGCTGACCCAGATCATCATGGCCATCGACTGGATCGGCCCAGGGTTCAACCCGCACCTGCTGTCCGATCAGTCACCGGTCAGCGCGGCGATCAGTTCGTTGGTGCTGCCCAGTTCGTTCCGCCCGATCCCTGATCCGAACACCCCGACGGGCTCGCGGTGGGAGCTCGACACGTCGCTGCTGGTATCTGCGGAGGTGACCGACGAGAACCCGTTCACGGTCACGTACCAGATCCGGCCGGAGGCGTCCTGGACCGACAACGCTCCCATCGTCGCCGACGACTACTGGTACTTGTGGCAGCAGATGGTCAGCCATCCCGGTGTCGTCGACCCGGCCGGCTATGACCTGATCACCGGCGTGCAGTCAGTGGAGGGCGGCAAGACCGCGGTGGTGACCTTCTCGCAGCCCTATCCGGCATGGCGCGAACTGTTCAACGACATCCTGCCCGCCCACATCGTCAAGGACATCCCGGGTGGATTCGGCGCGGGGCTCGCGCGGGCACTGCCCGTCACCGGCGGCCAGTTCCGGGTCGAGACCATCGACCCACAACGGGACGAGATCCTGCTGGCACGCAACGACCGTTACTGGGCACAACCTGCCAAACCCGACCAGATCCTGTTCCGCCGCGGCGGTGACTCCGCAGCGCTGGCCGACTCGATCCGAAACGGCGACACCCAGGTAGCGCAGGTGCACGGAGGCGCTGTCGTTTTTGCGCAGCTGTCCGCGATTCCGGATGTGCGCACGGCCCGCATCGTCGCTCCCCGGGTCATGCAGTTGACGCTGCGCGCCCAGCAGCTTCCGCTCGCCGACACCCTGGTGCGCAAGGCGATCCTGGGCCTGCTCGACGTCGATCTGCTCGCCTCGGTCGGTGCCGGTGACGACAACACGGTGACGTTGGCGCAGGCGCTGGTCCGCTCGCCGTCCGATCCGGGTTATGTGCCAACGGCACCACCGGCGATGACGCAGGGCGCGGCGCTGGACCTGCTTTTCGACGCCGGTTACGAACTCGAACCGGGCCAGACCGTGCCCGGTGCGCCCGGGCCGGTTGACACGCGCGGCAGCATCACCAAAGACGGTGTGCCGCTGACCTTGGTGCTGGGTGTGGCCGCAAACGATCCGACGTCGGTGGCCGTCGCGAACACCGCGGCCGACCAGCTGCGCAACGTCGGCATCACCGCGTCGGTTTCGGCACTGGATCCGGTGGTGCTGTACGGCGAGGCGTTGGCGAACAACCGCGTCGACGCCGTCATCGGCTGGCGTCAGGCCGGCGGTGATCTCGCGACCGCGCTGGCGTCGCGCTTCGGGTGCCGCGCCCTCGAGGCGACCGCGGTGGCGACCAAACCGGGCGCCCCGGCGGCGCCGGACGGAACGGGTGAGCCGACGGTGCCGCCCACGGACACACCGCCGCCGGAGCCGCCGGTGACCACGCCGACCGCCGCGACCACCACACCCAACCCGGAGCCGGAATCCGGTGAGCTCGTGCAGGCGCCGAGCAACATCACCGGCATCTGCGATCGCAGCATCCAGCCGAAAATCGATGCGGCACTGGATGGTACGGAGGCTATTGCCGACGTGATCACCGCCGTCGAACCGCGGCTGTGGAATATGGCGACGGTGCTGCCGATCCTGCAGGACACCACGATCGTCGCCGCTGGGCCCAGCGTGCGCAACGTCAGCCTTTCAGGTGCCGTGCCGGTGGGCATCGTGGGTGACGCAGGCAACTGGATCAAGACGCCGCAGTAGCACGGCGACGCCCGACCTCAGCGCCGAGTGTGGGCTTGATGCACGCATTTTTGCGCAGGACGTGTCCCAACCCCACACTCGGCGGTCGGTTAGCCGATTTTCACTCGCTGTCGGAGCCGTCGCCCGAATCGCTGTCGGTATCCGCGTCTGACTCCGCGGTGTCGGACTCTGCGGCGTCACCGGAATCGGCGGACTCGGTGTCCGCGTCGTCGCCGGCTGTATCGCCCGGGCTCACCTTGTTGCCGTCCGAGAGATCCGTTTGCCCGTTGTCGGATTCGGTCTCTTCCTCGGCTGTTGGGTTCTCGACGTTGACCTCTTCGTCAACCGCGGACTCGGTGGTGTCGTCCTCTTCGGCCGCTTCTTCTTTCCCAGCATCCTCGGCGTCGTCGGCCTCTTCGGTGGCGTCGGTTGCCGGAGTCTCGCCGCCCCGGTCGTCGCCGCCCGTGGTCGCCGTGCTGGTAGACGCCGCTTGCACCTCCGCGGCAGGAAATGCCGCCTCCACGTCAAGGTTGACCGTCAGGGCCGGGGAAGTGGTGGTGGCGGTGACGGCTGCGGTCTCCGGAGTGGCCTCGGTTTCTTCTGCCTCGTTCGCCGTGTCCGGGGTGATGGCGCCGAGGATCATGTCGCGGATGTCGACGATGACGCCGAGCGCACCGCCGCTCGGTCCGATGAGGCCGGGGAAACCGTTCTCGGGGTAACCGTTGATCACCCCGTTGAGGATGGTCGCCGGGGCGTTGATGAACGCGTTGACGACGCCAGTGAAGTCGCCGGCACCCACCGCGTCGACGACGTCCTGAACCGCCTCCGCGGTGGCCTGGAACAGCGAAAGCGGCGGGCTGATCAACCCGATGCCCACCATCGGAATGACTTGCGGAATGAGATCGATGACGGCGACGAGGTTGTTGATCGGCACCTGCAACGGTGGAAGTAGCGGAAGCGCCGCCAAAATCACGCCGGTGGACAACGTTTCGGCAGCCTGCTGGATCTGCCCGGCGGCTAGTTGGTCAATCGCCGTGCGGAACGTGGCGGGAATGCCGACGGGGTTGCTCGCTTCGAACAGGCGGTGAATGGCTGCACCGAGGTCCTGCACCATCGTGAGTTGATTGACGGCCACCTGCTGAAGAATCGGCGCGATGCCTTCCTCGAACAGGTCGTTGCCGAGATAACCCAAGCTCGACAACGTGTTGTCGAACAGTTCGGCGTATGTCGCGGTCAGGGCAACAGGTGGGGAGTAAATCGGAGTTGCTGCTATTTCGGGTACCGGCGGCGCGACCGGAGCGACGGCGATGACACCGGCACCGATCAAGGCAACACCTGTGGTGACAGTTGAGCGAACAGCAACTTGCATTGCATCTCCTTTGTTTCCACCGCGAACCGGACAGCCATGAAGGCTTGAGCAAGCCTAGGGCAAATGTACGTAACCCGTAAACCCAATGAACGCAGTATCTTTCGCGGGTGAGGCAATCTTGAATGAACTTTCGTGAGCTGTACGGTCGTGGCAAAGACCGCGTAGCGGTATATGACGTCGACGCACTGGATGTCATTTGTTGAGCGGTTCGTTGCGTGGATCCGCAAAGTACGTCACAAGCGCACCAAAACCGAATGGGTGTGACGGTAAACGAGGTTGCTGATAATGAGTGGTTGCGGTGTATGCATCGTCAACTGGCCGGGTTCCGCGCGTCAAGCGGCGCACTTGGCAATCTGGGCGGTCGAGCGCGGGATCGAAGTATTCGTCCGGCGTGCCGACGGCGCGGTTAACGGTTGTCGGTCGCGTGTCGTTCGCGCAGCAGGCGCAGTGCGTGGGCCGCGTAAGCGGCGACGGCGAACACAACCAGCAGCCAGTACGGCGGGTGTGCCAACTCCCAGACGAACAGCGCGGCAAAGCCAGGTGCACGCTGGGTGATGGCGAGGACGCCGGCCGCACAGGTCAACGACACTGCCGGCGCGTCGATGTTGGTGCCTGCCAAGCCATTCAGGCCGAGCACGACCACCGATCCCGCCGCTGCGCCGGTCGCCAGGGCCGGCGTGAGCATGCCGCCGACCGCGCCCGCGCGCAGGAACAACGCCGTCAGCAGCGGCTTGAGGAGCAGGATCACGGCCGCCGAGCCCAGCGTCAGGCTGCTGTTGATGCTCACCGTCAAGATGCTTCGGCCGTTGCCGGGTAGTTCGGGCCACCAGATCGAGCAGATTCCGATCGCCAGCCCGGCCGCCGCGATCGAGGGGATCAGCAGCCATGAGCGCAGTTGTTGGTGTGGCCGGGCTGCCGCCATGATGCGGTCGAAGGCCAATCCGACCGCGGCCGCAAGCGGCGAGATCGCCAACGCCAGGAACACGAACAGGTAGGAGAGATCGTCGTCCGGCCAGGTCAGCGCATGCTCGAAGTGCGTGACTGGGGAGGCTACTGCGACCGCGATGCTCGACGTGATCAGCGCCGTGCCCACCACCCTGGGATGCCACGTCCCGAGCAGGACCCTGGCGGCGAACAAGGCGCCGCCCAGCGGGACGCGGTACACCGCGCCCAGCCCGGCTCCGGCTGCGCATACCAACAGGATTTCGCGGTCGCGCGACGTCAGCGCCAGCCGGGCCGTACCGAAATCGCTGAGCGCGGCGGCGAACTGACGGGGCGCACCTTCGCGACCGAGCGATGCGCCCGAGCCGACGAGCAGCACTTGAAGTGCCGCGTCGATGGACAACGGCCACCGGGGCAGCCGCCGGGGCGCGGTGATCGCCGTCGACAGCGGCGGAACATCGGCCCGTCGCCGAAGCAGCCACCAACCGAACCCGGCGAGCGCGCCACCGACCGTCGGCCCTAGCGCACGCCGGACCGGGCTGCTGCCGCCGACACCGGTCAGCAGCGCGCCGAACGAATAGTGATAGGTGAGGTGTTCGACGCCGTGCAGCAGCAGCGTGGTGGCGGCACCCGCCAGGCCTGCCAGCAGGCCGACGACGACGATCGCGCAGCAGAACTCCAGGGTGCGCCGCGACACCACGTGAATCTATGCCAGGCGCGGGGCCGGCTGGTGGGAATGGGCGCGAAGCCCGAAACAATGTTTGCTAGAAGGAGGTTCGCAGACCGCCTAATATTTGCATCATCAAAGGTGGCGCCGGTGTTGGCCGGGCGAACGTGCGGGCAGGCCAGCTCCGCACTATTTGCCCGGTAGGTCGGGCTGGACTGCATGGAGAAGGGATGGCGCGGGGGTACTTCAGCTATCCGTGATCGGTGTGCGCACTGTGCGTAGCAAACGGTCGGTCGGCCCGGTGTGTGCTGAAACGGCCGCTGCGAACGCGGTGCGGAACTCGCTGAAAGCAAAATTTACTAAATCGTTAACAGTTAACTGACTCTCGGGTAACGTGTGCTTGACATGGTCGACGTCTACGTAAAGGAGAAGCCATGCAGGGAGCCGTTCGCCCCTACGTAACCGCGGGGGTGGCGTTGGTCGGAGCCAGTGTCATCGCCGTCAGCCCGGTGGCGCCGCCAGTTCCGGACATCAAGGTTGCAGCAGCACCGAGCGTCAGCACGGCGATGCAGCTCACCTCGACGTCCAACCCGCTGCTCGCATTCTCGGAGCTCTTCGCTAACACCCTGACCAACACGTCCGGGTTGTTCGAGCAGTTCGCAGCCTCCCCGGCGCCGATCCTGCAGCAGGTGCTGATCAACCAGGGCGCCAACTTCGGGCTGATCGCCGCGACGGCCGAACAAATCGCTTTCTTGCTTCCCGGCCTGGTGGAAGAGGTCGGCACCAATCTGCGTGAGGTGGCCACGCAGATAGCCGCTGGCGACTTCGTCGGCGCGGGAGAAACGCTGAACCAGACGTTGATTCTGGCGGGCCTTCCGCTGCTCGGCCTCATCGGGCCGCCGCTGACCATCTTGCAGAACACCACGCAGAATATCGCCAACGTGTTCGCCGAACTGCCGAACCAGGTGTTCCCGCTGCTCTCGGCGATCGTCCTGTCGCCGGTGAACTCGATCATCAACGGGACGGCCGATATCGCCCAGACGGTCTTCGACGCCGTCACCGCGGGTGACTTCCTCACCGCGGCAGGCGCGGTGATAAGTGCGCCCATCGTCATGGCTGATGTGGTCCTCAACGGCTTCAACGGTGTTCCGGGTCTGCTGACCCCGCAGGTGAACCCATTCACGGCAGGTCCGATCGGTGCCTTGCTGGGCCTGCGCAACGTGATCGCGGACGCGTTGCAGCCGATCGTCGTGCCCTCGAGCGCCGGGTTTGCGGCGAACGAGGCCCCCGACGTGGAGGCCGAGGTTCTCACGCTCAACGTCGACGCCGGCGCGAGGACCGCAGAGATCGCCGCCGCGTCTTCGGCCGAGGTCGAAGGTGACGAAACCGGCTCGGTCGCGGCCACCGGGGGCACCGACGGGTCCGGCGCCGCAGGCGCGCTCGATGAGGACGGCGAAGTCGAAGAGGTCGAAGCGGAAGAGGAGAAGGTCGTCGACGACGCGGCAGCGGACGAAGAGGCCGAACCCGTGACCGAGGAGACCGAGGAAACGGAGGAGAAGCCCGGCACCGGCGAGGTCCGTGAGAGCCTGAAGGCCGCTCCCGGCCAGACGGGTCTGAGCAGCGGCGGCGAAGCCGGCGACAGCGGTGACGCGTCGGACGACGGGCAGACGACCAACGCGGCCGACACCACTGCCGGCGACTCAGACAACGACGGTGACGCCGGTGACGGCGACACCGGTGGCTCGGAGTCCGGTTCGGGCGGCGACGAGTAACCAGGCACCAAACAGATCGGTCCCCCTCCCGTTTCGACAGGAGGGGGACCGATTGCTCTCAATTCGGGGCCGATGCCGAGTCCTCGGGGCCCGTATTCCCGCCGATATGTTAGCCAGGGTTAGGTTCGGCTAACTCGAAGTCTGTGCAACCATTTCTCTTGCTGGGTCGATCACGGCCTTATTTCGGCCATCGAACGGCAAATAGACACGGCCGTCAAGCCGGATATGCAGCACCGGTGATGTTGCCTGGCTAGCTATTACAGCGCCCGCCACGTGGTGGAACCGCGCTCTGGGAGGTGTCAGACCGCTCGATCTGTCTCGGTCGACAATCGGCGCAATTTTGTATATCGCGCCGATGCGGTAGCTGGAAATCGAGCGCGAGGGTCGAAAGTGCCGATCCACCGATATGGCTGGCGGGTGCGCGCAGCCACCGGGCAAGCTGTTGCGAATGGAGACCCCGCGACTGCTCTTCGTCCACGCCCATCCCGACGACGAGACCATCGCCACCGGCGCGACGATCGCCCACTATGTCGCCCGGGGAGCGCAGGTGCGGGTGGTCACGTGCACGTTGGGTGAAGAGGGCGAAGTGATCGGCGAGCGGTGGGCGCAACTCGCCGTCGACGAAGCCGACCAACTCGGTGGCTTCCGCGTCGCCGAACTGACCGCCGCACTGCGCGCCTTGGGCCTCGATGAACCGGTCTATCTGGGTGGCGCTGGCCGGTGGCGCGACTCAGGCATGGCGGGGACACCGCCGCGGCACAGGCAGAGATTCATCGACGCCGACCCGCGTGAAACGGTCGGCGCGCTGGTGGCGCACATCCGCGAGCTGCGCCCGCACGTCGTCGTCACCTACGACCCGCAAGGCGGCTACGGGCATCCGGACCACATCCACACCCACGAGGTGACGATGGCCGCCGTCGCCGCCGCCGCCGGTTCCGAACATCCCGGCGAACCGTGGAGCGTGCCGAAGGTCTACTGGTCGGTCTTCGCGAGATCCGCGGTCGCCGAAGGGTTGGCGGCCCTGACCGACGTGCCGTCCGGATGGATCCGGGTGTCCGCCGACGACCTGGGGTTCGGCTTCGAAGACGACGCGATCGACGCGGTCATCGACGTCGAAGAGCAGCTGTCCGCCAAGACCGCGGCGCTGCGTGCCCACGCCACACAGGTCACTGTCGCGCTCGACGGACGGTCTTTCGCGCTGTCCAACAACATCGCGCTGCCGATCGGCGCGATCGAGCACTACGTCCTTGCGGCGGGCACCGCGGGACAGCGCGATGCTCGCGGCTGGGAGACCGATCTGCTTGCGGGGCTCAACCTGCAGTAGGCGAAGGGGTAAGCTGCCGACAACACCGGCGCGTGGAAGGGACGACAGATGGACCAGGACCTCGATCCCAACCTGCAGCACTGGCAGGACCGGTTCGACAACTTCCAGTGGGTGATCGGCTCCATGGTGTCGCTGCTCGACAGCATCCCGACCTGACCCCTCCGGCCACCACCACCGATCGTCTGCGCGTGGTGGTTCTGACGTTGCTTGCGCTCGACGGCGTGCTGTGCGCCATCGCCGCGGCGTTCCTCCTGCCATTGCGGATCGGCTCGGTGCCGTTTCCGATCAGCGCACTTCTCGCGGGCTTGGTCAACGCGGCGCTGGTGTGGGCGGCGCTGCACTGGACGTCGTCGCCCCGCATCGCCGCGCTGCCGCTGTGGACCTGGCTGGCCACGGTGGCCGTGATGTTCTTGGGTGGGCCGGGTGACGATGTCGTCTTCGGAGGTTCCGGGGTCATGGCGTACGCGGTGTTGCTGCTGCTCGTGCTCGGTGCGCTGCCGCCGGCCGCGGTGCTTTGGCGGTACGTGACGCCCTAGGCCTGACCACCATCCCCGTCGTCGCCTGCGTCGCCTGCGTCGCCTTCGTCACCGCTGTCGCCATCGGCCGCATCGACGCTGGGTGACTGCGTCACGGTGTCGCCGCTGTCGGTCGAGTACTCGGCCGCCTCGTCGGCGTCGTCGATCGCCGCTGCTTCCTCGACATTCTCGATCTCTTGGGCTTCGGTGACCTCGGTGGCGTCCTCGATGTCCTCGAGCTCGTCGACCTCGGTGGCCTCGGTGGCCTCGGTGGCCTCTTCGGTCTCTTCAACTTCCTCGGCCGGCCCCTCGGCCTCTTCGGTTACCTCGACCGGCTCCTCGGCCTCTTCGGCTTCGTCTGTTGATTCGGTGGTCTCGGGGGCCGATTCGGCGGGCTCTTCGGAGGCCTCTTCAGGCTCGGCTTCTTCGGGCACCGTTGTCTCCTCCTCGGTGGCCGCGAGCGACATCGCCGCCATCGGCTCCTCGACCGCTGACTGCAGCGGCGGGATCGGCGGGAGCGGCGGGATGAGCCAACCGAAGAAGAAGTTGAACTCGGCGATCACGAAGTTCTGCAGCGAGTTCCACGTCACCGAGCCGAGCGTGGACAGCCCGTCGATGTAGCTGTCGAGGTTGAGTGGGTCGTCGACGACGGGCGCGACGAGATCCACCACAAAGCTGTTGGCGATCGGCCGGATCAGGGTGAAGTAGAAGATGTCGATCTGAGCGCTGATGTCGTAGCCGATCGGGATGAAGTAGCCGAACGGGATGAAGTCGGCGGCGTAGGCCGCGAGCTCGACCCAGTAGTCGATCCAGGGCAGCACCCTGTTCCAGGCGTTGATGATGGCGTCGCCGGTGGCGTTGAGCGTTACCGGGTCCGCGGTCGCCGTGACCGGTTGGACCGCCGCGAGCAGTTCGATGAACTCATCGGAGACCACCCGAACGGGGGCTGAGTGATAGCTGGTGCTGATATCGGGTGGCGGCGCCTGAACCGGGGCGATCGCGATGGCGGTGGCTCCGACGACGGAGATGCCCGACATCAGAACAGACTTGACGGATACGGCCATTCGAGGCTCCTCTGGTGCCTGCCACCGCGGTGGGTGGAACTTACGTTGCTGTCAATCTACGGGGATTATCGCGCAGATGGGGTGTACGCCACGGCGGACCGACCGGACTACTGTGGCCGGTATGCCAGGCGCAGTCGTTTCAATATGTGAGACAGGCGGATGATCGCCGCCGACGTCGGGGTTACACGAGAGTGGCTCTGAACCCGCAGCGCGGCGCCGACCTGCCCAATCCGTTGCTCCCACCGAAGTCCGACGTACCGAGTTCCGCCGCCCTGCGGCGTGTCCTGCGCCGTGCTCGCGACGGCGTGGCGCTCAACGTAGACGAAGCCGCGATTGCGATGACCGCGCGCGGCGACGACCTCGCCGACCTGTGCACCAGCGCGGCACGGGTGCGTGACGCGGGACTCGAGGCGGCCGGCCGACGCGGCCCCAACGGCCGCCTACCGGTCACCTATTCACCCAAGGTGTTCATCCCGGTCACCCATCTCTGCCGCGACACCTGCCACTACTGCACCTTCGTCACCGTTCCCGGCAAGCTGCGCGCGGCCGGGCTGGGCATGTACATGGAGCCCGACGAGATCCTCGACGTGGCGCGCCGCGGGGCCGAATTAGGTTGTAAGGAAGCGTTGTTCACGCTCGGCGACCGACCCGAGACGCGCTGGGACGAGGCAAAGCAATGGCTCGACGAACGCGGCTACGACTCCACGCTGGACTACGTGCGGGCGATGGCGATCCGGGTGCTGGAGGAGACCGGCCTGCTGCCGCATTTGAACCCCGGGGTGATGAGCTGGTCGGAGCTGTCGCGGCTCAAGCCGGTGGCCCCGTCGATGGGCATGATGCTGGAAACCACGTCGCGGCGACTGTTCGAGACCAAGGGCCTGGCGCACTACGGCAGCCCGGACAAGGACCCGCAGGTTCGCCTGCGCGTGCTGGCCGACGCGGGCCGGTTGTCCATCCCGTTCACCACCGGCCTGCTCGTCGGCATCGGCGAAAACCTGACCGAACGTGCCGAAACCATCCACGCGATCCGGCGCTCCCATAAGGAGTTCGGCCATGTGCAGGAAGTCATCGTGCAGAACTTCCGCGCCAAGGACCACACCGCGATGGCATCGTCGCCGGACGCTGCGTTCGACGACTTCATCGCGACCGTGGCGGTCACCCGGCTGGTGATGGGGCCCAAGATGCGGGTGCAGGCGCCGCCGAACCTGGTATCGCGCTCGGAGTGCCTGACGTTGGTCGGCGCGGGTGTCGACGACTGGGGCGGCGTGTCACCCCTGACGCCCGACCACGTCAACCCGGAGCGCCCGTGGCCGGGGTTAGACGAGTTGTCCTCGGTCACCGCCGAAGCCGGCTACGACCTGATGCAGCGGCTCACCGCCCAACCGCAGTACGTCCAGGCGGGCGCGGCGTGGATCGATCCGCGGGTGCGTGGCCACGTCGACGCGCTCGCCGATCCGGCGACCGGGTTGGCAGCCGATGTCAATCCCGTGGGGCAGCCGTGGCAGGAGCCCGACGAGGCATGGGAGTCCCTGGGCCGCACCGACCTTCATTCGGCCATCGATACCGCGGGACGGTTGACCGACACCCGCAGCGATCTTGGCAGCGCGTTCGGCGACTGGGAGTCGATCCGGGAGAAGGTGAACGAACTGGCCGCTCGGGCGCCCGAGCGCATTGACACCGACGTGCTGGCCGCGCTGCGCAAAGCCGAACAGGATCCGGCGGGCCTGTCCGACGACGAGTACCTGGCGCTCGCGGTGGCCGACGGACCGGCATTGGACGCTGTTGGGGCCCTAGCGGATTCGCTTCGTCGCGACACCGTCGGTGACGACGTGACCTTCGTCGTCAACCGCAACATCAATTTCACCAACATCTGCTACACCGGATGTCGGTTCTGCGCGTTCGCGCAGCGCAAGGGCGACGCCGATGCGTACTCGTTGTCTGTCGACGAGGTCGCCGACCGAGCGTGGGAGGCGCACGTGGCCGGCGCCACCGAGGTGTGCATGCAGGGCGGTATCGACCCCGAACTGCCGGTGACGGGCTACGCCGACCTGGTGCGCGCGGTCAAGGCGCGGGTTCCTTCCATACATGTGCACGCCTTCTCGCCGATGGAGATCGCCAACGGCGTTGCCCGCAGCGGGCTCTCGACGCAAGAGTGGCTGACGGCGTTGCGTGAGGCGGGTCTGGGGAGCATCCCGGGCACGGCGGCGGAGATTCTCGACGACGAGGTGCGCTGGGTCCTGACCAAGGGCAAGCTGCCGACGTCGATGTGGATCGAAATCGTCACCGCCGCCCACGAAGTCGGGTTGCCGTCGAGCTCGACGATGATGTACGGCCATGTCGACACCCCGCGGCACTGGGTCGGCCATCTGCGGGTGTTGCGCGAGATCCAGGACCGCACGGGCGGATTCACCGAGTTCGTTCCGCTGCCGTTCGTCCACCAGAGCTCGCCGCTGTATCTGGCCGGCGGTGCGCGGCCGGGGCCGACGCACCGCGACAACCGCGCGGTGCACGCGCTGGCGCGTATCATGTTGCACGGCAGGATCGCCAACATCCAGACCAGCTGGGTCAAGCTCGGCACCGAGCGCACGCAGGTGATGTTGCGTGGCGGCGCGAACGACCTCGGCGGGACACTGATGGAGGAGACCATTTCGCGGATGGCCGGTTCGGAGTTCGGCTCGGCCAAGACTGTCGAGGAACTGACGGCGATCGCCGAGGGTATCGGCCGCCGCGCTCGGCAGCGCTCCACGACATACGACCCGCTGGCGGCCTAGCCCGCACTTTTCGGTGCGCGAGCGTGCGTGTCTGCGCACCGCCACGCGGGCTCCGAGCCGCATTCCGTGCACCCTCGCGGAAAACGGTCAGGTTTTCAGCTGAATCCGCGGCCGTGCCTCGTCGGGAACCACGACTGCGATGAGCATCTCGAGAAACCAGAACACGAAGGTCGAGGCGAGGATCGCGACGGCCGGTAGCAAAACGATGGGCAGCGCAACGAACACTAACAGCATCAGCGCGCCCAGCACATCCTTTTGCCATCCGGCGCCGCCCCTACCCTGCACAATCGCTGCCATCCGCACCGCGGCCCACATGACCCAGCGCCGCAGCAGGCTCACGCCGTCGCGTTGCATCTGGCGGCGGAACCGGTAATCGGCTTGGCGGCGGTCGCAACCGGTGCGCTCCGGGTAGCGCCACAGATAATCGTGCAGCACGGCCGCCCGTGCATAGCGGCCGGCGCGCGGGATGAACCACGACACCACACCCGGGACCGACACCAGATCGGTGGCGAAATCTCTGGGTACTTGGAAGGTTTCGTTGAACTCATCGAAGATCAGCGGCTGGGTGGTCCGCCACTCGTCCCAGGCGCTTTCCTTGAAGACCTTCTTCGCCGCGCGCAAGCTGTCCAACTCGTCGGCGGTGAGCTGGCGGACATGCACGACGGCGTTCCGGTGGATGGGTGCACAGCGCTGCATCATTCTGCAGGTATAGCAAGGCTGTCGCCGCAATACCGCGATTTCGAAACCAGGGTTGTGGTCGCCGTGAAATCACAACCCTGCGGCAGTTCGCGGACGCTACAGCCAGGGCGCCGGGCCGGTGTGCATAGCTCCCATCATGACGCGGTTGCGCAGCGTGGTGAACCCAAGAGCCAACGGCGACAACAAGTTCGGATAGCTCATGTGGCCTCCAACGCCGCAGCAACTTCGTCGAGCCAGCCGATCGCGCCTTCCTCGGCGCGGATACGGCCGCGCAACACCAGATACTGGTGCAGTGCACCGCCTTTGAGGTTCACCGGGTTGGGAAACTGTCGCTTCTGGTAACCCCGGTAGGTGTTGAGCAGGTCGACTCGTTCGGCACGCAGCGCGATCACCTGGGCGTGCAGCGCGGTGACGTCGCCGTAGGTTGCGCCACGGACCTTCACGGCCAGCTCGCGCGTGCGGTTGTCGGCCACCGTGTTGCCCCGGCCGGACAACGGTTCGGCGATCCATCGCGCCAGCTCGGCGTGCCCGGCGTCGGAGACCGTGTAGACCTTCTTGTCCGGTCGGCCCTGCTGGACAACCGGCGTCGCATGGACCCAGCCGTCGTCTTCCATGGTGCGCAGCGTCCGGTAGATCTGCTGGTGCGATGCGGCCCAGAAGTAACCGATGGACCGGTCGAACCGACGGGCAAGCTCATAGCCGGAACCGGGCTGTTCGCTCAGCGCCACCAGGATGGCGTGGGGTAACGCCACGTCGGCAGCATAGAACCTGCGGCAGACATATGCAATTTGTTGCAGTGCACTGAGGCGCATAGGGGAGTCGCGGTAGGCGGCCTGTATGTGCAACGTTTAGTATCAGTAACCACGCGCCACCCTTAGCCGAGGGCGAGCGCGGACATAAGGCACACTGAGACCACCGTCCAAGAACGAACAGCCCCGCTGGACAGGAGATCGAGGAGCAACCTGTGACGTACACGATTGCCGAACCCTGCGTCGACGTCAAAGACAAGGCGTGTATCGAGGAGTGCCCTGTCGACTGCATCTACGAGGGTGCACGCATGCTGTACATCCATCCGGACGAATGCGTCGACTGCGGCGCATGCGAGCCGGTCTGCCCGGTCGAGGCCATCTACTACGAAGACGATGTGCCCGACCAGTGGAGCGAGTACACCCAGATCAACGCCGACTTCTTCGTCGAGCTGGGATCGCCGGGCGGCGCGTCCAAGGTCGGCATGACCGAGAACGACCCGCAGGTCGTCAAGGACCTGCCGCCCCAGGGCGAGGACTGATAACGGTTCGTCAGCGGGGCGGGCACATGTCCGTGGAGCAGCGCGCGGTGCGAAATCTCCGCTCGGCGTCGCTGCCGGTGTTCCCGTGGGACACCCTGGCCGACGTCACCGCGCTGGCCCGCTCGCACCCTGACGGCATCGTCGACCTGTCGGTCGGTACCCCGATCGACCCGGTGGCGCCGGTGATCCGCGAGGCGTTGGCGGCCGCCAGCGCCTCGCCGGGTTATCCGACGACCGCCGGCACGTCGGCGTTGCGGGAATCGGCCGTCGCGGCGTTGGCCCGTCGCTACGGGGTCACCGGGCTGTCGGAGGCGGCGGTGTTGCCGGTGATCGGCACCAAGGAGCTGATCGCCTGGCTGCCGACGCTGCTGGGGCTGGGGTATGAGGACACCGTCGTGGTGCCCGAATTGGCCTACCCCACTTACGATGTGGGCGCGCGGCTGGCCAGAGCGCAGGTGCTGCGGGCGGACTCGCTGACCCAGCTCGGCCCGCAGCGGCCCGCGCTGGTGTACATCAACTCACCGAGCAACCCGACGGGCAAGGTGCTGGGCGTCGACCATCTGCGCAAGGTCGTCGGCTGGGCGCGAGAGCGCGGCGTGTTGATCGCGTCCGACGAGTGCTATCTGGGGTTGGGCTGGGACGCCGAACCGCTGTCGGTGCTGCATCCGTCGGTCAGCGAGGGTGACCACACCGGGCTGTTGGCGGTGCACTCGCTGTCCAAGTCGTCGTCGCTTGCGGGGTACCGGGCCGGTTTCGTGGCCGGCGATGCGGCGCTGGTGGCGGAGTTGTTGGCGGTGCGCAAGCACGCCGGAATGATGGTGCCGACGCCGGTGCAGTCCGCGATGGTCGCCGCGCTCGACGACGACGAGCACGAGCACGAGCAGCGTGCCCGCTACGCGCGGCGACGCGATGTGCTGCTGCCGGCGCTGCGCGCGGCCGGGTTTACCGTCGACGACTCGGAGGCGGGGTTGTATCTGTGGGCCACGCGCGGCCAGCCGTGCCGAGACACCGTCGCATGGCTGGCAGGGCGTGGCATCCTGGTGGCGCCGGGTGAGTTCTACGGTCCGCGCGGGTCACACCACGTGCGCGTCGCGTTAACCGCACCCGACGAGCGCATCAACGCTGCCGCACAGCGACTCTCGGCCTGAACCACAACCACGACCGTCTACTACTGCTCTTCGGTGATCTCCTCTTCCACGATCACCTCGGTCTCGGTCTCGGTCTCGGTCTCTTCGATGATGACCTCGTCGACGACCTCTTCTGGTGCAGCCGTAGCACCAGTCCAGACCAACAGGTCTTGGCCGCCGGCGTTGTAGATGACGCTGTTTGGAACCGGGCCGGTGACGTCGAAGAACAGTTCGCCCTCCGATGATGCGCCCTCGGTGAGGGTGGCGGGGTTGACGCCCTCCGGTGTCGGCACGGTGAAGATCGCGCGATACGTCTCGCCGTTGGCCGCGCGGGCGTTGAAGTTGGAGATGATCGGCGTGACTGTGCCCCTGACCGCTGTGACGGTGGCGTCGGCCTCATACAGCGTACCGACCGGCTGGTAGCCCGGCAGAACGTCGTCGCTCGGCTCCAGTTCTTCAACC
Source organism: Mycolicibacterium sp. XJ879 (assembly GCF_053483935.1). Classification (NCBI taxonomy): domain Bacteria; kingdom Bacillati; phylum Actinomycetota; class Actinomycetes; order Mycobacteriales; family Mycobacteriaceae; genus Mycobacterium; species Mycolicibacterium sp. XJ879. Next base: position 300,181 of record NZ_JBEFTH010000005.1, read on the forward strand.
GTCCAACCGGTGACGACAACACCGCTGGCGTCGATGAGTTCTTGAGCCGCGCCGAAGGACGCGGTGGTGGGGTAGCTGTCGGCGGCAGCCATGGGCGCCATGGCGATTCCAAGCGTCGCGATACCCGCGACGGCCATGGGTGTCATGATGCTGGTTTTCATGTGTGCTCCCAAATCGGTCGAAGGATGCTGACGAGAACGCGGCCGCCCCAATTGCACTCACGGCCGCCTCCTTTGCAAGCTTAGTATCCACGATCGGCGTCGTCAGGAGGTAGCTGGCAGATTCAGCGACAACAGCAGTTGCACATCGGGATCCGGCAGTGACGTGGACAGCAACTGTTCGGCACGGCGCACCCGGCGACGAAACGTGTTGGGACGGATCTGCAATCGCTCGCTCGGCCGCCGCGACGATGTCACCGCTTTCTACCTGCGGTGCCTGAAGATACCGATGGCCTGCGATGGCTATCCCTTGGGCGCCACACACGACCGCGGGACCGTGCACGTGGTATCTGGAATCGCGGTCCAAAACGACAGGCGAACAACGGTTTCGAATACCAGATGCTCTGAGGCATTCGCGACAACGAACAGCAGCGGCATACCGACGACGGCAACCGTGTCCGCAGCTACGTGCCGGTTAGACACCCAGCGTTATGCCTACTTTCTGCGCCGACCGGCCGAACGCCCGGCCCCACCTCGCGTTCTTCCCACGTGCATTGGTCGAACGCGGACGCTAGAGGGGGTACGCGGCGACCGGCATGGTGACGGTGCCGCGGCACGGGCCGGAAAGGATCTCGGTGCGCCACGTTCCGAACATCGACCCGTCGACATCAGGAGCGTAGAAAACCCGTGACTGCGCCGGCGCGTACTGCGTGGGCAACCCGTCACCGCGGAAGCATTCCCACTGCCAGTTGTACGAATACTGCCACCGCGACCCGTCCCAGGTGTACCGGACAGGTTGCGGGATGGTCGGATTGCTCGGTGCGGGCCCGTCCACGACAGTGGCCACGCACAGCCCGCTCGAACAGTCGGTGGACAGCACATACTGGGCGCCGAAGTCCGGCTCGGCCTGAGCTGCGGCCACACTGGTGCCCATCTTCTCGGACGCGAAGGTGACGATCTGATAGCGCCCGTTCCATTGCGCGTCTGCCGCCGCAGCGGTCGGGACCGCCGAAACCCCTATCCCGGTCGCACAGACAAGACCGAGCAGCACGCTGGTCACGGGACGGGCAGACATGCCCGCCAGCCTATTTGGCACGCTCGCCAAGACGCGCCAGGACACGGTTTGCCGAAGGCTACGACGGGGTCACAGATTCGTATCGGCGAACAAGCGATGCACGTGCGTCACGACCACAACGCCCAGCGCGCCTGCGCAATCCGATCGTCAGCCGCAACCGAACCAGAATCAGCCCTGAGATTATGCGGGTTTGCCGCAACGCAGCAGCGCCCGCGCAGCGCCGAACTCGAGTGCCGATCGCCGCTTCGGCACACATCGGCCCGACAGCGGCCACCGGACACTCATTCGGGCCGAGGAGAGAAGATCCGGAAGGTGTTGTCTTCGGTGTCGCGAAAGACGACCCAATCCAGACCGTCGTCATGGTGATCGCTGACTCGGAGCGCGCCGAGCGATTCCACCCGGTCGGCATGGTGCGACCAAGACGGTCCGCCGTCGAAGTCGATCATCAGCCGATTCTGCCCGCTGGGTAGCTGCGCATCGGATCGGCGCTCGAACATCCACGTCACACCGCCGTCGTTGAGGCCTATGGTCGCGAAGTCCGCAGAAGCGCCGTCGTCCACCGGCCGGTTGAGCACCTTGGCCCAGAACCCCGCGAGCGTCGCGGCGTCGCGGCAAGCGAACGAATACATACCGATCCGCATCGTGCCGATTCCCGTCATGCTGCCTCCAGTTGTCGTGTGCACGTCCAGGAGGTAGACCGCGGTACGGGCGGAAAGTCACCGCATCGGCAAATGCTCGGCGAGCAACAGCAGCGCCCACGCCGCAACCGACTGGGCGTCGGTGATCTCGCCGTCGCGGATCATCCGTGCCACCTCCGCGCGGGCGAACCACTCGCTGTGCATGTCCTGTTCTTCATGCTCGCGTTCATGCTCGCCCTCGGTGATGCCCGTGGCGAGAAAGACCCAGCCGCGCTGGCTGCTCATCCCCGGGGCGACGTCGAGCTGACCGAGCACCCGCATATCGGAGGCCCGCAACCCGGTTTCCTGGCGCAGCTCGAGCGCGGCGAGGTCCGCAGGCGCCATCTCGTCGGCGCCCGGCGCGGTGCCCTGCGGAAATTCCCAGCGCCGTAGCCCGATCGGATAGCGGAACTGTTCCACGAGATGGAAACGGTCGCCGTCACACGCCATCACCAGCGCATACGACGGCTTGTCGACCACGGCGTAGACGCCGTCGCTGCCGTCCGGGTGGCGGATCGCGTCCTCGCGCATCGTCAACCAGTTGTTGCGGTACACCTCGCGCGACGCGATGGTCTGGATGGAGTTCACGCGCCCAGTATCCTCACGCACGTGTTGCTTGCCTCGCTGAACCCCGCGGCCGTCGCCGGCGGCGCCGATATCGGCGACGCGGTCCGCATCGACGGAGCCGTGCTGAGCCGCAGCGATCTGGTCGGCGCGGCCACCTCGGTGGCCGAACGGGTCGCGGGGGCAAGCTGCGTCGCGGTGCTGGCCACCCCGACCGCGTCCACGGTGCTGGCAATCACGGGCTGCCTGATCGCCGGCGTGCCCGTCGTTCCGGTACCCGCCGACGTCGGCGCCACCGAACGCAGGCACATCGTCACCGATTCAGGTGCGCAAGCCTGGCTGGGCGAGAAGCCGGCAGACGACCACGGCCTACAACACGTGCCGGTGCGGCTGCACGCGCGGTCGTGGCACCGCTACGTCGAACCGCCCGCCGATGCGCCCGCGCTGATCATCTACACATCGGGCACGACTGGCGCGCCCAAGGGTGTGATCCTGAGCCGACGCGCCGTCGCGGCCGACATCGACGCGCTCGCCGAGGCTTGGCAATGGACCCCTGATGACACGCTGGTGCACGGACTGCCCCTGTATCACGTGCACGGCCTGGTGCTGGGGCTACTCGGCTCGCTGCGCATCGGTAACCGGTTCGTACACACCGGAAAACCGGAACCGGCGGCCTATGCCGCCGCCGGTGGTTCGGTGTACTTCGGGGTGCCCACGGTATGGTCGCGGGTGGCCTCCGACCGCGCCGCGGCGCGCGCATTGGCGTCGGCTCGACTGCTGGTGTCGGGCAGCGCGCCCCTACCGGTTCCGGTGTTCGACAAGCTGGCCGGCGTCACCGGGCACCGGCCGATCGAGCGGTACGGCGCCACCGAGTCGCTGATCACGTTGAGCACCCGGGCCGACGGCGAGCGCCGGCCCGGCTGGGTGGGCCCGCCGCTGGCGGGGATCGAGACCCGACTGGTCGACGAGCACGGTGCCGATGTGCCTCACGACGGCGAAACCATTGGGCGACTGCGGGTTCGGGGCCCAACCCTGTTCGACGGGTACCTCAACAGACCGGAGGCCACCGCCGAGGTGCTCGACGACGACGGCTGGTACCGGACCGGTGACGTCGCGGTGATCGACGGTGACGGGATGCACCGCATCGTGGGCCGCGAATCCGTGGACCTGATCAAGACTGGTGGGTTCCGGGTCGGCGCAGGCGAAGTCGAGACGGTGTTGCTTGGGCATCCCGGGGTTCGGGAGGCCGCCGTTGTCGGCGTCCCCGACAACGACCTCGGCCAGCGCATCGTCGCGTTTGTCGTCGGCGACGCCGACCCGTCGACGCTGATCAATTTTGTGGCCCATGAACTCTCGGCGCATAAGCGGCCGCGTGAGGTGCGGCTGGTCGATGCGCTGCCGCGCAACCCCATGGGAAAGGTGCTCAAAAAGGAGTTGGCACAATGGGACTGAGGTTCGACGAGATCTGCATCGACGCAAACGACGCGACGATGCTGGGCTCCTGGTGGGCGCAGGTGTTGGGCTGGCAGAAGCACGTCGACGACGACGGCGACGTCGTGCTGCACGCCCCGCCGGGCGCGGGACCGAACTGGCTGTTCCTGTCGGTGCTCGACGCCAAGGTGGTCAAGAACCGCATCCACTTCGATTTCCGGCCCGACGATCAGCAGGCCGAGGTGCAGCGCGTGATCGGGATGGGTGCCCGGCATGTCGACGTCGGGCAGCGCGACGCCAGCTGGGTGGTGCTCGCCGATCCGGAGGGCAACGAATTCTGCATCCTTCCCTCCGCGAGCGTGCGTGGCTGAGGGCGACTCGCCGACCAAAGTCCGGAGTTTGCGCACGCTCGTGACCCTGGCAGCCGCGGTGGCATTCTCATTGTGCGCGTGCGGGACCGCGCCGCCACCGCCGAAACCGGAGCGCACAGTTCCCGTCGAGCCGCTGAGTATCGGCGGCGCGGCCACCGACACGGTGGGCGGCTGGCTGCCCGCGGGTAGGACACTGTCCCCGTTCGACGTATCCAACCCGATCGTGGGGTGGCTCGACCCGTTGCTGCTCAAGGCGGTTCAAGATGCCGCCCGGGCCGCCGCGGCCGACGGCATCGACATGCGGATCACCTCCGGCTGGCGGACATTGGGCTTTCAACGGCGGTTGTTCGACATTGGCGTGCAGAAGTACGGGAGCGTTGAGGCCGCCCGGGAGTTCGTCGCCGCGCCGGAGGCGTCTAAGCATGTCACCGGTGAAGCCGTCGACATCTCACCCGTGCAGGCCGACATGTGGTTGATTCGCAACGGGTCTCGGTTCGGGCTGTGTCAGATCTACGCCAACGAGATCTGGCATTTCGAGCTCGCGGTGGTCGACGGGCGCTGCCCGCCGTTGAAGCCCAACGCGGCGAGCTGAGGCTGGCGAGCGTGCGTAAACTTCGGGTTTTCGACGGCGTGTCGTCCTCAAACACGCCCGCTCGCGGCAAAGGGTAGCTCGCGCCCTAGTGAGCCAAACGGGCTAGTTCTGGTGCAGCGCTTCGTTGAGCGTGATACCGCTGCCGTCGCGCTTGACCACCTCCACCGCGCCGGTCACCGAATTGCGCCGGAACAAAAGGTTGTTGGCGCCCGAGAGTTCCCGCGCCTTGACGGTCTGGCCGTCGCCGGTCTGCACCTTGGTGCCCGCGGTGACATAGAGACCCGCCTCGACCACACAGTCGTCACCCAACGAAATGCCAAGGCCAGCATTGGCGCCGAGCAGGCAGCGCTTGCCCACCGAGATCACTTCGGTGCCACCGCCCGATAGCGTGCCCATAATCGACGCGCCGCCGCCCACGTCGGAGCCGTCGTCGACGACCACACCCGCCGAGATCCGGCCCTCCACCATCGAACTGCCCAGCGTCCCCGCGTTGAAGTTGACGAACCCCTCATGCATGACGGTGGTGCCCGACGCGAGGTGGGCGCCCAGCCGCACCCGGTCGGCGTCGGCCACCCGCACCCCCGCGGGCAGCACGTAGTCGACCATCCGCGGGAATTTGTCGACGCCGTAGACGGTGACCGGGCCGCGGCGGCGCAGCCGGGCGCGCACCATCTCGAACCCCTCCACCGCGCACGGGCCGTGGTTGGTCCACACGACGTTCGTCAACAAGCCGAAAAAGCCGTCGGCGTTGAGCCCGTGCGGGGCGACCAACCGGTGCGACAGCAGGTGCAGCCGCAGGTACACGTCGTACGCATCGGCCGCCTTGTCCTCCAGCGACGCGCTGACGGTGCGCACCGCGACCATCTCCACGCCACGGTCGTCGTCGCGGCCGGTGAGCTCACCCAGTTCCGCGGGCACCTCGGCCGTCGAGAGCCGGGTGGTGCCGGAGGGGCCGTCCCCGCTGAGTTCGGGGGCCGGAAACCAGGTGTCGAGGACGGATCCGTCGGCGGCGATGGTCGCAAGGCCGACGCCAGAAGCAGAAGTCACGTCGCATGAGGCTACTCGACTAACCTCGGACGGTGTGGGCCTGGACTTGCACGCTGATCCGATCGCGTTGACCGCGGCGCTGGTGGACATCCCCAGCGAGTCCCGCAACGAGCAGCGCATCGCCGACGAGATCGAGACCGCGCTGCGCGAGCAGACCAGCGGCTTCGAGATCATCCGCAGCGGCGACGCGGTGCTGGCCCGCACCCACCGCGGCCTGCCGTCGCGCGTGCTGCTGGCCGGCCACACCGACACCGTGCCGATAGCGGACAACGTGCCCGGCCGGCTCGAGGGCCCGTATCTCTACGGGTGCGGCACCTCCGACATGAAATCCGGGGACGCGGTCTTTCTGCACCTGGCCGCGACGGTCGCCGAACCGCAACACGACATCACCCTGGTGATGTATGACTGCGAGGAAATCGAAGCGAGCGCAAACGGTTTGGGCCGCATCGAGCGTGAACTGCCCGACTGGCTGGCGGCCGACGTCGCGATCCTCGGCGAACCGTCCGGCGGGTACATCGAGGCGGGCTGTCAGGGCACGCTGCGCGTGATCGTCACCGCCTCGGGAACCCGTGCCCACTCCGCGCGATCCTGGCTGGGCGACAATGCGATTCACAAACTCGGCGACGTGCTGGCGCGGCTCAAGGACTATCAGGCCCGCAGCGTCGACATCGACGGCTGCGTCTACCGCGAGGGGCTCTCCGCGGTCGGCGTCGACGGCGGAATCGCGGGCAACGTCATCCCAGACTCGGCATCGGTGACGGTGAATTTCCGCTTCGCACCCGACCGCAGCCCGCAACAGGCGCTGCACCACGTGCACGAGGTGCTCGACGGCCTCGACGTGCAGATCGAGCTCACCGACTCGGCGGCGGGTGCGTTGCCGGGGCTGACCAAGCCGGCCGCCGCGGCGCTGGTGGCCGCCGCAGGCGGACAGGTGCGGGCCAAGTACGGCTGGACCGACGTCGCACGCTTCGCCGCGCTGGGCATCCCGGCGCTCAACTACGGCCCCGGCGACCCGAATCTCGCGCACCGCGCCGACGAGCGGGTGGAGACCGCGGCCATCACCGCCGTTACCGACATGCTGCGGCGGTATTTAACCGGTTGACCGGATCCGTACGCTGAAAGCATGCGGTAAGACGACGACTCCGGTGTCCTAGTCGTTTTTCGTTATCGAGAGCTCTCTCGCATGTCTTCCATCGTCTGCTCGAATCTGTCGTTCGCCTGGCCGGACGACACCGCTTTCTTGGAGAACCTGTCGGTCAGCGTCGGGCCCGGCCGCACCGGGCTGGTCGCGCCCAACGGTGCCGGCAAGAGCACACTGCTCAAGCTCATTGCCGGCGAGTACCGGCCCACGACGGGATCGGTGGCCGTCGACGGCACGCTCGGCTACCTGCCGCAGACGCTGCCGTTCGTCGCCGAGCGCACCGTGGCCGAGGTGCTCGGCGTCGCCCCCGTCATCGCCGCGCTGAACGCCCTGGCCGACGGTGACGCCGGCGACGACGTGTTCGCCGCGATCGGTGACGACTGGGACGTCGAACAGCGCTGCCGGGCCGAACTCGACCGGCTGGGATTGGGGCACATCGCGCTGGACCGCGCACTCGGTTCATTGTCCGGCGGCGAGGTCGTCTCGCTCGGGTTGGCCGCCCAGCTGCTGCAGCGCCCCGACGTGCTGCTGCTCGACGAGCCGACCAACAACCTCGACGCCGACGCGCGCCACAAGCTCTACGACGCCGTCGAGGATTTCACCGGGTGCCTACTGCTGGTCAGCCACGACCGGGTGCTGCTGGACCGAATGGACCGTATCGCCGAGCTGCACCGCGGCGAAATCCTGTGGTACGGCGGCAATTTCACGATGTACACCGAGACCGTGGCCGAGGCGCAGCGCGTCGCCGAGAACAACCGGAGCCACGCCGAACAACAACTCAAACGCGAAAAGCGCGACATGCAGCTGGCGCGCGAACGTGCCGCGCGGCGGGCCAATACCGCCGCGCGCAACCTCAAAGACGCCGGGCTGCCGAAGATCGTGGCAGGCGCGATGAAGCGCAGGGCCCAGGAATCGGCGGGCCGCGCCGACGACGTGCATGCCGCCCGAGTCGGTGACGCCAGGGCGCGCCTCAACGACGCCCAGCGCCGCCTGCGCGACGACGACGCCATCGTGCTCGACCTGCCGCAGACCGACGTGCCCGCCGGTCGCACACTGCTGCGGCTCGAGGACGTCGCGGCCCGACGTGGCGCGCGCACCCTGTTCACCGGCGTCGACCTGAGCGTGCGCGGACCCGAACGCATCGCGCTCACCGGCCCCAACGGCGTCGGCAAATCCACCCTGTTGCGGATCGTCGACGGCACGCAGGCGCCCGCCGCCGGCACCGTGGGGCGCACCGACGGACGGGTGGCCTACCTGTCACAGCGGCTCGATCTGCTGGACCCGCGGCGTTCGGTCGCCGAGAACCTCGACGTGTTCGCGCCAGGCCTCTCCGAGACCCGGCGGCGGCATCTGCTCGCGCAGTTCCTGTTCGGCGGCGGCCGGATCCACCTGCCGGTCGGCGCGCTCTCCGGTGGCGAGCGGCTGCGCGCCACGCTGGCCTGCGTGCTCTTCGGCGAACCCGCACCCCACCTGCTGCTGCTCGACGAGCCGACCAACAACCTGGACCTGGCCAGCGTGGCGCAACTTCAGTCCGCGCTCAACGCCTACCGCGGCGCGTTTCTCGTCGTCAGCCACGACGACCGGTTTCTCGACGAAATCGGCGTTCAGCGCAGGCTCCGGCTATCTGACGGGCGCCTGCAGACGGCATAGTCGGCCCTGATCGGCGCCGATTTAAGCGGTCCGGTAGCTACCGCAGGCACGGTAAATTCGACCGTTATGGGGATCATGCCCGACGTCAGCCCGTACGGGTCGCAGACGGTGACGGGCCCGGGCTGGCCGAACGTCGACGAAGAGGTTCTGGCTGCGGCCGCCGCGGCGTATGAAACGTTCGCAGCCAAGGTGACCGGCACCGTGGTGCCGCAGCAGCAGGGCCAGTTGATGCAGCTGTCGGACACCTGGGAAGGGGCCGGATCGGTCGCCGCGGCCGGGGAGGCCAGCACGATCATCGGCGGCCACGAAACCAACGCCGCACAGGCCGCCGCGATCGCGGCCAAGCTGCGCGCGATGGAGGCCACCGTCGTCAAGACGAAGATGCTGGCCAACACCATCGCCCAAGAGGTCCAGCACGAGTGCGAGGCCATCGCGGCGATGCCGTTCGGCAACGCCCAGCAGCTGGTGCAGAGCCGCATCAAGATGGGCCTGTCGCAGAACATCGCCAACGTGACGACGAATACGACCGAGCTGGCCAACACGCTCGGGGTGCCGCCGAGCATCCCGTTCGTCGGCGCCCCGCCGGTGCCCGGCACCAAAGAAGCCCAGGACAGCGGGGAACAAGCCGCGCAGAGTCCGCAGCAGGCCATGCAGATGGCCACCCAGATGGGCTCGATGGCCACCCAGATGCCCATGCAGATCGGCCAGGCGCTGATGGCCCTACCGCAGCAGATGGGCCAACAGCTCTCGCAACCGTTGCAGCAGCTGACGTCGCTGTTCGGCCAGGGCGGCAAGGCCGACGCGCTGGGCTCGGCGGGCCTGCCGTTCTCGTCGTTCTCCAACCATCCGCTGGCCGGTGGCTCGGGGGCGGGTGGAGGTTCGGGCATGGTGCGCGCCGCGGGCCTGCCGGGCGCTGGCGGGATCCCGCTGCAGACCCCGCAGATGGCGAACCTGGTGGGCAGCAAGCCGGTGAGCTCCGCCCCCGCCGAGGGCGCGGCGGCCGGGTCCGCGGTGGCGGGCGGCGTCGCGCCGGCGGCCGCCGGGGTAGGCGGCGGCATGGGCGGGATGGCGCCGATGATGGGCCAGCGCGGCACCAGCGGCGGCACCGTGGCCGGGATCTCGGTGCCGGCACCGCTTGAACACGACCTCGACGAAGACGATGTCGACGACGACTGGTGAGGCAGGAGATACGCGATGTCTAGTCCGCTGAGAAAGCCCGAGGCCATCGGCTGGAACGCGGCTGCGGTCGAATTGCCGCAGATACCAACGATTCCGGCGGGCCAGGACGCGATGAGCTCGACCATCTCGGCCGTGCTGCCGACGCTGGGCGCGCAGCTGGCCGCCAACGTGGCGGCGCTGTCGGCCAAGGAGAACACCTTCTCCGGCAAGGTCGGCGCCGCTGAGGCGGCGTATGCCAACTCCGACGACGCCGGTTCGCAGTCGGTGGGCCAGGTCGTCGGGATGCTGGGCCAACTCGGCCAGCAGGGCATGCAGGTCGGCCAGGGCGGTCGCGGCGCCAGCGCCGCAGCAGACTCAGCGCAGCAGCGCGAACCGCTGCAGCGCGCGGATGACGACCGCGCGGAACCGGGCGAGCGCCCATCCGAATCGGCCCCGGTGGCACCGCCGCAGCAGCCGGAAACCGGCGGCGACGACGTCGCGCGCAGGGTGTAACGCGTCGGGCGTGGCCAGCCCTCAGCGCAAAATTTCAGTCAGTCGAGGTCTTCCGCCGCGGCCCGCACCCGTTCGGCGCCCGTGCGGTCGCCCTGCTCATACATCTGGGCGGCTTTCTGCAGAAGTTCGGCGATGGTGCTACCCGAGGTGGCGGTGGTCTGCATGGTGCCGTGGCGGGTGCCCAGCACCCCCGCCAGCGCGGTGCTCACCGCGGACGCGATGGCCCCGTGGCTGGTCTGCACACCGGTCGCGTCGGTCGCGCCCGGGCCCATCAACTGTGACAACCCGCCCACGACCCGCTCGTGGATCTGCGCGCAGGACCGCACACCGTCGGTTTGTACGTACAGGTTGGCGCTCATGACCAGAGTCTAAAGCTGCGACTACAGCGGTCGAGACACCAATTCAGCCGCTCTGCGCCGACGCGTCCTCGGCGGCCCGCATCATCCCGATCGCGGCGTAACGCTGCGCGACGTCGGCCAGCGCGTTCGCGTCCCGATCCACCAGCGCGTGGGCGTGCGCCAGCGCCACCTGGCCCACCGCGCACTCGCATTCGGCGCCGACGCGGGCGAGCCCGTCGACCGCGCGGATATCGCCGAGCCGCACCGCGTCCAGCAGCGCGCGCAGCGCCACCGCCGACTGCCCGCCCCGCTCGGCGCTGCGCACCGCATCGCGCGCGGCGTCGACCCCAGCGTGCCGGTTACGGCGCGCAGACATCGTCCACGCCCGCGCCAGCGCGAGCTCGGGGGCAAACAGCATGGACTTCAAACCGTGCCGGGATTCCGCGCGCGACAACGCTTTGCCGGCCTCGACCGTGGCGCCCAGCTGGCCCAGCGCCTGTGCCAGCAGCATCCACGCCAACGGGCCCCACGAATAGCCGGTCGGGGCCAGCGCGGCCGCCGCCGGCCGCAACAGCGCCACGGCCTGCTCCAGCTCACCCTTGGCGATCAGCACGTCGGCGACCAGCACCTCACCGATCGCGCGGCCGGGCTGCTGCAGCTGCGCGAAATCGGCGAGCCGCCGGCCCAACGCCTGCGCCTCGTCCAGCTCCCCGCCCATCACCAGCGCCGTGGTCTGGCCGAAGCCGCTGGTGAACCGCAGCAGGCCGGGATGCCCGGCGGCGATCGCGCGCTCGGCCAGCGCGTCGACCTCGCCGAAACGTCCCATTCGCGCAGCGCTCAACGCCGCGGCCGCCGCCGCCCAACCGACCGCGGTGTCGTCGGCCGCAGGGGACGTCAGAACATCGTCGGCGATCTGCTTGGCCCGCGCGGGGTTGCCCGCGTTCATCGCGAACGTCGCCGACAACGCGTCCAGCGTCGTCTGCGCCGTCGGCGAGGCGACGCGGTTGCGCGTCGCCCGCAGGAACGCCGTCGCCCGCTCCGGTTCGGACAGCATCCAGAACTGGTTGGCCGCCCGCGGCAACGCCCACGCCATCAACTCGGTCTCCGACAGCGCCGACGGATCCACCGCGTCGAGCACCGCGTCGGCGTCGCGGCCCCTGCCCTGCCACGCCAGCGCGTACCCCAGCGTCAGCCGCGTGCGCAGCTGGGGTGCCCGCTGCAACGCCACCCGGCCGAGCCGCTCGGCGAGCACCAAATCGCCGAGCCGCAATGCTTCCTCGGCCGCGGCGGCCACCTCGTCCGGTGGCTGCGGGCTGTCGCAGTCCAGCGCCAACACGGCGCGCCGCAACCGGGCGACCACCCCGTCGACGGGCGCGGCGGCCAACCGGTCGACCACCTCGGTGCGTAACCTGCGCAGCTCGGGCCCGCCCAACGCGTCACGCACCGCGTCGACGAACAACGGATGCGCCGGACGCGCCCACCCCGCGTCGACCACGACCGCGGCGCAGGACTGCGCCTCGGCCAGTGCGTCGCCGCCCAGCAGCTCCGCGAGCGAGCGTTGCGGCAGCGGGTCGTCGACGGCCAGGAACTGCAACGCCCGTCGTCCCGCATCCGGAAGCGAGCGCACGAAGTCACCGATCACGGCGGCCAGCCGGTTGTCGTCGTGCCCTGGGGGCTGCAGGTCGACGCGCTCGAGCAACCCGTCCTCCCACAGCGTCGAGATCTCCTCGGCGACAACACCGTTGGGCGCGACCGTCACGATCAGCTTCGCGGTCCCGGCGACGGCCAACTGGTAGATCAACGCCGCGGACAGCCGGTCCAACAGATGCGCGTCATCGACCACCAGCAGCCGACCATCACCCAGCGTCTCGCGCGCGGTGCGCAGCACCTCCGCGGTCTTGCCCGCGTCGGGGATATCGATCAGGTGGCCGACGGCGGCGAACGGCACCGCGGCCATCGGCGTCGTCGCGGTCACCCAGTCGACGCGGTCGAACCGAGAGCCCAACCGCTGCACGGCCGCACGGGCCACCGTCGTCTTGCCCACGCCTGCCGGGCCGATCAACACCGCACCGGCGTGCCCGGAAACGCCGGTGTCGACGGCATCCAGCACGGGCTCGGGCGGTGCGGTGACCCACTCAACTGGCACGGCCGGATCATATGGTCAGCTTGTCCGCATGTCCGCAGAACCCGACCGCGAATGGGCGGTGTGTGTCTACTGCGCCGCAGGACCGACGCATCCAGAACTACTCGAGCTGGCCGCGCGTGTCGGCGAAGCGATCGCCATGCGCGGGTGGGCCCTGGTGTCCGGCGGCGGAAACGTCTCGGCGATGGGCGCGCTGGCCAACGGCGCCAGGGCGCGCGGTGGGCGCACCGTCGGTGTCATCCCCAAGGCGCTGGTCCATCGCGAGGTCGCCGACGTCGACGCCGACGAGCTCGTCGTCACCGACACGATGCGGGAGCGCAAATCGGTCATGGAGGATCGCGCCGATGCGTTCATCGCGCTGCCCGGCGGCATCGGCACGCTCGAGGAGTTCTTCGCTGCCTGGACTGCCGGATATTTGGGTATGCATGAAAAACCGGTGGTGATGCTGGATCCCGTCGGACATTACGACGGCTTGATCGCGTGGCTGCACGGCTTGGTCGAGAGCGGGTATGTCGCCCAGGAGGCCATGGACCGGCTGGTGCTCGTCGACGACGTCGAGGTGGCGATGGAAGCCTGCGCACCCCGCGAGTGAAGTTGAGCACCGGTAATTAGGGTGAGGCGCACATGGAGCAGTTGAGGGGAGCCGAGCATGACTGAGGACACGTCAGGGACCCGGACCAACGTCGGGCTGCTGGATGTTGCCGGCAAGTTGCCGGGCCTGCTTCTCGATGTGCCGACCATCCTTCGCGGCGTGGTCACCGGGTTCGGCGCCCGCCCGTCGGCCAAGACATCCATCGGCAAGGTGTTCCAGGACCGCGCGGCCAAGTACGGCGACAAGGTGTTCATCAAGTTCGCCGACGAGCAGATCAGCTATCGCCAGGCCAACGAGGCCGCCAACCGCTATGCGGCGGTGCTGGCGGCCCGCGGGGTCGGCCACGGCGACGTCGTCGGGATCATGTTGCGCAACTCGCCGGACGCGGTGCTGGTCATGCTGGCGGCTGTCAAGTGCGGCGCGATCGCGGGGATGGTCAACTACAACCAGCGCGGCGAGGTGCTCAAGCACAGCTTCGGGTTGCTGGGCGCCAAGGTCGTCGTCGCCGAGACCGGCTTCGTCGACCCGATCACCGAAAGCGGCGCCGACACCAGCGGGCTGATGACCGACGATGAGCTCAAGCGCCTTGCCACCACCGCGCCGACAACCAACCCGCCGACCACCGCGGCCGTGCTAGCAAAGGACAAGGCGTTCTACATCTTCACCTCGGGCACCACCGGCATGCCCAAGGCCAGCGTGATGACGCACTATCGGTGGTTGCGCGCGCTGGCCGGGTTCGGTGCGCTCGGCATGCGGCTCACCGGCCGCGACACCCTGTACTGCTGCCTGCCGCTGTACCACAACAACGCGCTGACCGTGGCGTTGTCGTCGGTGCTCAGTACCGGTGCCACGCTGGCGCTGGGCCGCTCGTTTTCGGCCTCGAAGTTCTGGGACGAGGTGATCCGCTACGACGCCACCGCGTTCGTCTACATCGGCGAGATCTGCACGTACCTGCTCAACCAGCCGCCCCGCGCGGCGGACCGTCAGCACAAGGTTCGGGTGATCTGCGGCAACGGATTGCGCCCGGCGATCTGGGACCAGTTCACCGAGCGGTTCGGCATTGAGCGGATCTGCGAGTTCTACGCGGCCAGCGAGGGCAACACCGCATTCGTCAACGTGTTCAACATCGACAAGACCACCGGCATCTGTCCGTCACCGGTGGCGTTCGTCGAGTACGACGCCGACACCGGTGAGCCCGTGCGGGGCGCCGACGGCCGGGTTCGCAAGGTGCGCAAGGGTGAGCCGGGCCTGTTGCTATCCAAGGTCAGCAGCTTCCAGCCGTTCGACGGCTACACCGACAAAGGGGCCACCGAAAAGAAGTTGGTGCGCAACGCTTTTCGGGACAACGACGTGTGGTTCAACACCGGCGACCTGATGCGCTCGCAGGGCTTCGGCCACGCGGCGTTCATCGACCGGCTCGGCGACACGTTCCGGTGGAAGGGCGAGAACGTGGCCACCACCGAAGTGGAGGCGGCGATCTCCGCCGACCCGCAGGTCGAAGAAGCGACGGTGTTCGGCGTCGAGGTGCCCGGTGCCGGCGGCCGGGCCGGGATGGCCGCGATCCAGTTAAAGGACGGCGCGGAGTTCGACGGCAAGGCGCTGGCCAAGGCCGCCCATGAGCAGCTGCCAGGCTATGCGGTTCCGCTGTTCGTGCGGGTGGTCTCCGAACTCTCCTACACCTCGACGTTCAAGGCGCAGAAAGTCGACCTGCGCAAGCAGGGCTACGGCGGCGAGGTCGACGACGCCATCTACGTACTGGCCGGCCGCGACGAGGGCTACATCGAGTTCTACGACGAGTACCCCGACGAGGTGAAGGCCGGCAAGCGCCCCATGTAGTGGTGATTACGGTGCGCAAACCATCGCGTAGCGCAAGTTAGCGCACCGAAATCGCAGGACCGTAGCCTGGAAGCGTGCAGTCGACCTTTCTGGGCCGCCCCGTGGCGGGTGATCGGGCGCTGATCATGGCGATCGTCAACCGCACACCCGACTCGTTCTACGACCGCGGGGCCACCTTCGCCGACGAGCACGCCAAGGCGGCCGTGCACACGGTGATCGAGCACGGCGCGGACGTCGTCGACGTGGGCGGTGTCAAGGCGGGCCCCGGCGCGCCGGTCGACACCGACGAGGAGATCGCCCGGGTGGTGCCGTTCATCGAATGGGTGCGCAACGCCTACCCCGACCAGTTGATCAGCGTCGACACCTGGCGCTCGACGGTGGCCAAACAGGCCTGCGCGGCCGGTGCCGACCTGATCAACGACACCTGGGCGGGCCACGATCCGGCGCTGCCCGAGGTCGCCGCGGAGTTCGGTGCGGGCCTGGTCTGCTCGCACACCGGCGGCGCGGCGCCGCGGACCCGGCCGTTTCGGGTCAACTACGGCGTTTCCGAGCGTGGCGTCGTCGACGACGTCATTGCCGAGGTGACCGCCGCCGCCGAGCGTGCGGTGCAACTGGGCGTGGCTCCAAACGCCGTATTGATCGACCCGACGCACGATTTCGGCAAAAACACTTACCACGGTCTTAGTTTGTTGCGCCACGTGAAAGACCTTGTAAAAACTGGATGGCCGGTCCTGATGGCGCTGAGCAACAAGGATTTTGTCGGGGAGACTCTGGGTGTGGGTTTGACCGAACGCCTGGAGGGCACGCTTGCTGCGACGGCACTTGCCGCTGCGGAGGGAGTTGCCATGTTCCGAGTACACGAGGTCGGGCCCACGCGACGCGTTCTCGAAATGGTCGCGTCGATTCAGGGCGCGCGTCCACCGGCGCACACGGTGAGGGGACTGGCATGACACTCACACCCGAGCTTCCCGCTACGGACGTTGTCACCGCACGGTGGCTGGCCGAGCGGAGCTGGAACCGGCCGTCGTGGACGGTCGCCGACCTCGAGGCCGCCAAGGGCACCCGGACCGTGTCGGTGGTGCTGCCCGCGCTCAACGAGGAGGACACCGTCGGCGGGGTCATCGCGACCATCGCACCACTGGTCGGCGGTCTGGTAGACGAGCTGATCGTGCTGGATTCCGGCTCGACCGACGACACCGAGATCCGCGCGCTGGCTGCCGGCGCCCGGGTGGTCAGCCGTGAAGCGGCCCTGCCCGAGGTGGCGCCGCAGCCCGGCAAGGGTGAGGTGCTGTGGCGCTCGCTGGCCGCCTCCACCGGCGACATCGTCGTGTTCGTCGACTCCGACCTGATCGAGCCCGACCCGATGTTCGTACCCAAGCTGCTGGGTCCGCTGCTGACCACCGAGGGCGTGCACCTGGTGAAGAGCTTCTACCGGCGGCCGCTGAAGGTCAGCGGCAGCGAGGACGCCAACGGCGGGGGCCGGGTCACCGAGCTGGTGGCGCGACCGCTGCTGGCGGCGCTGCGCCCCGAGCTCGGCTGCCTGTGCCAGCCGCTGGGCGGGGAGTACGCGGGCACCCGCGAATTGCTGATGTCGGTGCCGTTCGCGCCGGGTTACGGCGTGGAGATCGGCCTGCTCATCGACACCTATGACCGCTTGGGGCTGGATGCCATCGCCCAGGTCAACCTCGGGGTTCGCAGCCACCGCAACCGGCCGTTGACCGAGTTGGCGACGATGAGCCGCCAGGTCATCGCCACGACGCTGTCTCGCTGCGGGGTGCCGGATTCCGGGGTGGGGCTGACCCAGTTCTTCGCCGACGGCGACGACTACACCTCACGCACGTCGGCGGTATCGCTCACCGATCGGCCCCCGATGGCCACCCTGCGCCCGAACGCCTGATTGTCGGAGCGCTGAGGCAGTATCGATGCCGTGACGCTTGTTCTGGTCTATCTGGTCGTGCTCGTCCTGATTGCGGTCGTGCTGTTCGCGCTTGGCACCGTTCTGTTCGGGCGCGGGGAGCCGCTGCCTCCGCTGCCGCGCGGGACGACGGCCACCGTGTTGCCCGCCTCCGGAGTCACCGGCGCCGACGTCGAAGCGGTCAAGTTCACCCAAAGCCTGCGCGGCTATAAGACCAGCGAAGTGGACTGGGTGCTCGACCGGCTCGGCCAGGAGCTGGATCTGGTGCGCGGTGAGTTGGCGGCCGTGCGCGCGGCCTACGGCGTCGGCGACGACGACTCCGAGGAGCCCGAGGATGACGACGTGCATGCGGGGCCGTCCGCGCAGGACGAATCGTGACCACCGACGACGACGGCCGGGTCCGCTGCGCCTGGATCGACGCGGCCCGCCTGGCCCCCGCCGATTACGTGCTGTACCGCGATTACCACGACACCGAGTGGGGCCGGCCGCTGCGCGACTCCGCGGCGCTGTTCGAACGCATCAGCCTCGAGGCGTTCCAGAGCGGGTTGTCGTGGCTGATCATCCTGCGCAAACGCGACAACTTCCGGCGCGCCTTCCACCAGTTCGACGCCGCGCGCATCGCCCGCTACACCGACCGTGACGTCCAGCGGTTGACGGCCGATACCGGAATCGTGCGCAACCGCGCGAAGATCGAGGCCACCGTCGCCAACGCCCGCGCGGTCGTCGACCTCGCCGAAAACGGGGTGGACCTGGCCGAGCTGCTGTGGTCGTTCGCCCCTGCCGGCCGGGCCCGGCCGGTTGACATCGCGCACGTCCCGGCGGTGACCCCCGAATCGACGGCGATGGCCAAAGAACTCAAGCGTCGCGGCTTTTCCTTCGTGGGTCCGACGACCGCGTACGCCTTGATGCAGGCCACCGGAATGGTCGACGACCACACGGCCGACTGCTGGGTGCCCGCACCGTCGTCGCAGTCTTAAGCCGGGTCTTTGCACACCGAGCGGCGACGATAGGGAACAATAGGGGGAGTTCAATAGCAGTTCAGTGCCGGGAGCTGCCAACGGGTGGGCGCTCTTGGCCCCGACCAAGCCCGCTGGCTAGTCCCCGGCGGGCGGTTCATTGTGGAGGGAGCACTCGATGGCGGCGATGAAGCCCCGGACCGGAGACGGTCCACTGGAAGCGACGAAGGAGGGGCGCGGCATCGTGATGCGAGTACCACTGGAGGGCGGTGGGCGACTCGTCGTCGAGTTGACCCCTGACGAGGCCGCGGCACTCGGCGAAGAGCTGAAGAACGTCACCAGCTAGTCCGCCCGGGTCTACGCACACACCTTGCGGTAGATCTCGAGCGTCTGTTCGGCGATATGCGCCCAGGAGAATTCCTGGATGCACCGCTGCCTGCCTGCCTGACCGTAGTGGCGCGCCGTGTCCGGATCACCCACCAGCTCGTTGACCGCCTGGGCGAGCCGTTCCTCGAAGCCCGCAGGGTCGTTCGGGTCATAGCTCACCAGCAGGCCGGTCTCGCGGTCCGCCACCACCTCGGGGATGCCCCCGACATCGGAAGCCACCACCGCCGTCCCGCATGCCATCGCTTCGAGGTTGACGATGCCCAGCGGTTCATACACTGACGGGCACACGAACGCGGTTGCAGCCGACAGTATTTCGCGGATCTTGTTGACCGACAGCATTTCTCGGACCCAGAACACGCCGCTGCGCGCGCCGGTGAGATCCTGCACGGCTTCGGTCACCTCCGCCGCGATCTCGGGGGTGTCGGGAGCCCCGGCGCACAGCACCAGCTGAACGTCTGGCGCGAACCGGTGCGCCGCGGCGACCAGATGGGCGACGCCTTTCTGCCGGGTGATGCGTCCGACGAACGCCACGATCGGACGCGACATGTCCACACCCAGCTCGGCCAGCACCGACTCGCGCGCGTCGGGCACCGCCGGATACCAGACGTCGGTGTCGATGCCGTTGCGCACTACGTGGACTCGGTTGGGATCCAGCGCGGGATAGGTGCGCAGCACGTCGTCGCGCATGCCGGAGCTGACCGCGATGACCGCGTCGGCGCCTTCCACCGCCGTCTTCTCCACCCACGACGACACCCGGTAGCCGCCGCCGAGCTGTTCGGCCTTCCACGGCCGCATCGGCTCGAGTGAATGCGCGGTCACCACGTGCGGGACGCCGTAGAGCAGCGACGCCAGATGTCCGGCCAGCCCGGTGTACCAGGTGTGTGAATGCACGACGGTGGCCTGCGCCGCGGCGTTGGTCATTGCCAGATCCGCGGACAGCATCGACAACGCTGGGTTCGCGCCCGACAGGGCGGGATCGGGTTGCGCGACGACGGCGTCGGTCCTGGGCGCACCCATGCAGTGCACGTCGACCTCACACAGTCGGCGCAGTCGCGCGACGAGTTCGGTGACGTGCACCCCGGCCCCGCCGTAGACCTCGGGCGGGTACTCCCGGGTCATCATCGCCACCCGCATGGGATCGACGATAGTGACGGCCGCTCACCGCTGCAGCCTGATGTCGACGTGGGTGTTGGCAGTGAAGAGAATCGGCCGATAGGTTTGGAATATGAGGGAATTGCCACACGTGCTGGGCATTGTCCTGGCCGGCGGGGAGGGCAAGCGGTTGTATCCGCTGACCGCTGATCGGGCCAAACCGGCGGTTCCCTTCGGTGGTGCCTACCGGCTGATCGACTTCGTGCTGTCCAATCTCGTCAACGCCCGGTATCTGCGCATCTGTGTACTGACCCAGTACAAGTCGCATTCACTGGACCGGCATATCTCGCAGAACTGGCGACTGTCTGGTCTGGCGGGTGAGTACATCACCCCGGTGCCCGCCCAACAGCGGCTGGGCCCACGGTGGTACACGGGTTCGGCCGATGCCATCTACCAGTCAATGAACCTCATCTACGACGAGGATCCCGACTACATCGTCGTGTTCGGCGCCGACCACGTCTACCGGATGGACCCCGAGCAGATGGTCCGCTTCCACATCGAGAGCGGCGCCGGCGCGACGGTCGCCGGTATCCGGGTGCCGCGCACCGAGGCCACCGCGTTCGGTGTCATCGACGCCGACGAGTCGGGCAGGATCCGTGCCTTCGTGGAGAAACCAGCGGACCCACCCTCGGTGCCGGACAATCCCGACGAGGCGTTCGTGTCGATGGGCAACTACATCTTCACCACGAAGGTGCTCATCGACGCGATCCGCGCGGACGCCGAGGACGACCACTCCGACCACGACATGGGCGGCGACATCATTCCCCGGCTGGTCACCGACGGGATGGCCGCCGTCTACGACTTCAACAACAACGAGGTCCCCGGCGCCACCGAACGCGATCACGGCTACTGGCGTGACGTGGGAACCCTCGATGCGTTTTACGACGCGCATATGGATCTGGTGTCGGTGCATCCGGTGTTCAACCTGTACAACAAGCGCTGGCCGATCCGCGGTGAGATGGAGATGCTGGCACCGGCGAAGTTCGTCAACGGCGGCTCGGCGCAGGAGTCGGTGGTCGGTGCCGGCAGTATCGTTTCGGCTGCCTCCGTTCGCAATTCGGTGCTGTCGTCCAACGTCGTTGTCGACGACGGGGCCATCGTGGAGGGCAGCGTGGTCATGCCCGGAACGCGGATAGGTCGCGGCGCGGTGGTGCGCCATGCCATCCTCGACAAGAATGTCGTGGTGGGTCCTGGCGAGATGGTGGGCGTCGATCTCGACAAGGACCGCGAACGGTTCGCGATCAGCGCCGGCGGTGTGGTGGCGGTCGGCAAGGGCGTCTGGATCTAAGCCTCGGTTGGTCGGCGTCGGCGTCGTAACCGCACGGCCGCCCAGGCCAAACCGATCACCACCACGAGCACAAGTACGGGCACCAGGATCGCGACGAAGACCAGGCCGAAGCTGACCCCGTCCTCGACGGTGCTCAGCACCGGGGCGGCTACCCCGGCGGTCGCGACGTTGGCGGCAGGGCGCACCGTGGATTTGGTCAGCGAAATCACCAGTGCCACAACGACACCGATGAGCACAGCGACCCATTGACCGGATTGGGCGAACGCGCCGGGATCGGTGACCGCCGAAGTCTGTGCGGCGGTGCCCGAACCGAACACGATGCCGCCCGACGTCGGCCGGATGAACGTTTGAACGGCGTCGTTGACGGTGTCGAGTGCGGGCACCTTATCGGCGATGACCTCGATCACCAACAGCACCGCGACGATCAGCATGACCCAACCGTTCTCCAGCCAGGCCCAGCCCTGCGGCAGCGCGACCAGATCGGTGAACCGGGACAACAAGCCAAGCGCCAGCAACGGGATGTAGGCGTTGAGCCCGGCCGCGGTGGCCAACCCGAGCCCGGTCAGCACTTCCATGGGGACAGTATGGGCGCACGCGCTACCACGGCCTGCGAATCAGGCAGCGTCGCGCCACGCCAACACGTCGGCGAAGGCGATCTCGATGCTGCTCGCCGGGGGTCGGGGCGAGCCGGGCAGTGGTGGCGCCTTGGATCTGTGGCGGGCCTTGGTCGGAGTGGTGATCTCGGAGGTGTGGGTGCCGTCTTCATCCCGCCGGGTGGTGACCCGCCAACCCGGGGCTTCCTTGGCGTAGTTGCAGGCTTCGCAGTCGCCGAGACCGTTCAGCTCGCTAGTCTGTCCACCCACGGCGTGGGCGGTTGCGTGGTCGATGTGTCGAATTGGGGCATCGCAGTATGGGGTGCGGCAGGTGTCATCGCGGAAGGCGATGAACTTTGCGAGGGCTTTGGGGAACAGCCGGGCCCGGGATTCCATGGCGACCAGCGCACCGGACGACGGGTGACGGTACAGGCGGCGCAGCGTGGCTTTGGAGCGTTCGTCGGCGATCGCGTGGCTGGCCAAGCGGCGCGCGATTGCGGCCGGAATCGGCCCGTATCCCGGAACCCGCGCCGGAGTCTGGTCGTCGCCCAACAGGGTCTCATCGGTCACGACGAGGTCGACCGCGATTGGCGTCGGAACGTCGGCCGGTTGGCCGGTCACGCGCTCGACGAGCGTATCGGCCATGACCTGGCCGCGCGAGCGGTTATCGAACGTGGTGTCGGCTTGCCGTCGCAACGCTGCATACACGCTGATGCCCTGGGTTAGCGGCAGCAGCGCGGTCACATAGACCATGTTGTCGGGTGCTGGACGGGTGGTCACGGTGCGCTCCCGCTCGGCACGCACCGTGCGGTCGACGACCGCTTGCGGGTCCAGTTCGTAGGCAATGGCCTTCGCCGCGGCGGCGATTCGCTTATCGCCCTTGCCTTCGAGTTCGGATTGATCCGCGCACATCTTCGCATCGAGCTTCCCGCGGTCTTCCACGGTCAAGCAGGCCGACTCGCGCACGATGAGGGTGGCCCGCCATTCCGACAGCGTTCCTGCCTCGAGCGCAGCGAGCGTGTGGGGCATCTCGTAGACGAGCGCCTTGGCGAAACCCAGATGGCGATTGCCGCGATTCGGCGAATCATGCCGAGCCAACGCGATCTCGCTGGCCAGACCGCGGCAGCGTTTGGCGGTAGGAATCCCTTCGGCTTCCTCGCGGGCGCGGCGCTTCTGGTCGAGTGCGGCGGTGAGTCTGGCCTGCCCGGCGGCCGCGACGGACTTGAAGTGTTCGAGTTCGGCGATGCACTCGACCAGCGTCGCCTCATCGGCGTCGGTGTCGAGGACTGCCAAAGTGTCGAACATACGTTCGAGTATAACGCACAAGGCGACAACTTTCGCGAGGAGTTCGCGGGCTGTGGACAACTAAGCAGGCGCGGCTGGCCACCTGAGCTGACGGCGGTGATATCGGCCACCGCCGAGCCTGAATAAAGCGATGCGACGGAAAGTCGCCGTCGTACTCGGAGGCTTCGGACGGACGGGGCAAAATTTCGATGCGCGCGTCTCGGTACCCGACGCACGCCGGTGCCACTGCCACGCCGTGGCCTTACGCACGCCAGTTGTGTCCGGTTGCGGGGCGCGCATTGGCTGGCGCCGGTCCGCGCTCACCAGACGCAGGGCAGCAACCGGTAGTGCACCTTCTCGGTGTACTGGTCATAGCCCACGAGTTCGGTGCGTAGTGCCTGCTCCTCGTCGAGGATCCGGAAGACGAGCATCGCAACGGTGGGTATCACGGTCACCAGCCCCCAATACGAGTCCAGCGCAAGCGGCGTGCCGATCATCATGATCAGCGTCCCGGAGTACATCGGATGACGAACCACGCCGTACAGGCCCGTCGAGACGAGCTTCTGTTCTACTTCGACCGTGATGGTCGCCGCGGCGTAGTTGTTCTGGATGACCACGATCTGCGCGAGGGTGAGCCCCACCCACACCAGCGCGTTGCCGACGATGACCACCGCCGTCGGCACGCTCGACCAGCCGAACCGGTGATCGAGTGCGCTGATCACCAGGACCGCGAGGACCGACAGGATCGTCGCGGTGATGATGAGCTTCTGCACCGTGCGGGTTTCGGCGAACGGCCCCGCGCGCATGCGCCGGCGCAACGCATCGGGCATCCGCACCGCCAGGTAGAAGGTGGGGCCCATTGTCCCAACGACGAACACCGCGATGAAAACCCAAGCCTGCCAATAGTGGAAGGTGCCGGCGGGCCAGAACAACCCCACGCCGAAGAACACGACGCCGAAGACGGCCGAGGCGAGCACCTGAAAAGCAATCTTCATAGATCACACCGCGTCGCGCCCGCGGTAGATCAGGCCCGCGCCCAGCGTCAGCAACCCGGCGACGACGACCATCACCACCATCGCCGCCACGGGGACATCCATCGGCGCCGTCGTTTGACCCACTGGGGAGAGGTCCAGCAGCCACTGCGGAAGGCGTAGCAGCGCACCAAGATACAGCGACACGATCACGAACGTGACGACAAGCCAGGTGATCCAAACCTGGCGCAGTGCGAATGCGATCGCCGCGATACCCGCGATCACCGCCATCGCCGGAAGGTGCGCCAACGCGGCGAGCGTCAGTCGGACGACGGCGTCGGGTTCACCGAGCGCGATACCGGCGCCCAATCCGTTGCCCAAACCGGCGCTGAAGAGCAACACGAATGCACCGACCAGCGAAGCCGCCACCGTCGAAAGCAGCCAGCGCCACCGCGATACGGATCCGGCCAGCACGGCCTCGGCGATGCCCGACTGTTCGTCGGCGTTGAGCCGCAACACCGTGATCGCGACGAACGCGGTCGCCGCGGCCGCCAAGAACTGTGTCATGGAGGTGTAGATGCCGTCGTTGCCCTGCGCGGAGAGCATTTGGGCGACCAACTCGTTCTCCTCGGCCATGTCCAACAGCGACTGGGTCAACGACCCGAATGACAGGCCGGCCAAGAACAATCCGATCGACCAGCCGATGACCTGGCCGCGTTGCTGCATAAGGTCCAGCCCTAGGACACCGCGGATCGGCGGGGCGTCGGGATGCGTACCGCCGGACGGCAGCCTTCCCGCGTCGTACTCGCGGGACCGTTGCAACACGGCGGCCGCCACCAGAAGTGCGCCGGCCAGCGCGACGAGCATGGCCAGCGGCCACCACCGCAGATCGACGAACGCCCGCATCTGCTGGGCCCAGGCGATCGGGGAGCACCAACTCAGCGCGCTGCCCGAATGTTCGATCACATCGCCGACCCCCCGGACCACCACCGCGGCGGCCAGCACCGCCATCGCCATCCCGGTGGCCATCCGCGCCGTGCGCCACAGCTGCGCGGTCACCGCGGCCACACCGCCGAACACCATTGCCACCCCGGCGATGCCGAAGCTCACCGCCGCGGAGTCGACCAGCGCCAGGCCGGTTGCGGCCGTCGCGGCGGTCATCGTCACCGCCAGCACCGCGTTGAGCCCGGCGACGACGAGGATCGCCGCGCCGGTTCGGGCATACCGTCCGACCGGTGCTGCCAACACCAATTCGGATGCACCGCTTTCCTCTTCGGTACGAGTGTGCCGTACCACGGTGAGAATGGCCAGGATCGAGGCGGCGACGATAACGCTGAGCATGACCTCGTTGGCGAACATGGCTCCGATGTCGGTCTCGTTGCGCCCGAACATCGGTCCGCTGAACATGATCCCGGCCGGAGTCTTGATCAGGTTGGCCCGCGCTATGCGGTCGGCTTCCTCCGGATAGGCCAGCTCGAAAGCGGAGGGGGTGTACCACATGGTGAGCGTCAGCGCCGCGATCCACACCGGCAGCCGGATACGGTCGCGGCGCAGCGCCAGGGCGATGAGCCGGCCGAGACCGGTCAGCGAGGAGCCCGTCTGATGCGCATGACGAGCGCCAACAGCGGTCGCAACGGCGGTCATCGTTGGGCCCCTTGATATTCCCGCAGAAACATATCCTCCAGAGAGGCAGGAGACACCGTGAGTTCGTCGATACCCAGCGTGGTCAACTGGCTCATCGCGTGGTCCAGATCGTCGCGGTCGACCGAGAAGGTGCTCAGGCCGTCGTCGACGGCGAAGTCGTGCACGAACCGAGCCGAACGCAGGCCGTCGACGGGCGAGCGGGTGCGCACCTGCACCGTCGTGCGCATCAGATGTCGCAATTCGGCCAGACGCCCGGATCGAACGGTGGCGCCGGCTCGGATGATCGTCACCGAATCGCAAAGGCGCTCCACCTCGGCGAGGATGTGGCTGGACAGCAACACCGATGAGCCCTTGTCGGCCGCCTCCTGAACACAGAGCTGAAACGCCTTGTCCATCAACGGGTCCAGGCCCGAGGTTGGTTCATCGAGGATGTAAAGCTCGGCGTTGGTGCTGAACGCCGCGATCAGCGCCACCTTCTGCCGGTTGCCCTTCGAGTAGGTGCGGGCCTTCTTGTCGGGGTCCAACTCGAAGCGTTCGATCAACTCGTCGCGACGTTTGGTGTCGAACTCGTCGCGAAGGCTGGCCAGAAAGTCGATCGCCTGGCCGCCGGTCAAGTTGGGCCACAACGTCACATCACCGGGTACGTAGGCGATCCGACGGTGCAGCGCCACCGCGTCGTGCCACGGATCCCCGTCGAGCAGCCGCACCGTGCCGCCGTCGGCGCGTAACAACCCGAGCAAGACGCGGATGGTGGTCGACTTACCCGAGCCGTTGGGCCCCAGAAATCCCGCGATGCTGCCCGGTTCGACGACCATGTCCAGGCCGTCGAGGGCCTTGGTGCTTCCGAAATGCTTTTCCAGTCCGTGTATTTCGACTGCAGGGCGCTCAGCTCGTGGCGACGTCGTAGTCATGTGCCCCTCCCTGGGATTGGTTCCGGCTGCGAAACGCGTCGTACATGGTGGAGTCGGCCATCACGCCCTCGGTGTAAATCTCGAGAGCGGGCAGCATCATCTCTTCGCTGTAGTCGCGAAGCACCGCACGCAGATCGGTTGGGTTGTCGTGCAATTGCAGGTACAGCAGGAACCCGCCGCCGCCGCTGAGCACCATGTACTTGGCCCTGGCGGTGGGATCGCGGCTGGGTTTGAGGACGCCGTTGTGGACGCCCTCGGCGATGTACTCCTCGGCATCGGCGATCATCTTGCGCCACAGCGTCTTGGCCAGCTCGCTGCCCGACTGCATGCTGCGCACCAGGTAGGCCATCAGCGGGGCGTAGGACTCGATCTCGGCCAGCTGCGCAAACCACGTCGCGGGATCGTTGGCGCGCATCGACTCCAGCTTGCCGCTGCGCACTTCCTCGGCGATGTGGTCGTCGCACGCCGTGCGCAGGCCCTCCTTGGATCCGAAGTGGTGAATCACCAGCGCCGCGGAGACGCCCGCCGCCTCGGCGATGGCCCGCAGGCCGACCTGGAAGCCGTGCTGACCCCACTGGTCGATCGCGGCATCGCGGATTCTCGCAACAGCCGTGCGATCTTCAGGCACTGAACGCATGTTCAATACACTAAACGCACGTTTAGTCAGGGGTCAAGGTTTGTGTGCGTCCAGCCGCGCTGAGCGCAACAAGACGCACACAAATCGCAAAAAATCAGTCGCGTGCGGCGACGAGCAGGCCGTCGCCCAGCGGGATCAGCACCGGGGTGAGCCGCTCATCCTCGGCGATCAGCCGCGCGGCCTCGCGCACCGCGGTCACCTCGGCGTCGTTGGCGCGCGCATCCCCGGCGCGACCGTCGAGGGCGGCGCGGTGCACGACGATTGCACCGCCGGGGCGCAGCAGCCGCACGCCCTCGGTGACGAACTGAGGCTGATCCACCGGATCGGCGTCGATGAACACCAGGTCGTAGGACTCGTCAGCCAGCCGGGTGAGCACATCCTGCGCCCTGCCGCTGATCAGCCGGGTGCGGCCGGGTCCGATACCGGCCTCGGTGTAGGCCTGCTTGGCGATGCGCTGATGTTCGGGTTCGACATCGATGGTGGTGAGCACGCCGTCCTCACGCATGCCCGACAGCAGCCACAGCCCGCTGATGCCTGCGCCGGTGCCGACTTCGACGACGGCCTTGGCGCCGGTCATCTTGGCCAACACACACAGCAGTGCACCGACGGCGGGGGTGACCGCGCCGGCACCGATGTCGTCGGCGCGATCGCGGGCGGCCGCGACAATCGCGTCCTCGGAGATCGACTGCTCGGCGTGCGCGACGATCGACTCAGCGCGGCTTTGCTGACCGCTGCTGTCGTCGGTGCCCGCCATGCCCGCAGCGTAGAGCCAACCGACGCCGCCCGACCCCCGACACGCCCGGGCCGACACCGTAGTATTCGCCCGCAGCAACCCGGTTCTCGCAGGTGAAAAATGGGTAGAAAGCATTCTCAGGAAATGTTCAGTTTGCTCATATGCGAACCACACCAGGGTCGGAGACCGTATTGCCCATGGACGACGGCACACGCTGGCATTCCGGGAATACGCGCCGCAATTTGGACGTTTACGCCGATATCGAGCCGTCGATTCGTGATGACGGCTGTGACCAGGAGGAAGTGACGATCATTTCAAGTGCGCCCAGCGCTCCGGTTTCCATGACCCATTTCGAGACCCACCTCGAGCAGTACACCGATGGGACGTGGGTGGAGCCGTCCGACGAGCCCACCGGCACCGCGATCTTCGACGCCACCGGTGACAAGTCGACGATGCCGTCGTGGGATGACCTGGTGCGTCAGCACGCCGACCGGGTGTACCGCCTGGCCTACCGGCTCTCCGGCAACCAGCATGACGCCGAGGACCTCACGCAGGAGACCTTCATCCGGGTTTTCCGGTCCGTGCAGAACTATCAGCCCGGCACGTTCGAGGGCTGGCTGCACCGCATCACCACGAACCTGTTCCTCGACATGGTCCGCAGGCGCGGGCGCATCCGCATGGAAGCACTGCCCGAGGACTACGACCGGGTGCCCGCCGAGGACCCCAACCCCGAGCAGATCTACCACGACTCGCGGCTGGGCCCCGACCTGCAGGCCGCCCTGGACTCGCTGCCGCCGGAGTTCCGTGCGGCGGTCGTGCTGTGCGATATCGAGGGGCTGTCCTACGAGGAGATCGGCGCCACGCTCGACGTCAAGCTCGGCACCGTGCGCAGCCGCATCCACCGCGGACGCCAGGCGTTGCGCGAATATCTGGCCAAGCACAGCGACCAGACGGCCAAAACCGCCTGACCTTTGCAGGTCTAAGCGCACCCGCCGCGCTACATTCGAGTAAGCACCGACAAGCGAAACGAGAGGAGCTCGGTGATGGTCGACCGGGGACATGTGTTCCGTCGGGCGTTTTCCTGGCTGCCTTCTCAGTTCGCGTCGCAGAGCGACGCACCGGTCGGGCCGCGCCAGTTCAGTTCCACTGAGCACCTTTCGACCGAGGCCATCGCCGCGTTCGTCGACGGTGAGCTACGGATGAACGCTCACCTGCGCGCGGCCAGCCATATGTCGATGTGTCCGCAGTGCGCGGCCGAGGTGGACGCCCAGCGTCAGGCGCGTGCGGCGTTGCGGGATTCGCATCCGATCGTCGTGCCGACGGAGTTGTTGGGCCTGTTATCGGAGATCCCGCGTTCTGCTCCCCATCAACCGCCAGCCGAATCCGAGCCGACGCAGTTTGCTGGAGACGCAACGCGGTCTCGGCGTAAGCGCCGGTAGGGTGGTGCGGACACGACAGCGGCCTGCGTTTGAGGCAGCGGGCGCTTCCACAGGGGTGATAAACGGGTGACCAATCTGGACCAGTCCGGCCGTGAGCGCCTCGAACCGCGCCCCGTCTCGCGTCCGCCGGTCGATCCGGCGGCGCGACGTGTGTTCGGCCGCCCCGACGGGGTCAGCGGATCTTTCGTAGGCCAGGACCGCTTCCGCGATCAATCCGAGTTCACCCCGAAGGACCGCACGCCGGACCCGGTGCTGGCCGAGGCGTTCGCCCGTCCGCACCCGGCTGTCGACTCGCTGCAGCGGCATCCCGCCGACGTCGGCGCGCTGGAGGCCGAACGCGACGGACAGGGCGCCGACCCGGCGGCCGATCCGTGGCGCGATCCGGCGGCTCCGGTGGCGTTGGGCACGCCCGCGCTTCAGGAAGCCCCGCACGCACCGGTCAGCGTCAGCATGGGCAGGCTCAGCGTGCGCGACGTGTTGTTTGGCGGCAGGGTCTCCTATGTGGCCCTGGCGGTTCTCGGCATCGCCGCGATAGTGATCGGATTCGCCGGCGGTTGGGTCGGACGCACGACGGCCGAGGTGACCGAGGCGTTCACGACGTCGAAGGTGACGTTGAACACCAGCGACACCGGCCAGCCGCCCGAGGGCCGGTTCGCCAAAGTGGCTGCGGCGGTCGCAGATTCGGTGGTCACCATCGAGGCGAAAAGCGATCAGGAGGGCTCGCAGGGCTCGGGTGTGGTGGTCGACGAGCGTGGTTACATCGTCACCAACAACCACGTCATCTCCGAGGCCGCCAACAACCCGAGCAAGTACAAGATGACTGTGGTGTTCAACGACGGCGAGGAAGTGCCCGCCAACCTGGTTGGGCGCGACCCCAAAACCGACCTGGCCGTGTTGAAAGTCGACAACGTCGACAACCTCGCCGTGGCCAAGATGGGCGACTCCGACACGCTTGAGGTCGGCGATGAGGTGATCGCCGCGGGCGCCCCGCTGGGGCTGCGCAGCACCGTGACCGCCGGCATCATCAGCGCGCTGAATCGACCGGTGCCGCTGTCGGGCGATGGCTCCGACACCGACACCGTCATCGACGGTCTGCAGACCGACGCGCCGATCAACCACGGCAACTCCGGCGGACCGTTGATCGACATGGACGGCAACGTCATCGGTATCAACACCGCGGGCAAGTCGCTGTCGGAGAGCGCCAGCGGGCTCGGCTTCGCGATTCCGGTCAACGAAGTGAAATCCGTTGTGGAGACGCTGATCCGCGACGGCAAGATCGCCCATCCGACGCTGGGTCTGACAGCGCGCTCGGTGAGCAACGAGCTGGCATCGGGGGCGCAGGTGGCCAACGTCAAGGCCGGCAGCCCCGCGGAGCGTGCGGGCATCCTGGAGAACGACGTCGTCGTCAAGGTGGGTGACCGCAAGGTCGCTGACGCCGACGAGTTCGTCGTCGCGGTGCGCCAGCTTCAGGTGGACCAGCCGGCCCCGATCGAGGTGCTGCGCGACGGTCGTCCCGTCACGCTGACGATCACCCCGATCCCAGACAACACCGTCTGACATGTTCGCCAACGTCGGCTGGGGCGAAATGCTGATCCTGGTCATCGCCGGTTTGGTGATCCTGGGACCCGAACGGCTGCCCGGAGCGATCCGCTGGACGTCGTCAGCGCTGCGGCAGGCGCGCGACTACATCAGCGGCGCCACCACGCAGTTGCGGGAGGACCTCGGACCCGAGTTCGACGATCTGCGAGAGCCGTTGGGCGAGCTGAACAAGCTGCGCGGGATGTCGCCGCGGGCCGCGATCACCAAACACCTGCTCGACGGTGACGACTCCCTGTTTACCGGGCGGTTTGACGGCCCTGCGGTCGAAAAGCCCGTCAGCTCACCGGCGCCCACCCCGCACCCACCGCCGCCCCCTTCGGTGACGCCGTACGACACCGACGCCACCTGAGCCCGCGTCAGATGAAGTAGCTCTCGTCCCCGGTCGGATATCCGCCGCCGTTGGTGGCGATGTGGATGTGGTCGAAGTGGTTGGCGGTCTCGTTGCCGTAGTCGGCGGTCCAACTCGGGGCGCCGACGCCGGGATAGAACCCCTGCCGCCAGATCACATGGATGACGCCCCAGCGTTTGGCGTTCGCCAGCGCGAACCCGGCGATCTGGTTGCCGAGCTCGATACCTTTTTCGCTGCCGTGGTTGGGGATCATCACGTCGATGGCCAGCCCGTTGGGATGCCACTTCAACGGGTCCTGCCGGTAGCCGCCGATGCTGGTGATCTCCGGGAACAGCACGGACAGCGCCCTGGCCACCCGAATGGTGTTGACCTGCAACCCTTCCTCGGGCGCGACGCCGGGCGGTAACTCGAAGGTGACCGCGGCGCTGGCCACCGGCGCGCTGGCCGCCATCAACTCAGCCTCGGTGGGTGTGTCCACCGGCGGGGGTGGTGGCGCGGGCGGTTCGGCGACCTCACCGGGCGGAACGGAGGCCGCCGGGGTCTGGGGCGGATGTTCGGCGGTTTGGGCATAGAACAGGCCTGCGGCCACGACGATCGAGGCGGCCAGCGCCAACGACCGGCGGCGCCCGCTGGCTAACCGATCTTTACCCACGAACAGCACTGTAACGCCGCATTGGACGACCCGTGGCGATCTTTGACATCGGACACGCGACCGTTATTGCCTGCCAGCAGGATCCAGACCCAGCGACATGCCGGCCAGCCCGCGCTTACGGCTCGACAGCGCCTCGGCGATACTCCGCAACTCCTTACCGGCGGCCGAGTCCGGCGCCGAGAGCACCAGCGGCACACCGGAGTCGCCCGCGGTCACCAGCGCCGGGTCGAGCGGCACCTGACCCAGCAGCGGGACGTCGGCGCCGACGGATCGCGACAGCCGCTCGGCGACCTGCTTTCCGCCGCCCTCTCCGAAGATCTGCATGGTGGTGCCGTCGGGCAGCAGGAGCCCGGCCATGTTCTCCACGACGCCGACGATGCGTTGACGCGTCTGCAGCGCGATCGCTCCGGCGCGCTCGGCGACTTCGGCGGCCGCCAACTGCGGGGTGGTCACGACGAGGATCTCCGCGCCCGGAATCAGCTGGGCCACTGAGATGGCGACGTCCCCGGTGCCCGGCGGGAGGTCGAGCAGCAGCACATCCAGGTCGCCCCAGTAGACGTCGGCCAGGAACTGCTGCAGCGCACGGTGCAGCATCGGCCCGCGCCACACCACCGGGGTGTTGCCCTGAGTGAACATCGCGATCGAGATCACCCGGACGTCGTGGGCGACCGGCGGCAGGATCATCGACTCGACCTGGGTCGGACGGTCGGTGGTGCCCATCATCCGCGGCACGGAGTGGCCGTAGATGTCGGCGTCGAGCACGCCGACCGAGAGCCCGCGCGCGGCCATGGCCGCCGCGATGTTCACCGTGACGCTCGACTTGCCGACACCGCCCTTGCCGGAGGCGACCGCGTAGACCCGGGTCAGCGAGTCCGGCTGGGCGAACGGGATAACCGGTTCGCGCGAGTCGCCGCGAAGCTGCTTGCGCAATTCGGTGCGTTGCTCGTCGTTCATCACGTCGAGGCTGACCTTGACCGCGCCGGTGCCCGGCACGTCGGCGACCACCCGGCGCACGTCATCGGAGATCTCGGTCTTCTTCGGACACGCGGAGGTGGTCAAATACACCTCGACGTGCACGCCGCCGTCGGCTTCGACGGTGACGTCCTTGATCATGCCGAGCTCGGTGATCGGCCGCCGCAGTTCGGGGTCGATCACCTTGGCCAGCGCGGCACGAACCGCAGTTTCAAGCTCAGGTCCGGACATCGCCTCCGAGTCTAGGCGCGACCCGAAATTCGTGGTTAACCCACCGGTCCGGGCGGTGGTCCCGGCATTGGGGGCCCAGCGGGGCCAGGGGCCGGCCCGGGCGCGGGTCCCGGCGCGACGGGTGCTGCCGGGCCTGCAGGCATGGGCGCCGGCGGCGCCCCCAGCGGAGGCGGTGCGGGCGGAAGCATCGGCTGCGCCACGGCGGGCCCGGGTGCGCCGAGCGCCGGCTGCAGCGGGGGCGGCGGCACGTTGTCCTCGATGCAGAACACCGCGCACTCGGGTTGCTGCGGCTGCATCCACGGCGGGGTCCACGGCGGCGGAGCCGGCGCCTGCGGTTTCGGGGTGAGCTGCGGCACCGGGCCGGGCAGCGGTCCGAGCTGTTGGCCCGGTGCGAAACCGGGCACGCTGGTGATCTGGTTGGCGACGCTGTCGCGCTGCAACAGCGACATCAACGCCATCGGGTCGTTCTCGGGCAAGGCCAGCGCGTTGAGCGGCAGCCCGGGGCCCAGCCCTTCGTAGCTTTCGAGGCTTTCGAGGTGCTCCATACCGGTCTCGCTGAGCGCGGGAACCGAACCGGTGATCGGCGGCAGATCCATCGGGACCACACCGGTGGCGTAGGCCGCGGCCCAGCCGAGCACGTTGCGGGCATAGGCCACCGAGTTGTTGTAGCGCAGGATCGAGGCCATCACGTGGGACTGATCGCGCAGATTCATCCCACCGCTGCACAGGTAACGCGCGGCCGCCAGGGTCGAGTCGAAAAGGTTTTGCACCTCGGCCTTGCCGTCGCCGTCGCCGTCGGACGCATAGCGCGCCCAGGTGCCCGGCAGGAACTGCATCGGCCCCATGGCGCGGGCGTAAGTGACGCGGTCGGCGGTGCGGCTCTGAACGATGACCTCGTTACCGGGCAGCGTGCCGTCCAATACCGGACCGAGGATCGGGCTGACCGCCGTGCCGCTGGCGTCGGTGGCGCCGCCGTTGGCGTGCATCGACTCGATGCGGCCGATACCGGCCAACAGGTTCCAGCTGACGCCGCACTCGGGTTGCGCGACGGCCATCATCCGCTCGGCGTTGCGGTACGCCGACAACGCCATCCCCGGGATACCGAGTGCGCCAGGTGAATTCACCACTGCGGCGGGCGGGGGAGAGGACACCGAGGTCGAGGCGATGTGGAACGGGGACGGTGCTTTGGTGACCGCGACGACGGACGCGCCGCTGCGGGTGTCCGGTGCGGGTGCGACGGCGGCGAGCGGCGTCACCGCGGCGTCGCGCACCTGGGTGCGCGTGGACTGGGCGGACGCGCCGACGCTGCCGGCGAGAACGACCGGGGTGATGATGGCGATGGCCATCCCCGCCCGTACCCGCGGCGGAGAGATCGCGTCATGCACACCCAGGCCCGACTTGGGAAGTACGCGCCCTGCTTGGCGCCGCACGGCTTTGAGGGCGGCGACTCCTCTGATGTGCACTCAACCGTCCTTGTTCTGCGATCGCTTGTGAACCAGGTCACCATACCTAGTCGATAACGGAGTTGTTACAGCAATGGCGTTAGCCGATGCAAGCTTTCTGTCGCGGCGCGCCGCTCGGTGCCCTTCAACGACCGGTGTCGTCGTCGTGGGCAGTGGTGGCCGACTGCTGCATCGCCGCGAGCATCTCACGCAGTTCGTCGAGTTCGCGGCGCAGGTAGTCGCGGGTGGCGACCTCGCCGACGGCCAGCCGAAGGGCGGCCAGCTCACGGGCCAGGTACTCGGTGTCGGCCTTGGTCTGTAAGGCGCGACGACGGTCTTCGTCCAGCGAGACGCGGTCGCGGTTTTCCTGTCGGTTCTGCGCCAGCAGGATCAACGGTGCGGCGTAGGCGGCCTGCGTCGAGAACGCCAAGTTGAGCAAGATGAACGGATACGGATCCCAGCGCAGGCTGACAGCAAACAAGTTCAGGATTATCCAGACGACCACGAGGATCGTCTGCCACGCCAGATAGCGGCCCGTACCCAGGAACCGGGCGATCGACTCGCTGACCCGCCCGACCGCCTCGGGGTCGTAGTTGAAGCCGAAGCGGCGTGACGTCAGCGGCGTGTCCAGTCGTCCGCGGCTCGTGGGCTCGGTCATGTCGCCCCCTCGGCGCCGGACAGTTCGGGCTCCTCGGTGTCGCGCCAGTCCTCAGGCAGCAGGTGGTCGAGGAGATCGTCCACCGACACCGCTCCGAGCAGGTGGTTCTCCGCGTCGACGACGGCCCCGCACACCAGGTTGTATGCGGCGAAATACCGCGTCACCGCCGATAGCGAGTCCTCGGGCGCCAGGTTGGGCAGGTCGGTGTCGACGATGCCGCTGACTAGTTCGGCCGGGGGCTCGCGCAGCAGCCGCTGCAGATGCACGCAACCCAGGTAGTGGCCGGTCGGCGTGGCCGTCGGGGGGCGCGTCACGAACACCAGCGACGCCGCCGCCGGGGTCAGGTCGGGGTCGCGGACCCGGGCCAGCGCCTCGGCGACGGTGGTGTCGGGTGCGAGGACGACGGGTTCGGAGGTCATCAACCCGCCCGCGGTGTTGGGGGAGTGCGACAGCAACCGCCGCACGTCCTCGGAGTCCTCGGGGTCCATTCGACGCAGGAAGTGTTCGGCTTCTGACGGGTTCATCGCGCCGAGCAGGTCGGCGGCGTCGTCGGGGTCCATCGCCTCCAGCACCCGGGCGGAGCGCTCCGCCGGAAGCCGTTTGACGACGTCGGTCTGGTCGTCCTCGGGCAGTTCCTGCAGCACGTCCGCCAAGCGTTCGTCGTCGAGGGCGTTGATCAGCTCATAGCGCCGCTTGGCGGGCAGCTCGCGGATCGCCTCGGCGACCTCGACCGCGCGCTGGCCCTCGAACAGGTCGAGCAGCTGGGCCACACCCTGGTCGGGCATTGCCAGACCCGACGGCGTCAGACCCTGCACCCGACGCCAGTCCACGACGTGCACATTGCTGCGGCGGCCCAGCCGGCGCTGCGGGCGCACGGCCACCTTGGTGACCACCCAGTCGCGGGTGCGGGTCTGTTCGATGCCCAGATCGACGACGATCACGTCGATTCCGGCCAAATGCGACAGCTCGGGATCGTCGACGCGGACCCGGGTCTCGATGATCTGGCCGAGTACCAGCACCTCGCCCGGGCGCTGGGCGAACCGGCGCAGCGATACGCTGCCGGTCGACAGCGTCACCGCACCCGGCTCGATCGCGGTCACGCGCAGGATCGGAACGAAAATCCTTCGGCGCGTGAGCAGTTCGATGACAAGGCCGAGTACCCGCGGTTGCTGGCGCACGATGCTGATGCTGACCACCACATCGCGGACGCGGCCGATGGACTCACCGTCGGGGCCCAGTACCACCATCCCCGCGAGTCGGGCCGCATAGACCCTGTTCACCGCCGCCATGAGTCAAAGGGTAGAGAGTGTGGTTGTGGAAAACCGGTATCGACCCCGCCGAACAGTGCTTTCCGTTCCCGGCAGCAGCGCCAAGATGATCGAGAAGGCGAAGTCACTGCCCGCCGACGAAGTGTTCCTCGACCTGGAGGACGCCGTCGCGCCCGAGGCCAAGGCCGACGCACGCACCGCGGTCGCGGCCGCGTTGGCCGAGCCCGGCTGGTCCGGCCAACTGCTCGGGGTGCGGGTCAACGACTGGACCACACCGTGGACCCACGCCGACATCATCGACGTGGTCGCGGGCGCCGGTGCCGCGCTCGACATTGTCGTGCTGCCCAAGGTGACTGACGTTTCGCATATCGAGGCGCTGGATTTGTTGCTGAGCCAGCTGGAGACGACGCACGGGCTGCCCGTGGGTCGCATCGGGATAGAGGCGCAGATCGAAAATGCGCAGGGGCTGACGAACATTGACGCGATCGCCGCCGCCCCGCGAGTGCAGGCGCTCGTGCTCGGCCCGGCCGATATGGCGGCCAGCCTGAACATGCGCACCCTCGAGGTCGGCGAGCAGCCCGAGGGATACGACGTCGGCGACGCCCATCACCACGTGCTGATGCGGATCCTGATCGCTGCGCGCACCAACGGCATCCTGGCCATCGACGGACCCTTCTTGAAGATCCGCGACGTCGACGGGTTCCGCCGGGTGGCGGGCCGGTCGGCCGCGCTGGGATATGACGGCAAATGGGTGCTGCATCCCGACCAGATCGCCGCGGGCAACGAGATTTTCAGCCCCCGTCAAAAGGACTACGACCACGCCGAGCTGATCCTGGAGGCCTACGAATGGCACACCTCGCGTGCGGGCGGCGCGAGAGGCGCAGCGATGCTCGGCGACGAGATGATCGACGAGGCCAGCCGGAAGATGGCGCTGGTGATCGCGGGTAAGGGTCGCGCGGCGGGCATGGTCCGCAGGGAGCCGCCGTTTCAGCCGCCGTCCTGACGGCGAGGGTCAAGCACTCAAGAACGCGATGCCCGTGACGACGCTGATGAGGAACGTCACGGCGCCGATCGCGATACCGGCGATGGCCATCCCGCGTCCGCCCTCACCGGAGGTCTTGATCTGGTTGAGCGCGATGACTCCGAGCACGATGCCGATGATCGACCCGATCCCGCACAGGAACGGGATGACGCCGATGACGGAGGCCACCAGCGAGCCGATCGCCATCCCGTTGACCTTCTGGCCAGGTGCGCCGTATCCGGGCGCCGGGTAGCCCGGCCCGTATCCCTGCGCTCCGTAGCCCGGCGGAGGCCCGTAGCCAGGTGGGGGCGCCCCGTAGGGCGGCGGCGGCGCTCCGTACGGCGGAGGCGGCGGCGGGTACGTGGGGTACTGCGGTGGCGGGAGATAGCCGCCCGGCGGTGGATAGCCGGAGGGGTAGGCCGACGACGGGTCGTAGCCCGGTGGACCCGGGTACTGCTCATCCGGCGGGCTGAAGGCCGGCGGCGGGGGGTATTCGGGTTGCTCTTGCGCTTCCGACGGCGTTTCGGTCGACTGGTGCGGTGCCTGCTCGACCGGCGTCGGCTCGGACGAACCGGATGGCGTGGTTTCTCCTGAGTCTTCGCCGGGATTTGTCATGCTGTTCAACCTAGCGCAAATGCCTGGCACGATTGTGGCCGCTCACGCGTTGACCAGGATAGGAGAATTACCTGATCAGGCGCATGATTAAGGAGTTTGAAAACCGATGACCAGCCCGTTTCAACCTGGACCGAACCCCGGCCCGACGCCGGGAACGCCGAGGGTGGGACGTGGTGCCCCGCCACCCCTGCCCACACCACCGAAAGGCTGGCCCATCGGGTCGTATCCGACGTACGCCGAGGCGCAGCGAGCCGTCGACTACCTGTCTGACCAAGAGTTCCCGGTGCAGCAGGTGACGATCGTGGGCGTGGACCTGATGCAGGTCGAACGTGTCACCGGTCGACTGACATGGCCAAAGGTGCTCGGCGGGGGCGTGCTGACGGGCGCCTGGCTGGGTCTGTTCATCGGTCTGATCCTGGGCTTCTTCAGCCCCAACCCGTGGAGTGCACTGGCCACCGGTCTGATCGCCGGTGTCTTCTTCGGGTTGATCACCTCAGCGATCCCATACGCGATGGCGCGCGGCACAAGAGATTTCAGCTCGACGCTGCAATTGGTGGCGGGCCGCTACGATGTGCTGTGTGATCCGCAGAACGCCGAACACGGCCGGGATCTGCTGGCGCGCTTGACGATCTGATCCCCTCCTCGGCGCGAGCGTGCGTGTTTGCGGGCGACACGCCGTCTGCTTAGCCGAGTTTGCGCACGTTCGCAATTGCGTAACGGTGGGCGACGCGCGCACCCATGGTGTTGCAATCACGCATAACTCGCAATACGGTTTGCGCGCGGAGATTCCCGCCGGAGTCGCTTCGGCGACGGCATTGGACCATCGAGGTGGCGGTGACATCGACGCGGACTGGAGGCGGGTGGTGCGCGTCCCCTACGTGCGTGTGGGTGCTGCGGCGTTGGCCGCGCTGACGACGGCGTCAACCGTGGCGGCGTGCGGTTCTGACAGCGACGGAATCGTCATCAACTACTACACGCCGGCTAACGAAGCGCAGACCTTCACGGCGGTCGCCGAGCGTTGCAACGAACAGTTCGGCGGCCGGTTCACCGTCCGGCAGATGAGCTTGCCCAAGGGGGCTGACGATCAGCGGTTGCAGCTGGCTCGGCGGCTGACCGGAAACGACAAGACGCTCGACGTGATGGCGCTCGACGTGGTGTGGACAGCCGAGTTCGCCGAGGCCGGTTGGGCGCTACCGCTTTCCGACGATCCGTCCGGGCTGGCTGAGGCCGACGCCACCACCAACACCCTGCCCGGTCCGCTGGAGACGGCCAAGTGGGAGGGCCAGCTTTACGCGGCGCCTATCACCACCAACACCCAGTTGCTTTGGTACCGCGCCGATTTGATGGACGAACCGCCGACGACCTGGGACGGCATGGTCGCGGAGGCGACGCGGTTGCACGCAGCGGGCAAGCCGAGTTGGATCGCTGTGCAGGGCAAGCAGTACGAAGGCCTGGTGGTGTGGTTCAACACGTTGCTGGAAAGCGCTGGCGGTCAGG
Organism: Mycolicibacterium sp. XJ879; assembly: GCF_053483935.1. Lineage (NCBI taxonomy): Bacteria > Bacillati > Actinomycetota > Actinomycetes > Mycobacteriales > Mycobacteriaceae > Mycobacterium > Mycolicibacterium sp. XJ879. The sequence continues at coordinate 339,681 of NZ_JBEFTH010000005.1, forward strand.
TGCTTTCCGAAGACGGAGAGACCGTCACGCTGACTGACACCCCCGAACATCGGGCCGCCACCGTCAAGGCGCTGCAGATTATGAAGGACGTTGCTACCGCGCCGGGCGCCGATCCGTCGATCACCCAGACCGATGAGACCACCGCGCGGCTGGCGTTGGAACAGGGCAAAGCCGCACTGGAGGTGAACTGGCCCTACGTCCTGCCGTCGCTGCTGGAAAACGCCGTCAAGGGCGGTGTGAGCTTCCTGCCGCTCGACGAACGCCCGGATCTGCAGGACGCCATCACCGACGTCGGCACCTTCTCGCCGACCGACGAGCAGTTCGAGGCCGCCTACGCGGCCAGCAAGGATGTATTCGGGTTCGCGCACTATCCCGGTGTCGTACCCGGTGAACCGGCCAAGGTGACGCTGGGCGGGCTGAACCTCGCGGTCGCCAAGACGACCCAGCATCGCAAGGAGGCGTTCGAGGCGATCCGCTGCCTGCGCAACATCGAGAACCAGCGCTACACCTCGGTGGAGGGGGGGCTGCCCGCGGTGCGCGCGTCGCTGTACGACGATCCGACGTTCCAGGCCAAGTATCCGCAGTACGAGATCATCCGCGACCAACTCACCAACGCCGCGGTTCGACCGGCGACGCCGGTCTACCAGTCGGTGTCGATGCGGATGTCGGCCACGCTAGCCCCGATCACCGACATCGACCCGGAGCGTACGGCCGACGAACTTGCCGAGCAGGTGCAGAAAGCCATCGACGGTAAGGGGCTGATTCCATGACGGCGACGGCACCGACCGCATCGCGCACCGCCGCGGCCACCGGCACCGACGACCGCAAATCCGAGCGGCGGCTGGCGTTCTGGCTGATCTCGCCCGCGGTGGTGCTGATGCTCGCCGTCACCGCCTACCCGATCGGCTACGCGGTGTGGTTGAGCCTGCTGCGCTACAACCTCGCCACCCCGGATGACACGTCGTTCGTGGGCCTGGAGAACTACGTCACCGTCCTCACCGACCGCTACTGGTGGACAGCGTTCGCGGTGACGCTGGCAATCACGGTGGTGTCAGTCGCGATCGAGTTCGTCCTCGGCATGGCGCTCGCGCTGGTGATGCACCGTACGATCTTCGGAAAAGGCGTGGTGCGCACCGCGATTCTGGTGCCCTACGGCATCGTCACGGTCGCGGCCTCCTACAGCTGGTACTACGCGTGGACGCCGGGCACCGGTTACCTGGCCAACTTGCTGCCCGAGGGCAGTGCGCCGCTGACCCAACAGATCCCGTCGCTGGCGATCATCGTGCTGGCCGAGGTGTGGAAGACGACGCCGTTCATGGCGCTGCTGCTGCTGGCCGGTCTGGCGCTGGTGCCTCAGGACCTGCTGAACGCCGCGCAGGTCGACGGTGCGGGCGCGTGGAAACGTCTGGTCAAGGTGATCATCCCGCTGATCAAACCGGCCATCCTTGTGGCACTGCTGTTCCGCACCTTGGATGCGTTCCGCATCTTCGACAACATCTACATTTTGACCGGCGGTGCCAACGACACCGGATCCGTATCGATCCTCGGCTACGACAACCTGTTCAAGGCGTTTAATCTCGGCCTGGGTTCGGCGATTTCGGTGTTGATCTTCCTGTCGGTGGCGATTATCGCGTTCATCTACATCAAGATCTTCGGGGCGTCGGCGCCGGGATCCGACGAGGAGCGACGCTGATGGCTGAGCGGGTGAACGCCCGGCGCGCAACGGGTTGGACCGTCGTCAACGTGCTGGTGGTGGTGTATGCGCTGCTACCGGTGCTGTGGATCCTGAGCCTGTCGTTGAAGCCGACGTCCACCGTCAAGGACGGCAAGCTGATTCCCGATGGCATCACGTTCGACAACTACAAGGGCATCTTTCAAGGCAACTTTTTCTCCTCGGCGCTGATCAACTCCATCGGCGTCGGTCTGATCACCACGTTGATCGCGGTCGCGATCGGCGGCATGGCCGCGTACGCGGTGGCCCGGTTGACGTTCCCCGGTAAGCGGCTGCTCATCGGCGTCGCGCTGCTGATCGCGATGTTCCCCCAGATCTCTTTGGTCACACCGCTTTTCAACATCTGGCGCAACATCGGGCTGTTCGACACCTGGCCGGGGCTGATCATTCCGTACATCACGTTCGCGTTACCGCTGGCGATCTACACGCTGTCGGCGTTCTTCCGGGAGATCCCGTGGGATCTGGAGAAGGCGGCGAAGATGGACGGCGCCACCCCGTGGCAGGCGTTCCGCAAGGTGATCGCACCGTTGGCTGCCCCCGGCATCGTCACCGCGGCGATTCTGGTGTTCATCTTCGCGTGGAACGACCTGCTGCTGGCGTTGTCGCTGACGGCGACAGAGCGCGCGATCACCGCGCCCGTCGCGATCGCAAACTTCACCGGTAGTTCGCAGTTCGAGGAGCCGACGGGTTCGATCGCGGCCGGGGCGATGGTCATTACCATCCCGATCATTGTGTTTGTTCTCATCTTCCAACGACGGATCGTCGCCGGTCTGACATCCGGTGCGGTGAAGGGGTAGTTCGATGGCCGAAATCGTGTTGGACCGGGTGACCAAGAGTTACCCAGGCGGTGCGACGGCCGTCAAGGACTTGTCGCTGACCATCGCCGACGGCGAGTTCATCATCCTGGTCGGGCCGTCCGGCTGCGGGAAGTCCACAACCCTGAACATGATCGCCGGCCTCGAGGAAATCACGTCGGGGGAGTTGCGCATCGGCGGCGACCGCGTCAACGAGAAGGCGCCCAAAGACCGCGACATCGCGATGGTGTTCCAGTCCTATGCGCTGTACCCGCACATGACCGTCCGGCAGAACATCGCGTTCCCGCTGACCCTGGCGAAGATGAAAAAAGGTGACATCGCCCGCAAGGTCGATGAAGCCGCCAAGATCCTCGACCTCACCGAGTTTCTGGACCGCAAACCCGCGCAGCTGTCGGGTGGTCAGCGCCAGCGCGTCGCGATGGGTCGCGCGATCGTCCGCGACCCCAAAGCGTTTCTGATGGACGAGCCGCTGTCGAACCTGGACGCCAAGCTGCGAGTCCAGATGCGTTCGGAGATCGCGCGTCTGCAGGACCGGCTGGGCACCACGACGGTCTACGTCACCCACGATCAGACCGAGGCCATGACGTTGGGGGACCGCGTGGTGGTGCTGTTGGGCGGGGTGGCCCAACAAGTCGGCACACCCGATGAGCTCTACAAGTTCCCGGCCAACCTGTTCGTGGCGGGCTTCATCGGTTCCCCGGCGATGAACTTCCTGCCCGCCAGCATCACCGATGTGGGCGTACGGCTGCCGTTTGGCGAAGTCACGATGAACCCCGAAGTCCACGACCGGTTGACGCGGCGCAACGCCCCATCCGAAGTGATTGTCGGCATCCGTCCCGAGCACCTCGAGGATGCCGCGGTGCTCGACGGCTACGCGCGCATCAGCGCGTTCACGTTCGACGTGACGGTCGAACTGGTCGAGTCGTTGGGCGCCGACAAGTACGTGCACTTCAAGGCCGAAGGCACCGGCGCGCGCTCCGCCCAACTCGCCGAGCTGGCGGCAGAGTCCGGCAGCGGCGAAAACGAGTTTGTGGCAAGAGTTTCCACCGAGTCCACCGCCAAACAAGGCGACACCATCCAGCTTGCCGTCGACACATCGAAGTTGGTGATCTTCGATCCCGACTCGGGCCGGAACCTCAGCCTTCCCGACGACGCCGACGATGCGGCCGGGCCGCCAGCCGAGTGATCGACGTCTTGGCGCGGGTCCGCGAGCACGTGCGCGAGCACTTCACCCGCGTCGGCATCGCCACCGAACCCGACGTGGCAAGCGTCACGTTCCTGGGGACGGAGAACATCGACGTGCTGCGCTTCGGGCCCGACGGCAGGCCCGGGCTGGAGGGCGTCTTTCACTATGTCTCGGTTGGCTGTTCGCGACATCCGATGGCCGACCCGACCGAGATGGTCACCGACGCGCTGCACGGCCCGCGAGCCGAGATCAGCGTCGCGCTGCGCGGCACCACCCCCCGCGGGCTGGTGCGGTCCATCGCGATCGTCGCTGCCGCCCCAGCAGTCGAAGGTTTGGTGCTCGCGCCCGACGCGCTCATCGACCTGGAGTCGCCGCTGTGGGAAGGCTCCCCGTTCACCGCGTTCCTGTTGGCGACCAGCGACATCGACGACGTCGCGTTGACGCCGCCGCTGCCGCCGGTGACGGTGTTGTCGGCGACGCCGATCACCGCGACGGAGGCGGCCTGGGTGCGGCTCAAGGGCGCCGACGCGATGCGTGAGGCGTGGCAGCAGGACGGGGTCGACGTGCTCGATCCTGAGCGGCGGGCCGCTCGTCCAGTGTGAGCGGCGGGCCGCTCGTCCAGTGTGAGCGGCGGGCCGCTCGTCCAGTGTGAGCGGCGGGCCGCTCGTCCAGTGTGAGCGGCGGGCCGCTCGTCCAGCGTGAGCGGCGGGCTTCCGCGAAAACCAGAACCGGCTAGCAGCAAGCGCAGGTCGGTGCGCTAGGTTCGTGCGGAAACCATCTGGATCCAAGGAGCATCTGACGTGAGCACAAGTCCCCTCAAGGTCGCCGTCACCGGTGCGGCGGGCCAGATCGGCTACAGCCTGTTGTTCCGCATCGCGAGCGGCTCGCTCCTGGGCCCCGATCGCCCAGTCGAGCTGCGGTTACTCGAGATCGAGCCGGCGCTCAAAGCGCTCGAGGGTGTCGTGATGGAGCTCGACGACTGCGCGTTCCCGCTGCTGTCCGGCGTGGAGATCGGCGCCGACGCCAACAAGATCTTCGACGGCGCCAACCTGGCGCTGCTGGTCGGAGCCCGGCCGCGCGGCCCGGGCATGGAGCGCAGCGATCTGCTCGAGGCCAACGGGGCCATCTTCACCGCCCAGGGCAAGGCACTCAACGAGGTCGCCGCCGACGACATCCGCATCGGGGTGACCGGTAACCCGGCCAACACCAACGCGCTGATCGCGATGAGCAACGCACCCGACATCCCGCGCGAACGGTTCTCCGCGCTGACCCGCCTGGACCACAACCGCGCGATCAGCCAGCTGGCCGCCAAGACCGGCGCCAGTGTGACCGACATCAAGAAGATGACGATCTGGGGCAACCACTCGGCCACCCAGTACCCCGACATCTTCCACGCCGAGATCGGCGACAAGAACGCCGCCGATGTCGTCAATGACCAGGACTGGATCGAGAACGACTTCATTCCCACGGTGGCCAAGCGCGGCGCGGCGATCATCGACGCGCGCGGCGCCTCCTCGGCGGCCTCGGCCGCGTCGGCGACCGTCGACGCCGCACGTGACTGGCTGCTGGGCACTCCGAAGGACGACTGGGTGTCGATGGCGGTGATCTCCGACGGCAGCTACGACGTGCCGGAGGGGCTGATCTCCTCGTTCCCGGTGACCACCGAAAACGGTAACTGGACGATCGTGCAGGGCCTGGAGATCAACGACTTCTCCCGTGCCCGCATCGACAAGACGACGGGCGAACTCGCCGATGAGCGCAAGGCGGTCACCGACCTCGGACTCATCTGAGGCGATTAGGCTACCTACCAGTTCGTCGCTACCCTCGACACCGTGTCGCAAGCGGTGGAAGAGCATTTGGTGACCGAATCCAACATCGTCCTTTCTGACGACGAGATTTTCGCTGGCCACGCCGGTGGCAAGCTCGGGGTAGAACTGAAGTCGCCGTTGGATACCCAGCGTGCGTTGTCGATCGCCTACACACCGGGTGTGGCGCAGGTGAGCCGGGCCATTGCCGCCGACCACACGTTGGCCGCCCGCTACACCTGGGCCAACCGCCTGGTCGCTGTGGTCAGCGACGGCACCGCGGTGCTGGGCCTCGGCGACGTCGGACCGGCGGCGTCGCTGCCGGTGATGGAGGGTAAGTGCGCGCTGTTCAAGGAGTTCGCCGGCCTCGACGCGATCCCGCTCGTGTTGGACACCAAGGACCCCGACGAGATCGTGGAGACGCTGATCCGGCTGCGCCCGACGTTCGGCGCCGTCAACCTGGAGGACATCTCCGCGCCGCGTTGCTTTGAGATCGAACGTCGTCTCGTCGAGGCGCTGGACTGCCCGGTCATGCACGATGACCAGCACGGAACAGCAATCGTGGTGCTGGCGGCGCTGATTGGCGCCGCGGCCGTCGTGGAACGTGATCCGGCGTCGCTGCGCGTGGTGGTGTCCGGCGCGGGCGCGGCCGGTGTGGCGTGCACAAAGATCTTGCTGGCCAAGGGGATCAACGACATCACGGTGCTGGACTCGCAGGGCATCGTGCACGGAGACCGCGAAGATCTCAACGCCTACAAGGCCGAACTGGCCGAACAGACCAATCCCCGCGGGGTGACCGGCGGCCTGGCCGAGGCGCTCAACGGCGCCGACGTGTTCCTCGGGCTGTCTGCTGGTGTGGTGCCGCCTGAACTGGTCGCGACCATGTCGTCGGACGCCATCGTGTTTGCACTGTCCAATCCCGACCCCGAGATCCATCCCGACGACGCGAAGAAACACGCCGCCGTGGTGGCCACCGGTCGCAGCGACTTCCCGAACCAGATCAACAACGTGCTGGCGTTCCCGGGAGTGTTCCGGGGGGCGCTGGACGCCGGCGCAGGGCGCATCACCGAGCAGATGAAGGTGGCGGCCGCCGAGGCGATCTTCTCGGTGGTCGCCGACGACCTCTCGCCCGACTGCATCGTGCCGAGTGTGTTGGACCCGCGGGTGGGTCCGGCTGTGGCACAAGCGGTTGCCGACGCCGCCGGCACCTGATTATGGCCGTTCGGTGGCTGGCGTCAGCGCTCGTCGCGCTGCTCGTCGCGGCCACCGCCGGCTGCGGCGATGACGCCGTAGCTCCGTCCATCGCCGTCGGTTCGGTGCCGGATCCCGACGCAACGGTGATCGCGCACCTCTACGCCGCGGCGCTGCGCTATTACGGCAGCCCCGCGCACGTCGAACCTGAAGCCGACCCGCTGATCAAACTGGATGCCGGCGATGTCCGCGTCGTCTCGGGTTTCACCGGGAAGTTGCTGCACCGGTTCATGCCCGACGCGACCGCGCGCTCGGCAGCGCAGGTGTACCGAGACCTGGTGTCCGCCTTGCCAGAAGGTATCGCCGCGGGTGACTACACGATGTCGGCGGAGGACAAACCTGCGCTCGTCGTCACCGAGTCGACCGCCGACGCATGGGGCGGACGCGATGTCACCGCGGCGGTGCGCAACTGCGACAAGTTGAGGGTCGGCCACGTCGTCGATGAGCCGGGGCCCGCCACGCTGGGCACCTGCGACGTCGGCAGTTCCGCTGAATACCCGGACAGCACCGCGATGTTCGCCGCTGTGCAGGCGGGCCAGATCAACGCGGGGTGGACGACGACCGCCGCGACCGGCATCCCGCCGCAGCTGTTGACGTTGTCGGACAAGACATCGCTGATCCGCGCGGAGAACCTGGTGCCGCTGTACCGTCGCAACATGCTCAACGAACGGCAGGTGCTCGCGCTCAACGAGATCGCCGGCGTGCTGGACACCGCGGCGCTGGCGCAGATGCGCGCTGACGTCGCCGCCGGCAAAGACCCTGGCCACGTCGTGGACGCGTTCCTGGCCGAACACCCCCTGGGCATCTGACCCGCTCGCGGTCAGTGCGCGTTGGGCACCAGCCGCGACACCACCGTGTTGAACAGCCACTGATAGCCCGAACCGGTGATCCGCACGATGGCGTCGAGCACTTTGGCGTCCGGGCCGACGAGCACCCGCGGCTTGTTCCTGCGGACCGCGGAGAGGATTTCGCGTGCCGCCTTCTCCGGCGTGGTGATCGTCAGCCGGGTGTCGAAAGTCTTTGTCAGGCCTTCCCGATCGACGCCCTCGGCGGCTGTCGAGTTACGCATGATCGCGGTTTTGATGCCGCCGGGATGCACCGTAGTCACCTTCACCGGGTACTTCTTGGCGATCATCTCCTGGCGCAGCGCTTCGGTGAATCCGCGAACCGCGAACTTCGCGGAGTTGTAGGCCGCCTGCCCCGGGACCGAGAAGATGCCGAACACGCTGGAGACGTTGACGATGTGACCGTCGCCGGAGGCGATCAGGTGCGGCAGGAACGCCTTGGTGCCGTTGACCACACCCCAGAAATCGACATCCATCACGCGCTCGATGTCCTTGTACGGCGTCACCTCGACGTCGCCGACGTAGGCGATCCCGGCGTTGTTGTAGACCTGGTTGACGGTGCCGAAGTGTGCCACCACCGACTCGGCGTACAACTCGAAGGCTTCCCGTTCGGTGACGTCCAACCGGTCGGCCTTCACCGGCGCGCCGATCGCCTTGAGTTGCTGCTCGGTAGCGGCCAGTCCGTCGGTGTCGACGTCGCTGATCGCCAGCTTTGCGCCGGACCGGCCCAGTTCGATCGCCAACGCCTGCCCGATGCCTGATCCGGCGCCGGTCACCACCGCGATTTTTCCGGCGAAGCCTTCCATAGCCACTCCTCGTATCGATTGCTCCGGTCGAGGCTAGTCGGTACTCGCGGTAGCAGGTACTGGACCCCCTTGCCGGGGGCTGTCAACTAGCGGGTTGATCCCGCGGAACAGCCACCAGATGCCGGCGATCAACCCGTTAACCACTAGGGCGCAAAGGCTTCGTCGATGATCTCTTGCTGCTCGACGGCGTGTACCTTCGACGAGCCCGACGACGGCGCCGACATCGCCCGCCGCGAGATGCGCTTGATGCCGCCCAGCTTCTCGGGCAACACCTCGGGCAGCGTCAGCCCGAACGTCGGCCACGCACCCTGGTTGGCCGGCTCCTCCTGCACCCAGAAGTACTCCTCGACGTTCGGGTACCGGTCGAGCGTCTCGGCGAGCCGCCGCCGGGGCAGCGGAGCGAGCTGTTCGACGCGCACGATCGCGACGTCCTGGCGGTCGTCCTTGTTCTTGCGGGCGGCCAACTCGTAGTAGAGCTTGCCGCTGCACAACAACACCCGGCGCACCTTGCCGCGGTCACCGTCGCCCTCGGCGAACGTCGGCTCCTCGATCACCGAGCGGAACTTGGCCTCGGTGAACTCCTTGAGATCGCTGACGGCGGCCTTATTGCGCAGCATCGACTTCGGCGTGAACACGATCAGCGGGCGGTGGATGCCGTCGAGGCCGTGCCTGCGCAGCAGGTGGAAGTAGTTCGCGGGGGTCGACGGCACCGCGATCGTCATCGAACCCTCGGCCCACAGCTGCAGGAACCGCTCGATGCGGCCAGACGTGTGGTCGGGACCCTGCCCCTCGTGTCCGTGGGGCAGCAGCAGCACCACATCAGAGAGCTGACCCCACTTGGCCTCACCCGAGCTGATGAACTCGTCGATGATCGACTGCGCACCGTTGACGAAGTCGCCGAACTGCGCCTCCCACAGCACCAAGGCGTCCGGGTTGCCGACGGAGTAGCCGTATTCGAAGCCCACCGCAGCGACTTCCGAGAGCGCCGAGTCGTACACCATGAACCGGCCGCCGGTCGGGTTGCCGTCCTTGTCGACGGTCAGCAACTGCAGCGGGGAGAACTCCTCGCCGGTCTTGCGGTCGATGATCACCGAGTGCCGCTGACTGAATGTGCCGCGCCGGGTGTCCTGCCCGGACAACCGGATCAGCTTGCCTTCGGCCAAGAATGAGCCGAACGCCAGCAGTTCGGCGAACGCCCAGTCGACCTTGCCTTCGTAGGCCATCTCCCGGCGCTTCTCCAACACCGGCTTTACCCGCGGATGCACCGTGAAACCTTCCGGCATGGCAAGGTGCGCATCGCCGATACGGGCCAGCAGCGACTTGTCCACACCGGTGTGCATACCGGCGGGCACCATCTGGTCGGTCTCCACCGACGCGCTCGGAGCGATCGGGTGTTTCTCGAGTTCGCGGACCTCGTTGAACACTCGCTCCAGTTGACCCTGGTAGTCGCGTAGCGCGTCCTCAGCCTCTTTCATCGAGATGTCGCCACGGCCGATCAGCGCTTCGGTGTAGGTCTTGCGCACCCCGCGCTTGACGTCGATCGCGTCATACATCGCCGGCTGCGTCATCGACGGGTCGTCGCCTTCGTTGTGACCGCGTTTGCGGTAGCAGATCAGGTCGATGACGACGTCCTTCTTGAACTTCTGCCGGAAGTCCACGGCCAGCCGCGACACCCACACCGCGGCCTCGGGGTCGTCACCGTTGACGTGGAAGATCGGAGCCCCGATCATCTTCGCGACGTCGGTGCAGTACTCCGACGACTTGGCGTCGGAAGGCGATGTGGTGAAACCGATCTGGTTGTTGACGATGATGTGGATCGTGCCGCCCACGCCGTAACCGCGCAGCAGCGCGAGGTTGAGCGTCTCGGCGACTACGCCCTGGCCTGCGAACGCGGCGTCACCGTGCAGCATCAGCGGGACGACGGGAAATTTTTCGGACGCGTCATCGTCGCTTTCGATGTCGATCAGGTCTTGTTTGGCCCGCACCAGACCCACCAGCACCGGGTCGACCGCCTCCAGGTGTGACGGATTAGCGACCAGCGACACCTCGATGTCGTTGTCGCCGAACATCTGGATGAAGGTGCCGGTGGCACCCAGGTGGTATTTGACGTCACCGGAGCCGTGCGCCTGCGACGGGTTGAGGTTGCCCTCGAACTCGCTGAAGATCTGCGAATACGGTTTGCCGACGATGTTGGCCAACACGTTGAGCCGGCCGCGGTGCGGCATCCCGATGACCACCTCGTCGAGAGCGTGCTCGGCGCACTGGTCGATGACGGCATCCATCGCCGGGATGACGGTCTCCGCGCCTTCCAGCGAGAACCGTTTCTGCCCAACGTATTTCGTTTGCAGGAACGTCTCGAACGCCTCGGCGGCGTTGAGCCTGCTCAGGATGTACTTCTGCTGGGCGACGGTCGGCTTGTCGTGCCTGCCCTCGATGCGCTCCTGTAACCACTGCTGTTGTTCGGGTTCGAGGATGTGGGTGTACTCCACACCGATGTGGCGGCAGTACGCGTCGCGCAGCACCGCGAGCACATCGCGCAGCTTCTTGTGCTCGGCGCCGGCGAACCCGTTGACCTTGAATTCGCGGTCGAGGTCCCACAGCGTCAGACCGTGGGTCAACACGTCGAGGTCGGGGTGGCTGCGGAACCGGTCCTTGTCCAAGCGCAGCGGATCGATATCGGCCATCAGGTGGCCGCGGTTGCGGTAGTCGGCGATCAGCTCGATTACCCGGGCGTTCTTGTCCTCGATCGAATCGGGGTTGTCCGTACGCCAGCGCACCGGCTCGTAGGGGATCGCCAGCTCGCGGAAGATCTCGTCGAAGAAATCGTCGGAGAGCAACAGTTCGTGCATCGTGCGCAGGAAGTCACCCGACTCCGCGCCCTGGATGATGCGGTGGTCGTAGGTGGAGCTCAGCGTGACGAGCTTGCCGATGCCCAGATCGGCGATGCGTTCGGGGCTGGCGCCCTGAAACTCGGCCGGGTACTCCATCGCGCCGACGCCGATGATCGCACCCTGGCCGCGCATCAGCCGCGGCACCGAGTGCACGGTGCCGATGGTGCCGGGGTTGGTCAGCGAGATGGTCACCCCGGAGAAGTCGTCCATGGTCAGCTTGCCGTCGCGGGCGCGCCGCACGATGTCCTCGTATGCGGCGATGAACTGGCCAAAGCGCATGGTCTCGGACTTCTTGATGGCCGCCACCACCAGTTGGCGGTCGCCGTCCTTGCGCTGCAAGTCGATGGCGAGGCCCAGGTTGACGTGGGCCGGGGTGACGACGTGGGGTTTGCCGTCGACCTCGTCGAAGGAGCGGTTCATCCCCGGGAACTTCTTGACCGCCTGAACCAGCGCATAGCCAATCAGGTGGGTGAACGAAATCTTGCCGCCGCGGGTGCGCTTGAGGTGGTTGTTGATGACGATCCGGTTGTCGATCATCAGCTTGGCGGGGATGGCCCGCACGCTGGTGGCCGTCGGCACCTCCAGCGACGCTGACATGTTCTTGACAACCGCCGCAGCCGCGCCGCGCAGCTGCTGGGTCTCGTCGTCGTCGCCCTGCGGCGCCGTTGTCTTGGCCTTGGCGGGCTTTTCCTCGTCGCTCGTCTGCTTGGTCGACGTGCGCTGCGAGTTCTTGGATTCGGCCGGCTTTTGCTCGGACTTCTTTTCTGGCTTCTTCGGTTCGGCCTTCGGCTCCGCTTTGGGCTCCGCCTTGGCCGCAGGCACCTTCGGGGCGGGCGCGGGTGCGGGTTCCGGCGGTGAGATCGGCGCCGCGGCCCGCTGACCGTTACCGTCGGAGGCCTGGCTGTCGGTCGTCGGCTCGGGGGAGTAGTCGACCAGGAATTCATGCCAGCTGGGGTCTACCGACGAGGGATCCTCGCGGAACTTGCGATACATCTCCTCGACCAACCACTCGTTCTGTCCGAATGGTGAAGGTGAGCTCACGGTAGCTATTCGCCTCAATTCTCGCGTCACGCAAGCGCGGTCATCGCGCTTGCCAGTTCTGTGCGGTTACCCGCCTTTCCGCCGACCTAAAGGCTAGCGCCGAAGCAACGGTCAAGCCATGACAACGGCGTTATGGCCAGCGTGGGTCAGTATCGGCTAGTTCGGGGGCGCGGGCAGCACGTGCAGAGTCGACGGCCACCGCGGCGGTGGGCTGCCGAACGCCTTTTGGGCGTTGGCGACGATACGTTTGCCCATCAGCCGATTGCCTACACCACCGATGACGGCACCCACGCCCACGGGCAGCAGCTTGCCGAACGCCATCGCTCCGCGCTTCAGCGTGTAGCGCTTCACGAAATAGCGCAGCAGGCGGTTGTTCAGTTGGGACACCGCGGGTAGCGGCAACGTCGCTGCACCCTCGGCCACCCATGCGCCGCTGGTACGGCGCTTGCCGACCAGGTCGGCGAGCGCAGCCTTGCCGTCGTCGCCGACCAGGACGCCGAGCACCATGGCGCGGCGGCGTTCGTTGTGCTCGGCCGGGATTCCGTGCACCTCGGCGACGGCCAGGACATACAGCGTCGTCGCCTCCAAGAAGACCACCGTCTCACCGGCGACAGCGGACAGCGCGGCCAACGTGCCGATGCCGGGCACCGCGGCCGCCGAGCCGACGGCCGTACCGCTGGCGACCACCGCCGCCAGATACTGCGTCTCGAGCTTCTTGATGATCTCCGCGGGTGTCGCGTCAGGATTGCGTTCGCGGATACGGTTGACATAAGCCTGAACCGCGGGTGCCTGCACGCGTGAACCGCGCTCGAGGATGCCGGAGAGCACCTTGGCGGCAGCGCCCGGATTCTCTGGGCTGGCGTCGCCGGGATCGGGCAGCTGTTTGTTGGCCTTTGACCAGGCACTCATTGGCGGCCTCCCTGTCCGAACGCCGAATTATTCAGGCTATCCGCTTCACCTAACGAACCACCGCGCGCCGGCGTGCCCGCGGTGATTGCCCTCACTGTGTGCCCGATTGGGAAGAAAATATTGAGAAGCGACGCTAACCACTTTCATGGCAACATCACCGGCTGTGGACCTGACGCGCGCGGACTCCGAGATCTCGCGAACCAACGCGCCCAGCCGAACCCGGATGATCCTCGTGCTGGGCGTGATGGTGGCGCTCGGCCCGCTCACCATCGACATGTACCTGCCGGCGCTGCCTGACATCGGTGAACAGCTCGGGGTGTCATCGTCGGTCGCGCAACTCACCCTCACCGGAACGCTGGCGGGTCTGGCGCTGGGCCAGCTGATCGTGGGGCCGCTGTCAGACTCGCTGGGCCGGCGTCGTCCGCTGATGGTCGGCATCGTGCTGCACATGGCGGCGTCGCTGCTGTGCATGCTCGCGCCCAACATCACCGTGCTGGGTGTGGCCCGCGGGATGCAGGGCATGGGTGCTGCCGCCGCCGCGGTGGTCGCCGTCGCCGTGGTCGGTGACCTGTTCGCCGGCTCGGCTGCGGCCACCGTGATGTCGCGGCTGATCCTGGTGCTGGGGGTCGCGCCGGTGTTGGCGCCATCGCTCGGTGCCGCGGTGTTGCTGAAAGGCTCCTGGCCGTGGGTGTTCGCCGCGCTGGTCGCGATGGCCGGCGCACTGCTGTTGGTCGCGGCGTTGGCGCTGCCAGAAACCCTTCCGGTGTCGCACCGCAGGCCGCTGAAGCTGCGCAGCATCGCTGCCACATACGGCCAACTGCTGCGCGACGTGCGTTTCGTCGTCGCCGTCGTGGTCGCTGCGCTGAGCATGTCGGGGTTGTTCGCCTACATATCGGGGGCGCCGTTCGTGCTGCAGGGTCGCTACGGCCTCGACGAGCAGGCGTTCGCGCTGGTGTTCGCCGCAGGTGCAATCGCGCTGATCGGCTCCACACAGTTCAACGTCGTGCTGCTGCGCCGGTTCGCCCCGCAAGCCATCATGCTGTGGGCGCTGGTGGCCGCGACGGCAGCCGGGGCCGTGTTCATCACGCTCTCGCTCACCGGGTTCGGTGGGGTGCTGGGCTTCGTGATCCCGGTGTGGGCGATCCTCGGAGCCATGGGTCTGGTGCTGCCCAATGCGCCGGCGGTGGCGTTGACGCGGCATCCGGAGGCCTCGGGTACGGCGGCGTCGCTGCTCGGCGCGGCACAGTTCGGGTTGGGCGCGGTGGTGGCCCCGTTGGTCGGCGTGCTCGGCAACGACGAGATCGCGCTCGCTCTGGTGATGACGATGGGTATGGTGGTCGCGTTGTTCGCGTTGGCCTCCACGCTGCGCGGCGGATATCACGCCGATGGTGTGTCGGCGGTCGAACGCGCGGACGGAGTCACCGGCGACGTCGTCCCTGAACCCGCCTGACCTTAGGTGCACGTGTGAGCCCCGACTTGTCGGGACCACGCAAGCTCCGTAGCGTCGGCTGAACCGTCACGTAGCTAGTCGACTCGAGATGTCCCTGAACCTCATTCGCCGGCCCGCCGGCCTAACCTCCGCGGTGCGGCGGGGATTCGGCGGTCTGCTGCCGCGCGACCCCGAGTCCCGCAACGCATGGCGCGCGCTGTGGGCGATGATGGTCGGCTTCTTCATGATTCTGGTCGACGCGACCATCGTGGCGGTCGCCAATCCGTCGCTGATGGACCAGCTGGGCGCCGACTACGACGCGGTCATCTGGGTCACCAGCGCCTACCTGCTGGCGTATGCGGTGCCGCTGTTGGTGGCCGGTCGCCTCGGTGACCGGTTCGGCCCGAAGAACCTCTACCTGATCGGGTTGTCCGTCTTCACCGCCGCCTCGCTGTGGTGCGGGCTGTCCGACACGATCGGGATGCTCGTCGCCGCGCGGGTGCTGCAGGGGGTGGGCGCGTCGTTGTTGACGCCACAAACCCTGTCGACGATCACGCGGATCTTCCCAGCCGACCGTCGCGGCGTCGCGATGGGCGTGTGGGGGGCGACCGCGGGTGTCGCGACGTTGGTCGGCCCGTTGGCCGGTGGGTTTCTGGTCGACGGCCTCGGCTGGCAGTGGATCTTTTTCGTCAACGTGCCGGTCGGCGTCTTCGGGATCGTTCTGGCCGCGCGGCTGGTACCCGAACTACCTACGAACAAGCAGCCGTTCGACGTACCGGGCGTGCTGCTGTCCGGTATCGGCATGTTCATGATCGTGTACGCGCTGCAGGAAGGGCAGGCCCACGAGTGGGCGCCGTGGGTGTGGGGCGCCATCGCCGGCGGTGTCGGGTTCATGGCAGCGTTCTTGATCTGGCAGTCGGTCAACACTGCCGAACCGCTCGTCCCGCTGGCGATCTTCGGCGACCGCGACTTCGCCCTGTCCAACCTCGGTGTGGCCACGATCGGTTTCGTCGTGACCGCGATGATGGTGCCGGTCATGTTCTACGCCCAGGCGGTGTGCGGGCTCACCCCGACCCGCTCGGGTCTGCTGATGGCGCCGATGGCGATCCTCAGCGGTGTGCTGGCGCCGTTCGTCGGCAAAATCGTCGACCGGTCGCATCCTCGGCCGGTGGTGGGTTTCGGGTTCTCTCTACTGGCCATTTCGGTGACGTGGCTGTCGATCGAGATGACGCCGACGACGCCAATCTGGCGGATCGCGGTGCCGTTGGCGGTGACCGGTGTGAGCATGGCCTTCATCTGGTCGCCGCTGGCCGCCACCGCCACCCGCAATTTGGCGATCGACCGCGCCGGTGCGGGTTCGGGTGTCTACAACGCCACGCGCCAGGTCGGGTCGGTGTTGGGCAGCGCCGGTATCGCGGCGTTCATGACGTGGCGGATCGGCGCGGTGATGCCGCCGGCGGCCGACCAGGCCACCGATACCTCGGGCGTCATGGAACTGCCGAGTTTCCTTCACGAATCGTTCGCCGCGGCGATGTCGCAGGCGATGTTGTTGCCGGCGTTCATCGCGTTGTTCGGTGTGGTGCTGGCGCTGTTCCTCGTCGGCTTCGAGAGCGACCCAGTCGCCGACGACGTCGTCGATCCCGATGCCAGCGCCGGTCTGGCGGTCGACTACGGCGGCGACGAGACGTTCGTCGACGATGACGACGACTATCTCGAGTACACGGTGTCCTGGGATGAGCCCGGACCAGTACCAGTGGCACCCGATGCCGCCGAGTCGCCGACGGACCCGATCCCGGCGCGCGCCACGCCGCCGTCGCACACGCCTCGCGCGTCGCGGTACTGGCAGAACGACACAGCGGCCGAACCCGAGACCGACGAGCGTGAATCCTGGCGCGCTGTCTTGGATCTGCTCGACGACGTTCCTTCGGTGCCCGCTACGTCGCCGGAGCCCGAGCCGATCGGGCATGCGCACAACGGGTTTCACGTCGACGATCAGCGAAGGTTCAAGCCGACGGGCCGACGGCCGCTGGCCGAGCCGCGGTCGTCGGTGGCCGACGCGTACGAGATGGCGACCGGCCACCACTATCGGCGCCCGCGACATCGCCGGTCGGATGAGGCGAACGAGTCACGCTCGTTCTGGTTTCAGTCGCACGGCAGGCATTCCCGCGACGAGGATCCCGACGACCGGCGGCATTCCGGCAGACATTCGCTGCCATGGAACGAATGAACGGCGCACCGACGGTGCGGTCAGGTGCCGAAGAGCACTGCGGGGTTGAGGTATCCGGTCGGGTCGAAGGCCGTTTTCACCGCCCGCATGGCCGCGATGTCGGCGTCGGTGCGTGACATCGAGAGGTAGTCGCGCTTGCGGGTGCCGACGCCGTGCTCGGAGCTGACGTTGCCGCCCAGTCGTGCGATCAGCGCCATCATCACCGAGTACAGGTTCTGCTCTGCGTCCGGGCCGCAACGCAACACGTTCAGATGTAGGTTGCCCTCGCCGATGTGGCCGAAAAGCACCGGGATCGCCTCGGGTGCGTGCTCGGTGACGAGTTGTGCCGCGTTCCCGGCGAACTCTGCTACGCTCGAAAGCGGCAGCGAAACATCGAATTTCAACGGTGGGCCGTACACTCCGAGCACCTCGGCGACCGCTTCGCGCACTTGCCACAACCGCTGCTGCGCGGCTACATCGACACCGACCGCCGGCTCACCGGACAGCCGGGACCCGTCGAGCGCATCGGCCAGCCGCTCGGTCTGGTCATCCCAGTCGCCGGCCAGTTCGATCAGCAGCTGCCAGGCACCGTCGACGGGGGCGGGCACGCCGACGTGTTCGGCGGTCAACGCGCTCGCGCGGGCGTCGATCAACTCCAATGCCGCGATACCGTCGAAATCGCGGAACATATGGCCGGTTTCGATGAGCGCGTCCAGGTCGGCGAACCCGCAGATCGCCGTCACCCGGTGTCGCGGCGCGGGGTGCAGCCGCAGATCCAGTCCGGTGATGACGCCGAGCGTGCCCTCGGCGCCGATGAACAGGGACCGCAGGTCGTATCCGGTGTTGTCCATCCGCACCAGGCTGTGTCGGTGCAGGACGGTGCCGTCGGGCAGCGCAACCTCCAATCCGATCACCTGTTCACCCATGTTGCCGTAGCGCACGGTGCGCAGCCCGCCGGCGTTCGTGGACGCCATGCCGCCGACAGTGGCCGAATCCCGCGCCGCTAGATCGACTCCGAACACCAGGCCCGACGCGGCTGCGGCGCGCTGCGCCTCGGCCAGCGTCACGCCGGCGCCGACGGTGATGCGCCGCTCGACGACGTCGATATCACCGACGTCGCGCAGCCGTTCGGTGGAGAGCAGCACGTCGTCGTGTTCGGGCACCGTGCCGGCGACCAGGGAGGTGCGCCCGCCCTGCACGGTGACGCAGACGCCCGCGTCACGGCAGGTGCGCAGCACCGCGGCGACCTCGTCGGCAGTGCCCGGCCGCACCAGGATGCTGGCCCGGCCCCGGTACCGCCCGGTGTGGTCGACGCTGCGCCCGGCCAGCACGTCGGGGTCGGTGCTCACATGCGCGGCGCCGACGATCGCGGCCAGCCGGTCGGTCAAGCTCACCCCGTGGGTGTATCACACGGCGCCAGCGCGAGAAACGCACCCAACTCGACCAAGCCCGAAGGGCTGCTGGGCAGGTAGTCGGTCAGCAGCGGTGAGCGCACGATCACCGTGCGGTACATGGCTCGACTGATCGCCACGTTCAGCCGGTTTCGATTCAGCAGGAACGGCATCCCGCGCGGGATGTCCTCGATCGCCGAGGCTGTCATCGAGACAAACACCACGGGCGCTTCGCGGCCCTGGAGTTTGTCGACAGTGCCGACGAGTACGTCGCCAAGTCCGGCTTCCTGCAGTTCGGACCGCAGTTGCAGCACCTGGGCGTTGTAGGGGGCGACGACGAGCACATCGCTCTGCGTCAACCGCCGTGGTTTGCCATCTGTCCATTGCGCTCCGATCATCGACCTGATCTCGGCGGCGATCACCGACGCTTCCTCCGGGCTGCACGTCGAGCGGCCCTCGTGGTGCACGCAGAGGGTATGTACCCCGGGCGGGTATCCGGCCAATGTGCGTGCGGAGGTCTTCGGGTGCGGAATCAGCCGATTGTCGTAGGACAGAGCGGAATCCACACGGCACAGATCAGGATGCATGCGGTGGGTCTGCTCGAGGAAGTAGCCGTATTTCGCGGGCAGCACGTCGTGGCCTTCCATCAACCAGCCGAGCGCCGAATGGTTGATCGGTTCGGGGTGGATGCCGGTTGATACCTGACCGAGCTGTTGCGGGTCGCCGAGCAACATGATGTTGCGCGCACCGCGAGCAACGGCGATCGTGAAGCCCAGGGAGAACTGACCCGCCTCATCGATGGCGATCAGGTCGAGGCAGTCCTGCGCCACCCGGTTGTCGTTGGCGAAATCCCATGCGGTGCCACCGATCACACACGCGCCATGCTGGGTGAGGTAGTCGGCATGGTCATCCTCGCCGATCACCGTGAAACGATCCGTTCCCGTCGAGTCGCGGCTCGCCTTCTTGGCGACCAGAGCAGGGTCGACACCGGCCTCGACGATCTTGTTGAGCAGATGCGCGACGACGGAGTGTGACTGCGCGACGACACCGACGCACCAACCGTGGTCGTTGACCAATGACTTGATGACGCGCGCGGCCGTGTACGTCTTGCCGGTGCCGGGTGGACCGTGCACGGCGACGTAGGACCTGTCGAGGTCCAATACGGCTGCGGTGATCGATGCGATGTTGTCGCCGAGACGGGGCAGCCCAGCACCTGATTTCGTGGTCGGTGTTGCGCGGCAGAGGATGTCGACGACGGCGCGCCGCGGTAGCCGACCGTCGGCGACGGTGGTTGCCGCCTCCGTCGCCAGCGCCTCGATCGCTTCCTCGAGCTTGTCGGTCGGGATCGGTACGGCCGGAGCGAGTGCCATCGGCAACTGATCGAACTGTCCGGTATTGATTTCCAGTTCTTCTACGAAAACCTCGACGGGTACACCTTCGACTTCGGTTACATCTTCTACCGTCACCTGGTGGTTCGCGCGGCGGTCGGGGTGTTCATCGTCGAGACCCGCGGGCGCAGGGCGGTCGTAGAGCGCCTGAGGTTTGCTGTCGAGTGTCCCGCCTTGTAGCACCCCGGTTAGCCGTAGCTTCCTGCGGTGCTTTCGCTTTCTCGGTGGCTTGTGCCAATCCTGTTCGACGACAGCTTCCTCGACGAGGAAGACCCCCGACGTATCGCCCCATTCGTCAACGGGATGGTTCAGCCTTTGGAAATGATTCCACCAGTAAGGCTTTTTCTCGCGAGGTAGGTAGCCGCGGGCGGCTTGGATCAGCGCTGCGGCGCATTGTTGCGGTGTGCGTTCGATGTCGACACCGTCGCCGGCGAAATCCATCAGCTTTTGCGCCGTCTCGTCGGGCGGCGGCAGGGTGTCGCGCTTTTCGACGGGGCGGGTCAGATGAGTGACCCCGTTTTCAAAGGCCCGCAGTAACAACCAGTCTCGTAGTCGTCGGGTCGAACGGCAGTCGTACTCGTTGTAGTCCTCGATCTCCTTGAGCACTCCAGCGGCCTCGTCGGTGCGGTCCTCGTCGAGAAGTGTGCGGTAGCGCTCGTACTGGGTGATCGACGCAGCGGCGTTGGTGACCTCGCCGGTGCGGAGTTCTGAACCCATGTACAGCGGTTCCAGAGCCTTCAGTGAGTACGACGGTGCGCCGACCCGCAGGCTGCTTCGGACAATGGGGAACAGGTCGACCAACACCTCCTGGCGCAGCAGCTCGTCGACCTCGTCTTCCCCCACCCCGTACCTGGCGGCCAACTCCAACAGCTTGGTGCGTTCGTACGCTGCGTAATGGTAGATGTGCATGTCGGGAAACCTCTTGCGGCGCTTGCGCACTAGTGCGAGAAAGTCGGTGAACGCCTTGCGCTCGGAGCGGCGGTCCTCAGCCCACAGCGGCGTGAAGTTGTCTGCCGTGTCGAGCACACCCCACATGTACTCCAGGCCCCAGGTGACACCGTCGTCGGTCCACAGCGGGTCGCCCTCGAAGTCGAAGAACAGATCACCGCGGCTCTTGGCGGGAAGCGCGCCGAGCGCGTCGACATCGGCAAACTCGAACTGCGGTGTCCCCGTGTCGCGTTGGGTGACCTGCAGGCGTGCCTGGGTGCGGAGGCCAGCGAGGGTGCTGGCCGCCATGCCGTCGACCGGACCGGTCGAACGGGCCAGCTTCGCGACGGTGTCGATGCCCTCGGCCATAAGCGTGTCACGCTGCGACGACCGCAAGCCGGCCACCAGCAGCACATCGTCGTCGTCGACGACGTTGGGTACACAGCACTCGCAGCGCATACACGCACCCACCACAGGATCGGCCCAGGCGACCGGTGCGCCGGATGCGAAGTGGGTGTCAAGCAGGTCGCGCAGGCGGTCACGCTGCTGGCGGTACACCGGGATCAGGTTGTCGACCGGATAGTCGACGGTGGTGCGGTCGCCCAGGATCAGCCCGGCGGTGTCGGCGATCGGCACTTGCATCCGGCGAAGCGCGTCAGCGTAACCGGCGATCTGAAGGAGCGCCTGAATTTTCGCGCTGCGGGCGAGTTTGGAGTCCAACACTCGGTAGCGGTCACCGTCTAGCACGACGAAGTCGGCGAACCCGACGAAGCGATCGTCGAACACCACCGCTTGGTAGACGACTGGTGGACGCCGGGCGAACGCTTCGGCTGTCGCGCGCGCAGCGCTTTCGAACGCAGCTCGCGAGTAAGCGGGCCGCCCGATCCGGACCACACCGTCGCCGTGGCGTGCGATGAACTCGTCGAGGATGCGTTGTTCGTGTGCGTCGCCAAGTTCGCTGGTGCGCCGGAGCAACTCGTCATCCTCGGTTTCGACCGCGGGGCCGCGGCCCAACTTCGCGTCGAATGCACGCAGCAGCGCGTACTCACAGCGCGACGCCGCCGCGAGGTCTGAGGCGCTGTAGATGACATGGCCGTCGGTGACGAACACGCTGCCACTGTAGGCGAGCTTACTGACACCCCCTGTCGGCGCGAACGTGGATTACCCGCACGTCGAAGCCGCGTCGGGCGCGCATCGAGGCCACACTCGTCGATCCCCAACGCCGTACTCATCCACAGCCCGCGGCCTCGCCACCGTCGCACCGGCCGATTGTGTGAGACCCAACGCCGACATTCGGCGCATGAACACGAAACCCCTGCCGTTCATCGGCACTGAGGCGCTGGCGGCCGGCCTGGTAACCAGGCGCACGCTGGTCAGCGGCCACGACATGATCTATCGCAACGTCTACCTGCCGAAAGGCGTGGAGCTGACGCCGGACAGACGAGCGATGGCCGCATGGCTGTGGTCCAACCGCAACGCCACTCTGGCCGGAATGTCCGCATCGGCGCTGTACGGCTCACGATGGATCAGCGGCGAGTTACCCGCCGAGTTGATTCGCACCGAGGCCTGCCCCGTCGAGGGAATCGTCATTCACCGGAACAAATTGCGGGATGACGAGGTCGGCGTTGCTGATGGAATGCCGGTGACCACGCCGGCCCGGACTGCATTCGACATCGGACGCAGAAGGGGACTCGAGAGGGCGGTCGTCCGGATCGATGCGCTGGCCCAAGCCACCGGGCTCAAGGCGGTCGACGTCGAGCGTCTCGCCGAAACCCGTCGCGGTGCCCGCGGCATCGTGCAACTGCGCCGGGTGTGGGAACTTATGGATGGCGGTTCCGAATCGCCGCAGGAAACGCGGACGCGCCTGCTGTTGGTAGCGGCCTGTTTTCCGCGGCCACAAACGCAGATCCTCGTCGTCGACGAGCACGGGAGATACATCGGCCGCGTCGACATGGGGTGGGAGGATTTCAAAGTCGGCGTCGAATATGACGGCCCGCAACACTGGGAGGACCCTGAGCAGTACGCCCACGACATCGACCGGCTGGCTGAACTGGCGGCTCAGGGGTGGCTGATCATCCGGGTGAGTCGGGATCTCTTCCGCTATCGGCCGCATGTCTTCTTGGCCCGTGTGCAGGAGGCTATGCGCGCAAGAGCTTGGCCGCACGCAGACAAGGTCCGGCTCGACGCACGGATCTCTTGGCTTGAGCTCCGTTAGGCCGCCGAGTGTGGCCTAAATGCACGCGTTTTCGCGCGCACGTGTGCTGGTAACCCACGTTCGCCCCGAAATAGGGGCTACCCCGGGGCGTTGCCGATCAACTCGACGCCGTTGCCGTTCCACCGGAACTTCACCACGCTGTCCAGGCCGGGCACCCCGTTGGAATACCGCAGCGCGACGGTGTCGCCGGTGCTGGCGCTCGGATCGATGCCGTTGAAACCGTAAGTGGCAGGCACCCCGTCGGGAATGAACTTGCCGAGGTGGAACATCACCGCGCGGGTGTTGGGGTTTTCGGCGTTGGTGTTGGCTTTGACGATCACCACCGACAGCTGCGCGCACTCGTTGTAGTTACCGGCCAGCGGCTCCGGGCTCCACCCTTGGTTGCTGCGCGGGTCGCGAGGCAACTCCGAAACCGCCTGAGCGATCTCCGGTGCGGCGAGGTCGACCTCGCACGGGTCCGCTGCCGCCGTCGTGGTCGGTGCCGCCGCCGGCAGCGACGACGGCGCCGACGCCGCGGACGTCGGGGGAGGTGCCGTGGGGCCCGGTGTCTTCGAGACGGTGGAGTCGCCTGCCCCGCAGCCGGCGAGCAGAACCGTCACGACACCGATGAGACTGCAGAACCGAACCGTGCACTTCACCTAATCCACCCTCGCAAATCGTGTCGGACAGATCGCGGCGACACACCGGCGTGCTGTGACGGAAGTGACGACTGGGCCGCGTGGCGAATTGGGCAGGTGACGGGCATTAGAATCGCTACCTGATGACGTCCTCTGAGTCGGATCCGAACCAGGCACCTCCGACTGCCGAACTGACCTTTTCTGACCTGCAGATTCACCCGGCGGTGCTGCAGGCTGTCGTGGACGTCGGCTACGAGTCGCCGTCGGCGATCCAGGCCGACACCATTCCGGCGATGATGGCCGGCTCCGACGTCGTCGGCCTGGCCCAGACCGGCACCGGTAAGACGGCCGCCTTCGCCATCCCGATCCTGTCGAAGATCGACCCTGCCAGCCGCGCCACTCAGGCGCTCGTACTGGCACCGACGCGCGAGTTGGCGCTGCAGGTGGCTGAGGCGTTCGGCCGCTACGGCGCGCACCTGCCCCAGATCAACGTGCTGCCCATCTACGGCGGCTCGTCCTACGGCCCCCAGTTGGCGGGTCTCAAGCGCGGGGCGCAGGTCGTCGTCGGCACGCCCGGCCGGGTGATCGATCACCTGGAGAAGGGCCGACTGGACCTGTCGCACCTCGACTACCTGGTGCTCGACGAGGCCGACGAGATGCTGCAGATGGGCTTCGCCGAAGACGTCGAGCGCATCCTCGCCGATACCCCGGAGTACAAGCAGGTGGCGTTGTTCTCGGCGACCATGCCGCCCGCGATCCGCAAGATCACCACCAAGTATCTACACGACCCGGTCGAGGTCACGGTCAAGGCGAAAACTGCTACCGCCGAGAACATTTCGCAGCGCTACATCCAGGTCGCCGGGCACCGCAAGATGGATGCGCTGACCCGGGTGCTCGAGGTGGAAGAGGGCGACGCGATGATCGTGTTCGTCCGCACCAAGCAGGCCACCGAAGAAGTGGCCGAACGCCTGCGGGCGCGAGGCTTTTCCGCGGCCGCCATCAACGGCGACATCCCGCAGGCGCAGCGGGAACGCACGATCGCCGCGCTGAAAGACGGCAGCATCGACATCCTCGTCGCCACCGATGTGGCCGCGCGCGGGCTGGACGTGGAACGGATCAGCCACGTCCTGAACTACGACATCCCGCACGACACCGAGTCCTACGTGCACCGCATCGGCCGCACCGGCCGCGCCGGCCGCTCGGGTGCCGCGCTGTTGTTCGTCACGCCCAGAGAGCGCCATCTGCTCAAGGCCATCGAAAAGGCCACCCGCTCCAAGCTCGTCGAAACCGACCTGCCGAGCGTCGAAGACGTCAACGCCCAGCGCGTCGCGAAGTTCCGCGACTCGATCACCGAGGCACTCAACGCGCCCGGCGTCGACCTGTTCCGCAGCATGATCGAGGACTACGAGCGCGAAAACGACGTTCCGATGGTTGATATCGCCGCCGCACTGGCGGTGCAGTCCCGCGACGGCGAGCAGTTCCTGATGTCCGAACCGCCCCCGGAGAAGCGTCGCCGCGACGAGCGCCCGGAGCGGCCCGACCGCGGCCCCAAGCAACCCCGTCGAGCCGGGCAGAACTTCGCCACCTACCGCATCGCCGTGGGTAAGCGGCACAAGGTGAGCCCTGGCGCGATCGTCGGCGCCATCGCCAACGAGGGTGGCCTGCACCGCAGCGACTTCGGCCACATCTCGATCCGCGTCGATCATTCGCTGGTCGAGCTGCCGGCCAAACTGTCGCGCGAGACGGTGAAGGCCCTGGAGCGCACCCGCATTCAGGGCGTTTTGATCAACTTGCAACCCGACCGTCCGCCACGCAAGGGCGGGAAACCCCCTCGCCGATCGAAATGACGCTGTCGCGCGGGGTGGATGCGCAGGGCGGCCTGGAGTCCATCAGTAGGCCCGAGCGGGTCGCCTCGCTCACCGGGATCCGCGCGGTCGCTGCCCTGCTGGTCATGGCTACCCACGCCGCCTATACCACGGGTAAGTACCCGCAGGGATACGTCGGTCTGGTGTATTCGCGGATGGAGATCGGTGTGCCGATCTTCTTCGTGCTCAGCGGTTTTCTGCTCTTCGGGGCGTGGGTCAAGGCCGCCGCCGCGGACAAACCGCCGCCCTCATCCCGCCGCTATGCCTGGCGCCGGGTGCGCCGCATCATGCCGGCGTACGTCGTCACGGTGCTGGCGGCCTACCTCGTCTACCACTTCCGCACCGCGGGACCCAATCCCGGCCACACCTGGGAGGGGTTGTTCCGCAACCTGACGCTCACCCAGATCTACACCGACCACTATCTGTATTCGTTTCTGCACCAGGGCCTTACGCAGATGTGGAGCTTGGCGGTCGAGGTGGCGTTCTACGCTGTGCTCCCGCTGTTGGCCTGGCTGCTGCTCGTGGTGCTGTGCCGGCGGCGCTGGCGGCCGGGCCTGCTGGTGGTCGGCCTCGGTGGGCTCGCGCTGATCTCGCCCGCGTGGCTGGTGCTGGTGCACACCACCGACTTCCTGCCCGACGGGGCGGCGTTGTGGTTGCCGACGTATCTGGTGTGGTTCATCGGCGGAATGGTGCTGGCGGCGTTGCAGCCACTGGGTGTGCGGGCGTACGCGCTGGCTTGTGTTCCGTTGGCGGTGGTGTGCTATTTCATCGTCTCCACCCCGATCGCCGGGGAGCCCACCACCTCGCCGACCGAGCTGCGTGAGGCGTTGGCCAAGACCGCGTTCTACGCGGTGATCGCGACGTTGCTGGTGGCGCCGCTGGCGTTGGGGGATCGCGGGCTGTACTCGAGGTTCCTTGCCAGTCGCCCGATGGTGTTCCTCGGCGAGATCTCCTACGAGATCTTCCTGATCCACCTGATCACGATGGAGCTGGTGATGGTGGAGATCGTGCGCTATCCGATCTACACCGGCTCGGTTTTCTGGCTGTTCGTGCTCACGTTCATCGTCACGGTGCCGTTGTCCTGGCTGTTGCACCGGTTCACCCGGGTGCGCGACCGTTAGCGGAATATTAGGTTAAGCTGCCCTAAGAAATCGAATTCACTGAAGGGCTGTTGTTTCTATGTCCGACAAGAAGCCGACGCGCGGATTCCAAGGCGCGGTTCTCAAGCTGATGCGTGCGGGCGATTACCAGCTGACGGTCACCGGGCGGCGCGAGGTGACGCCGCACTACCTGCGGCTGAGCTTCACCGCCGGCGGGATGCTCGCCGACCGGCCGCTGCATCCGACGATGTGGATCCGGATGTGGTTCGCCGACGGCGACAAACTGCACCAGCGCGGTTTCACGCTGGTGGACCCGAATCCGGAGGTCGACACCGTCGACATCGAGTTCGCCCTGCACGAGGGCGTCGCCTCGCAGTGGGCGCAGAAGGCCAAACCGGGTGACACGATCGAGGTGACGGTGCTCGGCAGCAATTTCAAGCTGCCCGAACCGCAGCCGGCCGGCTACGTCATCGTCGGCGACACCGCGTCGTTGCCCGCGATCAACTCGCTGCTGCAGGCCATCGGTGACGTCCCGGCGCGGGTGTACCTGGAGGCCAGCCACGACGACGACAAGCAGTTGCCGGTGGCGCGCAGCGCCGATGTCATATGGGTGGACCGCAAGAACTCCGGCGAGTCGTTGATTCAGGCCGTCAACGAGGCGGCTTTCGACGCCTCCGATCACTTCGGTTGGGTCGCCTGCGACAACCGCACCACCCGCGCAGTCGCCAAGGTGTTCCGCGAGAACTACAAGATCCCGAAGAAGTCCATCAAGGCGCAAGCGTATTGGGTCGCCTGACGGCTCCGGGCGCTACTGGGTAGCCTGACTGCTCGGCACCATGATCGGCATGACGAACTCCTCGAGCATCGAGCGCTCGTCGGCTTCGTCGTGACCCGGGAAGACCAGCAGCGACGTCATCACTCGCACCAACCAGCGCGCCCGATGCCCCACTATCTCGGGCTCATCGGGCGCCAGCGAGATCACGAACGCTTCGGTCAGCGCCCTGATCACCTCTGACTGCTCGGCCATCTCGGCGCCGATCGGCCGTTGCGTCTTGGCGAACCACGATGCCAGCGCGGGACTTTCGCGCACGTTGCGCAACGAGGCCATCATGCCCTCGATGAGCCGTTCCCGCGGGTCCGCCACCGAGGCGACCTGATCGGTCATCTCGCTGTACAGGCGGTAGGCCTCGCGGTGCACATAGGCGGTGTAAAGCGCATCGCGGCTGTCGAAGTACCGGTACAGGGTCGCGCGGGAACACCCTGCAGCCGCAGCGATTTCATGCATACCGACGGTGGCTGCCTCATGCTTGGCGAACAGCTCGCCTGCCGCATCCAAGATCCGGTCCGCGGCGACCTCGGTGCGTCGTGCGGCCAGCCAATCACCGGCCATCAGCGGCTCACCGTGAACGGGACGGACAGTGGTCGTCGCACGTAACTTCCTCCGGCCCAGACGATCCCGTCCTCATCCACCTCGAACTCCGGAATCCGCGCCAGCAGTTCGGTGAGCGCGACCCGCGACTGCATCCGGGCGGCCGCGGCGCCGAGACAGTGGTGCGCACCGTGGCTGAAGGTCAGGATGTTGCGCGGGTTGCGCGTCACGTCGAGTTCGGCGGCGTCGTCGCCGAAATGGCGTTCGTCGCGGTTGGCCGATCCGTACAGCAGCATCACCCGGCGGCCTTCGGGAACCGTGGTGTCGCCGATCGTGACGTCGCGGGTCACGGTGCGGCCCAGCATCTGCACCGGCGAGGTCAGTCGCAGGAACTCGTCGACGGAAGCCGGTATCAGATCGGGGTTTTCGACCAGTAGCCGACGTTGGTCGGGTCGCTGGTGCAGCAGCTGCACCGAGCCGCCGAGCATGCCGGTGGTGGTGTCGTTGCCGCCGGTCACCATCGTGAACGTGAACGCGAGTATCGACAGCACCCCGGCGATGTCGCCGTCGGCGCCGACGCCGGCCGACACCAGATGCGAGACGGTGTCGTCGCGATCTTCCGAGGGCTCGGTCCGCCGCCGTTCGATCAGCACGGTGAAGTACGCCATCATCTCGCCGACCGCATCACCGGCGGTGCCCAGGGCACCGGTGATCCCGCCCTCGGCGGTGCTGGCAGCCACGATCGCGTCGGTCCAGCCGTCGAACTTGTCGCGGTCTTCCTCGGGGACACCGAGATAGTGCGCGACGACCATCGACGGCAGCGGTTTGAACAACTCGGCGACGATGTCGCCGCCGCCGTTGGCTCGGATGCGTTCGATTCGCTCGATGACGAACTCGCGCACCTTGGGTTCGACCGCCTCGACCTGCCGCGGGGTGAACCCGCGCGCCACCAGCTTGCGGAACTGGGTGTGCATCGGCGGATCCTGCATGACCATCGGAGGGTTGTCGGCCAGTCCGATCAGTTCGAGTTCGCCGTAGTTGACCGTCAGCCCCTGCGCCGACGAGAACGTCTCGTGGTCCCGCGCGGCCGCCCAGATGTCGGCGTGCCGGGACAGCACGTAGTAGTCGCGGGGGTGAGCCCCCGATGTGCCGGAGTCGGGCCTGCCCTCGGGCACGACGTGGTGCACGGGATCGTGATCGCGCAGCGCCGTGTACATCGCCCACGGGGCAGCCCAGGTGTCGGCGGTGGCGAGCTGGAAACGAACCGGCGGCTCATGAGACAGAGTAGCTGTCATGTCTCATTGGTATGACACTACATGGGACTGTGTCAATAGCTCCTGGCGATTCGGGCGGATTTCGTCACGCTCACCGTGACCAACTGCGCCGCAATCGCTATAGGCCGGCGCCGGGGTTGAGGATGTTGTCGGGGTCCAGCGCGGCCTTGACGCGACGGTTGAGTTCCATCGCCTCCGGCCCGAGTTGACCGGCGAGCCAGGGCCGTTTGAGCCGCCCGACACCGTGTTCACCGGTGATCGTGCCGCCGAGGCCGACGGCGAGGTCCATGATCTCGCCGAACGCCGCGTGCGCGTGTTCGGTCATCTCGGCATCAGCGGGGTCGTACACGATCAGCGGATGGGTGTTGCCGTCGCCGGCGTGGGCGATCACCGAGATCATCAGGTCGTGGTTCGCGGCGATCTTGCTCACCCCGGCCACCAGGTCGGCCAGCGCGGGCAGCGGTACGCCGACATCTTCGAGCAACAGCGAACCCTTGGCCTCCACGGCGGGAATCGCGAACCGCCGGGCGGCGACGAACGCCTCACCCTCCTGCGGATCCGATGTCGAAAACACTTCTCTGGCAGCATGTTCGGTGAAGATCTGAGCCATGAACTCCGCGTCGGCGGCACCCGAGGGCCCGCGGTCGTCGCTGGCGGCGACCATCATCGCGGCCGCACTGCGATCCAGGCCCATCCGCAGCTTGTCCTCGACGGCGTTGATGGCCGTCGAATCCATGAACTCCATCATCGACGGCCGGATCCTGGCGGTGATGGCGACGACGGCGTTGGCCGCGGCTTCCACCGAGTCGAACGTGGCCACCACGGTGCACGCGGTGTTCTGCGCAGGCAACAGCTTGAGCGTGACCTCGGTGACGACGCCGAGTGTGCCCTCGCTTCCGACGAACAGCTTGGTCAGCGGCAAGCCCGCGACGTCCTTGAGCCGTGGCCCGCCCAACCGCACCGCGGTGCCGTCGGCCAGCACCACCTGCAACCCGAGCACGTAATCGGTGGTGACGCCGTACTTCACACAACACAGCCCACCGGCGTTGGTCGCGATGTTGCCGCCGATGCTGCAGATCTGAAACGACGACGGGTCCGGCGGGTACCACAGCCCGTGCTCGGCGACCGCCTGCTTGACCTCGGCGTTGAGCAGCCCCGGTTGCACGACGGCCGTGCGAGTGACCGGGTCGACGGCGATAGCGCGCATTTTCTCGGTCGACAGCACGATCGCCCCTTCCAGTGCGGTCGCCCCGCCGGAGAGCCCGGTGCCCATCCCGCGCGGCACGACGGCGATCTTGTGCTTGGTGGCCCAGCGCAGCGTCGCCTGCACATCTTCGGTGCTGCGCGGACGCACCACGGCCAGCGGCGTTCCCGCGCTCGGATCGAACGCGCGGTCGTGCCGATACGACGCCAGGATGTCGGGATCGGTGACGACCATGCCTTCCGAACCCTCGGGCGTTTGGGTGATCAACTCGTCTAGGGCAAACTTCACACGGCAATCCTACGAGAGCTCGCGAAATCCGAACGCCGCCAACCGACCAGAGGTTGTACTCGCGCCGTGATCAGCGGGAATCCGCTGGCAGGGCGCGACGGCGAGTTGACTGCGATTCGTCGGGCGCTCGGCGGGGGTGGCAACACAGCCGGCGTCGTGATCGTCGGGTCTGCAGGCGTGGGCAAGACCCGGCTGGCCCGCGAGGTGCTGACCCGAGCAGAGAGCGCCGGTGGGCGCACCAACTGGATCGTCGGAACGGAGTCCGCGCGGGCGCTGCCACTGGGCGCGTTCACCGCCGTGTTGGGCGATTCGATGGCCGATCCCATGCCCAATGTGCGACGCGTGATCAATTCCTTTGTCGCCCTACAGCGTCGGGGCCCGGTGCTGATCGGTGTCGGTGACGCCCATCTCCTGGACGGATTGTCCGCGCACGTCGTGCACCAGCTCGCGCAGAGCCGCGACGCCCGTCTGGTGGTGACCGTGCGTTCCGGCGCCGACGAGCCCGACGCCGTCACCGCGCTGTGGAAGGACGGCCTGCTGACCCGCCTCGACCTGGAACCGTTATCGGCAGCGCCGACCCGCGCCATGATCGACGACGTGCTGAGCGGCGCCGTCGACGCGGGCGGCGCCCGCCGGTTGCAGAAACTCACCGACGGTAACGCCCTGTTTCTGCAGCAGCTCGTCAAGGACCAGGTGGCCGCGGGACGGATGCGGTGCATGCATGCGGGGTGTGGATGTGGGACGACGACGACGTCGCAGTGTGAGCCGCCGGCCGTCAACGTGCTGTGCGATCTGGTGCGCCGCGCTGCTGGCGCTCGACTCCGATCTGTCCCCCGGACCCGCAGCTGTACCTGCAGTCCGCGCGTTAGGCGATGACGCTTCTGGACCTCGACTTCGCCGAGCGTTTCGCCACGGCGGCCGCGGCGGCCGACGCACCCGAGGCTCCCGCGATCGAGGCGTGCGTAGACGCGGTCTCGGCCCGCTGTGACATCGCAGAGGAAAAGGCCAGGGCCGCACTGGATTCCGGTTTACTAACCGACTTTCACGCGATGATGGCGGCCGTAGCGCTGGCCACGGCGCTTGGCGCGTTGGGGCGCGCCGAGGAACTGACGACGGTGGCAGACGCGGCGCTGGACCGTGCCACGACCCGTTTCAGGCGTCGCACATGCGGTTCTGGTTCGCCAGCGTGTACGCGCGCGCCTGCCGCCTGGCCGGACGGGTCGGTGAATGCGACGCGACGGTGCAGCGGCTCGCCGAATCCGCGACCGAAATCCCCAGCCTTGCCTACGCGAACCTGGCGTCGCTGTTGGGCAATTTTGAGCCGATGCGCGGAAACGCCAAGGCCGCGGTGAAGCTTATGCACGAGGCCCTCGCCAGTGTCGAAAGGCATGGTGTGACAACGGGTCTGCGACCGGGCACATACTTTGCTTTAGCCGAGGGGCACGCGAAGCTCGGTGCGGCCGAAGCGGCCAGCGCGGCGGTGGCCGGCGCTCAGTCGTGCGTTCCATCCGACTATGTTCATGCAGACAGCGCTGAGCATCGCGACCGTGGGGTCAGCGGCACGCCAAGCCCGTGAGCGCCGGCAGCCCACGCACGAAGTCGCCTGCCTGCAGGCCGCGGCGCAGTGGGGCGACGCCACATGGGCAAGCCGGTCACGTGAGCTGGCCGACGAGTTGGCGTTACCCCTTGCCAGTGCCGTTGCCCGGCATACGGAATCGTTGGCCGCAGATGACGGGAAGGGTTGATGGCGGCATCCAACGAATACCTTGCGCTTGGACCGGGCCACCGCCGCCGACGCGGCTGCCCAGGCCGCGGTCGCCTTCACGCGCGGTCAACAGCGCAAGCGCGGGCTCTATGCCGCGGCGGTGGCCGAGGAACTCAGCGACGCCTGCGGGGGGCTCTGCACCCCCGCGCTGCGGGGCCCCGCCAGCCAGCCGCTGACCGGGCGGCAACGCGAAGTCGTCGAGTTGGTGGTGGCGGGCCTGTCGAACCGTGAGATCGCCGAGCGGCTGGTGATGTCGGTGCGCGCGAGCACCCGCGCGGAGTTGGCCGCGATCGCGCGGAAGGGCCCGTCGGCCGGACGTCAAGTCGCTGGCTAGCGCGGCTCGTCGCTACCGGGTACGGCCTCTTCCAACAGCGTTTCTACCGCACCGGCAAGGTAGGCCGCCGCGTAGTGACCGTCGCCGCGGCGCCGTTGATTCTTGAAGTAGTCGAGTTCTCTACGCAGGTCATCGAGCGTTTCATCGCTCACCCTCGCCATGAATCCTCCACGCATACCCAGTAGATCCCGGTGGCCGCCCCCACCGGGCCACCTATGGAGGTAACCATGAATTCGGCGAAACGTGTTGAAAATGAGCGTAGTTCTCACGCCAACTGCCCAACAACACCAATGTGTTTCAGCGGAAACGCTCACTGGTCCACGCGCTCGGTGGCGGCCCGCGGTGCGCGGTCCAGCTCGCGCAGCGTCGGCAGGAAGATCGCGACGACCCCGAGCAGCACGATCGGCAGCGACAAGGCCAGAAACGTCGTCTGCAGCCCGGCGGCATCGGCCAACGGGCCGGCGACGATCAACCCCAGTGGGCCGGCGGCATAGGCGAGCGACCCCATCACCCCGACCACCCGGCCGCGCAGATGCCGTGGTGCGCGGGTCTGCATGACGAAGTTGTAGATCGGTTGGATCGGTCCGTAGGCGAAGCCGGCGAGCGCGGACAGCAGCAGGATCACCGGCAACGGTGGTAGGAACGCGATCAACGACATCGCGATGCCCAGCGTCAGCACGGCGGTCAGCATCGTGACCCGTCGGCTCATGAACTTCGATGTCACCGCGTAGCCCAGGGCGCCGACCAGACCGCCGATACTCAGCGCCATCAACACCCACCCGAGCTGTGCCGGCTCGTCGCGGTCGGTGAAGTACTTCGGAAACAGCACGCTCTCCATCGGCATGTACAGCCCGAACACCGCGAGATCGATCAGCGCCAGCAGCCGCAGCACCCGCAGGTTCCATACGAAACGCAGCCCCTCGACTACGCCGTCCCAGACGCCTTCGGGTAGCTCACCGCGGTCCGGCTTGCCCGCACCCTCCAACCGGAGCGCCGCCATCGCCAGGATCGACAGCACGAACACCGCGGCGGTCACCCACATCGTGTTCACCCCACCGATGGTGGCGATCAGCAGCCCGCCGATCCCCGGGCCGACTATGTAGGCGAGGTTGAACACCGCCTCGTAGGCACTGTTGGCCCGGTCCAGGGTCCACTCGGCACGTTCGGCGGCTTCGGGCAGCATGGTCTCGCGTGCCGTCATGCCCGACGGGTCGAAGAACGCGCCCAGCGCCGCCAGGCCGGCCAGCACCGCGACGTTGAGCGCCTCGACGCCGAACGTCAACGCCAGCACCGGCACCGCCGCCACCGACAGCGCAGAGAGCGCGTCGGAGATCATCGACACCCGTCGACGACCCAGGTAGTCGACCGCCGCGCCAGCGATGATCGTCGCCACCAGCAACGGCAGCGACCCCGCCATGGCGACAATCGATGCGTCCACCGCAGACCCGTTGCGCTGCAGGACAAGCCATGGGAACGCGATAAGGGAGATGCCGTTGCCCGCGCCGGCCGTCAAGGCGGAGAACAGAATCAGCACCATCGGTCCGCGCTTGCTGTTCACCAGAGTATCTAACATCGCACAGGGCCGGTCGGCACCTGATTTTGCCGCCCGTGCACAGTGGTGTTGTGAAGTTGGCCCATCCGCGTACTGGAAAGCTCTTCGATTCCCCGGTGCCACCCGGTAGCGGTTGGCCCGGTGACACGGCGACCCCGGACACCGCGGTGGCTACGACGGCTGCTCAGGTGGCGTCGATGGCGGTCGCCGCGCAGACCATCGAGGAGTTGGACGCCGCGATGTCGGTGTGCCGTGCCTGTCCACGGCTGGTGCAGTGGCGCGAAGAGGTGGCTGTGCTGAAGCGGAAATCCTTCGCGGGCGAACCCTATTGGGGGCGTCCCATACCGGGGCTGGGGGCAAAGCGGCCGCGGGTGATGATCGTCGGGCTGGCGCCCGCGGCGCACGGCGCGAACCGCACCGGCCGGGTCTTCACGGGCGACCGCTCCGGGGATTTCCTCATCGCCGCGATGCACCGCACCGGGCTGGCCAATCAGGCGCTGTGCGTGGACGCGGCGGACGGGTTGCGGCTCAACGAGACCCGGGTAGCCGCTGCGGTCCGATGTGCGCCTCCGGGTAACGCGCCGACGCCTGCTGAACGGGCCACCTGTGCGCCGTGGCTCGATGCCGAATGGCGGCTCACATCCCCGACCGTGCGGGTGATCATCGCGCTGGGTGGGTTCGCATGGCGAGCAGCACTACAGATGGTGCGCACCGGAGGGGGAACGGTGGCCAAGCCCGCGCCCCAATTCGGCCACGGCGCAACGGCGAAGCTGGGCGACCTCACGCTGATCGGCTGCTATCACCCGAGCCAGCAGAACACGTTCACCGGCAAGCTCACCGCGCCGATGCTCGACGACGTGTTCCGGCAGGCCGCCGCTCTAGCATCCGTCGGATAGTCGCGAACTGCGCGTCGGCCAGCCCGCCCAGCTCGGTCTGCGCGATCTCCTCGTAGTGGGCCACCGTCCATTCGTCGAACACCTGCAGAACCCGAAACACCAGCGCGATTTGCAGCGCTTCGGGCAGGTCGTCGCGCACCGCGCCGGACCGCCGCCCGACATGCAGCACCTCGGCCACCCAGGTGTGCACCGCGGCCAGGGTGTCGTTCACGGCGGCCTTCGCCGCAGCGGGAGCTTCGCCGTAGAACATCCGGCCCAACGTCAGGAACTCCTGTTGGCCTTGGGAGAGGTCGACCAACTCGGCGAAGAACTTCTCGAGCTGCTCCCAGAATGTGTCCCCGCGAAATTGTTCTGGATGGGGAACAGCGATATTTGCGCCGACCGAATCGACTAATTCACCGACGACGAAATCGAATAGCTCAGCTTTTGACGAAAATACGTAGTAGAACGAACTCTTGCTCATCGCGCAGCGTTCGATGATGCGGTTCAGCGACGCGTCTTCGTAACCAGCCAAGGCGAATTCGGCTGCAGCCACGTCGACGAGACGCCGGCGTCGCTCCGGTGGCATGCGCTTGAGTCGGCTGGCGGTCACACCTAATCCTAACTGAGTGGACCGGATGGTCCAGTCAATGGTAGCGTGGGAATATGTTCAGTCCGACCACCCTCGAAAAACAATATGCTCAAGCCGCCGGGGACACGCTGCGCGTGCTCGTCGTCGGCGCGGGCATCGCCGGCCTGACCGCCGCGCAACTGCTGCGCCGCGACGGCCACCAGCCGGTGCTCATCGAGCGGGGTGACCAGGGCTCGTCGGCCGGCTACATGCTGGCGCTGATGCCCATGGTCGACGTTGTGCTCGACGATCTGGGGGTACACGAGCGCTACCGGGCGGCCAGCACGCCGCTGAAGCGCTACGCCGTGCACGGGCACACCGGACGCAAGCTGCGGGAGGATTCGATGTCGGCGATCCTCGAGAGGTTCGGCGACTATCGGGGCATCGCCCGCGGTGTGCTCATCGACGTGCTGTCCGGCGACGGGTGCCCGGTCACCTTCGGCTCCACGGTCATCGAGCTGACGGAGAAATCCGAAAACGTCGAGGTGTCGGTGCGCACCCCTGAGGGCACCCACCGGCTGGCCTTCGATTTCGTCATCATCGCCGACGGAATGCATTCGGAGACCAGGGGATTGGTACTTCCTCCGCAGTCGACGGCGGTGGTCGACACCGGATGGGGTGGCTGGGTGGTTTGGGCTCCGAGCAACGACCCGGCCGGTGACCCAGACCTCGGCGAAGAGTGGTGGGGCGCAGGATTTTTCGCCGCCCTGTACCCCGTCAAAGACGAAGTCGGCGTGTTCGTCGGCGGCCCGCGCGCCGATACGGCGGCGGGACCGGCCGCTTTCGTTGCGCAAATCCGCCGCCAGCTCGACGAGATCAGCCCACGGCTGCAGCGTGCACTGCAGGCGGTGCTCGACGATCCCGAACCGTACTACTGGGCGTTGACCGACTGTCGGGCGCCGACGTGGGCCACCGGGCGCACGGTGCTGCTCGGCGACGCCGCCGCAGGGTTTTTACCCACCGCCGGGATCGGAGCGGGTATGGCGATGGAGTCGGCGTGGACGCTGTGCCAACTGCTGCGCCAGTGCGACGACATCGACCTGGCGGACCTGCTGCGCGGCTACGAACGCGTCCAGCGTCCACGCGTCGAGGCCGCCCAAGACAACTCGCGCCGCCTGGCCTCGCTGATGTTTCGCCGCAGCAGGCTGTTGGCGGTGGCTCGTGAGGTGGCGATGCGCTTCGTCCGCGTGGAACGGGCACTTCGTCCGATCCAGCGGTTGCTGCAGGAGCAACCCGATGCGCACGCGCTGTTCAGGGCGGCCAGGGAACGTATAGGTGCGTCATCGCGTTGACGTAAGCATGCGGCTTTCTGTTCTTGACCTCGTACCGGTTCGTACCGATCAGTCGACCGCTGCTGCGTTGGCGGCGTCCACGCAGCTGGTGCAGACTGCCGACGGCCTCGGCTACACGCGTTTCTGGGTCGCAGAGCACCACAACATGCCGTCGGTCGCGGCGACCAGCCCGCCGGTGCTGATCGCGCACCTGGCTGCCCACACGACACATATCCGGGTGGGCTCGGGTGGTGTGATGCTGCCCAACCACGCACCGCTTGCCGTGGCCGAGCAGTTCGCGTTGTTGGAGGCCGCCCATCCCGGGCGCATCGACCTGGGCATCGGCCGGGCACCCGGTTCGGACCCGGTGACCTCCTGGGCCCTGCGCAACGCCGCCGGTCGCGATGATCGCGACATCGAAGCGTTCCCTGACTATCTCGACGATCTCGTCGCGCTGATGGGTCAGCGCGGCGTGCGGGTACCGATCCCCAACGAGCGCTACATCCTCAAGGCCACCCCGGCCGCGGTGACGGTGCCGAAACTGTGGCTGCTGGGCTCGTCGATGTACTCGGCGCACCTGGCCGCGGTCAAGGGGTTGCCGTACGTGTTCGCCCACCATTTCTCCGGTAAGGGCACCGCCGAGGCGCTCGAGGCGTACCGATCGAGGTTCCGCCCCAGCGATCACACTCCTGAACCGGTGACCTTCCTGACCGTCAACGCGGTGGTGGCTGAAACGCCGGAGGAGGCAAGGGCTTTGATGTTGCCGAACCTGCACATGATGGTGCAGCTTCGCACGGGCCAACCCCTCGGTCCGCTTGAGATCGTCGAGGACGCCGAAGCGGCGACGTTGACGCCGCACGCGCAGCGGATCGCCGAAGACGCCTTACAGCGTGCGGTCGTCGGCACCCCGGCGCAAGCAGCCGAGCAGATGCGCGCCTTGGCCGCCGAGTTCGACGTCGACGAGATCATGGTCAACCCGGTCGCCTCCGCGCGACGCGGCACCGACCCGGCCACCGCGCCCGCGCGCGACAAGACGTTGGAACTGCTCGCCAAAGAACTGTTCTGACACCAGGCATCGACTCTGCGGTGAGGGCGTGAATGCCGCGGAATTTGCGCCCTGTGTGCAGAGTCAACCTCGAGGCGTCAGAACGACGACGGGAATCTGGCGCGACGTCCGCTTCTGGTAGTTCTGGTAGCGGTCGGCGTTGTTCTCGTTGACGATGCGCCACAGCCGCGGGTAGTCGGGATCGTCGGCAAGCACCGGCTTGGCCGTCACCGCGAACCGCTTGGGCCCGACGTTGATCTCGACGTTCGGGTCGGCCTTCAGATTGTGGTACCAGCCCGGGGATTTGGGATCCCCACCCTTGGACGCGACAACGAGGTAACTGTCACCGTCCTTGGCGTAGGTCAACGAGTTGGTGCGCTGGATCCCGGTCTTGGCGCCGACGGTGTGCAGCAGCAGGTTGGGCGGGGTACCGGGCAGGATGCGGTGCCCGATGCGGCCGTTGGTCCTTTTGTAGATCTTGTCGTGCAGCCTCAGCATCGGCAGGCCGATGTATCGCTCCCACAGGGGCATGCTCATGTGCTCAGTCTTGCGCAGCCTCGTCGAGTTGCGCCAGTGCCTCCCGCAGCAGCCGTCCGCTCTCCTCACGGTCGGGATCGTGGCGCAGCAGCATGCCCTTGGCAAAGGAGAGCTTGTCGCCGGAGCGACGCGGCAACACGTGCAGGTGAATGTGGAACACGGTTTGGAACGCGGCCTTTCCGTCGTTGATCACGACGTTGTTGCCGTCGGCGTGCAGCCCGGAGTTTCGGGCGGCCCGCGCGATGCGTTGGCCGAGCTTGACCATCGCCGCGACGGTCTCCGGCGGGGTGTCGGTCAGATCGACCGTGTGACGCTTGGGAATGACCAGCGTATGACCCCGGGTGAACGGTCGGATGTCGAGCACGGCGAGGTAGCCGTCGTCCTCGTAGATCCGGATGGCCGGGGCCTCACCGGCGACGATCTGGCAGAACACACAAGACATTCCGCCACGTTAGCGGTTATGTGTTCGCCGTTGCCCACTCGGCCAGCCGGCGGTCGCGTTCCTCGGGTGAGACGTCCTCGACCCGAGTCATCACCGTCCAGCGCTGGCCGAATGGGTCGAGGATCGACGCGAACCGGTCACCGGTGACGAAGGTCTGCGCGGGCTCACGAACGGTGGCGCCCGCGCGCTCGGCCTTGACGACGACAGCGTCGACGTCTGGGCAATACAGCGCGAGGGAATGGGTGGCCGCGGCGCTGGGATCGGGTGCGGCGATGTCATAGGCCTGCGCGGGGTCACCGAGCTGGAGCCGGCCGTTGCCGAAATCCAGTTCGGCGTGCACCACGCCGTCGGGGCCGTCCATCCGGTCGACGACCGTCGCGCCGAACACCGACACGTAGAAGTCGATGGCGTCCGCCGCGCCGTCGACGCACAGGAACGGGGTCAGGCTGGTGTATCCCTCAGGAATCGGTTTCACGCTCATGTCGGCAAGTCTCGTAGCCTGACACGCATGGGTGCTTGGAAAAATGCGACAACCGGTGCGCCCATGCGCGGCGTGGTCGGCCGGGCGCACACCGCGTCGACGTTCGACCTGGACAAGTGGGCTCCGTCCGATGCGACGGCCCGGTTCGTCGAATACTTCTGGTCGGTGCAGTGGGACCTTCGTGACCAAGAGCCGTTCGACAGCACGGTGATCACCTTTCCTTCGATGCACATCACCCACGAGTGGGGAGATGACAGCCCACGGCACGGCTTCTCGTTACCGAACACGTTGGTGCACGGCGTGGTCGAACGGGTCTTTCACACGACGATCGCCGCGCGCGGCACCGTCGTCGGCGCGCGGTTCTTGCCCGGCGGGTTCGCCGCCCGGTTCGGCCGCGACGCCGCCGAGTTCACCGGCCGCATAGCGCCGGTCGACGCCGAGTTGTTCGACGAGCCAATCGATCTCGACGATGAAATCGGCGCGGCATCGAAAGGTCTGGACAATGCGATCGGTGCGTATGACGGACCGCTGAACCCCACGTACCAAGCCGTGACCGCGTTGCTCGACCGGATCCGTGACGACGGTCAGCTACACCGCGTAGAGCAGGTGATGCAGCTTTCCCCGTGGAGCCCCCGAACGACGCAGCGCATCGTCCGCCGTTATGTCGGAGTGCCCGTCAAGTGGGTGTTGTGCCGCTACCGGCTGCAGCACGCCGTGCTGGCGATTGAAAGCCACGCCGACGTGGACTTCGCCGACCTCGCGGCTCGCCTCGGCTGGTACGACCAAGCCCATTTCATCAACGACTTTCGCGCCATGCTGGGTTGCACACCCGGCGAATACGCCACCCGTTACGGGGCCTGAGCCGCTACGCTGCCGCGGATGGACACCCGTGAGCTCGCTTTCGCAGGTGCCGCCGAACAAGCCAGGCGACTGGCGGCGGGCACGATCACCGCTCCGGAGTTGCTGGAGCGCTACCTGAACCGCATCACGCAGCTCGACCCACTGCTGAGGACCTATCGCGTCGTCCTCGCCGACTCGGCACGCCAGGAAGCCGGTGTCGCGCAGGATCGGCTCAACGCGGGGGAGCGGCTTCCGCTGCTTGGCGTGCCGATCGCCATCAAGGACGATGTCGATGTCGCCGGCGCGACGACGACGTACGGCAGCGCGGCCCACGGCCCCGCGCGTACCAGGGACGCCGAGGTGGTGCGAAGGTTGCGTGACGCGGGCGCGGTGATCATCGGCAAGACCGCGGTGCCCGAGATGACGATCTGGCCGTTCACCGAGACCATTACGTACGGCGCGACGCGCAATCCGTGGAACACCGACTACACCCCGGGTGGTAGCAGCGGAGGCAGCGGCGCGGCGGTCGCGGCGGGCCTGACGGCGATGGCGCTGGGATCCGACGGCATGGGGTCGATCCGCATCCCCTCGACGTGGTGTGGATTGTTCGGCATCAAACCCCAGCGGGATCGGGTGCCGATGGCGCCGCACGACGATGCGTGGAACGGGTTGAGCGTCAACGGGCCGATCGCCAGAACCGTCGAGGATGCCGCGCTGTTCCTTGACGTGGCGGCCGGCGAATCGGGGTTCGTCGCTGCGGTAGGCAAGGAGCCGGGTCGGCTGCGGATTGCGTTGAGCACCAAGGTTCCACCGCCGTTGGTCGCACCGATCGGCAAGGCGCAGCGGGCCGCCGTGCACGAGGCTGGTGCGCTGTTGCGCGAGCTCGGCCACGACGTGATCGTCGCGGATCCGCACTATCCGCGCACGGCGGTGGCCCACGCGTTGGCCCGCTACTTCAAAGGCGTCTACGACGACGTGCAGACGCTTCCGCACCCCGAGCTGCTCGAAGCGCGCACCCGGGCGTTCGCCAGGGTCGGCGGCCTGATCTCCGATCAGCGGATGCGTCGTATCCGCGGCACGGAAAGCCAACTCGCCGAACATGTCCAGTCGATCTTTGACGATGTCGACGTTGTCCTCACGCCCGGCACCGCGACCGGACCGTCGCGCATCGGCGCCTACCAACGCCGAGGAGCGATGTCGACCCTGGCCCTGGTGGCCGCACGCGTACCGTTTCAGGCGATCTTCAACGTGACGGGACAGCCCGCGGCCGTCGTGCCGTGGGATGTGGACGGCGCCGGTGTGCCGACGTCGATTCAGTTGGTCGGCCGCGCGTTCGACGAGACCACGCTGCTGTCGCTGAGCGCACAGATCGAGAAGGCGCGGCCGTGGGCGCACCGCCGCCCGCCGGTGTCCTGACCCCAATTTTTCGCGAGCGTGCGTGTTCCCCGCGCTTCGCGGTGGGCCCAGCGGGCCGACACGCCGTCAAAATGCGCGAGTTTGCCGCACGCTCGCCGCAGCTAGCCGCGGATGACCGAACGCCAGGCCGCCAGTTTGTCTTCGAAGCGCATCGTCTGCGCGGGGCTGGTCGACGGCAGCCGGTGATTCCGCAGAGCCGGTGCGGCGCCGACGAGACGGTGGTAGTTCTTCTCCGCTGCCGCTCCGTTGAACAGCACCCGGGCGATACCCGGATACTCGGCGAACAGCTTCTGAAAATCGTTGGGCACCATGCTGTTCCGTTCCACCGCGGAATCGAGGCTGCCGACCCGCCAGCAAGACCGCAGCACATCCCACACCGCTATCCCGTGCGCGGTCAGCGCGGCGATCCGCTCGTCGTACGGATCGTCGGCGCCGAATCCGAAAATCTCACCGCTGATCCGCCAGAACGCGTTGCGCGGGTTGCCGTAGTACTGCTGCACGGCCAACGACATCGCGCTCGGCATGTTGCCGAGGATCAGCGTGTGCGCGCCCTCCGCGATGATCGGTGGGAACCCGTGCAGCAGCAGCGTGGCCATGAGTCGAATATGACACGGCGCCGGGGTATACGTTGGGCCGGTGGCCGATGATCTCGACATCGCGGCGTCCGGGCTGCTCGATGGCCTCGACGGCGACGCCCGCACCGAACGCGCCGAGCTGATCGAATGGCTGTCGGGCCAGGGTTTCACCGTCGAGCAGATCCGGGGCGAGGTCTCGCCGATGCTGCTGCCGGCAGGCCGTCTCGTCGGCAACGACGGCGTGCACGTCTCGGCGCGACAGATCTGCGAAGAAACCGGTATCGACCTGGAACTGCTGGAGGCCTTGCAGTCCGCCCTGGGGCTGCCCCGCGCCGATGACCCCGATGCCGTCGTGCATCTGCGCGCCGACAGCGAAGCGGCTGTGCGCGCGAAGGTCTTCCTGGACATGGGGTTGAGCCGAGAGCAGGTGGTCTCGGTGGCCAGGGTGCTCGGCCACGGCCTCGCGCAGACCGCCGAAGCCATGCGTGAAGTCGTGCTCGAGGCGGTGATCACCCCCGGCGCCACCGAACTGCAGCTCGCGCAGGCCTACGAGAGCCTGGTGCGGCAGGTCTCGCCGCTGTTGGGCCCGCTGTGCGACGACGTGCTGCACATCCAGCTGCGGCACACGTTGGAAACCGAGGCCGTCAGCACCGCTGAACGCGCCGCAGGCGCATTGCCCGGTGCACGCACGATCGCCGTGATGTTCGCCGACCTCGTCGGTTTCACCCGCCTCGGCGAGGCGGTGCCGCCGGAGGAACTGGAAACCCTGGCCAGCCGGCTGGCCAACCTGACCCGCGACGCGGTCACACCGCCGGTCCGGTTCGTCAAGACCATCGGGGACGCGGTGATGCTGGTCAGCACCGATCCGGTGGCGTTGCTCGACACGGCGCTCGAACTGCTTGCCGCAGCGGACAAGTACGAGGACTTCCCGGCACTGCGCATCGGCCTCGCGCTTGGCTCTGCCGTCAGCAGGGCCGGCGACTGGTTCGGTAGCCCGGTGAACGTGGCCAGTCGCGTGACGAGCGTGGCACGCCCGGACTCCGTGCTTGTCGCCGAGAGCGCGCGCGACGTGATCGGCTCGGCCGACGGGTTCGCATGGTCATTCGCGGGTGCGCGTCGGCTCAAGGGCGTCAAGGGCGACGTCAAGCTGTTCCGGGCCCGACGAGAAGCCGGCTGACATACCATCCACACATGATCCGAGCGGCCACGGCTCTTTGGGTATCGACCGTCGCGCTGGCCGGTATGGCGAGCGCAGCCACCGCGCACGCGCAACCACCACCGCTGCCGGGACCGTGCAACTTCACGCTGTCACCCCCGCAGGTCGTGCAGGTGTCGGGCGCCGACATGGTCACGGCCACCGTGACCCCCGTCGGCTGTGCGGGCATGTTCGAGCCGAAGTTCGGTGTGGCGTGCCTGCACGTCCAAGGCGGTCCGGGCAAGTGCACACAGTCCAGGGGTGCCGGCACGGCGCAGGTGTACGAGCCGTATCAGCCTGGCACCACGTACGTCTCGTCGGGGCGGGGCTGTGGCGCGATGTTCGATTTCACCACCGACCCGAACTGCCTGTTGCTGGGCCCGGTTACCGCGACGCTGTGAAACCGCGCAGTCGCAGGCTGTTGCTGACCACGAAGACAGAGCTGAAAGCCATTGCGGCGCCTGCGATCATTGGGTTCAGTAGCCCGGCGGCGGCCAACGGCAGCGCGGCGACATTGTAGGCGAACGCCCAGAACAAGTTGCCTTTGATGGTTGCCAACGTCTTGCGCGACAGCCGGATCGCGTCGGGGACGGCACGCAGGTCATCGCGCACCAGCGTCAGGTCGCTGGCCTCGATGGCGACGTCGGTGCCGCTGCCTATCGCCAGACCCAGATCGGCCTGCGCCAGCGCCGCGGCGTCGTTGACGCCGTCGCCGACCATCGCCACGACCCTGCCGTCGGACTGCAGCCGTTTGACCGCATCGACCTTCTCGTGGGGCAGTACCTCCGCGATCACCTCGCCGATGCCGACCTGGTGCGCCACCGTCTCGGCGGCTGCCCGGTTGTCGCCGG
The DNA here is from genome assembly GCF_053483935.1 of Mycolicibacterium sp. XJ879. Classification (NCBI taxonomy): domain Bacteria; kingdom Bacillati; phylum Actinomycetota; class Actinomycetes; order Mycobacteriales; family Mycobacteriaceae; genus Mycobacterium; species Mycolicibacterium sp. XJ879. The sequence goes on from NZ_JBEFTH010000005.1 coordinate 384,045, forward strand.
TCAGCATCATCGGCGTCAGCCCGAGCGCGCGCAGTTCCGCGATGGCGTCGGCGGATGTGGACTTGACCGCATCGGCGACCACCAGCACGCCGCGTGCGGTGCCGTCCCACCCGACGACGACGGCGGTGCGCCCTTCCGCTTCCGCGCGCCGCACGGCCTGATCGAGCACATCGGAAACCGGGACCACCAACCGCTTCCTGCCGACCACGACGGTGTGTCCGTCGACCGCACCCTGCACGCCGAGACCGCGCAGGTTGGTGAACTCTTGCGCGACGGGCAGTTCACCGAGCTTGTCGCGTGCGGCGGTGGCGATCGCCTTGGCGATCGGATGTTCGGAGTTGTTCTCCAGCGCGCCCGCGAAGCGCAGCACCTGCTCGGGTTCCTCGCCGTCCGCAGCGATCACGTCGAGCAGCGTCATCAACCCGGTGGTGACCGTGCCGGTCTTGTCCAACACGATGGTGTCGATGCGCCGCGTGGACTCCAACACCTCAGGGCCCCTGATCAGAATGCCCAGCTGTGCGCCGCGGCCGGTACCGACCATGAGCGCTGTCGGCGTGGCCAGCCCCAGCGCACACGGGCACGCGATGATCAGTACTGCCACCGCAGCGGTGAACGCGGTTGCGGCTGATCCCGTTGTGACCAGCCAGGATCCGAGTGTCGCCAGCGACAACGCGATGACGATCGGCACGAAGACGCCCGAGATCCGGTCGGCCAGCCGCTGCACCCGGGCCTTTTCGTTCTGCGCATTTTCGACCAGCCGGGCCATCTGCGCCAGCTGGGTGTCGGAGCCGACCCGGTTGGCCCGCACCAACAGCCGGCCGTCGACGTTGATCGTCGCACCGATCACCTGATCGCCAGGACCGACGTCAACGGGCACCGACTCGCCCGTCAACATCGACGCGTCCACCGCCGAATCACCTTCGACGACAACACCGTCGGTGGCCACCTTCTCGCCCGGACGCACCACGAACTGGTCTCCAACCACCAATTGTTCGAGCGGAATGCGTTGTTCTGCACCGTTTCTGACGACAACGACGTCTTTGGCGCCCAGTTTCAGCAGCGCGCGAAGCGCCGCACCCGCCCGGCGCTTGGCTCGGGCTTCGAAATACCGCCCTGCCAAAACGAATGTCGTCACCCCGGCCGCCACCTCGAGATAGATATTGCCGCTGCCGTCGGACGGGCTGATCGTTAACTCGAAGGGGTGGGTCATGCCCGTAACACCCGCGGTGCCCCAGAACAGCGCGTAGATCGACCATCCGAACGCCGCCAGGGTGCCCATCGAGATCAGCGTGTCCATCGTCGCGGTGCGGTGCCGCAGATTGGCCCAGGCGGCCTGGTGGAAGGGCCACCCGCCCCAGACAACCACGGGCGCGGCCAGCGTCAGCGACAACCACTGCCAGTTCGGAAACTGCAGTGCAGGCACCATCGCCATCGCGATCACCGGAACCGTCAGCGCCAACGAGATCAGCAGCCGGCGTCGCAACGCCGCGGCTGGGTCTTCCTCCGCCGCGGCAGCGCGGTCCTCGGTGGCGGGCAGATGCGCCTGGTAACCGGCCGCTTCGACCGTACGCACCAAGGACTCCGGTGCCACGTCGTCGTTGTAGGTGATGCGCGCTTTCTCGGTCGCGAAGTTAACGGTCGCACTCACGCCGTCAATTTTGTTGAGTTTCTTCTCGATCCGGTTGGCGCAGGACGCACACGTCATACCGTCGATCGACAGCTCGATCGTCGACATGTCAGCCGGCCAGCTGGTAGCCGGCTTCTTCGACGGCGCTCTGGATTACGCCGCGGTCGACCGGGGTATCGCTGTCGATGGTCACCGCGCCGCTTTCGACGTCAACGTCGACGGCTCGGACACCTGCGATCTCGCCGATCTCCTCACGGACCGACGCGGCGCAGTGGGCGCAGGTCATCCCGGTCACGGTGATGGTCGTTGTGCTCATGACTCCAGCGTACCCATACCCCCATGGGGTATGCAACCGAGGCCGGGGGGCCGCGGCTGCGACGTGCGTGGCAGCATCTGCGGTCATGCGTGTCCTGGTGCAACGGGTGGTTTCGGCCGCGGTGAAGGTCGACGGCGCGGTGGTCGGAGAGGTGTCGCGCCCCGGTGGGCAGAGCCTACTCGCGCTCGTCGGCGTCACCCACGACGACGACGCGGCCAAGTCCGCGCGACTCGCCGAAAAGCTATGGCAGCTAAGGATTCTCGACGACGAGAAGTCCGCATCTGACGTCGGTGCGCCGATCCTGGTCGTCAGCCAGTTCACGTTGTACGCCAACACCGCCAAGGGCAGGCGGCCCGCCTGGAACGCCGCGGCGCCCCGTCCCGTCGCCGAGCCGCTGGTGGACGCCTTCGCCGACGCCTTGCGGGCGCTCGGCGCGCAGGTTGCGACCGGCGTGTTCGGCGCGCACATGCGCGTCGAACTCGTCAACGACGGCCCGGTGACGCTGCTGCTCGAGTTGTGACTACTGGGCCGGCGTAACCGCGACGCCCTCCGAGGGCTGCACGATCACGAAACCCGGCCCGTAAAACGACACCTGCACGGCTTCGCCGGAGCCGCGGCCGATCAGCGCACCCGCCTTGAAGCTCATCTTCAGCTGCGTCTGCAGGTTTGCCGACCACGCCACCACCGCGTTGGTGTCGGCGAACGTCGGCGCCTCGGCGGCGTTGAGCACCACCGGCGGACCGTCGGTGGTCAGCGCCACCCAGCCGGTGCCGCGCAGCGTGGTGTTGAACAGCCCGCCCGTCGCGATGCTGCCGCCCTTCACCCGTTCGATGTTCCAGTCCAGGCTCGACGAGAACGCCAGTACGTTCTTTCCGCTGATCGACAGCCCGGAATTGGTGAGGTTCAGCAGGTGCACGTCGAACGCGCGGTCGGCGAGGAAGACGTCGCCCTGGCCTTGGCAGCGCATCAGCGGAAGGCCTTCGCCGGTCAACGCCTTCTTGAGGAACTTCGACGCCCCGCCGCCCTCGAACGCGAAGTCCACATTGCCCTGGTAGGCGACCATGGACCCCTGCCGGGCCATGAACGGCTCGCCGAGGCGTACGCGCAGCATCTTCGTGTTCTGGTTCGCGATCGCCTTGGCCTCTTTCTCGCTGAACCGGCCGTCGACGAGATCGCCTGAGATGCCCTCGAACTCACCGCCCGACGGTACGGCCTGCGCAGGCGTGCCCAACGGGGCCCGCCCGACCTGGCCTTGATGTGACACCTGATCGGTCCACCGCTGGCCGTCCCACCAGCGGTACTCGTAACGTCCCTCCGGGTCGGGACGCCAACTTGCGCTGTCGCGTGGTCCCGTCATGGCAACAAATCTAGGCACGCACTGGCATCCTGGTCACATGGCGAAGGAAATCGATCGGACCCGTGCCCGCGGCGCGCTCGCAGTGATCAAGCAGCACCCGGCGATGGTGCTGTTCGCGGTGTCACCGGTGCTCGTCGCGGTGGGACTGGTGTGGTGGCTGGTCAGCCCGGCGTTGGCCATCCTGCTGTTGATCGCCGCGGTGGCCGGCGGCGCCGCGGTCGTGCTGCGCCAGCGCAACTAATCTCGCGCGCCTTAGCCCGCGAGATTGCAAATCCGCAGCCTACTGGCACTTGTCCTGCGAATTTGCAGTTTCGCGGTAAGCAAAGCCGTACCACCAGCGATGTAACAGTGTAATCATGTAATCATGAGACATACTGTTCACGGCCGCCGCCGACCCGGCGGCTGGCAGCCGACACCGCAAGCCGACGCCAGCGAGGCACCCGACTGGTTCGCCGGCCGACTACCGCAGGGCTGGTTCGACGGCGACCCGGCCGTTGTCGTCGACCGCGAGGAGGTCACCGTCATCGGGCGTCTGCCCGACGCCGAAGGCACCGAGACATCGGAGAGCGAGGCCCACGCGTCGGGCCGGGTGGCGCGGTTCCGCGAGGAAACTCGCTCCGAGCGCATGCGCATCGCCGACGAAGCCGAAGCGCGCTACGCGCGCAAGGTGGCCTGGGGCGTAGAGATCCGGGCCGGCGACGGGGAAACCTATGAACGGATTCTGTTCACCCGCCTCGCCGTACCGGTCATGACGCGGCTGCGGCAGCCCGAGCGTCAGGTGCTCGACACGCTGGTCGACGCCGGGGTGGCGCGCTCGCGCTCCGATGCGCTGGCGTGGTCCGTGCGGCTGGTCGGGGAGCATGCCGACGAATGGCTGGGCCAGCTGCGGGAGGCGATGCGCAACGTCGACGACCTGCGCGCCCAGGGACCGCAGCTCTAGACGCGTTCGACCCCGACATACGACGAACTCAACGGGGCGGTCTGTGACAGCGGGTCCACCGCCCCGCCGGCAATGAGCAGGTTGCGGTTGACTCCGTGCGACACCGGCTGCGCTCCACCGCGCGGGTCGAAAACCCGTGAGCCCCAGCCATGGTCGATGATGACGACGCCCTGGCGCGGGCAGTCGCTGAGCACCGCCTTCATTTCGACCGCGCCGACCGGTGAGAACACCCGCACCAGATCGCCGTCGGCGACACCGAGATCGGCGGCGTCCTTGGGATGGATGACGACGTCGTTGCCCTTACCGCCCGGATGCAGGCCGGGCACATCGTTGAGCCATGAGTTCATCGAATGGCGGTGGCGCCGGTTGGCCAGCTGGAACGGATAGCCCAGCGGCGCCTCGGGGGGCGGTGCGGCGAGCAACTCGCGGGCTCGCTCGACGAATTCCGGTGGCGCGGCGTGCACCTTCTTGTCGTCGGTACGCAGCGCCCTCCGGAAATGTCCGAACTCCCTTGGCCCCAACACCATTCCATGCGGGTGGGATATGACATCGCGCCATTTGATCCGGCGGCCGTTGAACTTACGGCCTGTCGCGACCACCAGCCGGTCGATCCAGTGCGGGCCGAACTCCAGCCTCGGCCGCCCGGTGATGGCGGCCAACCTGCGGGTCGCCTTGATGAAGCCGTTGAGCCCCTTGGCCCCAAACAGCGGCGCGTTCATCGCGATCGCGAGGTCGGTGAAGATGCGCCACTCCTCGCGCGCACCGGGTGGCGGCTGCACGGCCCGCTCCCCGTACTGCAGGTACGGCTCGTCGTGCATGTTGCTGGTGAACGCCAGCAAGTCGTCGCGTTCGAGCCAGTGCACCGCGGGCAGCAGCCAATGCGCATGGCGATGGCTCTCGCGCTGCACGAAATCGATGGCCACCAAAAGATCCAACTGCGCCAGCGCGTTGTCGAGGCGCGCCCCGTCGGGCCCGGACACCACCGGGTTGCCGCTGTTGATGACCAGGGCGCGAATCTGGCCGCGGCCGGCTGTGGTGATCTCATCGGGCAGTTCGGACAAGGCGTGCGCGCCGGCGACCATCTCGCGGCCGAGCAGCCGGCTGCGGTGCGGCTTGGCCTTGACCATGCCCGCCATCCGGAGGGCGTCGACGTAACCCGGTTCGTACCTGCGACCGCCGGGACGGTCCATCCGCCCGGTGATCACGTTGAGCACGTGGCCCAGCCACTCGGCGACGGTTCCGGTCCGGTGCATCGACACACCCGTTCGGGTCACCACCATTGCGCCGCGCGCGGCGGCGAACTCGCGTGCCACCTGCTCGATCTCCCGGCGGGACAGATCGCACCGCGCGGCCAGGTCGTCGAGATCGGCGTCGGCGACCAACGTTCGCAAATCGTCGAACCCGGTGGCGAGTTCAGCGCAATCCAGGCGATGCTCGAGGCCATCGTCGAGAATGACCTTGACCAGCGCCAACAGTAGCGCCCAGTCCTGGCCGGGCCGCACTGCCAGATGAACGTCGGCCTTCTCGACGCTCTCGGTGCGCAACGGATCGACGATCACGATCTTGGCGCCCTGCTTCTGGCGCGCCAGCGCACGACGCCATCCGTTCGGCACGGTTTCCAGCCAGTTCCACGCGCTCACCGCGGGGTTGGTGCCGACCAGCAGGAAGTAATCGCAGTTGTCGATGTCGGACACCGGCGCCATCAGGATCGACCCGTACATCGCTTCAGCCACCACGTGCATGGCGTTCTGGTCGACTGAGCCCACCGCATAACGGTTCTGGGTGCCGATCGCGTCAAGCCAGCCGTTCATGAAGATGACGTTCGACGACGAAAAGCCGGCCGGGTTGCCGTAGTAAACGGCGACGCTGTCCGGTCCGCCGGCGTCGATGAGCGCGTTCATCCTGGCGGCGATATCGGCGATGGCCTCTTCCCAGGTGGCCTCGACGTAGGTGTCGCCGACGCGGCGCATCGGGTTGAGGATCCGGCGCGGATGCTCGACGACCTGGTTGGCGGTGCGCCCCTTGGCGCAGAAGTCCCGCCACGAGTGCGGGTTCTGTTTGTCGGCCGCGATCTTGGTGATGCGGTTGTGATCGACCGTCACCTCTAGACCACACGACGCCAGGCAGTACCGGCAGAACGTGTACACCGTTTCGCTCATCGGATCGAGGTTACGACGACTACACCTGCGTCATGGCCCAATAAGCACCACGCTTAGCCAGTAACTCGGCGTGGCTGCCCCGTTCGACGATGCGGCCCGCATCCAACACCACGATCAGGTCCGCATCGCGTATCGTCGAGAGCCGGTGTGCGATAAGAAAACTCGTGCGGTCCCGGCGTAGCTCGGCCATCGCCTGCTGGATCAACAGCTCGGTGCGGGTATCCACCGAACTGGTCGCCTCGTCGAGAACCAGCAGTCGCGGTTGCGCCAGCACCGCCCTGGCGATGGTGATCAGCTGCTTTTCGCCCGCGCTGATGTTGCCGCCGTCGTCGCTGACCCGGGTCTGATATCCGTCGGGCAGCGTGTGGACGAACCGGTCCACGTGGGCGGCCTTGGCGGCCGCGATCACCTCGTCTTCACCTGCGTCAGGCCGGCCATAGGCGATGTTCTCGTAGATCGTGCCGCCGAACAGCCAGGTGTCCTGCAGCACCATTCCGATCCGGGACCGCAGCGAGGCTCGGCTCACCGTCGAAATGTCCACTCCGTCGACGAGGATGCGTCCGGCGTCGACTTCGTAGAACCGCATCAGCAGGTTCACCAGCGTCGTCTTGCCGGCGCCGGTCGGCCCGACGATCGCCACCGTGCTGCCCGGTTCGGCCACCAGTGATACGTCCTGGATCACCGGGACGCCGGGACGGTAGCCGAAGCTGACATTCTCGAACTCCACCCGCCCCTTCACAGCGCTGCGCGACCGGCCCTCGCCAGCCGGGGTCTCCTCCTCTGCGTCCAACAAATCGAAAACCCGTTCCGCGCTGGCGATGCCGGACTGCAGCGTGTTGTACATCCCAGCCACCTGGGTCAGCGGCTGGTTGAACTGGCGGACGTACTGGATGAACGCCTGAATGCTGCCGAGGGTTATCTGCCCGGTGGCCACCTGCAGACCGCCGACCACCGCGACGGCGACATAGCTGAGGTTGCCGATGAACGTGGTGGCGGGCCCGACGAGACCGGAGAAGAACTGCGCACCGACGCTGGCCCGATACACGTCGTCGTTGAACTCACCGAACTGTTCGGTGGCCTTGGCACGGTGACCGAAGGTCTTGACAATCGTGAAGCCGCTGTAGGTCTCCTCGATGTGGGCGTTGAGCCGCCCGGTGTTGGTCCACTGCGCAACGAACAACCGCTGCGACCGGCGCGCGATCGCCTTGGTGGCCCACAGCGACAACGGCACGGTCACCACCGTGAGCAGCGTCAGCAGCGGTGAGATCGTCAACATCATCACCAGCACCGCGAACACGGTCAGCACCGAGGTCATGAGCTGGCTGATGGTCATCGACAGCGACGTCTGGATGTTGTCGACGTCGTTGGTGACCCGGCTGAGCACCTCGCCGCGCTGACGGGAATCGAAGTAGGACAACGGCATCCGGTGCACCTTGTCCTCGACGTCAGAACGCAGCTTCACCATCGTCCGCTGCACCACAACGTTGAGGATCCGAAACTGCAGCCAGACCAACAGCGCAGCAATCAGATACAGGCCGAGGGCAAGGAGCAGGGTGCGGCCGACGGCGCCGAAGTCGACGCCACGACCCGGTACGACGTCCATACCGGAGAGCAGGTCGGCGTAGGTGTTGTCACCGCGGGCGCGCGCGGCATCGATCGCCTGCTGTTTGGTGAGCCCCGCAGGCAGTTGCCGTCCGATCACACCGTTGAACAACAAGTCGGTGGCGTGCCCGAGGATCCGCGGCCCGATCACGCTGATCGCGATGCCGCCGATACCCAACAGGATCACAGTCGTGGCCAGTGCGCGCTGCGGCGTCAGCCATTTCACCAGCCGGACAGCCGAACCGGTGAAGTCGCGCGACCGTTCGGTCGGGGCCTGCACCACACCGCGGATGGGCCGCGCCATCGGCCCGGTCATTGCGCACCCCCGACGCCGGCGCTCAGCGATTGTGAGTCGGCGAACTGCGCGTACTGCGCGCACTGGGTCAACAGCATCTCGTGGGTGCCGACGCCCACCACGCGGCCGTCGTCGACGACGACGATCTGATCGGCTTGGGCGACCGTCGAAATCCGCTGCGACACAAGGATGACCGTTGCGGCCGACGATACGTCACGCAATGCGGTCCGCACCCGCAGGTCGGTGTGTACATCGAGCGCCGAGAAGGCGTCGTCGAACAGATAGATCGCGGGCCGGCGGATGACCGCACGAGCGATGGCCAGCCGTTGCCGTTGCCCGCCGGAGAAGTTGATGCCGCCCTGGGCGACCCGCATCGACAGCCCGTCGGGGTGGGCGCGGACGAAGTCGTCGGCGGCGGCCACCCGCAGCGCTTCCCACATCTCGTCAACGGTGGCCACCTGGCCGGGCGACACGCCCAGTTGCAGGTTGTCGGCCACCGTGCCGGAGAACAGGTAGCCGCGCTGGGGCACAAGGCCGATCGTCGACCACAGCTGCTCGGGGTCGTAGTCGCGGACGTCGACGCCGTCGATGCGCACCGAACCCGACGTCACGTCATACAGCCGGCAGATCAGCGCCAGCAGCGTCGACTTGCCCGATCCGGTGGAGCCGACGACGGCCGTCGTCGTCCCCGGCTGCGCGATCAACGAAACATCCTGCAGCACCGGGCGTTCAGCCCCGGGATACTGAAACGTCGCTGACTGCAGCTGGATCTGGCCGCCGATCGCGGCCGGCCTTACCGGATGTGGCGGGCTGGTGATCTGTGGTTCGGTGGACAGCACCTCGGTGATTCGTTCGGCGCACACCGATGCCCGGGGAACGATGACGAGGATGAACGTCGCCAACAGCACCGCCATCAGAATCTGCATGAAGTAGGACAAGAACGCGATCAAGGCGCCGACCTGCATCTGTCCGGCATCGATGCGCAAGCCGCCGAACCAGATCAGCGCGACGCTGGAGACGTTGATGACCAGCGTCGTCACCGGCAACATCAGCGCTTGCCAGCGGCCCGCTTCCACCGCGGTGTCGGCCAACGCGTGGTTGGCTTCGGCGAAGCGGTTGCGTTCGAAGGCTTCCCGGGCGAACGCGCGGATCACCCGGATACCGGCGAGCTGGTCGCGCATCACCCGGTTGACGCCGTCGATCTGGCGCTGGATGCGCCGGAAGACCGGCAGCAGACGCGAGACGATCCAGTAGTTGGCCGCGGCCAGCACGGGCACGGCGACCGCCAGCAGCCACGACAGGCCGACGTCGAGGTGCATGGCCATGACGATGCCGCCGATGGACATGATCGGCGCGGTGATCAGCATGGTGCAGGTCAGCTGCACTAGCACCTGGATCTGTTGGACGTCGTTGGTGGTGCGGGTCAGCAGCGACGGCGCGCCGAAGCGTGCCGTCTCCTCGGCGGAAAAGCTCGTCACGTGGTGAAACATCGCCGAGCGCAGATCACGGCCGAACCCCATGCCCGCCCGCGACCCGAAGAACACCGCACCTACCGCGCAGAGCACCTGCAGGGCGGTGACGGCGAGCATCACCCCACCCAGTTCCACGATGGTGGCCAGATCGCCCTTGGCCACGCCCTCGTCGATGATGGCCGCGTTGACCGTGGGCAGGTACAACGAGGCCAGCGTGCTGATCACCTGAAGCAGCGCGACGGTAGCGAGCAGCCGCCGGTACGGCCGCGCATACTGTCGCAGCAGCGCCCACAACATCTGGCTACTGTCGCACACCGGTTGCGGTCACCGTCTGATGCGAAACACCTGGGCTTCCGTGAACGACGCAGGTCAATGGGGATGTCGGTGGTTGACCTGATGAGCTGCCGCTACAGTGCATGACGTGACCCCCACCACCCGCGCGAATCTTCTGCGGCTTGCTGTGGCGGCTGCGGTTATCAGCCCACTGGTCGCCTGCTCGGATTCAGAGCCCACCGGCCCTGAGGTGCCGCAAACGTCGGCGCCGACGCAGAACGTCTCCCACGGTCCGTTCTTTCCGCAGTGCGGCGGCGTCAGCGACGAGGAGATCGGTGCGCAGACCCGGGTGCCCGGCCTGGTCAACACCGCCAAGACCTCGGTGGGATGCCAGTGGCTGGCCGGCGGCAACATCCTGGGCCCGCATTTCTCGTTCACCTGGTTCCGGGGCAGCCCCATCGGGCGGGAACGCAAGACCGAGGAGCTCACGCGGGCAAGCGTGGAAGACATCACGATCGAGGGCCACGACGGCTTCATTGCGCTGGGCGAGGACCCGATGCTGGGCAACAACCTGTGCGAGATCGGCATCCAGTTCGGTGACGACTTCATCGAGTGGTCGGTCAGCTACATCCAGAAGCCGTTTCCCGATCCATGCGATGTTGCCAAGGAACTGACCCGCCAATCGATTGTGAACTCGGAATGAGACGCCGCCCAATCCGTCGCGCCGTAGCCGCGTGCTTCGTGACGCTGGCCGGGCTTTCGTTGCTGGCCGGGTGCACCCAGACCGTCGAGGGCACCGCGGCCAAGTCCGGATCGGGCGGCGTCCCCAGGAACGAGACCTCCGAGCGGGAGTACCCGAACCTGCTCAAGGAGTGCGACGTGCTGACCGAGGACATCCTCGCCGAGACCGTCGGCGCCGACCCGCTCGACATCCAGAGCACCTTCGTCGGCGCGGTGTGCCGCTGGCAGGCCCTCAACCCGTCGGGGCTGGTCGACATCACCCGGTTCTGGTTCGAGCTGGGCGACCTCGAAAACGAGCGCGAGACCGCGCAGCGGTTGGACTACCGCATCGAAGACCGGTCGGTGGCCGGTATCCGCTCGATCGTGATGCGTCCCGACGATCCGAACGGCGCCTGCGGGGTGGCCAGCGACGCCGCGGGCGTGGTCGGGTGGTGGGTCAACCCGCAGTCACCGGGCATGGACGCCTGCGAGATGGCGCTGAAGCTGATGGAGCTGACGCTGGCGACCCGCGCTTAACCTGCGATTTGTGTGCGTCGTGTTGCGGTGTGCGCGCCTAAACGCACACGAACCGCTAGCGCGGCACGTGGAAGGCGACCAGGTGCGCACCACTGAGCGCCAATTCCGGCCACGGCTGCTCGGTGCGCAGCACCGCGATCGCCGAGGTCGGAAACTTGGTGGAAATGTGTTCGACCGCAGCGCTGTTGCTGCCGTCGGGACTGGCCAGCCCCAACGCGACAGATGACATCGCCGGCTCGTGTCCGACCACCAGCAGGGTCCGCACGCCGGATGGGAAATGTGACGGCGTCCGGTTGATGTCGCCGATGACGGTGCCGGGGGTCGCGTCGTAGAGCCGGTCGACGTATTCGACGGGCGCCTCGATACCGGTGCGCTGCAGCGTCTGGCGGGTGCGTACGGCCGTCGAGCACAGCACCGCATCGATCTCGGGCGTGTGTGCGCGCAGCCAGTCGCCGGCCAGCGCGGCCTCGCGTACCCCGCGCGCCGCCAACGGCCGCTGGTGATCGTCCACCCCCGGCGGATAGTCCGACTTGCCGTGACGAAGCAGCAGCAGCGTGCGGTGGGAGTCGCTCACCCGACCCACGGTAGGCCATGCCGTTGCACCTCCCCGGACTTGTCGGTGCCCGGTCATACACTCGCGATGCCCAGAGAAAGTACCGAGGGCGCCACGAGGGGAAGGGCTGAGCCGAGATGCGTTTCGTGCACACCGCCGACTGGCAGCTTGGTATGACCCGCTACTTCCTCAACGGTGAGGCACAGCCCCGGTATTCGGCCGCCCGCCGCGACGTGGTGGCCGGCCTCGACTCGGTGGCGGCCGACACCGGCGCGGAGTTCGTGGTGGTCGCCGGCGACGTGTTCGAACACAACCAGCTGGCCCCCCGCGATGTGAGCCTGTCGCTGGAAGCCATGCGCGCCATCGGTATTCCGGTGTACCTGCTGCCGGGCAACCACGACCCACTGGACGCGTCATCGGTGTACACCAGTGCGCTGTTCACCCAAGAATGCCCGGACAACGTGACGGTGCTGGACCGCGCGGGCGTGCACGAGGTGCGGCCCGGGTTGCAGCTGGTGGCAGCGCCGTGGACCTCCAAGGCTCCGCGCACCGACCCCGTCGCCGACGTGCTCGCCGACCTGCCCGCCGACGGGGTGACCAGGATCGTCGTCGGGCACGGCGCCGTCGACATCCACGTGCCCGACCAGGACCGGCCTTCGCTGATCCGGCTGGCGGCGCTGGAGGAGGCCGTCAACCGCGGCGCTGTGCACTATGTCGCGTTGGGCGACAAGCACTCTCGGATGCAGGTGGGCTCCACCGGCCGGATCTGGTATTCGGGGTCGCCGGAGGTCACCAACTACGACGACATCGAACCCGATCCGGGGCATGTGCTGGTGGTCGAGGTCGAAGAGGACGACCCCGCGCATCCGGTCCGGGTCGAACCGCACAAGGTGGGCCGCTGGCGGTTCGTCACGCTGCGCCGTTCGGTGGACAACAACCGCGATGTGGCCGACCTCGATATCAACCTCGACTGCCTGCCCGACAAGGAACGCACGGTCGTGCGGATCGCGTTGAACGGATCGCTGACCGTGACCGACAAGGCGGCGCTCGACGCCTGCCTGGACAAATACCTGCGGCGGTTCGCCGCGTTGACTGTGTGGGACAAGCAATCCGACATCGCGGTCGTGCCCGCCGACGGGGAATTCGACGATTTGGGCATCGGCGGCTTCGCGGCAGCCGCGGTCGACGAGTTGGTCACGACCGCGCGCGCGGACGGCGCCGCCGCCGACGACGCGCGCGCGGCGCTGGCGCTGCTGCTGCGGCTGGCCGATAGGGGAGTGGCATGAAGCTGCACCGCATGGTGTTGACGAACTACCGCGGGATCACCCGCCGCGAGATCAACTTTCCCGACCGCGGCGTCGTGGTGGTCAGCGGCGCCAACGAGATCGGCAAGTCGTCGATGATCGAGGCGCTGGACCTGCTGCTGGAGGCCAAAGACCGCTCGGCTAAAAAGGAAGTCAAACAGGTCAAGCCGACGCACGCCGACGTCGGCGCCGAGATCACGGCCGAAATATCGACCGGCCCTTACCGCTTCGAGTACCGCAAGCGGTTCCACAAGCGCTGCGAGACCGCGTTGACCGTGTTCGCCCCGCACCGCGAACAACTCACCGGTGACGAAGCGCACGACCGGGTGCGGGCCATCCTCGACGAGACGGTCGACACCGGGTTGTGGCAGGCGCACCGCGTGTTGCAGTCGACGTCGACGGCCGCCGTGGACCTGTCGGGCTGTGACGCGTTGTCGCGGGCGCTGGATGTGGCCGCCGGCGAGGCGCAGCCGGACGCCTCGCAGCCCGGGGCGACGGGCGCCGAGGCGCTGCTGATTGACCGTGTCGAGGAGGAGTACCTGCGCTACTTCACCCGCACCGGCAGGCCCACCGGCGAGTGGGCGGCGGTGACCAACCGGTTGCGCGACGCCGAACAGGAGTTGGCGCGGTGCGCGGCCGCGGTCGCTGAGGTCGACGACGCGCTACGCCGCCATAACGAGTTGACCGAAAACCTCGGCCGGGCCGCTGTGCAACGTGCTGAGGCGGCAAAGCGGCTCGCCGCGGCGCAGCAGGCCGCGGAGGCCGTCGCCGAGCTGACGCGGCAACTCAAGGAAGCCGAGCTGGTGGCCGCGGCGACCGACGCCGCGCATCAGGCCGCGATCACCGCGGTGACCGAACGACGCCGGCTGCGCGCCGACATCGACGAGCGCGCCGCCGCGATCGCCGAACTGCAGGCCTCGGTCACCGAGGCCGCCGACGAGCACGCCACCGCCACCGAGGTGGCGCAGGCCGCTGACGTCGCGGCCGATGAAGCCAGGACGGCATTGGAAGACGCCCGGACCCGCGTCGAGGCGGCCAGGCAAGCTGTGCAGGCCCTCGCCGATCGTGAGGAGGCGGGCCGGCTTACGACCCGGATCGCCAAGATCGACGCGGCGCAGCGCGACCTCGAGCGGGTGCACACCGAGCTTGTGGACAACATGCTGACCGATGAGCTGATGCGTGCGATCGAGGCCGCCGACGTCGCCGTGCAACGCGCGGCGGGGCAAGCCGAGTTGACGTCGGCGCGGGTGGAGCTCACGGCGGTCGCCGATGTCGAGCTACGCGTCGACGGTGAACCGGTCGATTTGCAAGCCGGATCGATATGGTCGTCGAACCTCGGCGCGCCGACCGACATCGAACTGCCCGGAGTGATCACCGCGCGAGTGGTCCCCGGCGCCACGGCCACCGAGACACGCGCGCAACTTGTTGCCGCCCAAGAGGATTTGGCTGAAGCACTAGCCAAGGCCGGCGTCGACGATGTCGCAACGGCGCGGCTGCGCCACCAGCGGCGTCGCGAACTGACCGCCGAGCGCGACCGGTTGCGCGCCACCGTTGACGCGCTGACCGGTGACGACACCGCCGATGCGCTGAGGTCGCGGCTTGCCGAACTCGGCGAGCATGCTGGCGCCGACGTGGACGGATCTCGCGACGCCGCGCAGGTCCGTGCCGAACTCGACGCCGCGTCGGCCGCCTACCAACGGGCGGTCTCGGAGTGCGAAACACACCGCAAGGTCGCCGAGGAGGCGGCCAAACGGCTGGGCGAACGCACGGTGCGCGCTGCGGCGCTGCGAGAGAAACTCACCGCCGTCGAGGCCGAAATCGCTGCGGCCCGTGAGCGTTTGGCCGAGCAGCGGGCGGCGGCCTCCGACGACGAGCTGGCCGTCAACGCCGAGACGCACGGTGAAAAAGCGCAGCGGGCGGCCGGGCTGGTCGCGGAGTTGGGCGAAGAACTGACGGGCACCGCGCCGGAGACCGTCGCGACGACGCTGCGTGATGCCACCCAACGCGCCGATGAGCTGGGCACCCGCCATGACGAGTTGGCCGAGACCCTGCGGGAGCTGTCGGCTCAGTTGCGGGTCTACGGCACCCAGGGCCGCAAGAGCCAACTCGACGACGCCGAGACCGAGCGGGAACACGCCCACACCGAGTACGAGCGGGTCCGCCGCCGGGCGCGCGCCGCAGAACTGCTGCGTTCGGTGATCACCCGGCACCGCGACGCGACGCGGCTTCGCTACGTCGAGCCGTTCCGCGCCGAGGTGGAACGATTGGGCCGCATCGTCTTCGGCGACACCTTCGAGGTAGAAATCGACAGCGCGCTACGGATTTGCAGCCGCACGCTGTCGGGCCGCACCGTCCCGTACGACTCGTTGTCCGGCGGCGCCAAGGAGCAGTTGGGCATCGTCGCCCGGCTTGCCAGCGCGGCGCTGGTGGCCCACGAGGACACCGTTCCGGTGGTGATCGACGATGCGCTCGGGTTCACCGACGTCGACCGGCTGGCCAAGATGGGAGCGGTGTTCAACGCCGTCGGCGGCGACGGTCAGGTGATCGTGTTGACGTGTAACGCGCAGCGCTACGCCGGTATCGAGGGCGCCCAACACATCGAGTTGGCGGCGTCGGCATAGTTCGTCACGCTGACCTGGGCCGGGTTGGCGACGGGGCACAATATTGGCAATGACGATGAACGCCAGGCGCCGGCGGATGCACGCCAAACTCGCGGCGCTGCCAGGGGTGCGTCCGGTCCGGCGCCCGGTGCGTAGCGGTGCCGACGACCGCTTCGACCTGTACTACGTGCGCGCCGGCCGTAAGTCGACGCATCCGCTGCTGCTCATCCCCGGCGGGCCCGGCGCCGCATCGGTGGCGCTGTACCGGGGTTTACGGCGTCGCGCCGCGGCCGCCGGGCTGGACGTGATCATGGTCGAGCATCGCGGCGTCGGGCTGTCCCGCCACGACGACAGCGGTGCGGACCTTCCGCCCGAGGCCATCACCATCGACTCGGTCGTCGACGATATCGCCGCGGTGCTCGACTCGCCGGTGCTGTCCGCCGCCGATATCCACGTGGTGCGCGACGCGATCCGACGGCTGCTGTGGGACGGCGAAGCCGCCGAGACCGCCGACCTGGCGCCGAAGGTGCGCCGACTCGTCGATGACGGCTTCTTGTCGCCTGCCGCCACAAACCTCGCCACCGCGCTCTACGGGTTCGCAGGCCCGGACCCGCTGGAGCGTCACCTCGATCTGCTACTCGCGGGTCGACGCCGGCTGTGGTCCGCCATGGAGCGGGCCGGCCGGTTCGTCTTCGACCGCAAGGCGCCGTATCGCAACGAACCCGACCTGGTGGCCCGCATCGCCTACCGGGAGCTCAACTACGGCGCCGCCCCCGACGGCCGACCACTGGACTCGGCGGTCGCCTACCGCGAAAACGCCTTGGGCGCGCCGGACTTCGTCGCCGAACCCTATGACCTGGCCAGCGAAATGCCGAACTTTCGCTGGCCTACGGTGGTGGTCTGCGGTGGCCGCGACCTGATCACCCCGCCGGCGGTGGCCCGCCGCATCGCCTCGCTGATACCGGATGCGGTGCTGGTCACCCTCGCGACCGCGGGCCACAGCATCGTGGACTCGCGCGAACGGGCGGCATTGGACATCATCGACGCCCTCTATGCGGGTTGGGCCCGGGGGCTGCCCGCTCGCTCGGCAACCCTGGATTCGCGACCGCCCGGGCTGGGCATCCGCGCCCTGCTATGGGGTATGGCGGCCGCGACGGCACTGGAGTCAGCGCTGCCCGGCGCAGCGCCACAAACCCCGCAGCGCGTTACTTCATGAAGCCGATCTTCGTGTAGTCCGCGTCGGCCAGGCCGAACGCGCCGAAGTTCGCCAAATCGCTTCGCACGGCGATGTTTCCGGTCGACTGTGTCAGCGGCAGGCTGAACACCTCTTCGAACAGCATCTTGTCCAGCTCGTTGGCCAGCGTGCGGGCCTTGTCCGGATCCAGTTCTGAGACCGTCTGTTCGATCTTCGCGTCGATCTCCGGGCTGCTGATCTTGCCGAAGTTGCTCTCGGCGTCGGTGCGGTAGATCTGCGTCAGGCTCGCCAACGGGAACGCGTCACCGCTCCAGGCGAATTGGGCGATGTCGAAGTTGCCGACGGTGACGAAGTCGGTGAAGAACCCGGCCGCCGGTCGGACGTCGAGCTCGAGTTTGACGCCGATCTGAGCCAGGTTGTTCTGCGCGATCTGCCCGTACTGGCGGGTGCCCAGGGAGTCGAACAGCACGTCGCGGATCACCAACTGACGACCGTCCTTCTCGCGGAACTGCCCGTTGAGTGTCCAACCCAGCTCGTCGAGTTCCTTTCTGGCCTGCTCCGGATCGAATGCGACGACCCCGCTGTTGTCCTGGTAGCCTTCCTGGCCGGCGACGAAGATGTGGTTGTTCAGCGGCACCGGGTTGTCGGCCAGCCCGCGCATGGTCACCGCGGCGATCGTCTCGCGGTCGATGCCTTTGGCGATCGCTCGGCGCAGCGCAGGATCTTCCAGGATCTTGCCGGGCGCCCCGTTGAACGTGAAGTGGTACCAGGCCAGCCCCGGTGCGCGCCGGATCGCGATATCGGCGGTGCGCCGGGCGATCTCCATCTCGTCGAGCGTGGCCAGGCCGGTGGCGTCGATGGTGTTGTTCTGCAACGCAGGTATGCGCGCGGCATCGTCGAGCACCAGGAAGGTGATGCGGTCCAGCAGCGGCGGCGCACCCCACCATTTCGGGTTGCGGGTCAACGTGATTCGCTTGGCGCCGCGGTCGAGCTCGGAAATGATGAACGGGCCGGCCGACGGGCCAGGACGGTCCAGTTGGCCGGTGTTGAACGCTTCCGGGGTGGCCGTCGTACTCTTCGGCGTCAGCACGCTGGTGCCGGCGAACATGCCCTGCCAGTCGGCCCACGGTTGGGCGAACGTGATCACGGCCTGCCGGTGGTCGACGCCCCGTTCGACCGAGGCGACCCGGTCGCTGCCGTTGGTCGCCGCGATGGCGAACTGATCGCTCTTACCGCTGGTGGCATCGATCTGGAATTTGATGTCTTCCCAGGTGATCGGTGTGCCGTCGCTCCACACCGCTTCGGGGTTGATCGTGTAGGTGACGATCTGCGGGTCGGTGCTGGTCAGCTCGACGCTGGTGAAGTAGTCGGTGTTGACCGTCGCCGAACCGTCGGCGGCGATCCGGAACGCGCGCGGCATCGTGGGCCGCATCAGCGAGGCGACATCACCGACGTTGCCGTCGATATGCAACGAGTTGAAGTTCGGCGGAAAGTCGTTGAGCGCCAGCCGCAGATTTCCGCCCTCGCGCAGGTTCTCCCGCGGTTGCGGATTGATGTCGTTGGTGGTGCCGACCTCGGCCTCCCCGCCAGCCGACGGGGCTTCCTCGTTGCCGCTGGAACAGCCGGACAGCACCAGCGCAGTTGCCAAGGTCGCCACAGCGAAGCGTCGGATCTTCATGTCGCTCGACTCTAGCCCCGATTCACCTCGGGCTGCGGCACGGCAGCCAGCAACCTGCGGGTGTAGTCGTGGCGGGGGTTGGTGAAGACCTGATCACCGTCGCCCTGTTCCACGATGCTGCCCTTGTACATCACGGCGACCCGGTGGGCGAGGTGTTTGACGACGGACAGGTCATGCGACACGAACAGGTACGACAGCCCGAAGCGGTCCTGCAGGTCCAACAGTAGGTTGATGATGCCGGCCTGAATCGACACGTCCAGCGCCGATACCGGTTCGTCGAGCGCCAGAATCTTGGGTTGCAGCGCGAGCGCCCGCGCGATCCCGATGCGCTGCTTCTGCCCGCCGGAGAACTCCGCCGGATACCGGGCGGCGTCGTGGGCGCGCAACCCGACGATATCGAGCAGCTCACGGACCCGGTCTTCGGTCTCGCTCTTGCCGAAGCCGTTGGCCCGCAACGGCTCTGACAGCACGTCGGACACCGGCATCCGCGGGTCCAGCGACGCCACCGGATCCTGGAACACCACCTGAAGATCCCCGCGCAAGGACCGACGCGCCCGCCGATCCAACGATGCGACGTCGGACCCGAGCACCTCGATCGAACCCGACTGCGGGGCAGCCAGTTCCAGGATCTCGTGCAGGGTGGTCGACTTGCCCGACCCGGATTCGCCGACGATCCCCAGCGTGCGGCCGCGCGGCAGCTCGAAGCTGACACCGTCGACCGCGCGCACCTCACCGACCTGCCTGCGCAACACCACCCCCTTGGTCAGCTTGTAGGTCTTGACCAGGTCCTGCACCCGCAGCACGACGGGTACGTCCTCGGCGGGCTCAACCGCGGGCGGCTCGGTGGACACCCCGTAGAGTTCGGCGGCGCTGCGGCCGACGACGTGTTCGGTGCGGATGCACGCGGCCAGGTGATCGGGGGCTTGCGGGTTCACCGCGGCGAGCTCCGGTTCGGCGGCGCTGCACTCCTCGATGGCCAACGGGCAGCGGGGCGTGAACGGACAACCGGGCGGCAGCGCGACCAGCGACGGCGGCGCACCCGGTATAGGCACCAGACGCGAGCCCTGCGCGGCGTCGAGGCGCGGTACCGAGCCGAGCAGCCCGGCGGTGTAGGGCATCCGGCGGTTGCGGTACAGCTCCTCGACGGAGGCCACCTCGACGGCGCGGCCCGCGTACATCACCAGCGCGCGGTCGGCGAACTCGGCCACCACGCCCAGGTCGTGGGTGATGATCAGCACCCCGGCGCCGGTGACGTCGCGCGCGGTCTTGAGCACTTCGAGGATCTGCTGCTGCACGGTGACATCCAGCGCGGTGGTCGGCTCGTCGCAGATCAACAGGTCGGGGTCGTTGGCGATGGCGATCGCGATGACCACGCGTTGGCGCTCACCGCCGGACAGCTCGTGCGGAAACGCCCGCGCCCGCTGTTCGGGCTGGGCGATGCCGACCAGCTCGAGAAGCTCGACCGCACGGGTCCGGGCCGCCCGCCGGCTGGTGTCGCGCTGGTGGACGGTGATCGCCTCGGCGATCTGGTCGCCGACGGTGTAGACCGGCGTCAACGCCGACATCGGGTCCTGAAACACCGTGCCGATGGTCTTGCCCCGGATGTTCGACATCCGCGCGTCGGGCAGCCCGATCAGCTCGTCGTCGTGCAGCCGGATCGAACCGGACACCTCGGCGTATTCGGGCAGCAGCCCGACGACTGCCATCGCGGTGGCCGACTTGCCGGCACCGGATTCACCGACGAGAGCCACCACTTCGCCCGGCTCGACGGAGAAGTTCATGCCGCGCACCGCGTTCACCGAGGCGGTGTCCGTCGGAAACGCGACGGTCAGGTCGCGCACCTGCAGCAGGCTCACTTGCGCCGGCCCTTCCGCAGTGGCTGCGCGCTGGGATCGAGGGCGTCGCGCAGCCCGTCGCCAACCAGGTTGGCGCACAAGATGATCAGCACCAGCACACCGGCGGGGAACAGGAACAGCCACGGGAAGGTGGTCGCCGATTTGGTGCCGTCGGCGATCAGCGTGCCCAGCGACACGTCGGGCGGCTGGATACCGAATCCCAGGAAGCTCAAACCTGTTTCGGCCAGCACGGCCACACCCACGTTCAGTGCGGTGTCGATGATGATGATCGATGCGACATTGGGCAGGATGTGACGCAGGATGATGCGGTGGTCGCGCACCCCCATATACCGTGCGGCGGCGACGTATTCGCGGTCGCGCAAGCTCATCGTCAAACCCCGCACGATGCGGGAGCTGATCATCCAGCTGAACAAGGCCAACAACACGATCATCCACACGATGTCGCCCCTGGTGCGCTGGACGACGATCGTGATCAGCAGGAAGCTCGGCACCACCAGCATCAAGTCGACGATCCACATCAGGCTGCGGTCACGCCAGCCGCCGAAGTAGCCGCTGATCGTGCCGACCGCCGCGGCGATCACCGTCGAGATGAACGCCACGCAGACCCCGATGAGCATCGACTTCTGCATGCCGCGAAGCGTTTGCGCCAGCAGGTCCTGGCCCAGCGCGTTGGTGCCGAACCAGTGCTCGAGGCTGGGTGGCTGGCGCAGCGCGTAGTAGTCCAGTTCGTGGTAGCTGTGCGGCAGCAGGGGCGGCAGGGCGTAACAGCCGATGAACAGCAGCACGAGCAGCACCAGCGATACCACGGCGGCCTTGTTGCGCAGGAAGCGGCGCCACACCAGGACGCGCCGCGAGGCGAACCTGCGCATGTCCACACCGGATTCGGTCATCGCACCCGCACCCTCGGGTCGAGGGCGGCCAGGATGATGTCGGAGAGCACCCCGGCCACCAGCACGATCACCCCGGCGAACACCGTGATCGCGACGGTGATGTTGGTGTCTTGGGTGTTGACGCCGTGCACGAACCATTCACCGATGCCGTGCCAGCCGAAGATCATCTCGACGAACACCGCGCCGGTGAACAGTCCGGCGACGCTGTAGGCGAACAGCGTGGCCATCGGGATCAACGCGGTGCGCAGCCCGTGTTTGAACAGCGCCTGCTGCCGGGTCAGCCCCTTGGCGCGGGCGGTGCGGATGAAATCCTGGCCCAGCACGTCGAGCATCGCGTTGCGTTGGTAGCGGCTGTAACCGGCGATTGCGGTGAGCGCCAGCGTGACCGACGGCAACACCAGATGCTGTAGCCGGTCGAGGATCTGGTTCCACGTACCGACGATGGCGTTCGGCGACGTCTCGCCGATGTATTCGAACAACTGAAACCCGACCAGGCTGTTGACCCGCTCCGCCGACAGCATCAACAGCGGCGCCAACACGAATGTCGGCGTGCTGATGAGCAGAAACGACAACAGCGTGATGACGCGGTCGCTCATCTGGTACTGCCGGATCGCGCTCCACGCGCCGGCGATGACCCCGATGGCCGCCCCGAACACCGACCCGATGACCACCAGGCGCAGGCTGACCCCGATGCGCCGCCACAGTTCGTCGGTGACCGGCTGCCCGCCGATCGTGGTGCCGAAGTCGCCGCGGATCGCCCCGGACGCCCAGTGCACGTAGCGCACGGGTATCGGCTTGTCGAGGTTCAGCTCGAGCCGCTTGTTGTCGATCACGGCCTGCGGCGGACGCGGGTTCCGCTGCAGCAGGTTCTCCAACGGGTTGAAGGCCACCGAGGCCAACCCGAACGTCAGAAACGACGCCAGGACCAGCAGCACGACATAGTTCAGCAGCCGACGGGCCAGATACCGCGTCATGCGGTCGCTCCGTCGGTCCGCGCCATGACGCACAGGTTAGGAGATGGGCGGGGTACTGGCGGTGCGACGCGGCGTGCGACGGCGTTTGACCTGGACCGGCTTGGGCTATTCGTAGCGCAGGAGATCGGAGGTGTCAGGTGAGCGCGAAGCAGATCAAAGTCGTATCCGCGGCGGTCGGGGCGGCCGCCTTGCTGAGCATGGGTGCGCTCACCGTCGCGGCGGAGCAGACCAGCGCCGCAGAACCGTTGCCGCTTCAACCCGCGACGACCACGCCGCAGGCCACGCTGGGCGAGACCAGCACGGAGGCCCCAGCGCCGCGGGCGCCGGTGACGTCGGTCGCGACACCGTCGATCACCACGCCGCCGTCGACGATCGGGCAGGAACCCGCCGAGTAGATTCACAGCCGGCACATAGGAAACGCTCAGCCACCACCCATGCGCCGTGCGAATAATGAAGCCGTGCCAGCTGCAGACGGCTCCGTCAACGAGCGCATCGTCATGCGTCGGGCAGACGGGGAACCCATCCACGTGCTGGTGGTCGACGACGAGCCGGTGCTGGCCGATCTGGTGTCGATGGCGTTGCGCTACGAGGGGTGGGAGACCCTCACGGCCGGCGACGGAGCCAGCGCCATCGCGTCCGCCCGCCAGAACCCGCCCGATGTCGTGGTGCTCGACGTGATGCTGCCCGACATGAGCGGCCTCGATGTCCTGTGCCGGCTGCGCGAGCAGCTCCCCGGGCTGCCGCTGTTATTGCTCACCGCGAGAGATTCCGTCGAGGACCGCATCGCGGGCCTTACCGCGGGCGGTGATGACTACGTGACCAAGCCGTTCAGCATCGAAGAGGTGGTGCTGAGGCTGCGGGCGTTGCTGCGCCGCACCGGGGTGGCCAGTGAAACGGGCGGGGCCCAGATCGTCGTCGGCGACCTGGTGCTCGACGAGGACAGCCACGAGGTGACCCGCGACGGTGACCTGATCTCCTTGACCGCCACCGAATTCGAGCTGCTGCGGTTCCTGATGCGCAACTCCAAGCGGGTGCTGAGCAAGGCACAGATCCTCGACCGGGTGTGGAGCTATGACTTCGGCGGCCGGTCCAACATCGTTGAGCTGTACATCTCGTATCTGCGCAAGAAGATCGACAGCGGGCGCGAGCCGATGATCCACACCCTGCGTGGTGCCGGGTATGTCCTCAAACCCGCCCGTTGAGCGACGGTTGATGCGGCATCGCACGCCGCGGACATGGTCGCTACGGGCACGGCTGCTGGCCACCCAGATCATGTTGCTAGCCGTGGTGTGTGCCGCAATCGGAGTGGGCACCGTCACCGCGCTGCAACACTTCCTGACCAACCAGCTCGACGCGCAGCTGGCGGAAACCGGCCGTCGCTCCGCGGACATCTTCCAACTGGGCCCACCCCCGCCGGCGTTTCCCCACCCGCCCGGGCTTCCGCGACGGATGATCCCCCGCGACGACCGTGGCCCGGGACCCGCCTTTCTCAACGCGCCCGGTCAGGCTGCGCGGACGGTCGGTGCGGTCGTCTCGCGAGGCGCGCCCGTCGACGCGGCCGTCATCACCGCAGACGGCACACGTGCCCCGATCAGCACGCAGGCAACGCAACAGCTGGCGCGCGTCGCGCCCGACGACACGCCGACCACCGTCGAGCTCTACGGACTCGGCCGCTACCGCGTCATCGCCATGCCTGCGCATCGCCCCGGACAGACGATCGTGACCGGGTTGCCCACCTCCGACGTCGACTCCACGTTGCTGACGGTGGTGTTGATCTTCTGCGTGGTGGGTGCGTTGGCGCTGGTCGGAGGCACGACGGCGGGGATCTTGATCATCCGTCGCCAACTGGCGCCGCTGGCACGGGTTTCGGATGCGGCCGCGCAGGTGGCCGACCTCGAGCTCGACCGCGGCGAGGTGCGGCTGCCGACGCCGATCGTCGAGGTCGATCCGGCCGCCGCGCACACCGAAGTGGGGCAACTGGGGTCGGCGCTGAACCGGATGTTGGACCGCATCGCGTCGGCGTTGTCGGCGCGGCACGCCAGCGAGACGCGGGTGCGTCAGTTCGTCGCCGACGCTAGCCACGAGTTACGCACCCCGCTAGCCGCCATCCGGGGTTACACCGAGCTGGCGCAACGCAGGCGCGACGACGTGCCCGAGGACGTCGCACACGCGATGGGCCGGGTGGAGTCCGAGGCGCGGCGGATGACTCAGCTCGTGGAAGACATGCTGCTGCTGGCCCGGCTCGACACCGGTCGGCCACTGCAGCGGGAACCGGTGGACCTGTCGCGCCTGATCGCCGACGCGGTCAGTGACGCCCACGTGGCAGGCCCAGAGCACCGGTGGTTGCTGGACCTGCCGGACCAACCGGTCCTCACCGTCGGCGACGAGGCCCGGTTGCACCAGGTCCTCGCCAACCTGCTCGCCAACGCCCGGCTGCATACTGCGGCGGGTACCTCGGTCACCACGTCGCTGACCGTCACGGACGGTTCCGCGGTGGTGACGGTGGCCGACGACGGCCAAGGCATCCCGGACTGGCTGCAGCCGGAGATCTTCGAGCGGTTCGCGCGTGGTGACTCTTCGCGATCCCGGCGCGGCGGGAGCACGGGGCTGGGACTGGCAATCGTCGCGGCCGTCGTGAAGGCCCACCAGGGTCGCATCGCGGTGCACAGCGTCCCCGGTGATACGCGGTTTGTGGTGACGTTGCCGTACTAACTGTGCCGAGCAGACGTAAAAACCAAGGAGTCTCCTGCCGCGTTGGCCGCACGCACCCGAACTCATAGCGCACACACAGGTTGGGCCAACGTGGGACAAAACCTGCGCCTCGACCATTAGTGCCATGACAGATATCGCCCTGGACGGGCCGGCCTCCGAGCGCTCACGTTTCGAATCCCGACCCAACGCCGCAGCGGCCGCGCGTGCGGCGGGCGCACCGGTGCTGGACGTCGTGATCCCGGTGTACAACGAGCAGACCACCCTGGTCGCTTCGGTGCACCGGTTGCACCGGCATCTACAGGACGACTTTCCGTTTGCCGCGCGTATCACGATTGCGGACAACGCCAGCGACGATGGCACGGCGCGTCTGGCCGCTGAGTTGGCGGATGTACTCGAAGACGTGCGGGTGGTGCGGCTCGAGCAGAAGGGTCGCGGCCGCGCACTGCACGCGGTGTGGTCCGATTCCGACGCGCAGGTACTGGCGTACATGGACGTCGACTTGTCGACCGATCTGAACGCGCTCGCGCCGCTGGTGGCGCCGCTGATCTCCGGCCACTCCGACCTCGCGATCGGCACCCGGCTGGGCCGCGGCGCCCGGGTGGTACGAGGATTGAAGCGCGAGGCCATCTCTCGCTGCTACAACTTGATCCTCAAATCCACACTGGCGGCCGGCTTCTCGGATGCGCAGTGCGGGTTCAAGGCGATCCGCGCCGATGTCGCGCGGCCACTGCTGCCGCACGTCGTCGACACCGGCTGGTTCTTCGACACCGAACTGCTAGTGCTCGCTGAACGCAGCGGGCTGCGCATCCACGAGGTGCCGGTCGACTGGGTGGACGACCCGGACAGTCGTGTCGACATCCTGGCCACTGCGGCCGCCGACCTCCGCGGGATCGCCCGGCTGGTGCGCGGGTTCGCCGACGGCTCGGTGCCGGTGCACACCATCGCCGCCCAGCTCGGTGCGGCCGGCGAGCCTGCGCGCTCATTGTTCCGCCAGGTCGTGAGATTCGGGGCCGTCGGCGTCGTCTCCACGGCCGCCTACGTCGTACTGTTCCTGCTCCTGCAAGGCTGGTGCGGTGGCCAGCTGGCCAACCTGATCGCGCTGCTTGTCACCGCGATCGGCAACACCGCCGCCAACCGGCGGTTCACGTTCGGGATCGGCGGGCTGCGAAGGATGACTCGCCACCAGGTCGAAGGCCTGATCGTGTTCGCGATCGCCCTTGTCATCACCAGCTCATCGCTCGCCGTTCTGCACGCGGTCGTGCCCGAACCGCATGATCTGATCGAGCTGACGGTGCTAGTGGCGGCCAACCTGGTGGCGACGCTGGTCCGGTTCGTGCTGTTGCGCGGCTGGGTGTTCCATCCGCACCGGACCCGTTGACAAAAAGGAACTTTCGATGATATTGACCGCCGACGCGCGACCCGCCGTCTCCGGCACACGAACGGAAACCGCCCGTTGGGTGCGCCCGGGCTTGGTCGCCCTGCTCGTGGCGACCGCGGTGCTGTACCTGTGGGGCCTCGGCTCATCCGGCTGGGCCAACAACTACTACGCCGCCGCCGTCCAGGCCGGCACCCAGGACTGGAAGGCCTGGCTTTTCGGCTCACTGGATGCCGGCAACGCGATCACCGTCGACAAGCCACCCGCGGCGCTGTGGGTGATGGCGTTGTCCGGCAGGCTGTTCGGTTTCAGCGCGTTCACCATGTTGGTGCCACAGGCGTTGATGGGCGTCGGGTCGGTCGCGGTGCTGTACGCGGCGGTGCGCCGGGTGAGCGGCCCGGCCGCTGGCCTGATCGCCGGCGCCGCGTTGGCGTTGACGCCGGTCGCCGCGTTGATGTTCCGGTTCAACAACCCCGACGCGCTGCTGGTGCTGCTTCTCGTGGTGGCGGCGTTCTGCACGGTGCGAGCGATCGAAAATGCCGGCAACCGGTGGATTGTGCTGGCCGGCTGTGCGCTCGGCTTCGCCTTCCTCACCAAGATGATGCAAGCATTTCTCGTCGTACCCGGTCTGGCGCTGGCGTTTCTCGTGGCGGCGCCGGTGGGCCTGTGGCAGCGCATCGGCAAGCTGGCCCTCGGCGCCGTCGCGATGGTGGTCTCCGCGGGGTGGTACATCGCGCTGGTCGAGCTGTGGCCCGCCGGGTCGCGACCGTATATCGGCGGTTCGACGGACAACAGCCTGCTGCAGCTGGCGTTGGGCTACAACGGAATCGAGCGGGTTATCGGCGGGCAGGGACCGGGCGATGGCCCTCCGGGAGGGCCGGGAGGGCCGGGTAGCGGGCCGGGAGGGCCGGGCAATCTGTTTTTCGGCGGTGAACCGGGCATCGGCAGGATGTTCGGCGAATCGATGGGCGCCCAGGCCTCGTGGCTGTTGCCCGCAGCACTGATCGGGCTGGTCGCCGGCCTGTGGTTCACCCGCGGTGCCGCACGGGCCTCGGCCGTGCGCGCCGCGCTACTGCTGTGGGGCGGCTGGCTGCTGGTGACCGCGGTGGTGTTCAGCTTCATGGACGGCATCATCCACCCCTACTACACGGTCGCGCTGGCACCGGCCGTGGCAGCGCTGGTCGGGATATCGGTGCGAGAGCTGTGGCGCGACAGGGACTCTCTGGCGCCACGGACAGTGTTGGCTCTGATGTCCTCCGCGACGGGGACCTGGACGTTCGGGTTGTTGAACCAAACACCCGACTGGTGGCCTGTGTTGCGTTGGATCGTGTTGTCGGGATCGATCGCCACGGCGTTGGTGCTGGTTCTGGGTGCCCACCGGCTTGGTCGCATGACCGTCGGATTGGGTGCAGCGGCAGTTCTTTTCGGTGTCGCAGGTGGCGGTGCGTACACGGTGGCGACGGTGGCCAATACTCACGTCGGTCCGATGGCGATGGCGGGGCCGAGCGGCAGCCACAGCCGCAGTGACGACACGCCCCGGTTTCCCGGTCCCGGCGAGCCAACCGGCGCTGTCGTCAACCCGGCACTGGCGGACATGATCCGGAGCGCGCGGACACGTTGGGCGGCTGCGACTGTCGGGTCGATGACGGCGGGCAGTCTCGAGCTGAAAACGGGTGCCTCCGTGATGGCGATCGGCGGCTTCACCGGTGCCGACAATTGGCCGACCCTCGCACAGTTTCAGAGCTTCGCCGCCGACAACCAGGTGCGTTATTTCATCGCCGACCACCACGACCGCCCACCCGGCCCCCGGTCGGGAAGTGCGCACGAGATCGAGACATGGGTGCAGATGAACTTCACCCCGATCGATGTCGCTGGCACCACCGTGTATGACCTCACTCGATCCACGTGATCCAATCCGGCCGCAGCGCCCCACCACCGGGTTAGAGTCCAACTGTGTCCGTGATCGATGAGTACCTGAAGAACAACGAGGAATACGCGAAGACCTTCTCGGGTCCGTTGCCGATGCCACCCAGCAAGCATGTGGCGATCGTGGCGTGTATGGATGCCCGCCTCAATGTCTACGCGATGCTCGGCATAGGCGACGGCGAGGCGCACGTCATCCGCAACGCCGGCGGTGTGATCACCGACGACGAGATCCGCTCCCTGGCGATCAGCCAGCGGCTCCTCGGCACCAGGGAGATCATCCTGATCCACCACACCGACTGCGGGATGCTGACGTTCACCGACGACGAGTTCAAGCGGTCGATCCAGGAGGAGACCGGCATCAAGCCCGGGTGGGCGCCGGAATCGTTCCCCGATCCGGCCGAGGATGTGCGTCAGTCGCTGCGCCGAATCGAGGCCAGCCCGTTCGTCACCCTGCACGAATCGGTGCGCGGCTTCGTCTTCGACGTCGCGACCGGAAAGCTCAACGAGGTCAGGTTGTAACTTCTTTGGCGCGAGTGTGCGTGTTACGCCCGACACGCCGCGAGTTTTCGAGAGTTTGCGCACGCTCACGCCAAGACGAACGCGCGCTATCCGATCTCGTAAGTCGCGATCGCCCTTTGCCGCCGGCCCGCCGTCAGTGTCGACGATGTCGACCTCGCAGTCGACCAGTGCCTGCCCGCGGCGCAGTACCCGCCCGATCGAGAGCAGATCGCATTGCCGCGCCGGGGCCAGAAAGTGCACCGACATCGAGGTCGTCACGCCGCGCAGCGAGTCGGGCAGTTCGGCCTGCGCCCACGCCGCCGCCATCACCGCGACGTCGGCGAGCGATGCGATCGCGCCGCCGTGCACCATGTCCGAGACCGTCGCATTGGACGGATCCCATGGCAGCCGCAGCCGCGCCTCCTCACCCGCGAATTGCTCGGCGACGATCCCGAGCGTGGCCACGAACGGAGACTGGGGGAGGAGACTGGGGGAGGAACTGTGCCATGACGTCGGCGCCGGTTCGCGGCGGGGTAGCGGTGCTCACAGCTCGAGTATCGGCGGAATTCCGACCGGCTCACCTACCTCACATGTAAGCGTGCGGCAACAGGTTTCCCTGCCCACGTGGCGGTCGAGCGTGCACGAACTCTCAGAATATCGCGGCGTGTCCGGCGCGGACACGCACACTCGCGCAACAGTTGGCGCACCCCGCGTTGACACCCGTGATGGCCCGGGTGTCTAATGTCGGGTAATGATCGTAAATATGGTCATTTCAACCAACTTTACGAGGAAATGATGACCGTCATCGACGAGACCGAGCGCGCCAGCGCGGGCCGCTACGAGCTCAGCCACCTGCGGGCCCTGGAGGCCGAGGCCATCCACATCTTCCGAGAGGTGGCCGCGGAGTTCGAGCGGCCCGTGCTGCTGTTCTCCGGCGGTAAGGACTCCATCGTGATGCTGCACCTGGCGATGAAGGCGTTCAAACCCGGCCGGCTGCCGTTTCCGGTGATGCACGTGGACACCGGCCACAACTTCGACGAGGTACTGCAGACCCGTGACGAACTCGTCGCCGAGCACGGGGTGCGCCTGGTCGTGGCGAAGGTGCAGGACGACATCGACGCGGGCCGGGTCGTGGAGAACGGCTCGTCGCGCAACCCGCTGCAAACCGTGACGCTGCTGCGCGGCATCCGGGAGAACAGGTTCGACGCCGCGTTCGGTGGCGCCCGCCGCGACGAGGAGAAAGCCCGCGCCAAGGAACGGGTGTTCTCCTTCCGTGACGAGTTCGGCCAGTGGGATCCCAAGGCGCAGCGACCCGAACTGTGGAACCTCTACAACGGGCGCCACCACAAAGGCGAGCACATCCGGGTGTTCCCCCTGTCGAACTGGACCGAGTTCGACATCTGGTCCTACATCGGCGCAGAGAACGTCAAGCTGCCATCGATCTACTACGCGCACCCGCGCAAGGTGTTCAAGCGCGACGGGATGTGGCTGGCCGTGCACCGGCATCTGCAGCCCCACGACGACGAGGAGATCGTCGAGAAGACCGTCCGGTTCCGCACCGTCGGCGATGTCACCTGCACCGGCTGCGTGGAATCCACGGCGGCTACGGTGGCTGAGGTGATCGCCGAGACGGCGGTGTCGCGGCTGACCGAACGCGGCGCGACCCGCGCCGACGACCGCATCTCGGAAGCCGGTATGGAAGACCGCAAGCGCGAGGGCTACTTCTGATGACCACCACCGATACGCAGCACGCCGCGGCCACTGTCGCGCTCCCGTCTGCCACCCTGCTCCGGATCGCCACGGCCGGCTCCGTCGACGACGGTAAGTCCACGCTCATCGGGCGGCTGCTGTTCGACTCCAAGGCCGTCATGGAAGACCAATTGGCTTCCGTCGAGCGGACTTCCAAGGAACGCGGACACGACTACACCGACCTCGCCCTGGTGACCGACGGCCTGCGCGCCGAACGCGAGCAGGGCATCACCATCGACGTCGCGTACCGCTACTTCGCAACGCCCAAGCGCAAGTTCATCATCGCCGACACCCCTGGCCACATCCAGTACACGCGCAACATGGTCACCGGGACCTCGACGGCACAGCTGGCGATCGTGTTGGTCGACGCGCGCCACGGCCTGCTCGAGCAGTCCCGCCGGCACGCGTTCCTGGCGTCGCTGCTGGGCATCCGCCACATCGTGCTCGCGGTGAACAAGATGGACCTGATCGACTGGGACAAGGCCAAATTCGACAAGATCCGCGACGATTTTCACGAGTTCGCCGCGCGTCTGGACGTCCACGATGTGACGACGATTCCGTTGTCGGCGCTGCTGGGCGACAACGTCGTCACCAAGTCGGAGAACACACCGTGGTACGAGGGTCCGTCGCTGATGACGCACCTGGAAGAGGTGTACATCGGCGGCGACCGCAACCTGGTCGACGTCCGCTTCCCGGTCCAGTACGTGATCCGGCCGCAGACCCACGAGCATCGCGACCACCGCAGCTACGCGGGCACGGTGGCCAGCGGCGTGATGAAGGTAGGGGACGAGGTCGTCGTGCTGCCGGGGGCCAAGTCGTCGCGCATCGCGGCGATCGAGGGTCCCGGCGGGCCGGTCGAGGAAGCGTTTCCGCCGATGGCCGTTTCGGTCAGCCTCACCGATGACCTCGACATCTCGCGCGGTGACCTGATCGCGCGGCCGAACAACCAGCCGCGGGTGGCCCAGGAATTCGACGCGACCGTGTGCTGGATGGCTGACCAGTCCTCGCTGGAGCCCGGCCGCGACTACGTGATCAAACACACCACCCGCACCACCCGGGTCAAGGTGACGGGGCTGGACTACCGGCTCGACGTCAACACGCTGCATCGCGACAAGTCCGCGACCGCACTGAAACTCAATGAGCTGGGCCGTATTTCGCTGCGCACCCACGTGCCGCTGCTGCTCGACGAGTACAGCCGTAACGCGACCACCGGGTCGTTCATCCTGATCGATCCGGCGACCAACGGCACCGTGGCGGCCGGCATGGTGCTGCCGCACGTGGCGTCGCGCACCTCGAGCCCCAACACCGTGCGCCACGAGTCGCTGTGCACGGCGACCGACCGGCTCTCGACAGGGCGCACGGTGTGGTTCACCGGGTTGTCCGGCTCGGGCAAGTCGTCGATCGCGGTGCGCGTTGAGCAGAAGCTGCTCGAAAAGGGCATTCCGGCATACGTTCTCGACGGCGACAACCTGCGGCACGGGCTCAACGCCGACCTCGGGTTCTCGATGGCCGACCGCGCCGAGAACCAGCGCAGGCTGGCCCACGTCGCCGCGCTGCTGGCCGAGTCCGGTCAGGTGGTGCTGGTGCCCGCGATCAGCCCGCTGGAAGAACACCGCGCGCTGGCGCGGCGGGTGACCAACGAAGCCGGCCTCGACTTCTTCGAGGTGTTCTGCGACACCCCGATCGAGGACTGCGAGCGGCGCGACCCGAAAGGCTTGTACGCCAAGGCACGTGCCGGTGAGATCACCCACTTCACCGGGATCGATAGCCCGTATCAGCGGCCGAAGAAGCCCGACCTGCGGCTCACCCCCGACCAGGGCGTCGACGAGCACGCGGACATGGTGGTCGAACTCCTGGAAGGCAGGCGATGAGCCGCTTGCGCGAAGAGCAGAAGGAATCGTGAGCGGCGACCACGGCGTCGCCGCGCGACTGGCCACCGGCGCGGGCAGGTTGCTGCTGAAGGTGCGCGAGGAATTCGCCGATGCCAGCCAGGCCGAACGGAAAGCCGCGGGGGACAAGCGCTCCCACGATTACCTGATGGAGGCGCTGGCCACGGAATGTCCGGGTGACGCGGTGCTGTCCGAGGAGGGCGCCGACGATGCGGTCCGCCTGAGCGCCGAGCGGGTGTGGATCGTCGACCCGCTCGACGGCACCCGGGAGTTCTCCGAGCCGGGGCGCGACGACTGGGCGGTCCACGTGGCGCTATGGGAATCCGGGGCACTGGTCGCCGGCGCTGTTGCGCTTCCGGCGCAAGGCATCACGCTGGCCACGCCGACGGTCGGTGCGCCGGAAAGCTCGGCGGCCAAGCCGAGGATCGTGGTGTCGCGCACCCGGCCGCCGGCGCTCGCGTTGGCCGTGCGCGACGCGCTCGACGGCGAACTGGTCGAGATGGGTTCGGCGGGCGCCAAAGTCGCGTCGGTAGTGCAGGGACGTTCGGACGTGTACGTACATGCCGGGGGCCAGTACGAGTGGGACTCCGCGGCGCCGGTGGCGGTGGCGCGCGCGGCGGGTCTGCACACTTCGCGTATCGATGGGTCGCCGCTGGTGTACAACCAGGCCGACCCGCTGCTGCCCGACCTGGTGGTGTGCCGACCGGAGCTGGCCGACGCGGTCCTCGCCGTGACGCGCAACTGAGGGTATTATCGCCCAACGGGACATTTGGGCGGAAAAGTGCGAGTAAAACCCGCCGAAACGTCGGTCTCGGCAACAGCCGAACACCAGTAGGCTCGGCGACATGACTGGGCTGGTCCTGATCGACTGCCAGGACACCCCGTGCCGGCTTCGGCCGTGCATACGGCCAGCCTCGCCGCGGCCGCCGACACGTTCGCCGTGGTCGTTCCGGCCGCATCGGACATCCCCGACTAGCCTGACCTGATGCGGATGTCGGCCAAGGCGGAGTACGCCGTGCGGGCGATGGTCCAATTGGCTACAGCCGACGACGGAGCTGTGGTCAAGACCGAGGATCTGGCGAAGGCGCAGGGCATCCCGCCGCAGTTCCTCGTCGACATCCTCACCGCCCTGCGCACCGACCGGCTGGTCCGTAGCCATCGCGGTCGCGAAGGCGGATACGAATTGGCCCGGCCTGCAACCAGTATCAGCATCGCCGACGTACTGCGCTGCATCGACGGGCCGCTGGCCAGCGTCCGCGATATCGGTCTCGGTGACCTGCCGTACTCGGGGCCGACGGCGGCGTTGACCGATGTGTGGCGCGCGCTGCGCGCCAGCATGCGATCGGTCCTGGAGGAAACCAGCCTGGCCGACGTCGCCGCAGGCACGTTGCCCGCCCACGTCGGCAAGCTCGCCGACGCCTACCGCCGTCAGGAGTCCACACGCGGGCACTCCGTCGAGTAGCGGCTGATCAGCCCGCGCCCGAACCGTACGGCCGGGTGAGAATCTCCAGGTAGTGGCCGGCGGGATCCAGGAAGTACACGCCGCGGCCGCCGTCGTTGTGGTTGATCTGGCCGGGGCGCGTTCGGCGGGGATCGGCCCAATGCTCCATGCCGCGCGCCTGAATACGCCCGTAGATCTCGGAGAACTCGTCTTCAGAGACCAGGAACGCGTAGTGCTGCGGACGGATCTCCTGGCCCTCCGGCATGTCGGCGTAGTCGAGGCTGACGTCGTGGTTGAGCGTCACCGCCATGAAATGACCGAACGGTTGCGGATCGGGCAGCCCGAACAATTCGGTGAGAAACGCCGCCGACTGGGTCTTGTCTCTGGCGGCGACGATGGTGTGGTTGAACGTGATAGCCATACGAGTCCAGTCAACCACCGCAGCGCACCCCGCGCCAGGAGCCGACGAAAGGCGATGATGGAGACATGACAGATCCGGCGGTGTTGCGCGGGCCACGGGTCACGCTGCGCGCGCCCACGATCGATGACGCCGAGCCGCTTTTCGAACGCGTCACCTCCCACCCGGAAGTGTCGCGCTACATGGCATGGCCTACGCATCCCGACGTCGCCGAGACTCGTCGCGTGATCACCGAAGTGTTCAACGCGGGCGGTGAAACCACGTGGCTCATCGACCTGCGCGGCGGCGGCCCCATCGGCGCGTGCGGCTGGCACCACCCGAGCCCGCACAGCATTGAGTTCGGCTACTACCTGGGCCGGTGGTGGTGGCGTCGAGGCTTGATGTCCGAGGCGGTGTCGCTGCTGCTCGGGGAGGCCCAGCGCGACCCTGCCGTGTACCGCATCTGTGCGCACTGCCACCCCGACAACACCGCGTCAGCACGGCTCCTAGAACGCAGCGGGCTGAAGCTCGAAGGCCGGCTCGCTCGATATGCCGTGCTACCCAACCTCAGCGATGAGCCACAAGACTGTCTGCTGTTCGCCAAGGCCGTGCGGTAGCCGCTAACGCGAATCGTCGACGACCACGTCGCCGTTCTCGGACCGCACGGTGACGACTGCCGCCGCGGTCTCTCGATCGGTCGCTCGGGGTACTCGCACGACGGTCTCACCGTTGTTGGTGCTCGCGTCCACCGCATACTCGTCACGCGCGGGCAATCCGATGACAATCTCACCGTTGTCACTGGTCGCATCGACCGTGCGCGGCGCCTCGGCGAAGTCCACGATGATCTTCCCGTTACCCGTGGTAGCGCTGAACGATTCGGACACGGAGATGGGATCTCTAGTCGACACTTCGCCGTTGTCGGTGTGGACCTCGATCCGGCGGGCAGATCCTTCGAGAATGACCGCCCCGTTGTCGGTGCGCGCGATGAGCCGATCGAGATCCGCCTGCGCTCTCACCACACCGTTGTTCTGCTGGGTGATGACGGTCAGTCCGCGCGCAAGGTCAGGGGGCAGCACGACGGTGATCTCGCCGGCGCGGCTCCACTGCAGGAACGCCGACGGCTCACCGTTGATGGTTATGCGAGCGTCCGCGCCGTCGGCGTTGACCGACAACGGTTCTGCACCGGCAGCCGTCGAATTGACCATCCGCAGATCGACTCTAGGCTCACGTGCTTCGCGATCGCTGGTGATGCTGATGGCAGCTGGTACGGACCCGGTGTCGACGACCAGCGATCGCACCGCGGACGGCAGCGGTTTGGAATCGGTGACGACACGAAACGAGCCGATGCCCCACGCTGCCACACCGAGCGCGACGAGCGACCCCACCACCAGCACGGCCGCCGCGACGATCAACGTGGCACGGATGGCGGTGCGCCCACCCGGGGACAGCGACGGCGGCGGGGCAGGGGTCTGCGGCGGCGGAGCGGTGGTGGTCACGATGGAAATCCTTCCAGCAGTTCAGGACTCGAGAAAGCGCAGCACCGCCAGCACGCGGCGGTTCTCGCTTTCGTCGGGAACCAGATCCAGTTTGGTGAAGATCGACGCAATGTGCTTTTCCGCCGAACCGATCGAGACGTGCAGCGCGGCCGCGATCGCCGAGTTCGTCTTGCCCTCCGCCATCAACTGCAGCACCTCACGTTCCCGAGGGGTGAGCTGATCCAGCGCGCTGTGGTGTTGTGAGCGCACCAGAATCTGCGAAACCACTTCGGGGTCGAGCACGGTGCCGCCGGCGCCGACGACCTCCACGGCGTCGAGGAAAGCGGGCACGTCGGCCACCCGGTCCTTGAGCAGATAGCCGAAACCTTTGGTGTCCGAGGCGATCAACTCGGCTGCGTAGCGTTCCTCGACGTAGTGAGATAGCACCAGCACCGCCGACTCCGGGTTCTGACTGCGCAGCAGCGCGGCGGCCCGGATGCCTTCGTCGGTGAACGTGGGTGGCATGCGCACGTCGACGATGGCCAGGTCCGGACGCTTCTCGTTGACCAGGCGCAGCAGGTTGCCGGCGTCGGGCACGCCGGCAACCACCTCATGGCCGGCGTCGATGAGAATGCGTTCGATCCCGGCCCTCAGCAGGGCGGAATCCTCGGCGATCACGATGCGCATGGCAATACCGCTGTCACGATCGTGGGGCCTGCCGCCGGGCTGGAAACGGTGAACGTGCCACGGGCCGCCCGCACCCGTTCCGCCAAACCCCGCAACCCCGTCGCGTCGTCGGCGTCGGTGATCTGCGCCCCGCCACGACCGTTGTCGAACACCGACACCGACAACTGGCTCGACGCCTCATCGAACCGCACGGTGACCACGGCCTGGTTGGCGTGCGCGTGCTTGGCGACGTTGGTCAGCGCTTCGGCGACAACGAAGTACGCACAGGCCTCGGCCTCTTCGGGCAACCGGTGCGGCAGATGGAGGTTGAGCGTGGTGGGTACCGGGGACCGTTGCACCACCGACGAAAGCGCCGCGTCGAGGCCGCGATCGGACAAGATCGTCGGTGCGATCCCGCGCACCACGTTGCGCAACTCGACGAGCGCGCTCTTGGCGTCATCGTGCGCCTCGGCGATCAGCGTCTTGGCCGCGGGCAGGTCGGTATCCAGCTTGGTCTGGGCCAGCCCGATCGTCATCGCCAGCGACACCAACCGCGGTTGCACGCTGTCATGCAGGTCGCGCTCGATGCGGTGCCGCTCCGTCTGCGCCGACGACACCGCACCCGCGCGGGCGTCGGCCAGCGCGTTCACCTGGTGCTGCAGCGCCGCCGTGGACGACGGCGAGAGCAGCCACCGGTCGATCGAGGCGTCCAGCTTCGGCGCGAAGACCAGGATCGCCAGCGCCGCGGCGACGGCGACCACGGCCAGCGCCCACGCCAACGGCACCGGCAGGAACGAGATCCCCGCGTCGTCGTCGCTCTGCTGGACGGCCATCGCACCCGCCGGGCCCACAAAGGCGAACACCAACAGAGCGAACGCGATACCGGTCGCCAACATGTCGTAGCTCATCCGCAGGTAGTGGTGGGCCACGGCCTTCCATAATCGGGAACCGCTGATGTCCAGCCACAACTGGTGCAACCACCGCTGAATGCCCTCGTGCGGCGACATCCGTCGCGGCGGAACGCCGATACCCAAGCTGAATACCGCTTCACTGCGGACCCGCTCGACCCAGTCCACGCCGCGCATCAGGTAGACGAAAACCACGACGGCCAGGGCAAATCCAATGCCGCTGGGGATCGACGAGATGCCGAGGATGAGGATGCCCAACGGGATCCAGAACCACACCAGGGCCAGCGCCGCGCCGGTCATCATCGATGCGGTCGGCACCACACCGATGTGCCTGCTCGACACGTTCGTGTGTGTGTCGACGGGCGCGGTGGCTTCGGGACTCGTGTCGGTGACGGCGACCATGCACCCAACCTATGGACTCAGCGCGGCGGGCAAAACCGCGTTATCCGTAGACTCCGGTGGGGGTAAACCCCCGCTGCGATGGTGGGGGTAAACCCCCGCTGCGATTTCGGCGCGGCCATGCCCCCTCACTCAGGGTGCATGAGCGCGCCGAAGTCACTTCGGGGCTGTCAACTCCAGCGCGATGTTGTCCGGATCGCGGAACTCCAGGATGTACATCGGCCCGATGTCCTTGACCGGCTCGTGTTCGACGCCAAGCGCATCGAGATGTTCTGCTGCCGCGTCCAATTCGCCCTTGCTGTCCAGGCGGAATGCCAGGTGATCCAGGCCGACCCGGTTCTCATCGAAACGGTCGGAGGCGACGGGCCGCAGCCCCACCAGCATGCCGCCGAGGTCATAGATGACGCCGCCGAAGAGAAAGCCGAGGGCCTCGCGGGTGGCTTCGTCGGCCTTGTCGGGTATCTCGAGCAGGACACCCCAGCCGAACACGCTTTCGTAGAACTGTCGTGACCGCTCGATATCGGTGACGGTGAGCCGAACATGTGCGACGGACCGGGTGTTGATCGCCATGGCTGCCATGCTGCCAGCGGACACGATTCGTCGAGGTCAATCCGGGGGCATCGGGTCGGGCGTGCCAGAATCGGCCTCGTGCAGATCGGGATGACCATGCCGGTGATGGAAGCCGACCTCGATGCCGCCACGCTCAAGGCGTGGGCCCGGACCATCGACAACGGACCGTTCTCGTCGCTGTGCTGGGGGGAGCGGATCGCGTTCGACAATCCCGAGAGCCTGACGTTGCTGGGTGCGCTCGCGGCGTGGACCGACCGGGTGCGGTTGGTGACGACGGTGGTCGTGCCGCAGTTGCACGACCCGGTCATGCTGGCCAAGCAGTTGGCGACCGGTGACATGCTGTGCGACGGCCGGTTGACCGTCGGCGTCGGTGTCGGCGGCAGGCACGAGGACTACCACGCTGTCGGTGCGGACCCGGCGACGCAGACCATGCGGGGGATGGCCGAGCGCGTCGCGGTGATGAAACGCGTATGGGCCGGCGAGACAGTGACCGACTCCGTCGAATCCGTCGGGCCGCCACCGGTTCAGGCCGGCGGTCCGCCGCTGCTGGTCGGCACCATCGGACCGAAAACCGTGCGCAGCGCCGCACAATGGGCCGACGGTATGGCGGGCACCACCCTGGACCTCGACGTCGCCAGCCAGAACGAACTGTTCGACGTCGCACGCGAGGCATGGGCTCATGTTGGAAAGCCCGGCCCGCACCTGGCCACCTCGTTCTGGTTCGCGATCGGTGACCGCGACGACGCGCGGGCGCAGGTGCACCGCCATCTGCGGCGTTACATGAACTGGATTCCCGCCGAGTATGTCGACGCGATGGCCCCCAGCACCGGATGGGCCGGCGCCGATGACGAGTTGGCGGAGGTGCTGCGCAGGTTCAACGAGATCGGTGCCGACGAAATCCACCTCATCCCAACCAGTTCCGACACCGACCAACTGCGACGGGTCGCCGACGTGGTGAAGGACTTCGCGTAACGTCTCGTCAGGCGTTGCCGCCCGCGGGGGGTCCGCCCAACGGCGGGTCATAGATGGAGGCCAGCCGGGCAAGCGTCAGCGCGCCGATTAGGAGCCCGAAGTCACGCAGTGCGACGTCGTAGTAGCCGGACAACGTCAGCAGGTTGACGATGATGCCGGCGAGCCAGGCGGCCACGATGTAGGCGGCGTAGCGCGGTTTGATCGCCACCGCGATGCCTGCGACGATTTCGATCACACCGACGACCGCCATCGTGTGCGCGGCGCTGAGCGGGCTCAGGTCTGCGATCCAGCCTGCCAAGTAACCCTCCCAGTTCGCCGGCGACGTGATGAGCAGGTTGAAGAACTTGTCGAGGCCCATGACGATCGGCAGCACCGTAAACCCGACCCGTAAGAGTGCGAACGCACCGTATGCGGGCTCGCGTCGGGCTCGATCGAGCATGCCGGTCGGAGCGGTTGCACGTGAAGTGGTCATGTCGAACTCCTTCTAAAAGTAGCAATATGCATTTTTAGAATCTCCCTGCGGGTTTAATTTGTCAATACCTTTTGGTGTTAGAGTTGGGGTATGCCCGTCCGCCGACCCAGTGACCTGGCGGCGCTGACCGGGTTGAGCCATCTGGAAGATCCGGTCCGGCGTCAGTTGTATGAGTGCGTGGCCGAAAGCGAGGCACCGATCTCGCGGGAGCAGGCGGCCGCGGTGGTGGGCATCGGACGCACCTTGGCCGCCTATCATCTCGACAAGTTGGCCGACGCCGGCTTGCTCACGATCAGCTATCAACGCCTCACCGGGCGAGACGGGCCAGGGGCCGGTCGTCCGGCGAAGCTGTACGCGCGCGCACCGGGGGAGATGACGATCAGCGTGCCGCCGCGCGACTACGAACTGCTGGCGAGGTTGCTGGTGGGAGCCGTCGAGAAGGATGACAGCGGCGCAGTGAAGGCGGCAGTGGACGGCGCCGCCTTCGAAGCCGGCAGGACCGTTGGAACCGAATCAGCGCCAGACATCGTCGGGGCGCTGCGTCGGTGTGGCTACCAGCCCCACGTCGACGACGATTGCGTCAGCCTGCGAAACTGCCCGTTCCATATGGTCGCTCGTGACCATTTGGAGGTGGTCTGCGGTCTGAACCTGCGACTCGTCGAGGGAATTCTCGCGGGTTGTGACCAACCGCGGGCCCACGCCGAACTCACCCCGCACCCTGACCGGTGCTGTGTGGTGGTGCGCGGCGTGGAGCCCCACGATTGAGCCACGTGTTCGAGCCGAACTAGTCAGTGCCGCCGTCGGAGTCGCTGCCTGAGTTGTCACTCGAGCCGGACTCGGAACCCGAGTTCTGGCCCGCGTCGCCGGCGTCCGTGCCCGAGCTGTCATCCCCGCCGTCAGTGCCGGAACCGACGTCGGTGGGATCGTCGGCGCCGACGGTGTCCGCGTCATCGGTGACGACTTCTTCGACATCGACGACCTCGTCGACGACCAGTGCTGTCGACGTCTCGGTGTCTGCGGCGTCGTCCACGGAAGCCTCGGAGGCCGCGCCGACGCTGTCGTCGTCGGCAGGACCGCTCGAATCCGTTTCGCCGGCACCGCTTTCGACGCTCATCGCGAATGTCTGCGCCCCGGGATCTGGAAGGTTCTCGGGCCCGCCGGCCGAGGCGCGCAATGCGGTGTCGGCGGCCGGTGTCACCATGGCATCGGGTGTGACGCCGTCGATGATCGACACCAGGGCGTCGGCGATGGCGGTGCTGAAGAACGCCCCGGTCTCAGCGGCAGCGGTGATGAGGCCGCCGAACAACTCCGCGCCCGCAGTTGCGAAGCCAGTGATCAGCTCTGCGCCGAAGGCGACCGCCGCTGCTGCTTGCGCAATCCCGAAGCCGACGAGTCCTGCGGTCTGCGCGGTGGCGAAGACCACCAACTCGGCCAGGGAGTCGACGACGAACGCGCCGACCTCCACACCTGCTGCCGTGAGGCCCGCGACTGTGGCGGCACCGGCTGCGACCAGACCGACGAACGCGTCGACGCCGGATTCCAGGCCGGTGGCCGCGGCGGCGATGCCGAAGTTCACCAGCCCCGCTCCTTGCGTCACGAGGAATTCGAGCGGCGCTGCGAAGGGCGCGGGCAGCACCGAGTTCAATGCGAACGCAACGAGTTCGGCAGCACCGCTGATGTAGAACGTGCCGGCTTCGGCCGCTGACCCGATCAGGTCGACGAAGGCATCCGCACCCGAGGCCAACAGGCCGACTAGTCCCGCTCCGGCTCCAGCCAGAGCGACCGCCGCCTGCGCGACGGCGAAGTTCACCAACCCCGCGGCCTGGGTCACGCCGAAGATGATGAGCTCAGCCAACTGGGTATTGAAATACACGCCGGCTTCCGCGCCCGCTGCCACCAACTCGGTGACCGTGGTGGCCCCCGCTGCGATGAGCCCTGCGAACTGTGTGGCGCCGAAGGTGACGCCCTCGGCGACCGAGATCAGGCCGAAGTTCACCAACTCGGCGGTCTGCGTGATCAAGAACGTCAACGCCGATGCGGCGTCGGCGGGATCAAACAGCGCGGGGCTGGGGGCGATATCCAGGATGGAGGCCAGCAACTCGTTGTTGGCCGAAACGGACGGCAATGACGGGATCGCGACCTCGGACGCAGGCGCTGCGATGGGGCTGGCGATCAAAGCGGTGGCGCCGACGATAGCGACGCCGGTGGTGATGAGTGGGCGGGCTGCGATTTCCATGAGATGTTCCTACTGTGGGGAGGGCCAGAGCAAATGTTGTACGGATCACAGTTCCCGCAATTAGCAAAGCCAAACCAGATTTATTGACGGATTTGTCGGACGGGGCATGGGCGTGTTGCATGGCTTGGTTAACACGAAACCCTTCCGCGCGATCAAGATTGGTTGTATCCAACCGATCACTGATGGTGAATGGGGCGCGGAGAAGGAAACTATGGCAAAGAGCAGTTGGCGGCATCACGGGCTTATTGGCGGCGGACACCGGTCCGCTGACGATGAGATTGCAGTGACGACGATCAGCAACCTGAATCCTTGCCAGCAAAGGCAATGAACCGTACGATCTGATCGCCGGTCAAGATCCGGCGGGGATGCTCAGCTCTCGTTATCTCGCCGATCAAACCCTCCGTCAGATGAGCTCCAATTTGTGGTACCGAATCGGTTCGGTGACCGGGGTGCGGGGTCTGTTTCCGTAGCCGAGAGCAATCAAACATCGCGGGCCCAGGCGGGCATCCATCGTGCGTGGGCGAACTGGTATCAGAGACAACCAGGCGCGCGGTGTGGTTAACGGCGTGATCCGGTGGGACGATAAACCTATTGGGAAGAATCACAGGCTTCGCCGGGTTGAGCCCGAGAACGGTGAACGTCTTCCTGATAGCGGCGGGTAAACCGGCCGATAGGAGTATTTCCATGAATAGATCAACACTGAAAGCGATCGCCGCAGGGTTCGCCCTCACCGGTGCACTGGGTCTCGCGTCCGTCGGGCTCGGCGCCGGGCAGGCTCATGCTGACCACGACTGGTGGTGGCACCCGCCATCACCTGGGCACCACCACCACGTCCTTCCGCCACCGGGGCATGTCGGGCAGCTACCGTTCGTGCCGCCACCCGGGCACCTCGCGAAACTCCCGTTTGTGCCGCCGCCTGGGCACTGGGACAAACCCTGGAAGTGGTGAAAGCAGTCGCCCGCCCGATGGCCGCCCCGCGTCAGCGAGGCGGCCAGCCGGTTAATCTGCCACCGTGTCTACAAACTGGTCGCCGGCCCGACTCGGCAATCTGAGCGGCAAGCGCATCATCGTCACCGGCGCCACCAACGGTGTAGGTCTCGCGACGGCTACCGCGCTTGCCCGCGCGGGCGCGCAGGTGATTCTCGCGGTCCGCAATCTCGAGCTCGGTGCACAACGCGCTGCGGAGATGGGCGGCGACACGTCCGTCGTCAAACTCGACCTCGCCGATCAGTCCTCGGTGCGGGCCTTCCCCAGCTTGTTCGATGGTGACGTCGACATCCTGATCAACAACGCCGGCATGGTGGCGCAGCGGCGAAGCAACACGGTCGATGGCTTCGAAATCACGCTGGGCACAAACTTCCTGGGCCCGTTCGCCCTGACCAACCTGTTGTTCGAACGGGTGCGTTCGCAGATCATTAACGTTGGCTCCGACGCGCACAAGATGGCCAGCATCGCGTTCGACGACCCGCACCTGCGCACCCGTCGCTGGTCGGCGTTTCCCGCCTACGCGCGCTCAAAACTTGCCGTGATGCTGTGGGGCCTCGAACTCGACCGACGGCTGCGCGCAGCACGTTCACCGGTCTCGACCTACTTGACGCATCCGGGCTGGGTGGCGTCGAACCTGTCTCAGGTTTCGGAGCAACGGTTGATGTCGACGTTTCATACGGTGGTCAAGTCGGTGGCCGGCGTGCTTGCAAACGACCTCGACGCAGGCGCAGCTCCGACGCTGTACTGCATCACCGAACCGATTCCGCCGGGCAGCTACGTCGGTATCGACAGCAGGCTCGCGTTGAAGGGCGGCCCGACGCTCAGCGGCCGCGCGGCAGCCGCCTGTGACTACGAAAACGCTGGGAAGCTATGGGAATTCGCTGAGCGCGAGACCGGCACCAGCCTGCCTCAGACGACCACCGCAGCGCCGGAGGGGACCAGCTCGTAGGTCACCGTGTAGGTGGTGTCGCCCTCCGGGGTGACGATGGTATGGCTCTGTGCGCCTCCGTCGGACCAGCTGACGAACACCAGCTGCCCTCCTGTGCCGGGCTGCGGCGACGGCGCGTTGAGGACGCGCTCAACGCCCACCACGGCCTGCTCCTCGACGTAGGAGCCCTTGTAGGGGATTCCGTCGATGGTGAAGGTGGCGTTGGGGTCACTGGCGTTGAACGTGAGCTTGACCAGGTTCGGCTTGATGTCCTTGTACACCGTGGTGGACAAGCCGCTGGAGTCGGTCACGGTCAGCGCTATCCGGTAGAAGGTGTTGCCGAGCTGATCGCGGGTGCGCGGGATCGTGACGGTTCCGGTCGGCCCGGTGATGTTGTCCCGGAACGGATGCACATGGTCGGCGTGGTGGAACACCACGGACCACTTGTAGGCGCTGGCAGGCAGCGCACCGTCCTGATCATCCGACCCGATGCCGCTGAACGACACGGTGTCGCCGGCATTGTACTTGTCCGGCACCTCGGTGATCTCCACGACCGGCGGC
The DNA here is from genome assembly GCF_053483935.1 of Mycolicibacterium sp. XJ879. Taxonomy (NCBI): domain Bacteria; kingdom Bacillati; phylum Actinomycetota; class Actinomycetes; order Mycobacteriales; family Mycobacteriaceae; genus Mycobacterium; species Mycolicibacterium sp. XJ879. Next base: position 428,554 of record NZ_JBEFTH010000005.1, read on the forward strand.
GTGCTGCCGACCACGATCCGCTGGGTCGCGGTACTGGTCTTGTCACCGTCGGTCACCGTCAAAGTCACGGTGTAGGCGGTGAAGTCGGCGCCGGTGTTGGTGAAGACGATGGTCGGGTTGGCCTCGGTCGACGTGCGGCCGTTGCCGAAGTTCCACTCGTAACTCAGCTCGTCGCCCTCGGGGTCGGTGGATTCGCCGGCCGAGAACTGGACCTCCAGGGAGTCCTCGGCGGTGTAGGTGGACGACGCGTTGAGCACGGCGGTCGGGCCCCGGTTACCGCCGGACGGCCGGATGACCGAAAGTGTGCCCGGATAGATGTTCAGCTGATAGATGTTGCCATCGGGCCCCTGATCGAGTTTGACGGTGGTGCCGGCCTGGTTGTCGAACATGCGCTCGCTGATCAGGCTGGTGAACTCCGAATCGAACGTGAGCTCTTTGATCCAGCCGACCGAGTAGTCGGCGATGAACACCTTGTTCTGGTATTCCTCGGGGAATGTGCTGCCGGTGTAAACCACGACCGACGTGATCGAGCCCGCGTTGGCCGGCGGCGTGGAGTGGCGGTAGGCGTAAATGGGATCGACGTACGCGCAGTCATCACCGGTGCAGAAGCCTTCGACCGCGGGCCAGCCGTAGTTCGCGCCGGCCGTCACGATATTGAGTTCTTCCCAATTCGCTTCGCCCACATCGCCGACCAACAGCTGGCCGTCGGGAGTGAACGTGAAGCGGAACGGGTTGCGAAGTCCGATGGCGTAGATCTGGTCGACCGCATCCGGATGGCCGACGAACGGGTTGTCTTCGGGCGCACTGCCGTCGCGGTTCAGCCGCAGGATCTTGCCGTGGATGTTCGTCAGGTCCTGAGCGTTGCCGCTCTCGGTATTGTCACCCACCGCCCAGTAGAGATGCTCGCCGGCAGGGTCGAATTGCAGTTCGCCGCCGTGGTGGAAGTTGTTGCCCAACTCGGTTGACTTCAGCAGTTCGACGGGCTCGCCCACCACCTGGAACGAGTCGTCCAGTGTCAGCTTCGAGAGCCGGTCGTAGTTGTCCGCTCCCGTGTAGGCGACGTAGATGGTGTGGTAGCCGGGCTTGTCGCTGTCCCAGAACTGCGGATCGATCTCGATGCCCACTAGTCCGCGTTCACCGTCCGCGGTCACGGTCGGAAGGTCGATCAGCGTCGCCACGTTGCCGGTGGCCGGATCGTAAACCTTGATCGCCCCCGCCTTCTCGGTGATGAAGATGCGGTGGATTTGATCGGGATGCTCTGTGTCGGTGAGGATGTCGAAGTCCGTCGGTTCGTTGAGACCCGACACGATGGCGACGCGTTCGAGCTCGGCCGGCAGCCCCGTGGAATCCGCGCATTGCGCGAGGAACTGGGTGAGCTCCGCCGAAATTGCGCGTCCCTGCGGCGAATTGCCGAAATCGGTTATGGCATCAGTGATCTGCGTTGCGACGTAGTTGACGAAGCGCCCGATCGGGGTGCGGTTCAGGGCGTCGATGACCCGGGTGACCTCTCGGCGCGCGATCTCCAGCACCGCAGCCACGATCGGCGGCGCCGACGGGGCGCCACCGCCGGAGCCCGCGCCGCCGCCTCCGTTGATCGCGCCGGTCACGACGCTGACCAATTTCGTCACGCCGTTGATGACGCCGCATACGCATTCGGTCACCTTGGCCTGGATGTGGTGCACAACCTCCTCGGGTGTGGGCAGGCTCGGCAGCGCGGCCGCAATTCGGTTGGCGGATGTGGCCGTTGGGTTTGCGGCGCCGCTCAGCAGCGCGACGGTCTCGGTTTCGGTTGACGACTGGGTGGTCGACGTATCGGCCGTCTCGGCACGGGTTTCGGAGGCTTTGGTGCTCACCGCCTGTGCGACTGTTTCGGTTTCGACGTCGGTTTCGGGCTCGTCCTTGACCTCGGGGGCTGGCGTCGACTCGGTGTCGGTCGCGTCGTTGTCATCCTCGGGCGGGGTTTCTCCTTCGGTGTCGGTGAGGTCGGTGTCGTCGACGGCCTCGTCTTCACCGTCCTCGAGGTCCTCACCGTCCTCGAGGTCCTCACCGTCCTCGAGGTCCTCTTGGTCCTCCACGTCCTCGAGGTCGTCGGTGTCCACGTCGTCGAGATCATCGGTGGGTTCTTCGGAATCGGAAGTATCGGTGTCGGCTTCGTTCGTCGACGTGTTGTTGGACTCCGATGTGTCCGACGACTGCGAGGACGCGGACGAAGAGGAGGTAGCGGAAGAGGTGGAGGTGTCTTCTGCCCACGCCACACCGGGCATGGCAACCACGCCGGCGACGCCCAATGCGACGGCGAGCGCGCCGACGCGACCGATGTATTTGGCATAGCCGGCCGCTGCCGCTCTGGTCGCGTTCCTCGAACGCGCAACTGTGGCGTGTGCGCCGTGCGCGTCGGTGTGATCGGCGGCCGGCATGGATCCCCCCAGGTTTCGTCCTCGTCACTACGACTTCGCCAGCAACTATGGCACTTTCGATCGACTGACACGTCAAAACGCTGCACACCGGCAATGTGGCGGATGTGAAGTACGTCATGCATTCATCGGAAGCATTTGCTGTCGGTGCTATGCACGCCGCATTTCTCCTTGTCGAGGGCTTGTATTACCAAGCGGGTGAGTTGCATGCAGCGGCGTGGCGAGAACCCGCCGCGCAAACTGCCACGCGCGGCAGAGCGCGCCCGCACCCGCGTCCGTCGTCGCCCGGCATGCCGACGCCGGACCCATCTCGTTTACGCTGACGTCGACAGCGAGTAGCAAAGGAGACGAGGATGGCGTGGTTTCTGGCACTGCAGGGGTCGGCCCACCAGACTCATCAGTCGTCGGCGTATGAGCTCCAGGACTCAGTGGACCGGGACAAGCTCGCGGAAGAACTCGCCGGTGCCGCAACGCTGGACCGGGTCGTTCCGGTCGCGGCGATGCTGCCGCAGTCCAAAGGCCGTCGGCAGAAGGTGACCCTGTACGTTCGTCCTGCCGCGTGGGGGATGTGGACCTTCTACGAGATGTCAGAAGAAGATCAGCGTCAGCTGGTGAAGGAAAACCCGTTGCTGAACGCGCTGGCGCAGAGTGTCGCGCAACGAACCCAAGGAAATCCTGGCGCGCAGAACCCGCTCTTCGGTCAGCAGTAGCTCGCCGACGCCGCGTCGGAGCGCTCAGCCACTCGAGGCGGGCGTTGGTCAGGACCTTGACCGCAGCCGCGCGTCGGCGATCTCCTCGTGCCCATCCTGGCTGTCAGCGGTGTATAGCCCTTGACCGTGCCCACGCCAGAGGTGACGCTTTTTCGGACAACCCGGGAGCGCATCGCCGAGGAGGTACGTCATGACGGGGACATCAACGGATTCGCCGGCGTTGGCCGGCCGCCGCTTCCCGGACGACTTCTTTTGGGGCACGGCCACGGCGGCCTTCCAGATCGAAGGCGCTTGGGCCGAAGACGACAAAGGCCCGTCGATCTGGGACACCTTCGGTCATGCCGGCAAGATCAGGGACGGCTCCACCGGTGACGTGGCCGTCGACCACTATCACCGGTACAAAGAAGACGTCCAACTGATGAAGGCGATCGGGGCGACGGCATACCGGTTCTCCATCTCGTGGCCCCGTATCTTCCCCAACGGGGTCGGCCAGCCGAACGCGAAGGGGCTGGACTTCTATCGTTGTCTGGTCGATGAACTGCTCGCAAACGGCATCGAGCCGTTCGCGACGCTCTATCACTGGGATTTGCCGCAGGCGCTACAGGACAAGGGCGGATGGCAGTCGCGCGAAACGGCCACGGCGTTCGGCGATTACGCCGGATACGTCGCCGGGCAGCTGAGCGACCGGGTGCGGCACTTCTTCACCATCAACGAATTCTCCAGCTTCGTGGAGCTGGGCCACGGGAGGGGCCTGCTCGCTCCCGGCCTGCAGCTGCCGCCCGGTCAGGTCAACCAAGTTCGTCACCATGCCGTGCTGGGCCACGGACTGGCCGTCCATGCCATTCGCGCTAACGCCCGCGCGGGGACCAAGGTCGGGCCGGCGGAGCAGATCATCGGCACCGCTCCCATCATCGAGACGGCCGAGAACATCAAGGCCGCCGCGGCCGCTTTGCGTGAGTTCAACGCGGGCTACATGACCGTGATGATGGAAGGCCGTTACACCGACACGTTCCTCGCTCAACACGGGGCGGACGCGCCCAAGTTCACATCCGAAGACCTGCAGATCATCAGTAGTCCGGTCGATTTCATCGGTACCAACATCTACATGGTTCACGCCTTCGTCCGGGCATCCGACTCCGAGCCGGGGTACGAAGTGGTCGCAGGAAGCTCCATGGTGCCTCCGCCGGCGCGGCCCTATCAGCCGGGGCATGCCCGCGCCCAGTATCCGAACTCAGAAATCGCGTTGAGGCTCAGCCCAGAGTCGATGTACTGGGGGTCGCGCCTGCTGGTCGACGTCTGGGACGCCAAGGAGATATTCATCACCGAGAACGGCATGCCGACGACAGCCGAGGAAGACGCCGAGGGGTTCGACACGGGCCGCATCGTATGGCTCCGCGCCTACCTCACCGAGCTTCAGCGAGCGACGGCTGACGGTGTGCCGCTGCGCGGCTACTTTCACTGGAGCTTGATGGACAACCTCGAATGGGGCGCGGGCATGCAGCCCAGGTTCGGGCTCTATCGCGTCGACCCCGCAACGCAGAAGCGAGTACCTAAGCTCAGCGCGCATTGGTTCCGCGAGGTGGCGCGGCAGAATGCGGTCGTATGAACCGTACGCCTTGCCGGTGCTCTGCATCGGCGGTACGCGTGACCGCGGATGAGGAGCGACGGTTAGATCAGTCGAATATCTTCCGTGAAGCGGACGGCGTGACCAGGCGTCATGAGCGTGGACCCCGCGGCCAAATCGCGCTCAGCGGCAGGATGATGTACACCGCGATCGCGAGGTAGCCGAGCACGGCCAGCAGGGGCACGAAGAGCCCGACCACCAGCATCACGACGTAGCCGGCCAGGCTCGGCACGAACTGTTTGCTCAATGCCGTCACTTCGGCGTCAGTCGTATCGGCACGAATCAGGCGCGAGCGGACGGCGTAGCGCCACAAGGCACCCAGCAGAGAAGACGCCAGCAGGAGATTCATCCCGTAGACCGTCGTTGCGACCCGCTCAGCGTCGTGCATATTGATGTGCTCAGCCACGAGTCCAGTAGGAAATGGCAAGAACGACACCACCATGAGCAACAGCAGATTCAGCCGGATCAGGACTGGCGTGGTGCTCACGAGGTACTCCGTTATTACCGTGTGTTTGATCCATACCGCCCCGATGGTCGAGAAGCTGATCAGGTATGCCACATACGACGGCCACTGGTCAGCCAACGCCTTGAGCAGATGGTCGTCAGCGCCTACTTCGACGCCAATCTGGAGAACAAGCAGCGTGATAGCGATCGCGAACACCCCGTCGCTGAACGCTTCCATCCGGGTCGTCCGCAAGCTCGGCCGTCGCCTCGGCTCGGGCTGATTGTCATCCATTACAATTCCGCCCTCCCCACAAGGACGACGCGTGGGAGTTCGATCATTGGGACGCTTGGATGTGAGGGTAGTCAGGAGGATGGCTAAAGGCCAGGTCAACGGGCGTTTCAGTGGGTGCCCCCGGCAGGATTCGAACCTGCGCGGCCCTCGCTTTCCATGACGCATGTCCCCGCAGCTCAGGACGCCGAAAATGGGGTCTGACCTGGGCGAACATGTAGATCACTCTACACCTCCTGCTACGCACGCGATAGCATGAGAGGGCACGAATTGGGGCACGCGAGAGGCACGCAGGATCATGGCTGAGAAGAAACAACGTCGCGGTTGGGGCAAGGTTCGGAAGCTACCCAGTGGGCGCTACCAGGCAAGCTACGCCGGTCCAGACCACGCGCGCCACGTCGGTCCGATCACCTACGGTGCGAAGGCCGCCGCGGACGCGTGGCTGGCGAGCGAGCGACGGCTGATCGAACTGGACGCGTGGACACCACCAGCCCAGCGCGCAGCGGCGAAGCAGGCGCAAGCCGTCACTGTCGAGCAGTACGCCCGGCAGTGGGTCGCGCAACGTCCGGTCAAGCCGCGGACCAAGCTCGGCTACGAGCGGCTGGTGGAGCGCACCCTCAGTGACACACCACTCGGGGAGCTGACGCTGCGGGAGGTCACACCCGAAGCCGTACGAGCGTGGTACGCGGCTCTTGGATCATCCACACCGACCCGAAACAGCCACGCCTACGCGATGCTTCACGCGATCTTCGCGACGGCCGCGGACGACGATTTGGTGCCGTTCAACCCGTGCAAGATCAAGGGCGCGATGAGCGCGCCGACCAAGCGGCAACCCGCTGACCTCACACCAGCGCAAGTCGCTGCCGTCGCTGCCGCGATGCCCGATCAGTACCGCTGCGCCGTGCTGGTCGCTGCGTGGTTGGGTCTGCGTTGGGGCGAGCTGAGCGAGCTGCGCCGCGCGGACGTGAGCCCCGACCGCTCGATGGTCACTGTCGCGCGAGCCGTCACGCATCGCTCTGGACAGTGCTTCGTCGCGAGCCCGAAGTCCGGACACGGGCGAAAGGTGGTCGTACCGCCGCACATTCGCGACGACCTCGCGGACCATCTCGCGCGGCACGTCGCGAGCGGACCGGACGCATTGCTGTTCGCACCAGTGCGCGATGGTTGTCACCTGAATGACCGCGTGTTCCGCGATCACTTCGTCGCAGCGCAGCAGTCCGTCGGCCTCGACGGCATCCGCACCCACGATCTGCGTCACTTCGCCGGACGGACCATCGCGCTCGTCGGCGGGTCAGCCGGTGAATCTATGCAGAGGTTGGGGCACCGCACCTACAAGGCAGCGGTCATCTATCAGAGCGCCGCGAGCGACAGCGATCAGCGCATCGCGGCAGCGCTGTCCAAGCTCGCGACGGAGTAGGCCCGACACGCCGAAAACGTAGCTTCTGAGCTGCGACGATAGCTCGTTAATGTTCTGCACGACATAACACTTGGACGACGAGCACCACATAGCGTCGCGTGGTATGAAGCAACTCCCCGGCAAGCTGCGCGAAGCGGTCGACGTGCCGACTGCTGCGCGCGTGCTGTCCGTCCACCCCGTCACCATCCGGCGATGGATCACCGCCGGCACGCTACCGGCCCACTACATCGGTGCCGGCGGGCGCCGGTACGTCCGTATCTGGGTCGACGACCTCGCGAAGATCGCTGATCAAGGTCCGGTGGTCGCATGAGTACCTCCGCGCGACCTCTACGCTCGCGCGTTCACGTCACGAAAATGGTGGCCCAACAACCGAATATCTGACAAGTCCATCGCACGCCGAGCGAAACGTCCGAGCGTGCCCACGCCGAAACGGGGTGGTTCTTTCCCATACGAGAATCCGCACCGAAAGGCGAACGATCATGTTCGACAACGAAAAGGCCGGGCGCGACCAACGCCCGGCCCCTCTAATGCCCGATCCCGCACCAACGGAATCTGCTGCGAGTGTAGCACGCCCGCAACGGTTCTCGAGTGCGAAAGAACTACTCGACAACGGTCCGTGGTCGCAAGTCGAGTTGCACGCGCTCGCGCTAGAACTCGACATGCACTACCTGGAGCTGTTCCTGCTCTGGGTGATACGCGACTCACTGCGGACTGATCCGGAGTGGGTGAAGTGGTACCCGGAGCACCCGGCTATGGTCGCGAGCTGGGAAGCAAAGCTGGACCGCAAGCTCAATCCGCCGACGCCGCAGCGGCCGGTCGTGCCGGCCTCTGAGGTCAACGCTGGACGACGACGGAGCTACGCGCTCACTGGACTGTCCAACGAGCTCGGCACGCTGTCTGAGACGCGCGAGGGCAACCGTAACGATCAGCTCAACATCAGCGCGTTCAAGATTGCACGGTTCGTCCGTGACGGCCTGCTGACGCGCGACGAGGCTGTCGGTCCGCTGCGTGAGGTCGCCGTCGCGATCGGCCTGCCCAGCGACGAGGTCGACAACACGCTCCGCAGCGCCTTCGGCGGAGCTGACGCGAAGGGCCTGACGACCACGATCCCCGACCGCGAGGGGTACGGGTCCGCGTACCAGCTCGAGAGATGAAGCGTCATGAGCAACAAAGCAATTGATCCAATCCTCGAGCAGCTCGTCAAAGCTGAGCGCGAGAAGCGACAGGTCCGGCAGATCGTCGATGCTGAGTTCGCGCGCAAGCGAGCCAACGAACTGGTGCTGCCGGTCGCTCACGACCTCGGAGACTTCCTCGACGTCGAGGACGAGCCCGCGCGTTATCGCGTGGATCAGCTCTGGACCGTCGGAGGCAATGTGCTGCTATCAGCGCAAGCGAAGGCGGGCAAGACGAACATGTTCGGCAACCTGATCCGCTCACTCGCTGACGGCGATCCATTCCTCGACCGCTTCGAGGTCACGCCGCCCGAGGGGCGAATCGTGCTGCTGGACACGGAACTTGACGAGCGCATGCTGCGTCAGTGGTTGCGCGATCAGGGCATCAAGAAAACGAGCGCGGTCAGCGTCATTCCCATGAAGGGCATGCTTCACACTCTCGCGCTGGACAATCCGGAGGTCCGCGCGAACTGGGCTGCGCGATTGCGCTCGCTGGAGTGCTCGGTGCTGCTGCTGGACTGTCTGCGCCCGTGCCTCGACGCGCTCCATCTCAACGAGCACACCGAGGCTGGTGTGTGGTTGACACACTGGGACGCGCTCAAGCTCGAGGCAAGCATCGACGAGACCGCAATCTCACATCACATGGGGCACACAGCCGCACGACCGCGAGGCGACAGCCGGATCGGAGACTGGGGCGACGACCTCTGGACGCTGCTGAAGGAGACGCAACGCAACGGCGACGACGCTGACCCGTTCGATGCGCCCGACAACGGCGGTCAGCGCTACTTCAGCGCTCTCGGCCGTGACGTTGACCTGTCGAAGCGTTTGCTGGAGTTCGATCCGGCCACGCGCCGGATGAAGCTGACCGACATCGAGCCGACCCGCCGCGGGGGCGATCCGGCTGCGGACCTCGGAGTACTCAAGCTGGTGCTCCAGACCCATCCGAACGGCTTGACCAAGAGTGCTGCGACGGCGGAGCTGACCGCGCGTGGAGTCGCTGAGAAGCGCGCTCGCGCTGCGTTCGAGACCGCTATCGCGACCGGCTTGGTGTTCGTCGAGAAGGGCGCTCATAACGCGACCGTCATGCTGCCTGGGCCGTCGTGGAAGGACTCAGAATGATGCTTTCCACACGTCAGTTCGGCAGTTCGGCAAGCTCTGCCGAACACATTGCCAAACGGGCTCGCGGTCAGTTCGGCAACCGGGTATCCCTAAAGGGATATACCCGGCTGCCGCCGAACTGCCGACCGCTCGCCTGCCCCAGCCCTGCCGAACTGATTGCCGAACTGGGCGGGTGGTCGGCATGACTCAACAGGCTGACCTCGGACCGATCCAAGCCGAACGGCTGCGCGCGACCCGCCGGACCGAGACCGATCTGCTGGCCGCGTGGACCGCTCAGATCAGCAGCGCGCCGGACCTGCGTGGAGCGCTGTGCCGCGGATCGTCCGAGTGGGACTACGACCGCGAGCGTGAGCCCGGCCCCGAGCGCGAGGCGCGACTGGCTCGCGCTGTCGCGACGTGTCAGCACTGCCCGGTCCTCGAGCAGTGCCGGACCTGGGTCGACGGTTTGCCCAAGCACCGCCGGCCGTACGGCGCTGTCGGTGGCCGGATTATCCGACCGCCGGGCGTTCGCGTCTCGACTGTGACCGCCGCGGACCGGGCTCGCGTCTGGCTGGTCGACTATCTCGGCCACGGCCAGCCGGTGCCCGTCGCGCAAGTGCTGCGTGCCGGAGCTGCCCACGGCCTGAGTCCCAACACCCTCCGTCACGTTCGCCCCAGCGTCGGAGTGGAGCGCTTGCCCGGATTACCTGCGCGCTGGGTGCTCGCAACCGTGCCCCAGACCGTCCCAGACGGCCAAACGCCCTCGCCCGAGGGGGGTTACAGCCCTGATCGGCGTGTCGGGGCTCAGAAGGCAACTGAGAGTGAGGAACTGTGAGAGCGAACTGCCCCTGCGGAGAACCAGCCGAGGCTCGCGGCCTGTGTCACGTCTGCTACACGCGAGCCCGACGAGCCGGACAGTTCACCGACTACGCGCCGTGCCTGCTCGACGGCTGCGCGAAGCCGGTCGAAGCCCGCGGGCTCTGCCACAAGCACCACGTCGCGTGGTGGCGGGCCCAGAAGCGAGCTGCGAGCGCGACCGTCGTGCAGCTCGTCGAGCAGCACCAGACCACCTTCGAACCGAACCACTGAGAGGCACTGATCATGAACTATTCCGCTGCTGCGAAAGCTCTCATGCTGTCGCTGATCGACGCTGCGAAGGACTTCGATCCGGCCAACCCGCTCGGCGCTGCGTTCGCCGTCGTCGAGCGGTCCGGCGACGAACCGTGGTATGCCCCGGCGACCGCTGCCCAACTCGCGGCGAAGCTGGCCGAGGACTACGCCGGCGAGAGCGGCGCTGCCCATCTGTGGCGACAAGCCCGGCTCAGCGTCTCGCTGGGCGAAGGGCTGTCGCGCGTTGAGCAGATCGCGATGTCCGCGGTCCTCGATATGGGCGAGGTCGAGCCCGACACCGCGCTCGCGTTCGCTGAGGACCTGCATGAGCGTCACGGCTTGATTGCCACCTATCACGCGATAGGCGTTGCGGTGCAACTAATCCGGTACGTCGCCGAACTGGTGGGCGACCCGTCCATCAGCAACGACGACGACCGCGCGCGAGCCGTGCTGGTAGAACTCGCCAACGAAATCGCACGAAAGAAACCGTCAGAGAAGGAGATTCAACCATCATGACCGCACCCAATAACATTGGACCGCAACATATCAAGGCCGCTCAGGGTAAGGACCCGCGCGGCATCCTCGTTTTCGAGTGGTTACCGCCGGACCTCCAGAACGCCGAGGACAGCACACTCGCTGCGGACAGCGAACGGCTCCGCGAAATCAACGCCAACCGCGGTGCTGCGCTGACCTACTTCCTCCGGCCCGCGACCGCCGCGGAGCGGACACTGCTGGCCCATCTGGCGTCCGAGCGCGGTATCGAGCTCGAGCTGCCGGCGCAGCTCAAGACCGCCGTCCACTGGGCCTCGGCCGGTGTCCGCGCCCGGTTCTGGCCCCAGTTGCAGACCATCACCGAGCACGGCTGGCCGCAGCAAGTCTCGGCCCATGAGCAAGCCCGCGTCGACGCGATAACTCGCGCGATGGACCAGCAGGAGGAGGTCATCCGGGTCGCGCCCGAAATCACCACGCCCACCATCGACGAACAGGAGAACTGATCATGACCGCTTTCATCGACACGACCGACACGACAACCGAAGTCACCGACGACGCCGACGAGCACGACACGCCGGAAACGCCCGAAACGGGCTCCCAGACCGCCCAGGACGAACCGGAAGGTGCTGCCGCGGTAGACGACCCCGACGACGCCCAGGGCGACGAGCAGGCCTCGAAGAAGCGCGGGGTACGGCAGAAGCTCAAGGATGCCGAAGTGGCCAACGAGAAGCTGACTGCTGCCGTCGCGCGAGCCCGCGAGTCGCTGATCGACGCAGCGATGGACCGCGCCGCGGTACCAGCCGACAAGCGCCGGGCGCTGCTGCGCGTCATCGGCGACGACGAGCTGAACGAATGCCTCGACGACGACGGCCTGCCCGATGCGGAGCTGCTGCTGGCGACGGTGGAAGCTGCCCGCGCCGAGCTGGGCCTGCCGCGCAAGCCGCAGCCCAATTCGGTGGTCGGCCACGGACGCAGCGGCAAGACCGACGATGAGCTGCCCAAGGACTTCGCCGGAGTGTTGCGCGCTCACGTCGCATCGAGCGGAATGAGTGCCGGATAAACCTGCGATAATCAGCAGTGAGCGGTCGGCTGGACTGTCGCAGTATCAGCCGATCGACTCACTAGCTGGGCCTCGGGATGAGGCACCGACGAGCAGGGCTGTCGCAGTCCGCAGTCGGGAATCGCGCCGACGACCGTCGTGCGCGAAATCGCTTATCCCGAAAGGCTATTCATCATGACGCAGCTCACCACGAATGCTGCGAGCCTGCTCAAGCCCGAGCAGGTCAATGCGCTGATCGTCGAGCCGCTGACCAAGGAGAGCACCGCTTTTCAGGTCTCGACCGTTGCTCGCACGTCCAGCACGCAGTACCGATTCCCCGTCATCACAGGCGATCCCGACACCGCATGGGTACCCGAGGGCGCTGAGATTCCAGCCGACGACGCCAACGTCGAGGAGCTGCTGGTCACGCCCAAGAAGGTCGCAGGCTTGACCGTCATCTCCAACGAGCTGGCCAACGACTCGAGCCCGCAGGCGACCGCCGTCATCGGGCAGCGTCTCGTCAACTCGCTGCGCCGTCGCGTGGACGCCGCGTTCTTCGCGAACACCACCGTCAACGGACCGGCTGGTTTGGGTTCGATCGCTCCGACCGACGTCTACGCAGGCGCAGCCGGTTACGGCAACATCGACCCGTTCCTCGAAGCTATCGCCGCGGCCGAAGGCGTTGGCGCGCAGGTGACCTCGTTTGTCACCAGCCCCGACTCCGCACTGGACCTGGCGAAGCTGAAGAAGGGCACGGGCTCGAATGAGCCACTGCTCCAGCCTGACCCGGCCAAGCCTGCCGGCCGTGTCATCGCCGGCGTACCGCTGGTGGTCTCGCCCGACGCGCCGAACAACGGCACGGTCTACGCCATTCCGAAAGCGCTGAGCTTCGTCGTGCTGCGCGAGGACGTGCAGGTCGCGCTCGACTCGAGCGCATTCTTCACGTCGGACCGCGTCGCAGTTCGAGTCACGATGCGCGTCGCGTTCGCCTGGCCCCACGAAGCCGCTGTCGTGCGGGTCTTGACCAGCGACGCCCCGTAAAGCCGGTGAGGCGGTGCGAACAGCGTGAGTGCGCTCTGTGTCTCCTGAGCCGGTCGTTTCTCCCGCGTCGGGCTCAGCGCTCCACGACACTGCTTCGCACCGCCCTCACCCCAACCTGTCGGGCTGCTTGCCTTTCGACCAAGCCATCTGGTGCGCGGACGATTCCCCGTGGGGCGACGCATTCGCACACTTGTGGTCAGGCAACAGCTCGATCCATCGGACCAGCGAGACGCAGCGAAACGCGGGCGACGCCGACCAGTGGTTCGGTGGCTGACGGCGGGCCCGGCGAGTTGAGCAAACAGCTCGTCGGTGCCGCGCTTGTCGGTGCCAGACATGCCCAGGGGGGTTGGGGTCCCCCCGGGCCATGCGGGGCCGCGGTAGGCATTGCTGCTCTACTACCGCCGGAGTCTGGGGTTTCGCCGCGCGCAGCAGTTTTCAGCGTTGCACGTACTGCGCTAAGTCCCTCGCCAACGCTTCCCGCAGCTCAGCGACTGCATCTTTTACGATCAGGCCGACGACATCGTTGCATTGCGGGTCGGTGGCGTCGCACTTCGTGAACTCGATGATAAGCGTGCTGTGCACCACGGCTTCGTCGTCTTGCTCATTTCTGAACGACGCCGCAGTCACTCGGATGTTGCGGTCACGCACCCGCTCCTGCTCGTCGAGCTGGGCCCGCAGCTCCCCTTCGAAGTCCATGAACTCGCCCTGAGCGATCGAAGAGACGGACTCTGCGTCCCGCAGATGGCTGACGTTGATGGACGAGTCGATCGCCGCTGACGCGCGCCACTTGCCGCTCCCGAGATTGGTGATCTCGATGGTCGGGTAGTTTGTCATGCTTGCTCCGTTTTTCTCACACGTGCCGTCGATAACTCGGCCGCTCGCCCGGGTTGGGATTTCGGCTACAGGTCCAGAAGCGACGTGCAATCCCGACGGCCGATTCGTGAAGATGTTCTACTAGCTGGCCTTCTGACTAGTCAGAAGATTCACAAAAGCCGAGCAGCTGACGAGGAAGTACTGGGCGTGCTCTGGGGTCGGTTGCACTGTCCCCTCGTGGGCGGCGTGACGTATGCCGCCGCTCTGACTTGTGAACCCATAGATACTCTTCCAGCCTGCGATCAGGGCCGGATGCACGTCGTCCAAGTCACCGTTTCTCCTTGCGGTTTCGAGTGCGTCACCGAGAGGCTTCTTGACCCCCGCCAAGTCCTGCGCTGCCGCCTCAACGGCAAGGATCGACTCTTGGATGGACTTGGCGTAGTTCGGGTTCTCTCGGTTCGCCATCAGAGACAACGCGTTTTTGATGTGAGTGGCTGCAGGAGTCATTGCAGCTCCGATCGCCTCGGAGATTGATTGCAGTTCAGCATCATTTGTGATCGGCACGAGGTGATCGTCGACGATCCGCCACCCTGCACGGTTGCGGGTGAGGATTCGATTGAAGTCGTTAGCGATGGACCAGCCGCGCTGCGAGGCCTGAACCAAAAATTGAACGAGGTCGTACACCTTATTCCACTCGCGAGCGCGTACGGTCTGCTCCATCTCGGTAAACAACTCCCCGAAATTTCGCAAATGATTGGCCGGGCGCGCGTAGAACTCTGTCCAGATGCGCTCTACAGCAAGAGGTTCGACACCGTACCGTGTGTTGATGTAAGCCCCGTAGATGTAGTTCCAAAGATCAGTACGGATGCGGTCATCGAGGTCTTCGTACTGGATCTCGGTCGGATAATCTTCGTATCCGTATCGCTGGGAGAAAGTCGGCGGCCGCGCGCCGCCATAGTCATCCGGATCTGTCACGGAAATACACACCTTGTCGGTCGAGGTTTGGTTTCGAGAAGGCGGCACCACCTTGCCGGGTGGTGCCGCCTCTCCCGTCCGCCGCTAGGCGTACTGGATGAGCTGCCAAGTCACAGCTTTACCGTTGTGCGGCGGCATCCGGTTGCCCTTGGCGATCGGAGCGGTGGTGCTGGGGTAGTCCAAGGACTGCCATACACCACTCGCCGGACAGGTTTGACCAGTGGATGCGGTCATGACGCAATACCTCCTTCCTCGCCGTCGGTCGTGGGCCGAGCCTCGCGACGACCGCAGCCCACAACGCAAGCAAGGAAAAGGCTTTGGTCACAATGCGCCGAGTCGTATCGACCGGCGCCAGCTGACCTGATAGCTTGGCTGTCTACCACCACGTAGGATGCAAGCCTCAGGTTCCAAAGCCTCCCAGGCGTTTGGGCCTGGGGCCTTGCTTCCGTTGGGCAGAAGCTTACCTGCGAATCCGACATAGCCCGCGTTTGCGCGAGCGTGTCTTCGAAAAAGTCCCAAATAGGCCATCATGCAGCGCGAGGGCGTTTGTCGAAGCCGCGACACGCCGAGCGGTCGCGATGCAATTGTGAATGTTGGGGCAGGAGTGACTCATCCCGCCATATGCCGCAGTGGCAGTAGCGGCCCAAGCCCGGGTGCCGGAGATTTCAACCGGCGTCCCAAGCGGGTGCGTGTCCGCAAGTTTCTGGACCGTTGACCCCATCGATCATCCCGAGCACGTCGCACCACGGACACTCCGCGATCAGGGCCCGCTGCGCTGCCGTGGGCTGACCCGGCGACAGTAGCCGCTCTTCGATGCGCAGGTTCTCGAGTTGGGCGGTGTAGACGGTGTCCATGAGTAGGTCCGCGAGCTGCTCGCAATGCGCCAAGTCGAGAAAAGCATCGAGATAGGCCTCGTCGTCGCCCGCGCCTTGGCGCAGCCGCAACCACACGCCGTCTGGGCGGCGCATCAACAGCACGTCGGAGCCAGGGTGTCCGCCGGGCGTGGTTGTTGAGAACAGCAGTTGCATCACGCCATACGCAAACCCGCGGTCATCGTTCGTCATCGTGCCTCCCAGCTCAATCGGAGCAGTGTGTGAGGTCCGGGAGAGGCACGAGGTTGCCAAAAATCTGCGTTTCCGCAGTTCAGATGAGTGCCCCCGGCAGGATTCGAACCTGCGGCCTTCTGCTCCGGAGGCAGACGCTCTATCCCCTGAGCTACGGGGGCGCACTCGAAGAGCTGCGCCAATTGGGCCTGCACAGCCTAACGCATCGGCGGGACGGGAAACGGATTCGGGGGCTGACCACCCCAGACCATAGGATGGACCCCCGTGACCCCCGCTGACCTCGCCGAGCTACTCAAGACCACCACCACCGCGGTGCTGGCCGAGCGTGGCCTGGACGCGTCGGCGCTGCCGGTCACCGTCACCGTCGAGCGCCCGCGCAACCCCGACCACGGCGACTACGCCACCAACATTGCCCTACAACTCGGCAAGAAGGTCGGCGTCAACCCCCGTGAGCTGGCCGAATGGCTGGCCGGCGCGCTGGCCGAGCGCGACGGTATCGCCGCCGCCGACGTCGCCGGGCCCGGGTTCGTCAACCTGCGCCTGGAGGCATCCGCCCAGAACGCGATCGTCGACAACGTGCTGGCCGCCGGATCCGGCTACGGGCACTCCGACGCCCTGACCGGTCAGCGGATCAACCTCGAGTTCGTCTCGGCCAACCCCACCGGGCCCATCCACATCGGCGGCACCCGCTGGGCAGCCGTCGGCGACGCGCTGGGCCGGCTGCTGTCCACCCAGGGCGCCGACGTCACCCGCGAGTACTACTTCAACGACCACGGCGCCCAGATCGACCGGTTCACCAGCTCGCTGATCGCGGCCGCCCAAGGAGAGCCCACCCCCGACGACGGCTACGCGGGCGACTACATCAAGGAAATCGCCGCGCAGGTGCTCGCCAAGGATTCCGACGCGCTGAGCCTGCCCGACGACCAGATGCGCGAGACCTTCCGCGCGATCGGCGTCGACCTGATGTTCAGCCACATCAAACAGTCACTGCACGACTTCGGCACCGACTTCGACGTCTACACCCACGAAGAGTCGATGCACACCTCCGGCCGGGTCGACCAAGCCGTCGCCAAGCTCCGCGAGGCGGGCAGCATCTACGAAAAAGACGGCGCCGTCTGGTTGCGCACCACCGACCACGGCGACGACAAGGACCGCGTCGTCATCAAGAGCGACGGTGCTCCGGCTTACATCGCCGCCGATATCGCCTACTACCTCGACAAGCGTGAGCGCGGCTTCGACCTGTGCATCTACATGCTCGGCGCCGACCACCACGGCTACATCGCCCGGCTCAAGGCCGTCGCCGCGGCCCTAGGTGAGGATCCCGCCACCGTCGAGGTGCTCATCGGCCAGATGGTCAACCTGGTCCGAGATGGCCAGCCGGTGCGGATGAGCAAGCGCGCGGGCACCGTGATCACCCTCGACGACCTGGTGGAGGCTATCGGCGTGGACGCCGCCCGGTACTCGCTGATCCGGTCTTCGGTGGACAGCCCGATCGACATCGACCTCGCGCTGTGGTCCTCGGCGTCTAACGAAAACCCGGTCTACTACGTGCAATACGCGCACGCACGGCTGTCGGCGCTGGCGCGCAACGCCGCCGAACTCGGCGTCTCCGCCGACGCCTCGAGCCTGCAGCTGCTGACCCACGAAAAGGAAGGCACCCTGATCCGCAACATCGGCGAGTTTCCACGCGTGCTGAAAACCGCTGCGGCCCTTCGGGAACCGCATCGGGTATCGCGCTACCTCGAGGATCTGGCCGGCGACTACCATCGGTTCTACGACTCCTGTCGCGTTCTGCCGCAAGGCGACGAAGCCCCCAACGAACTGCACGGAGCCCGGCTGGCGCTGTGCGAAGCCACCCGCCAGGTCGTTGCCAACGGCCTCGGCATCCTCGGCGTCACCGCACCGGAGCGCATGTGATCGCCCATCCCGCCGGACCCCGCCACGCCGAAGAGGTACACCACGGCGACGCCCCGCCGCGTCCGCAGTCGGCCGGCGAGGTGTTGATGCTCGCGCCGAACGTCTGGCCGCGTAACGCTGTTCGCGGCGACGACGGCGTGGTGTCCATCGCCGGGGTGCCGGTCACCGACATTGCCGCCGAGTTCGGAACGCCAGTCTTCGTCGTCGACGAGGACGACTTCCGGTCCCGCTGCCGCGAGATCGCCGATGCGTTCGACGGGGGAGAGTACGTGCGCTACGCCGCCAAGGCGTTTTTGTGCACCGAGATCGCCCGCTGGGTCGACGAGGAAGGTCTGGCGCTCGACGTGGCCAGCGGTGGTGAGCTCGCTGTCGCCCTCCATGCCGGATTTCCCGCTGATCGAATCGCGTTGCACGGCAATAACAAATCCATCGACGAGCTGACCGCCGCCGTCAAGGCCGGCGTTGGTCACGTAGTCGTGGACTCGATGATCGAGATCGACCGCCTCGACGAGATCGCCGGTGCCGCGGGCGTGGTGCAGGACGTCCTGGTGCGCGTCACTGTCGGCGTCGAAGCCCACACCCACGAGTTCATCTCCACCGCACACGAGGACCAGAAGTTCGGCCTGTCGTTGGCGACCGGCGCCGCGATGGAGGCGGTGCGCCGAATCTTCGCCGCCGACCACCTGCGGTTAGTCGGCCTGCACAGCCACATCGGGTCCCAGATCTTCGACGTCGCAGGCTTCGAACTGGCCGCGCACCGCGTCATCGGGCTGCTGCGTGACGTGGTCGCCGAATTCGGTGTCGACAAGACCTCCCAGATGTCGACCGTCGACCTCGGCGGCGGCCTGGGGATCTCGTATGTGCCGCACGACGATCCACCGCCGGTGGCCGAACTGGCCGCCAAGCTCAGCGCCATCGTCCGTGACGAATCGGCGGCGGTCGGGCTGCCGACCCCGCGGCTGGTCGTCGAACCCGGCCGGGCGATCGCCGGACCCGGCACCATCACGTTGTACCAAGTGGGCACGGTCAAAGACGTCGCTGTCGCCGCTGACCGCTACCGCCGCTACGTGAGCGTCGACGGCGGGATGAGCGACAACATCCGCACGTCGCTGTACGACGCCGAATACGATGCCCGGCTGCTGTCCCGGGTCGGCGACACCGCGCCTGCGCTCGCCCGAATCGTCGGAAAGCACTGCGAGAGCGGCGATATCGTGGTACGCGATACATGGGTGCCCGACGACATTGCGCCCGGCGACCTGCTCGGGGTGGCGGCCACCGGCGCCTATTGCTATTCGATGTCTAGCCGCTACAACTTGATCGGTCGCCCCGCCGTGGTAGCCGTGCGCGACGGGCGGGCACGCCTGATCCTGCGCCGGGAAACGGTCGAGGACCTACTGAGCCTGGAAGTGAGGTAAGCGATGAGCAGCTACGAAAAGCCAGTCGGCGTAGCGGTCCTCGGACTCGGCAACGTCGGCAGCCAGGTGGTGCGCATCATCGAGGACAGCGCTGATGACCTCGCCGCGCGCATCGGTGCTCCGCTGGTGCTGCGCGGTGTCGGCGTCCGCCGGGTGGCTGACGACCGGGGGGTGCCGGTGGAGATGCTCACCGACAACATCGAAGAACTCGTCTCCCGCGACGACGTCGACGTCGTCGTCGAGTTGATGGGCCCGGTCGAACCCGCCCGCAAGGCCATCCTGTCGGCGCTGGAACAGCGCAAGTCGGTGGTCACCGCGAACAAGGCGCTGATGGCGATGTCGACCGGTGAACTCGCCCAAGCGGCCGAAAACGCCCACGTCGACCTGTATTTCGAAGCGTCGGTCGCAGGAGCGATCCCGGTGATCCGTCCGCTGACCCAGTCGCTGGCCGGCGACACCGTGCTGCGGGTGGCCGGCATCGTCAACGGCACCACCAACTACATCCTCTCCGAGATGGACAGCACCGGCGCCGACTACGAAAGCGCCCTCGCGGACGCCGTCGCGCTGGGCTATGCCGAAGCCGACCCGACCGCCGACGTCCAGGGCTACGACGCCGCTGCCAAGGCAGCGATACTGGCCTCGATCGCCTTCCACACCCGCGTCAGTGCCGACGACGTATACCGCGAAGGCATCACCAAGGTCAGCCCGGCGGACTTCGCCTCGGCGCGTGCCCTTGGCTGCACCATCAAACTGCTCGCGATCTGTGAGCGGTTGACCACCGACGAAGGTAAACAACGGGTTTCCGCCCGGGTGTATCCCGCGCTGGTGCCGTCGGACCACCCGCTGGCCACCGTCAACGGCGCCTTCAACGCGGTGTTCGTGGAAGCCGAGGCCGCAGGCCAGTTGATGTTCTACGGCCAGGGCGCCGGGGGAGCCCCTACCGCGTCTGCGGTGATGGGTGATCTCGTGATGGCCGCGCGCAACCGGGTGCAGGGCGGCCGCGGACCCCGCGATTCCAAATACGCCAAGCTGCCGATCGCCCCGATCGGCTTCATCCCGACCCGCTACTACGTCAACATGAACGTCTCCGACCTGCCTGGCGTATTGTCCTCTGTCGCAGCGGAATTCGCGAAGCGAGAGGTGAGCATCGCCGAGGTCCGCCAGGAGGGGATGGTCGACGAGGGCGGTCAACGTTGCGGCGCCCGCATCGTCGTCGTCACCCACCAGGCCACCGACGCGGCGCTGTCGGAGACGGTCGCCGCCCTCGCCGACCTCGACGTCGTGCGGAGCATCAACAGCGTGCTCCGGATGGAAGGGACCACGAATGAGTAGCGCACCGCCCACGGCCGTGCACCAGCCCTGGCCCGGGCTGATCGCCGCCTACCGGGACCGGCTTCCGGTGCAGGACGGTTGGATCCCGATCACGCTGCGCGAAGGCGGCACCCCGCTGGTGCCGGCACCCAGGCTGTCCGAATACACCGGCTGCACCGTGCATCTCAAGGTTGAGGGGCTCAACCCGACCGGCTCGTTCAAGGACCGCGGTATGACGATGGCCGTCACCGAGGCGGTGGCCCGCGGACAACAAGCGGTGCTGTGCGCGTCCACCGGCAACACCTCGGCGTCGGCCGCCGCCTACGCCGCACGGGCGGGCATCACCTGTGCTGTGCTGGTGCCTCAGGGCAAGATCGCGATGGGCAAGCTCGCCCAAGCCGTCATGCACGGCGCCAAGATCATCCAGATCGACGGCAACTTCGACGACTGCCTGGAACTCGCCCGCAAGGTCACCAACGACTTCCCGACCGTCTCGCTGGTCAACTCCGTCAACCCGTTTCGCATCGAAGGGCAGAAGACCGCGGCGTTCGAGATCGCCGACGCGCTGGGAACCGCGCCGGACGTGCACGCGCTGCCCGTCGGCAACGCCGGAAACATCACGGCGTACTGGAAGGGGTACACCGAGTATCACCGCGACGGCCTGTCCGACCGGTTGCCTCGGATGCTGGGCACCCAGGCTGCCGGCGCCGCGCCGCTGGTGCACGGCGCGCCGGTGAGCAACCCCGAGACCATCGCCACCGCGATCCGGATCGGCTCGCCGGCCTCGTGGACCACCGCGGTCGAGGCCCAGGAACAGTCCGGCGGCCGCTTCCTGGCCGCCACCGACGAAGAGATCCTGGCCGCCTACCATTTGGTGGCGCGCACAGAGGGCGTCTTCGTCGAGCCCGCCTCCGCGGCCAGCATCGCCGGGTTGCTCAAATCCGTCGAGGATGGCTGGGTGGCCAAGGGCTCCACGGTGGTGTGCACGGTCACCGGTAACGGCCTCAAGGACCCCGACACCGCGCTGAAAGGGATGCCGGCCGTCACGCCGCTACCCGTCGACCCCGTTGCCGTGGTCGAGAAGCTCGGTCTGGTTTAGCAGGTGACGTGCCAGTGATGCCGACGCTGCCGGCCGGTTTGACGGCGACCGCCGTGGTCGCCGCATCTAGCGCCAACCTCGGTCCCGGTTTCGACAGCCTGGGCGTCGCACTGGGTCTGTACGACGAGATCGTCGTGGAGACAGTCCCGTCCGGGCTCAGCGTTGAGGTGGAGGGTGAAGGTTCCGGCCAGGTGCCGCTGGACGCATCGCACTTGGTGGTGCGCGCGATCGAGCGCGGACTACGGGCGGCCGGCGTCACCGTTCCCGGCATGATCGTGCGCTGCCGCAACGACATTCCGCATTCGCGCGGGCTGGGCTCATCTGCCGCAGCGGTGGTCGGCGGCCTTGCGGCCGTCAATGGCCTTGTCAGCCAAGCAGGTTCGACACCGCTGACCGAAGGACAGTTGATACAGCTGTCCTCGGAGTTCGAGGGCCATCCCGATAACGCGTCGGCTGCGGTGCTCGGCGGCGGGGTGGTGTCGTGGACCGAGCATGACGGGCCCACGACACGCTATGCCGCCGCGCCGCTACGGCTGCACCGCGACATCCGCCTGTTCACCGCCATACCGCGGCAGCGTTCGTCGACCGCCGAAACCCGCGTCCTGCTGCCCGACCGGGTCGACCACACCGACGCCCGGTTCAACGTCAGCCGCGCCGCCCTACTGGTGGTCGCGCTCACCGAGCGGCCCGATCTGTTGATGGCGGCGACCGAGGACGTGCTGCACCAACCGCAGCGCGCCGTGGCCATGCCGGCATCCACGGAATACTTGCAGACGCTACGGCGTTGTGGCATTGCAGCGGTGCTTTCTGGGGCGGGACCGTCGGTGTTGGCGCTGAGCACACAGCCCGATTTGCCGGCCGAAGCCCTGGAATTGGGCGCCGCGACCGGGTTCACCGTCAATGAAATCGCAGTTGGCGACGGCGTCCGCTGGACGTCGGGTGTCGCCGTTCGGAGTTAAATTGCAACACCGGCCGCACGTGTCGTTCTTGCTTCCGGCTCCGATGCGCGTTATTCTCGCTTTTGTCCAGCAATCGCAGCGTCTCTGCCTGCGCCGACACTAGGACACCACTCATTTTCCCCGTGATTTACCCATGGGCTGACGGTTCGTCATACCGGCGAATCCCGGCAATCGCCGTTGCAACCACAGCGGTGGCGCCCACGCGTTGAGCGGATCAGCTGAGCGCAACCAATCCCCGCATGCTTGAACAGCGAGGGAGAGAAAGGACATCCGTGACTGAAACGGACCTCATCACGGCTGACGGCAGCAGCGACAACAACGCGCTGTCGAACACCGTGAACTCAGACAACCCCGCGGCAGTCGATGCGCCCAACAGCGCGTCCTCCGCGGAGGCCGTATCCACCGCGGGTGGTGCATCCGCCGCCCGTGGTGGCTCGTTATCCAGCATGGTGCTTCCGGAGCTGCGCGCGCTGGCCAAGGAGATCGGCATCGAGGGCGCCTCGGGTATGCGCAAGAGCGAGCTCGTCGCCGCAATTCGTGACCGGCGTGGCCAGGCCAACGGCCGCGGCGGCGGGGATGCAGCGCCCGCCGCGACCGACACGCCGGCCGCCGAGAAGGCGGAGAAGTCTGCCGACCAGCCCGCTGAGAACGCCGACAACCCCGGCTCTGGCGACGGCAACGACGCACCGACGCGGCAGCGTCGCGAACGTCGCGGCAGCAACCGCGGCTCAGGTGCGCCGGGCGGCTCCGAACAGAGCGGTCAGGACACCAAGTCCGACGGCGACACCAAGCAAGACTCCAAGTCCGACAACAAGGGCCAGCAGGACGCCAAGTCCGGCGGCGATACCAAGCAGGACGCCAAACAGGACTCCAAGTCCGATTCCAAGCAGGACAACAAGTCCGATAACGACCAGCAAGGCGGCCAGCAGAACCGCGGCGGCGGCTCGAACTCCGATGACGACGGCGGCGACGGCCGAGGTGGACGGCGGGGCCGCCGGTTCCGTGACCGCAGGCGCCGCGAGCGCGGTGGCGGCGACGGCGGCGGTGACACCGAACTCCGCGAAGACGACGTCGTACAGCCCGTCGCGGGAATCCTCGACGTGCTCGACAACTACGCGTTCGTGCGGACCTCCGGCTACCTGGCCGGACCCAACGACGTCTACGTCTCGATGAACATGGTGCGCAAGAACGGTTTGCGCCGCGGCGACGCCGTCACCGGTGCGGTGCGCGTGCCCAAGGACGGTGAACAGCCCAACCAGCGGCAGAAGTTCAATCCGCTGGTGCGCCTGGACACCGTCAACGGCAAACCCGTCGACGAGGCCAAGAAGCGGCCGGAGTTCAACAAGCTCACCCCGCTCTACCCGAACCAGCGGCTGCGCCTGGAGACCTCGCCCGACCGGCTGACCACCCGCGTGATCGACCTGATCATGCCGATCGGCAAGGGGCAGCGCGCGCTGATCGTGTCGCCGCCCAAGGCCGGTAAGACCACGATCCTGCAGGACATCGCCAACGCGATCACGCAGAACAACCCGGAATGCCACCTGATGGTGGTGCTCGTCGACGAGCGTCCGGAAGAGGTCACCGACATGCAGCGGTCGGTCAAGGGTGAGGTCATCGCCTCGACCTTCGACCGTCCGCCCTCAGACCACACCCAGGCCGCCGAGCTCGCGATCGAACGGGCCAAGCGACTGGTCGAGCAGGGCAAGGACGTCGTCGTCCTGCTCGACTCGATCACCCGGCTGGGCCGCGCGTACAACAACGCGTCGCCGGCCTCGGGACGCATCCTGTCCGGTGGCGTGGACTCGACCGCGCTGTATCCGCCCAAGCGGTTCCTCGGCGCCGCCCGCAACATCGAAGAGGGCGGCTCGCTGACCATCATCGCCACCGCGATGGTGGAGACCGGCTCCACGGGCGACACGGTGATCTTCGAGGAGTTCAAGGGCACCGGCAACGCCGAGCTCAAGCTGGATCGCAAGATCGCCGAGCGGCGGGTCTTCCCGGCCGTCGACGTCAATCCGTCGGGCACCCGCAAGGACGAGCTGCTGCTTTCGACGGACGAGTTCGCGGTGGTGCACAAGCTGCGTCGCGTGTTGAGCGGTCTTGACCCGCATCAGGCGATCGACCTGTTGATGAGCCAGCTGCGCAAGACCAAGAACAACTACGAGTTCCTGGTCCAGGTCTCCAAGACCACGCCCGGCGGCGCCGACAACGACTAACCCGCGGGGTCGGCGCGCAGGCCGGGCATGACGTAGCGCCGCACGTGCCGCAGTACCGCGTCGTCGTCGCTGGGATCGAGCGTGTCACCGGGCACGGTGGCCAGCGAAATCAGCACGCGCGCAACCCATTCCGACGCCTCGGCGACGTCGATATCGGCGTGGATCTCGCCGCTGTCGCGCGCGGCGACCAGGTAGCGCGACCAGAAGTCGGCCAGGTCGGGCACCAGCCCCTGGACACCGGCGCCGGCGCAGGCGGCGAACTCGTCGGGTTCTTCGATACGCAGCTTCATCAGCAACGCGCCCGGGTCGTCGTAGGCCCGGCGGCCGTGGCGGATACCGGCGACGATCTGGCGGTCCAACCCCTCGACCCGTTCCAGCATCGCATGCGCCTCTGACCAGTAGGCCTCGTTCAGGCGCACGATCGCCGCGCCCAACAGCGTGACTTTGTCGGGAAAATGCCGGTATAACCAACCCCGTGATATCCCGGCGACTTCGGCCACCTCGGATACTGTGGTCGCCCGAATACCCTTGGCGCGCAGACAGACTTCGGCCGCGTCGATCATCCGATCACGGACGTGCTTGGTCGCGGCGCCGCGCGTCACCGGTGGCCCTCTCGTCGTTTCCGCGCCTGTCCGCGGACTTCCGACATTGTGACATGGTAGACACAATTCAAGATCTGTTCACAGGCGAGAGGTGACCATGGCGGACACACTCCAGCAGTTGCTTCGTGAGCGCGCCGAACAGGACACCGTCGCGGTGAAGTACGACGACCGCACGTGGACGTGGCGTGAGCACCTCGCCGATGCCGGCGCGCAAGCCGCTGCGCTGATCGACGCGGCGGAGTCCGACCGCCCGCTGCATGTCGGTGTGCTGCTCGGCAACACGCCGGAGATGCTGACCGCGTTGGCCGCCGCGGCGCTGGGCGGTTACGTGCTCTGCGGCATCAACACCACCCGCCGCGGCGAGGCGCTCGCGCGCGACATCGCCCAGGTCGAATGCCAGTTCCTTCTCACCGACGCCGAGCACCGGCATCTGCTCGACGGCCTGGCACTGCCGGGGGTCACTGTCTTCGACGCCGACGACGACGGTTGGGCGCAACGCCGGGCCTCCGCGCCGCCGCTGACCCCCGCCCGCGAGGCCGCCCCCGACGACACGTTCATGATGATCTTCACCTCGGGCACCAGCGGTAACCCCAAGGCCGTCCAGGTGGCCAACTCCATGGTGTTGTTCGCGGGCACCGCGTTGGTCGACAAGTTCGGCCTCACCTCCGCAGACACCTGCTACCTGTCGATGCCGCTGTTTCATTCGAACGCGGTGGTCGGCGGATGGGCACCGGCACTGGTGGCCGGCGCTGCCATGGTGCCCGCGAAGTTTTCGGCGTCGCGGTTTCTGTCCGACATCCGCCGGCACGGCGCCACCTACATGAACTACGTCGGAAAGCCGCTGGCCTACGTGCTGGCGACCCCAGAGCGCCCCGACGATATCGACAACCCGCTGCGAGTGGCGTTCGGAAACGAGGCCGCCGACCGCGACATCGAGGAGTTCGGCCGCCGGTTCGGCGTGACCGTCGACGACGGGTTCGGTTCCACCGAGAACGCCGTGATCATCACCCGCACTCCCGACACGCCGAAAGGCTCTGTCGGCCAGGGCTTTCCGGGGGTCGCCATCTACAACAGCGAAACCGTGACCGAGTGCCCACCGGCGTTGTTCGACGCCAACGGCGCGTTGCTCAACGCCGACGAGGCTGTCGGCGAGTTGGTGAATACCTCGGGCACCGGCTTCTTTTCGGGCTACTACAACGACGAAGCCGCCACCTCCGAGCGCACGCGGCACGGCATGTACTGGTCGGGCGACCTGGCCTACCGCGACGCCGACGGGTGGATCTACCTTGCCGGGCGCACCGCCGACTGGATGCGCGTGGACGGCGAGAACATGACCACCGCACCGATCGAGCGCATCCTGCTGCGGCTGGGCCCCGTGAACCGGGTCGCGGTCTACCCGGTGCCCGACGAACTCGTCGGCGATCAGGTGATGGCCGCGATCGTGCTGCAGGACGGCGCCGACCTCACCCCGCAGGCGTTCGAGGAGTTTCTGGCCGCCCAGAGCGACCTGTCGCCGAAGGCGTGGCCGCGCTACGTCTGGATCGCCGACGATCTGCCCAGCACCGCCACGAACAAGATCCTCAAGCGTGAGCTGATCGCGCGCGGCACCGACCCGGACGGTCGCACGTTGTGGCGCCGCGAGGGCAGCAGATTTCAGCCGGTCTAGCGGCGGGTGTGGGGTTATGTCACGCAGAACCGCCCTGGAGCGTGCCGGTAACCCACGTTCGGCCCAGAGGAATAGCCGCAGCCTGGCAGGCGTTTAGGCTGCTGGCGGTCGCACTGGCATAATGGACCGTCGACCCTCGGTTCCGGTTCACGCCGAACGCCTTCAGCTCAGAAGGGGCGACCCGGGGCCACGATCGAAGAGGAAGCCATGAAAACGGGTATTCACCCTGACTACGTCGAGACCACGGTGCATTGCGGTTGCGGTAACACGTTCACCACGCGGAGCACCAAGAAAAGCGGACAAATTCACGTCGAGGTCTGCTCGCAGTGCCATCCGTTCTACACCGGCAAGCAGAAGATCCTCGACAGCGGCGGCCGCGTCGCCCGCTTCGAGAAGCGTTACGGCAAGCGCAAGAGCGGCGAGAACACCTCAGCCGACAAGTAGCTGCCTTTCCGGCGCCCGTTCTTGCCGCCCCGGCGGCCAGGCCGGGCGCCGGTCTGCGTTTGAGGGAAGGACGTCGACGTGACGGAGAACGGGACGGCGATCGATGCCGTGGTGGCCGAACACGCCGACCTCGAGCGCCAGTTGTCCGACCCCAATCTGCACGCCGACGCGGCCCAGGCGCGCAAGGTCGGCCGGCGGTTCGCCCAGGTGTCGCCGATCGTGGCCACCTACCGCAAGCTCCAGGCCGCCCGCGGCGACCTGGAGACGGCCCGCGAACTGGCTGCCGACGACCAGTCGTTCGCCGCCGAAGTCGACGAACTGGCCGCCACGGTGGCCGAACTCGACACCCGCCTCACCGACCTGCTGGCCCCCCGCGACCCGCACGACACCGATGACATCGTGCTGGAGGTCAAGTCCGGGGAGGGCGGCGAGGAGTCCGCGCTGTTCGCCGCCGACCTGGCCCGGATGTACATCCGCTACGCCGAACGGCGCGGCTGGAACGTGACGGTGCTCGACGAGACCTTCTCCGACCTCGGCGGCTACAAGGACGTGACGCTGTCCATCCGCAGCAAGGGCGACGTTGCCGACGGGGTGTGGTCACGGCTGAAGTTCGAAGGCGGTGTGCACCGGGTGCAGCGGGTCCCCGTGACCGAGTCGCAGGGCCGCGTGCACACGTCGGCGGCAGGGGTGCTGGTGTACCCCGAACCCGAAGAGGTCGAAGAGGTTCAGATCGACGATTCCGATCTGCGCGTCGACGTGTTCCGGTCGTCGGGCAAGGGTGGCCAGGGTGTCAACACCACCGACTCCGCGGTGCGCATCACCCACTTGCCCACCGGCATCGTCGTGAGCTGTCAGAACGAACGCTCCCAGTTGCAGAACAAGGCGCGTGCGCTGCAGGTCCTCGCCGCGCGGTTGCAGGCACTGGCCGATGAACAGGCCCAGGCCGAGGCGTCGGCGGACCGGGCCAGCCAGATCCGCACTGTCGACCGCAGCGAGCGCATCCGCACCTACAACTTCCCCGAGAACCGGATCGCCGATCACCGGATCAACTTCAAGGCGCACAACCTCGATCAGGTGCTCGACGGCGAACTCGACCCGCTGTTCGACGCTCTGGCTGCCGCCGACAAGCAAGCCAGGCTTGCGGCGACATGACGCTCCGCCAGGTGATCGACGCCGCAGAGGCAGCGCTCGCCGAAGCGGGAGTTCCGTCGCCGCGGGCCGACGCCGAGTTGCTGGCCGCCCACGCGGCGGGCACCGACCGCGGCCGCCTCGCGCTCACCCGACCTGACGACGGCTTCGTCGACCGCTACCACGGCCTCGTGGCCCGCCGCGCCACTCGGGTGCCGCTGCAGCACATCATCGGCAGCGCGGCGTTCGGCCCCGTCACCGTTTGCGTCGGGCCCGGCGTGTTCATTCCCCGACCGGAAACCGAGGCGCTGCTGGAGTGGGCGTTGGCCAACCCCTTGTTGCGGCCGCCTGTCATCGTCGACTTGTGCACCGGTTCGGGTGCGCTGGCGCTGGCCTTCGCGAACGCCGTGCCCGACGCGCGCGTCATCGCCGTCGACGACTCCGATGACGCCCTCGCTTACGCGCGCCGAAACCTCGCAGGCACGGGCGTCGAACTGATCCGCGCCGACGTCGCCGCGTCCGGGCTGCTGCCCGAACTCGACGGCCAGGTCGACCTCGTGGTCGCCAACCCCCCGTACATTCCCGACGGGGCCGAGCTGGAACCTGAAGTGGCCGAACACGATCCGGCGCACGCACTGTTCGGGGGACCGGACGGGATGGTCATCATCGACGCCATCGTCGGGCTCGCCGGCCGGTGGCTGCGCGACGGCTGCGGGTGCGCGGTGGAGCATGACGACACCACATCGGCGCGCACCATCGACGCGTTCCACAGCACCGGGCTTTTCGACGACGTCACCGGCCGCCGCGACCTGGCCGGTCGACCCCGATTCGTCACCGCGACCCGCAACCGCAGGCATGCAGAGGGCCAGGAAGAGGGCAGGTCATGACAGAGGTATTCGACTGCACCGATGACGCCCAGCGCGCGACCGGAATCGCTTCGGCCATCAGCGCTTTGAAGGGCGGTCAGCTGGTCGTCATGCCCACCGACACGGTGTACGGCATCGGCGCGGACGCCTTCGACAACGACGCCGTCGCCGCGCTGTTGGCGGCCAAGGGCCGCGGACGCGACATGCCCGTGCCGGTGCTGGTCGGCTCGTGGCACACGATCGAGGGACTGGTCTACAACGTCCCGGGCCCCGCACGCGAACTGATCCGCGCATTCTGGCCCGGGGCGCTGAGCCTCGTGGTGCGCCAGGCACCGTCGCTGCCATGGGATCTCGGCGACGCGCACGGCACCGTCATGCTGCGCATGCCGCTGCATCCCGTGGCGATCGAACTGCTCCGCGAGGTCGGCCCGATGGCGGTTTCCAGCGCGAACACTTCCGGCCGGCCGCCCGCCGTGACCGTCGACGAGGCGCGCGACCAACTCGGCGATCGCGTCCAGGTCTACCTCGATGCGGGGCCGTCCGCGCAGCAGGCGGCGTCGACCATCGTCGACCTCACCGGGTCGCACCCGCGGATCCTGCGCCAAGGCCCGGTGACGGTGGAGGCCGTCGCGAAAGTTCTCGATGTGGAACCGTCGGCACTGACGGAATGAGCTGAGGCAACGTGGCATACGGTGCATCGATGAGCTACGCGGCGGACACCGTGCTTGCGCTCAACGAGCGCGGTGCCGGTGTCCCGCTTCGCGAACTGGCCCTCGTCGGACTCACCGCGGCGATCATCACTTACTTCGCCACCGGCTGGGTGCGGGTGCTGGCCCGGCGGTTCGGCGCGGTGGCCTACCCGCGTGAGCGTGACGTACATCTGCAGCCGACCCCGCGGATGGGCGGGCTGGCAATGTATGTCGGGGTGGTCGCGGCCGTGCTGTTGGCGTCGCAACTTCCCGCGTTGACGCGGGGCTTCGTGTACTCGTCGGGGATGCCCGCGGTGGTGGTCGCTGGTGGGCTGATCATGGCCATCGGCTTGATCGACGACCGGTGGGGGCTTGACGCGCTGACGAAGTTCGCCGGCCAGATCACCGCGGCCAGCGTTCTGGTCACCATGGGTGTGGCCTGGAGCGTGCTCTACATCCCGATCGGCGGCGTCGGCACCATCGTGCTCGACCAGGTGTCGTCGATTCTGCTCACGCTCGCGTTGACCGTGGCGATCGTCAACGCGATGAACTTCGTCGACGGACTCGACGGGTTGGCCGCCGGTCTCGGGCTGATCACTGCATCAGCCATCTGCATCTTCTCCATCGGGCTGCTGCGCGACCACGGCGGCGACGTGCTGTTCTACCCGCCCGCGATCATCTCGGTGGTGCTCGCCGGGGCCTGTCTGGGCTTTCTGCCCCACAACTTCCACCCCGCCAAGATCTTTATGGGCGACTCCGGTTCGATGCTGATCGGGCTAATGCTGGCCGCGGCGTCGACCACGGCGGCCGGACCGATCTCGCAGACCGCATACGGTGCGCGCGACGTATTCGCGCTGCTGTCACCGTTTTTGTTGGTGGTGGCGGTGATGTTGGTGCCGGCGCTGGACATGCTGCTGGCGATCGTGCGCCGCACCCGGGCCGGTCGCAGCCCGTTCAGCCCAGACAAGATGCACCTGCACCACCGGCTGCTTCAGATCGGCCATTCGCACCGCCGTGTCGTGCTTCTGATCTACCTCTGGGTCGGCATCGTCGCGTTGGGCGCGGCGAGCACGATTTTCTTCGATCCGCGCTACAGCGGGGTGGTCATGCTGGCGGCCATCCTGGTCGCGATCATCGTCACGGTGATCCCGCTTCTACGGCGCCGAAACGGCCAGATGGCCGACGTGTACGACGCAAAGTAGTAGGCGTCGTTTTATGCCCTGGACCATGTGTTAGGGTGAAAAACAGAACCCGAAAACCTCGCGGGTTGCCGGCCCCGGACCCTTCGGTTCCAGGCCGAGCGGACCGGTACAACGACCGACAATAGGGAGCTGCCGCTTGGGTGACTTCCAGTGCGCCTGATGCCCTCCGATACGCTCATGGCGCCAAGCACTGGAACAGGATCATTCGGCAACTTCGTTTTGACCGCGGGATTGAGGTGAATCAGTGACGACGCCAGCGCACGACGCGCCGTTGGTGCTTCCTTCGGTTGCGTTCCGCCCGATGCGTCTGGCGCTGATCTGCGTCGTCTTGGCCGGCCTGGGCACGCTGGCGGCCGCGCTTCTCGGCCATGTGATGGTAGGGGTGTTCTTCGCGATCGGCCTCGGCCTGGGTCTGCTGAACGCCGTCCTGGTGCGACGGTCGGTCACCAAGATCACCTCCCAGGCGCACCCCCTGAAAAGCAAGATGGCGTTGAATTCGGCGACGCGCCTGATGATCTTGACCGTCATCGGGTTGACCATCGCGTTCGTCTTCCGTCCCGAGGGCCTGGGCGTGGTCTTCGGCATGGCGCTGTTCCAGATGCTGCTCGTCTTCACCACCGCGCTGCCTGTGGCAAGAAAACTGCGCGCGGGTAGCCCGACTGACACAGCCGGATTCGAAGGGGAACCCACACCGCAATGACAGGTATCGACGTCGCCACCGGGTCGGCTCCGGTGACCATCCTCGCCGCCGACTCCGGTATCCACGTGGGCACGCACACCACCGCCAACTGGTTCGGGCTGACCGTCAACACCGACACGATGCTGTCCGCCACCATCGCTGCGGTGATCGTGCTCGCGCTGGCGTTCTACCTCCGCGCCAAAGTGACCTCCAGCGGCGTGCCTACCGGTGTGCAGTTGTTCTGGGAGGCCATCACGGTCCAGGCGCGCAACCAGATCGAGTCCGCGATCGGCATGCGCGTCGCGCCGTTCGTGCTTCCGCTGGCGGTGACGCTGTTCGCCTACATCCTGATCGCGAACTGGTTGTCGGTGTTTCCGTGGCAGTACTCCGATGAGACCGGTATCCACGAGTTGCTCAAACCGGCTGCCGCAGACATCAACTTCGTGCTGGCGCTCGGCCTGTTCGTGTTCATCTGCTATCACGCCGCGGGCTTCTGGCGGCGCGGCATCGTCGGCCACCCGGTGCGGTTGCTCAAGGGCCATGTGTCGTTCCTGGCGCCGATCAACCTCGTCGAAGAGATCGCCAAGCCGGTTTCGCTGTCCCTCCGTCTTTTTGGCAACGTGTTCGCCGGCGGCATCATGGTCACGATCATCGCGTTGTTCCCGGCCTACATCATGTGGGCACCCAACGCGCTGTGGAAAATGTTCGAACTGTTCATCGGTGCCATCCAGGCGTTCATCTTCGCGCTGCTGACGATCCTGTACTTCGGTCAGGCGATGGAGCTTGAAGACGAACACCACTAACTCGCAAATGCTCGACCCACAACCTGGTAGGACTGCTGCCAGTTATCAAGGAGGATAAAAGGAATGGATCCCACTATCGCTGCCGGCGCACTCATTGGCGGCGGTCTTCTCTTGGGTGGCGGCGCTATCGGTGCTGCTATCGGTGACGGTGTCGTCGGCAGCGCGTTGGTCAATGGCGTAGCGCGGCAGCCGGAGGCTCAAGGCAGGCTCTTCGTGCCGTTCTTCATCACGGTGGGTCTGGTGGAGGCCATGTACTTCATCAACCTGGCCTTCATGGCGCTGTTCGTCTTCGCCACCCCGGTCGGTTAATCGACGCCATGGTTGACCTCAGCACTTCCGTCCTGGCGCAGGAAGGCGGCGGCAACTTCCTGCTGCCCAACGGCACCTTCTTCTTCGTGCTGATCCTCTTCCTGATCGTGCTCGGTGTGATCGGCAAATGGGTTGTGCCGCCGATCGCCAAGGTGCTGCACGAGCGCGAAGCCATGGTCGCCAAGACGGTCGAAGACAACCGGCGCGCAGCACAACTACGCGCTGCTGCCGAAGCCGATTACCGCAAGGTGATGGGTGGGGCTCGCCGGGAAGCGACCGACATACGCGAAGATGCTCGTGCTGAGGGTCGCCAAATCGTCGACGATGCGCGGGGTCGCGCCAATGCTGAAGTCTCATCGATGCTCCAGCAGGCCAATTCCGAACTCACCGAGCAGTCCCGCGGTCTGACGGCTGAACTGCAGACATCGGTGGAGACGTTGGCAGCAAGCCTGGCCAGCCGTGTGCTCGGGGTCGATGTGGCCACCCGCACGGTTCCGGCCACGACGGGTCAAGGACGGTAGCTGAAGTGTCGACGTTCATCGGACAGCTGATCGGCTTTGCGGTCATCGTCTTCGTACTCGTGAAGTGGGTCATCCCGCTGGTGCGCCGTATGATGCAGCAACAGCAGGAAAACGTGCGGACCCAGCTCGCCGAACACGCCGAGGCGGAGAAGAAGGTCGCCGACGCTGATTCCGAGCATGCCAAGGCGTTGGAAGAAGCCAAGGCCGAGGCGGCCAAGGTGGTCGAAGAGGCGCGCCACGACGCCGAAAAGATCGCCGAGCAGCTGCGTGCCCAGGCCGACGTCGAGCTCGAGCGGATCAAGACCCAAGGCGGGCAACAGATCCAGCTGCTACGCCAACAGCTCATCCGTGAGCTGAGGCAAAGCCTGGGCGCGGAGTCCGTGCAGCGGGCCGGTGACATGGTGCGCGAGTTCGTTTCCGACCCGTCCGAGCAGTCGGCAACGGTTGACCGTTTCCTAACCGAACTCGACGAGATGGCGCCCTCCAGCACGGTCTTCACGGATGCCGCGACAGCCAAGCTGCGTGCCGCGAGCCGGGACTCGATCACCAAGGTGGTCAAACGGTTCGATGACACGGTCGCTAGCGGCGATGCCGACGCGCTGACCGGCCTGTCCGACGATCTGGCGTCGGTGGTGAAGCTGCTGCGCGCCGAAGCGATGTTGGCCAGGCACCTGGCCGATCCATCCAGCGACTCGAGCCTCAAGACGGCGCTCGCCGAGCGGCTGCTGTCCGGCAAGGTGTCTGATGCAGCGCTGGATATCGTCAAAACCGCGGTGGCGCAACGCTGGTCATCCACGCCGGATCTGGCTCAGGGTTTGCAGCACATCGCCAGGTTGGCGCTGCTGGTCCGAGCTGAGCGCGACGGCCAGATCGACGACGTGGAGGACCAGCTCTTCCGGTTCAGTCGCGTTCTGGACGCCGATCCACGGTTGATCACGTTGCTGAGTGAGTTCACCGCACCGGCGGACGGTCGCATCAAGCTGTTGAACGATGTGCTGAAAGGCCGAGCGAGCAGGAACGCCGCCGATCTGCTGCGCCAGACTGTTGAACTGCTGCACGGCGAGCGCGCCGACGAGGTGGTCCGCGATCTGGCCAACCTTGCGGTGTCCCGGCGAGGTGAGGTTGTCGCTCACGTTACCGCCGCCGCCGAACTCACCGATGCCCAGCGCAACCGGCTCACCGAACTGCTGACGCGCATCTACGCCCATCCGGTGTCGCTTCAGCTCGATGTGAACCCGGCGCTGATCGGTGGCTTGACCATCGCCGTCGGCGATGAGGTGATCGACGGATCGCTGGCGTCGAAGCTGGCGGCGGCCGAGAACCACTTGCCCGACTGACCCGAGAACACCCCTAGACCCAGGAAAAAGGAAGACGAAAAGCCATGGCAGAGTTGACGATCTCGGCGAATGAGATCCAAGGTGCGATCGAGGAGTACGTCGCGGGGTTCGAGGCCGAAACCGAGCGTGAAGAGATCGGTACAGTCATCGACGCCGGCGACGGTATCGCCCACGTCGAGGGACTGCCCTCCGTCATGACCCAGGAGCTGCTGGAGTTCGCCGGCGGCGTGTTGGGTGTAGCCCTCAACCTCGACGAGCACAGCATCGGCGCCGTCATCCTCGGTGACTTCGAGCAGATCCAACAGGGCCAGCCGGTGAAGCGGACCGGCAACGTGCTCTCGGTGCCGGTCGGTGACGGCTTCCTGGGCCGGGTGGTCAACCCGCTGGGACAGCCGATCGACGGCCGCGGCGACGTCGAGACCACCGAGCGACGCGCCCTGGAACTGCAAGCGCCCTCAGTGGTGCAGCGCCAGAGCGTGAGCGAGCCGCTGCAGACCGGCATCAAGGCGATCGACTCGCAGACCCCGATCGGTCGCGGGCAGCGCCAGCTGATCATCGGCGACCGCAAGACCGGTAAGACCGCGCTGTGCGTGGACACCATCCTCAACCAGCGGCAGAACTGGGAGACCGGGGATCCGTCCAAGCAGGTGCGCTGCGTATACGTGGCCGTCGGCCAGAAAGGCACCACCATCGCCAGCGTGCGCCGCACTCTCGAAGAGGGTGGCGCGATGGACTACACGACCATCGTCGCTGCGCCGGCGTCTGATTCTGCCGGGTTCAAATGGCTTGCGCCGTATACGGGTTCGAGCATCGCCCAGCACTGGATGTACGACGGCAAGCACGTGCTGATCGTGTTCGACGACCTCACCAAGCAGGCCGAGGCCTACCGCGCAATCTCGCTGTTGCTGCGCCGGCCCCCAGGCCGTGAGGCGTACCCGGGCGACGTGTTCTATCTGCACTCCCGGCTGCTGGAGCGCTGCGCCAAGCTCTCCGACGAGCTCGGCGGCGGTTCACTCACCGGGCTGCCGATCATCGAGACCAAGGCCAACGACATCTCGGCCTACATCCCCACCAACGTCATCTCGATCACCGACGGCCAGTGCTTCCTCGAAACCGACCTGTTCAACCAGGGCGTGCGGCCGGCCATCAACGTCGGTGTGTCGGTGTCGCGCGTCGGTGGCGCCGCGCAGATCAAGGCAATGAAGGAAGTCGCAGGAAGTCTCCGCTTGGATCTATCGCAGTACCGTGAACTCGAGTCGTTCGCGGCGTTCGCCTCAGACCTCGACGAAACCTCGAAGGCTCAGCTGGACCGCGGAGCGCGGCTCGTCGAGTTGCTCAAGCAGCCGCAGAACAGCCCGATGCCGGTCGAAGAGCAGGTGGTCGCCATCTTCCTCGGCACCAAGGGCCACCTGGACTCGGTGCCCGTTGAGGACGTCCAAAAGTTCGAGCAGGAGTTCATCGAGCATGTGAAGGGCTCACACGAGGCGATCCTCAATGACATTCGGGAGACCACCAAGCTCTCCGATGAGACGGCCGAAAAGCTCGCCAACGCGGTGGACGAGTTCAAGAAGGGCTTCGCCACTACCGATGGCAGTTCCGTGGTGCCCGACGAGCACGTCGAGGCCATGGACGAAGGGGACGTCGAAAAGGAATCGGTGAAGGTCCGCAAGCCCGCACCGAAGAAGAAGTAGGACTGAAGGGTCCAGTAATCCAATGGCAGCAACACTGCGCGAACTGCGCGGCCGCATCCGCTCCGCGGGCTCGATCAAAAAGATCACCAAAGCCCAGGAGCTGATCGCCACGTCGCGGATCGCCAAGGCGCAAGCCCGGGTCGAAGCGGCCCGGCCATACGACCGCGAGATCACCAACATGCTCACCGAACTGGCCAGCGCCAGCGCGCTGGACCATCCGTTGCTGGTTGCTCGTGAAAAGCCGCGGCGGGCAGGCGTGCTGGTGGTGTCCTCCGACCGCGGACTGTGCGGGGCATACAACGCCAACGTGTTCCGTCGGTCCGAGGAACTGTTCGCCCTGCTCCGCGAAGAGGGCAAGGAGCCAGTGCTGTACGTGGTGGGGCGAAAAGCCCTCGGCTACTACAGTTTCCGCAACTGGGATGTGACGGAGGCCTGGACGGGCTTCTCGGAGCGCCCCGACTACGAGAACGCGCAGGAGATCGGCTCAACACTGGTTGACGCGTTCATGGCCGGAGTCGACGACGAGGGTGACGATCCGGGCGTGGACAACGTCCTCGGCGTCGACGAGCTGCACATCGTGTTCACCGAGTTCCGGTCGATGCTGTCGCAGACGGCCATCGCACGCCGGGTCGCGCCGATGGAGGTGGAGTACAGCGAAGAGGACACCGGACTGCACACGCTGTTCTCATTCGAGCCCGATGCCGAGACCCTGTTCTCCGCGTTGTTGCCGCGCTACGTCTCCACCCGGATCTTCGCCGCGTTGCTCGAGGCGGCGGCTTCGGAGTCGGCGTCGCGCAGGCGGGCCATGAAGTCGGCTACCGACAACGCCGACGAGCTCATCACGGATCTGACGTTGCAGGCCAACCGCGAACGGCAGGCGCAGATCACCCAGGAAATCAGCGAGATCGTCGGTGGCGCAAACGCGTTGGCCGACGCCAAGAGTTAGCACGCAGAGGAAGCGAAACCAGATATGACTGCTACCGCCGAACGCGAGACGAATAAGGCCGGCGCCGACACCAATGGACGTGTGGTGCGAGTGACCGGCCCGGTCGTCGACGTGGAGTTCCCACGCGGCGCCGTTCCGGAACTGTTCAACGCGCTGCACGCCGAAATCGCCTACAGCGACCTGGCGAAGACGCTGACGCTGGAGGTCGCCCAGCACCTCGGCGACAACCTGGTGCGCTGCATTTCGATGCAGCCCACCGACGGCCTGGTGCGCGGCGTCGAGGTCACCGACACCGGCGGCTCGATTTCCGTGCCCGTCGGCGATGGTGTGAAGGGCCACGTGTTCAACGCGCTGGGCGACTGCCTCGACGATCCCGGCTACGGCAAGGACTTCGAGAAGTGGTCGATCCACCGCAAGCCGCCGGCCTTCGATGAACTGGAACCGCGCACCGAGATGCTGGAGACCGGCTTGAAGGTCGTCGACCTGCTCACCCCGTACGTGCGTGGCGGCAAGATCGCACTGTTCGGTGGTGCGGGCGTCGGCAAGACGGTGTTGATCCAGGAGATGATCAACCGCATCGCCCGTAACTTCGGCGGTACATCGGTGTTCGCCGGTGTGGGTGAGCGCACCCGTGAGGGCAACGACCTGTGGGTAGAGCTCGCCGACGCCAATGTGCTCAAGGACACCGCGCTGGTGTTCGGTCAGATGGACGAACCGCCGGGCACACGTATGCGGGTGGCGCTGTCGGCGTTGACGATGGCGGAGTTTTTCCGCGACGAGCAGGGCCAGGACGTGTTGTTGTTCATCGACAACATTTTCCGCTTCACCCAGGCCGGTTCTGAGGTGTCGACGCTGCTGGGCCGGATGCCTTCCGCGGTGGGCTACCAGCCAACGCTGGCCGACGAGATGGGTGAGCTGCAGGAGCGCATCACCTCGACCCGCGGCCGATCCATCACCTCGATGCAGGCGGTCTACGTGCCCGCTGACGACTACACCGACCCAGCGCCTGCCACCACGTTCGCGCACTTGGACGCCACCACGGAGCTCAGCCGTGCGGTGTTCTCGAAGGGCATCTTCCCGGCGGTGGACCCGTTGGCGTCATCCTCGACGATTCTGGACCCCAGCGTCGTCGGCGACGAGCACTACCGGGTGGCGCAGGAAGTCATCCGAATTCTGCAGCGCTACAAGGACCTTCAGGACATCATCGCGATCCTCGGTATCGATGAGCTGTCGGAGGAGGACAAGCAGCTGGTCAACCGGGCACGCCGCATCGAACGTTTCCTGAGCCAGAACATGATGGCGGCCGAGCAGTTCACCGGCCAGCCGGGTTCGACCGTTCCGCTCAAGGAAACCATCGAAGCGTTCGACAAGCTGACCAAGGGCGACTTCGACCATCTGCCCGAGCAGGCGTTCTTCCTCATCGGCGGGCTCGAGGATCTCGCCAAGAAGGCGGAAAGCATGGGGGCCAAGCTGGAAGACACGAGCGGCGACGGTGCGCCGTCCTCCAGCGACGACAACGGCAAGGACGACGACGCCGACGACGCCGACAAGGCGCAGTAACCATGGCCGAAATAGACGTCGACATCGTCGCCGTCGAACGCGAAATTTGGTCTGGCAAGGCCACCTTCGTGTTCACCCGGACCACGGCCGGCGAGATCGGCATCCTGCCTCGCCACATCCCGTTGGTCGCCCAGCTCGTCGACGACGCGGTTGTGCGGATTGAGCGCGAAGGTGAAGACGATCTGCGCATCGCCGTCGACGGCGGGTTCATGTCGGTCACCGACGACGGTGTCATCATTCTCGCCGAATCAGCCGAGCTCGAATCCGAGATCGACTCCGATGCCGCGCGCCAGGACGCCGATTCCGACGATCCATTAACAGCCGCCAAGGGACGAGCAAGGATGCGCGCCCTGGGCCAGCTCGACTAGCGGGCCGCAGATGAGCGCGTCCATGTGGATCATGGTCGCGCTGGTCGGTGTGCTGCTGGCGGTGGTCGTCGCGCTGAGCTACCGGCTGTGGAAGCTTCGTCAGGTCGGCGGCACCGCAGCGATTCTGCGTGACGTGCCCGCCGTCGGCGGGCAGGGCTGGCGGCACGGCGTGATCCGTTACCGCGGTGGGGAGGCCGGGTTCTACCGGCTGTCCAGTCTGCGGTGGTGGCCGGATCGGCGGCTCAGCCGTCGGGGCCTGGAGATCGTGTCGCGGCGCGGGCCGCGTGGCGACGAATTCGACATCATGACCCATGAAATCGTCGTGTTGGAGGTCCGAGACATCAGCCCGGAACGCCGTCGAAGCTATGAAATCGCGTTGGATCGAGGGGCGTTGACGGCGTTCTTGTCTTGGGTGGAGTCACGGCCGTCACCTCGCGCGCGCCGCCGCGCTCGCTAATCGCTTGCCCCGCCGCCAGGTTGCCAGAGCACGTCACCGTCGAGGTTGGCCACCCGCGACAAGATGAACAGCAGATCCGACAACCGGTTGAGGTACTTGGCGGGAAGCACGCTGACCCCGTCGCCGTGGAGTTCGACCGCCCGCCACGCGGATCGCTCGGCGCGGCGAGTCACGGTGCGCGCCACGTGCAGCAGCGCCGACAGCGGCGTACCCCCGGGCAGCACAAACGAATTTAGCGCGGGCAGCCCTTCGTTGAACTCATCGCACCAGGCTTCCAACCGGTCGATGTAGCTCTGCGCGACCCGCAGCGGCGGATATTTCGGGTTTTCGACAATGGGCGTCGACAGATCGGCTCCGGCGTCGAACAGGTCGTTTTGAATCAGCCTGAGCACCTTGAGGATTTGCTCGTTGGGCTGGCCCAGTGCAACGGCCACGCCGATGGCGGCGTTGGCCTCGTCGCAGTCCGCGTACGCCTCGAGGCGGGCGTCGTTCTTTGACACCCTGCTGAAATCGCTTAACCCGGTGGTTCCGTCATCGCCCGTGCGCGTATAGATGCGGGTCAGATGGACGCCCATGCCGCAAACCGTACCGGAAGGACTGGGCATAGCGACTGACACCGTCTGGTGCGCTGTTTAAACTGACCCGCGTGAGCGAGCGTTTCGTGGTGACCGGCGGAAATCGGTTATCGGGCGAAGTTGCCGTCGGGGGGGCCAAGAACAGCGTGCTCAAGCTGATGGCGGCCGCGCTCCTGGCAGAGGGTACGAGCACGATCACCAATTGCCCCGACATCCTCGACGTGCCGCTGATGGCCGAAGTGCTGCGTGGCCTGGGCGCGACCGTCGAACTCGATTCCGGCGTGGTGCGGATCACCTCACCCGACGAACCCAAGTACGACGCGGATTTTGCTGCGGTCCGGCAGTTCCGCGCGTCGGTGTGTGTGCTGGGGCCGCTGGTCGGTCGTTGTAAACGGGCCAGGGTGGCGTTACCCGGCGGCGATGCGATCGGGTCGCGACCCCTGGACATGCACCAGGCCGGTCTGCGACAACTCGGCGCACGGTGCAACATCGAGCACGGTTGTGTGGTCGCAGAGGCCGACCACCTGCGCGGTGCGGAGATCCAGCTGGAGTTCCCCTCGGTCGGTGCCACCGAGAACATCCTGATGGCGGCTGTGGTTGCCGAGGGCGTGACGACGATCCACAACGCCGCGCGGGAGCCCGACGTCGTCGATCTGTGCACGATGCTCAACCAAATGGGGGCCCAGATCTCGGGGGCTGGGACCTCGACGATGACCATCGTCGGCGTGGATCGACTGCACCCGACCGAACACCGGGTGATCGGGGACCGCATCGTCGCCGCGACGTGGGGTATCGCGGCCGCCATGACCCGCGGCGACATCTCGGTGGTCGGCGTTGATCCGCAGCACCTGCAACTGGTCCTGCACAAGCTCCACGACGCCGGTGCGACCGTGACCCAAAACGACAATGGCTTCCGGGTGGTGCAGTACGAGCGGCCCAAGGCGGTCAACGTCGCCACCCTGCCGTTTCCCGGGTTCCCGACCGACCT
The DNA here is from genome assembly GCF_053483935.1 of Mycolicibacterium sp. XJ879. Classification (NCBI taxonomy): domain Bacteria; kingdom Bacillati; phylum Actinomycetota; class Actinomycetes; order Mycobacteriales; family Mycobacteriaceae; genus Mycobacterium; species Mycolicibacterium sp. XJ879. The sequence goes on from NZ_JBEFTH010000005.1 coordinate 470,004, forward strand.
GCAGCCGATGGCCATCGCCTTGGCGTCCATCGCCGACGGCACCTCGATGATCACCGAAAACGTGTTTGAGGCGCGGTTCCGATTCGTCGAGGAGATGGTCCGGCTCGGCGCTGACGCGCGCACCGACGGACATCACGCCGTGGTGCGGGGCATCCCGCAGCTCTCCAGCGCCCCGGTGTGGTCGTCAGACATCCGCGCCGGCGCCGGCCTGGTCCTGGCGGGCCTGGTCGCCGACGGCGACACCGAGGTCCACGACGTGTTCCACATCGACCGGGGCTATCCGCTGTTCGTGGAGAACCTCAAGAGCCTGGGCGCCGAGATCGAGCGGGTGGCCTGAGCCTCTCCGGTTGAGCCGCGCGGCCCCGGGGGAGGCCGCGTTGGACGCCGCCGAGACAGGGGGTACGCTGTGTTCAGAAGCCAACGGCCCCAGCCAAATCGGCTGGCGACCGCGGTTTGACGTCTCTGACCACGTGGAGTACAGTGGCAGGGTTGCCTGCAGA